>NZ_PVZR01000100.1:0-592 GCF_003024455.1 Ensifer sp. NM-2
CCAGCGCGGCCAGGCCGGTCTGGACGTGGGCCCGCAGCACGGACGCGAGGCCGTAGTCCCCGAACCGGCGCACGGTGAGCACATGGGTCAGGACGAACTGGTACACGTACGAGACGGACGAGGCGAACGCGACCCACAGGGCCATGGACCACAGCGGCAGCAGCATCGCGCCCGCCCACGAGACCAGCAGCATCAGGAGCGAGCCGCTGACCTGGACCACCATCGGCACCTTGGCGTCCTCGGCGGCGTAGAACACGCGCAGCAGATAGAAGGAGCCCGAGCGGAACGGGATGGACAGCGCCAGCGCGAGCAGGACCGAGCCCACCGCGATGCCGGCCACCATCGCCGTCTCGGCCGTCGAGCCGAAGACGCGGCCCAGGGGGCCCGCCAGGACCACCACGCCGGCGAGGCAGAACATCAGCGGCACGGTGAACGCGCGCAGACCCTGCGCCGTCGTGCGCCGGACCGCGGACATGTCCTGGCGGCCCATGGCGCGGGCCAGCCGGTTGAAGAGCACGGTGGCCAGGGAGAGCACGAACACCGAATGGGGCAGCACGGCCATCAGCATCGCCATGTTGTACGCGGCCACACC
>NZ_PVZR01000101.1:0-584 GCF_003024455.1 Ensifer sp. NM-2
GGATGGCGGGCACGACGCCGACCGCGTCACCAACGTCGTGTTCATGGGCATGGGTGAGCCCCTGGCCAACTACAAGCGCGTGATGGCCGCCGTGCACCGCATGGTGGACCCCTCGCCTGAGGGCCTGGGCATGTCCGCGCGGAACATCACGCTGTCCACCGTGGGCCTGGTGCCGGCCATCCAGAAGCTGGCCGAGGAGGGCGTGCCGCTGACGTTCGCGCTGTCCCTGCACGCGCCGGACGACGAGCTGCGCGACGAGCTGATCCCCGTGAACTCGCGCTGGAAGGCGGACGAGGCGATCGACGCCGCGTACGACTACTTCGTGGCCACCGGGCGCAGGGTGTCCATCGAGTACGCGCTCATCAAGGACATGAACGACCACGCGTGGCGCGCCGACCTGCTGGCCAAGAAGCTCAACGCCCGGGGCAAGGGCTGGGTGCACGTGAACCCGATCCCGCTGAACCCGACGCCGGGCTCCATCTGGACCGCCTCGGAGAAGGACGTGACGCGCGAGTTCGTGGACCGGCTCAACGCCGCCGGCATCCCCACCACCCTGCGCGACACCCGCGGCAAGGAGATCGACG
>NZ_PVZR01000102.1:0-579 GCF_003024455.1 Ensifer sp. NM-2
GCCAGGCGGTTCCAGCCGCGGTGCACCAGGTCGTGCACGTGCTCGTTCTGGTGATGCTCGAACAGGATCGAGTGGAAGCGGCGGTTGAGCTCGGTGAACGCCACCGGGTCCCAGGCCTTCTCCGACTCCGTCATCGCGCGCATGGTCGCGTTCACCTCGCGGGCCGCCGCGAGGTCCTCGGCGGTCACGTGCGGGGCGCACTGGGCGGTGGAGAACCCCTCCACCAGCGCCAGCGTCTCCATGGTGTGGCGGTACTCGACCGGGTCGATGCCCACCACGGTGGCGCCCACGTTGCGCTCGTAGGCCACCAGCTTCTCGGACTGCAGGCGGCGGATCGCCTCCCGCACGGGCACCACGGACATGCCCAGCTCCGCGGCGATCTGGGACAGCACCAGCCGGTCGCCCGGCTCGTGGCGCTGGTCCCGGATCCCCTCGAGGATCGCCTGGTAGGCGCGGGCCGCCTTGGGGACGGGGGCGCCTGCGAGGCCGACCGTTCCGATGTCCGTGCGGCGCATGCTCAGGCGTCGCCCTCCGGGGCCGGGGCGTCCGGCAGGGTCTTGCGGTACTCGGCGAACTTGG
>NZ_PVZR01000103.1:0-576 GCF_003024455.1 Ensifer sp. NM-2
CGGGTTTCGTGCCGCTCCTATGTGGGTGTGAGCCGCCCCCTTCATTCGGTCCGGACGTTCTGTGAGTCGTCGGTTTCCATTTGATGGGTGCACTGCCGAGCGTACTCGGCTGGGGTTAGGTAGCCGAGCGAGGAGTGCCGGCGGTGGTGGTTGTACTCGTCCTTCCAGTCGCCGATGATGACCTGTGCGTGCAGCAGCGAGTAGAAGCTGTTGATGTTGAGGCACTCGTCGCGGATCCGGCTGTTGAACGACTCGACGTACCCGTTGCGCCACGGCGAGCCCGGAGGGATGTAGGACAGGCCGGTGCGGGTGCCGGCCCAGTCGGCCATCGCCTCGCTGATGAACTCCGGCCCGTTGTCCGACCTGAGCACCGCCGGGGCGCCCCGGGCGGCGACGAGGTCCTCGAGGTGGGCGGTGAGTCGGTCGGCGGTAATCGAGCGCTCCACGAGCCCGCCGATGCACTCCCGGGTGTGTTCGTCGACGATCGAGCAGATCTTGATCGGCCGTCCGTGCTCGTCGACGTCGAACTGGAAGTCCACCGCCCACACCACGTTCGGCGCGTCCGCCGTCGGCGCG
>NZ_PVZR01000104.1:0-575 GCF_003024455.1 Ensifer sp. NM-2
GGTGCGCCGCCTTGCCGCGGTCGGTGCTTTCGCCGTGGCTGCGGGGTTGATCCTGGCGTTCATCATGCAGACCTGGTTCCATTACCTGCAGGGCGACTTCTGGCTGAACGCCCTCGCAATGGGATTGACGATGCTCGCGACCTCGGCGTTCATCGTCGGCTGCACCTCCCTGTTCGGCCGGGTCGGCATGGGTATCGGCGCAGTGGTCACGATCTTCATCGGCATCCCGCTCTCCGCGGCCGCGGTCCCGTGGCAGTTCCTCGCCGCCCCGTGGGGGGCGATCGGCCAGTTCCTCGTGCCGGGCGCCTCGAGCACCCTGATCCGTACCCTCAGCTACTTCCCGGACGCCAGCAGCGCACAGCAGTGGTGGACGCTCACCGGTTGGGTTGCGCTCGGCGTGATCCTCGCCCTGGTCGGTCACTTCCGGAGCCGCCCCAGCATGCACGTGCCCGAATCCACCATCGAATAGCCCACCCTCTCGGCGCACGCCGCGCAACCCTCAGACGACCGCACGACCTGAAGGAGACAAACCCATGAAGATCGGAATCCTGGGCACCGGACGTGTCGCAACCACG
>NZ_PVZR01000105.1:0-570 GCF_003024455.1 Ensifer sp. NM-2
CCTGCCGTGGCGCGCACCGCGTTCGAGGTGGCGGCATATTTCGGCAAAGCCTTGTACTGGTTGTTCAGCAAATCGAGATTTTCGTCGGCGTTGCCTTCGGTGTTCGTCGCGGCCCAAAGCATTGTGGCTACGGTCTTGAGCCAAGCGAGATCCGCAGCGGCATTCAGTTGCGATCTCAGGTCAGGATGGACGATTGTCATCCAACTGTCGAAACGAGCAAGGACCTCGTCAGGACCTGCTCCTTCGCCGGCGTAGTTGGCGATGATCGGCAACACGTCGCCTGGCTGTTCCTCATGCATGACGACGGCTTTGCAGTGCCGGTAGATCGCCCCTGCCGTGGCGCGCACCGCGTTCGAGGTGGCGGCATATTTCGGCAAAGCCTTGTACTGGTTGTTCAGCAAATCGAGATTTTCGTCGGCGTTGCCTTCGGTGTTCGTCGCGGCCCAAAGCATTGTGGTTACGGTCTTGAGCCAAGCGAGATCCGCAGCGGCATTCAGTTGCGATCTCAGGTCAGGATGGAAGATTGTCATCCAACTGTCGAAACGAGCAAGGATCTCGTCAGGACCTGCT
>NZ_PVZR01000106.1:0-566 GCF_003024455.1 Ensifer sp. NM-2
CCCTCTTCACGAGGGCCGTCTTTGGATTGAGGGGTAACAATGGCAATCTCCTATGCCCATCGCGTTGGCCAGATCATCGGCTATGCCCTTGAGGCCAGCCTCGATCCGCTCTTGCGCGAAGTCGCCAGAGAACACAATCTCTACCTTGATGTGGCCCACCCTCGAGCGGCCCGCGATGGGAGAAAACTGATCCGCTGGTTCGACTCGTCTGGTAGCGGTCACAACCTGGACTTTGTTCTGGAACATGAGGGTTCCGAGGAGAAGGCGGGCGCCCCTAAAGCCTTCATCGAATCTGCATGGAGGCGCTACACGAAGCACTCCATGAATAAGGCGGGAGAGATCGCGAATGCTCTCGTTCCCCTCCGTTCGACCTATAGTCAGTACAGGCCTTTCCTGGGCGCCGTGGTGGCTGGCGAGTGGACTTCCTGCGGACTGGACAACATGCGAAATCAGGGCATCGAGGTGATCTATGTTCCCCGCCAGGACATCATCGACGCCTTTGCTCAGGTCGGGGTCGATGTGGACTTCGACGAGGACACCGCCGAGAGTTATCTCGCATCCCAGGT
>NZ_PVZR01000107.1:0-565 GCF_003024455.1 Ensifer sp. NM-2
GCTGGACGATCGCCATCGAGCTTTCGCCTTCGGTACCATCGACGATGAACCGCGAGGTGCAGTACCGCATCTCCCAGCCTCCTGCATCGAGGCATGCTTGAACGATGCGCTTTTCAAGTTCTGGCGTTTGAACGAGATCACGGTTCTTGAGGAGGAAACCAAGCATGGCGGCTATCCCGTATGCGCCCCAGTTGGACACGGAAGCCGGCAGGAAGATGTCGGTTGCGGTCACGGTCACTGCGCCGCCTGGCTTGTCGGTCTGGGTTTCCCGACCATACGGGTGAAAATCCTGCATGAACGGATGGATGCGTCCGAAGCCGATCTCATTGCCGTTGTCGCCGATGCCAATAGTCAGGATACCGCGCTCGGTGGCTTTATCGATGAGCGGCGCGATGTTGACACAGCCTTCGGGAGCAACACCCGTCGAATAGTGGACAGTGCCGTTCTCGTTCGGACCCAGGCGCTCGATCGTTATGATCGCCTTTGGTTTCAAGTCGTCGAGAAGCTTGCCTGCCCAATCGTCGATTTCGGATTGTACCTCTGGCGCGGTAAGGATCGCCGCGCC
>NZ_PVZR01000108.1:0-564 GCF_003024455.1 Ensifer sp. NM-2
TGCCTCGGCCCGATCTGAGCCCGGCTGATCCGGGGCGACCGCGAACGCTGCCCCGGGCACCGGCGAGGCCTCCTGGTCCGGGGCCGGGGACTGTTCGCGCTCGCTCTGCGGGACGACTTCGCCGGGGACACTCGCCGGCGGCGTTGCCGGTGCCTGCTCGGATGCAGGAGCCTGCTCTGTGGCCGGGGCCGACTCGCTGGCCGTGGCCTCGGATGCGACGTCGGGCTGGTCCGTGGCCTGATCGGTGGGAGCCGTCCTCTGCCCACTGGATGCGGTCTGATCGCCGGGCAGTTCCACGGTCCATCCGACGTAAATGAGGTTGGGGTCGCTCATCGTTGTCCCGTCAGCCTGGGGGCGGTTCTTGAGCCCTTCGGCCAACTCGCTCCACCGTGAACCGTCGCCAAGCTTCTGCTCGGCCACGCCCCAGAGGGTGTCTCCGGTCTGGATGGTGTACTGCCGCGCGTCGGCCTGGTCGGTGAGCTGTGACGGGGTGTCCTCGAGCTGGGTGTCTTCGAGCTGGGTGGAGATCGAGGACCCGTTGGTGCTCGGCTGGGCAGTCATGGC
>NZ_PVZR01000109.1:0-558 GCF_003024455.1 Ensifer sp. NM-2
GTTCGCGATCACCTGGCGGCCCTCGCCGAGCACGCGCGGCAGGCGGTCGAAGCGCCCGTCCAGCAGCACCATCCGGGACACCGCCTTGGTGGCCGGGGCCGCGTTGCCCATGGCGATGCCCAGGTCCGCGGTCTTCAGGGCCAGGGCGTCGTTCACGCCGTCGCCGGTCATGGCCACCACGTGCCCGCTCGACTGCAGCGCCTGCACCATCGCCTTCTTCTGGTCCGGGCTGACGCGGCCGAACACGTCGTGCTCGGCCATCACGGCGGCGAGCTCCCCGGGATCGTCCGGCAGGGTGCGCCCGTCGTAGGCCTGGCCCGCCACCTCGAGGCCCACCTCGCGGGCCACGGCGGCCACGGTGCGCGGGCTGTCCCCGGAGATCACCACGGTCCGCACGCCCTGCGCGTGGAAGTAGTCGAGGGTCTCGGCGGCGTCCGAGCGCACGTTCTCGCGGAACGTCACGACGGCGACCGGGACGACTCCGGAGGGCAGCGCCTCCCCGATCAGGGGCTCGTCCGTGCGGGCCAGCAGCAGCACGCGGCGGCCGGCGTCCGCGTC
>NZ_PVZR01000010.1:0-245762 GCF_003024455.1 Ensifer sp. NM-2
TCGCCAGCGATGCGCAACTTCATGACCAGTACGAGCATCTGAAGATCAGAGGAACCAACAAGGCGCGTGTGGCGATCGCGCGCAAGCTTTTGACGATCGCCTTCCAGATCCTGCGTGACCAGCGCGCCTATGAGCCGCGCGGCGAAAGCACGATGGGAGGCGCGTCGACGATATCCCGGTTGTCCTGATGGCTTTTTAGCGAGCCCGGCAGGTCCGGGCTGCGCTCCTTAAGGAGAATGGGAAACCGGGAGCCGAACGCCACTCTGTGACCGAAGCCAAGGCATCAGGGTCACGCATTGGAGACTGGTTCAGAACCGAAGGACGGCCCTGTCCAGCGGAAGGAAGAACATTGAGCCGATCGGCAAAAAGCCGGTCAGAACGAAACCGAACCCAAGGAAAAGCCGCCAATCGAAGGCGTTTTGCCCCTTGTGTTCTTTCATTGGAGACGACAATGGACAGGACGACGACCGGCTGGATAAACGGCTTTGTGGGTGTATTGATTTTCAGCGGCTCGCTGCCGGCCACACGCGCTGCCGTCATGGACTTCGACCCGGTGTTCCTGACGGTCGCGCGCGCGGCCATCGCCGGTGCACTAGCGCTCTGCCTGCTCCTCGTCTTTCGCCAACCCAAGCCGACGCGCGCCGATCTCTTCTCGCTGGCGATCGTCGCCTTCGGCGTCGTTCTCGGTTTTCCGCTGCTGACCGCGCTGGCGCTTGAGCACGTGACCTCGGCCCATTCGATCGTCTTCGTCGGATTGTTGCCCTTGGCGACCGCGGTCTTCGGCGTGCTTCGCGGCGGCGAGCGACCGCATCCGGCCTTCTGGCTGTTTTCCTGCCTCGGCAGCGCACTGGTTGCCGGTTTCGCGCTCACGCAGGGCTTTTCGGCCTCGCCGGTCGGGGACCTCCTGATGCTTGCCGCAATCATCGTCTGCGGTCTTGGTTATGCCGAGGGAGCAAGCCTGTCGCGCAAGCTCGGCGGCTGGCAAGTGATCTGCTGGGCGCTGGTACTGTCGCTGCCGGTCATGATCGGTATCGGCCTCTTCTCGAACCCGCCGTCCTTCGAGATGGTGAATGGCGCGGCCTGGACCGGGCTTGCCTATGTCTCCGTCTTCAGCATGCTGATCGGCTTCGTCTTCTGGTATCGCGGACTGGCGCTTGGCGGCGTCGCCGGCGTCGGACAGTTGCAGCTGCTTCAACCGTTCTTCGGCCTCACGCTAGCTGCAGCGCTTCTCCACGAGCCGGTTAGCTGGGCCATGCTGGCTGTCACCGGCGCCATCGTGCTGTGCGTAGCCGGTGCAAAGAAGTTCGCGAAATAGACGGCAAGCACTGAGCCGTCGTCAGAGGTGATCGAGTTTGAGCCGTTTGCTGAGGAGATCGATAAATGTCCGGACCTTCGCCGTCGGCGTCCTGCCCTCGCGCCAAAGGACGTGGATCGGAACAGGCGCAGGCTCGAACTCTTGAAGTACAATCTCGACCCGACCCTCGGCGATCAAGTGCTCGATCTGCCAGAGCGGAGAGTAGCCAAGACCGAGCCCCTCGCAGACGGCGGCATAGATTGCCGTCATGGCGTTTACCCGCAACGGGCCGGCTACTTTGACCTCACGCGGCTTGCCGTCGATCGAGAACATCCACGCGCCGGGCCGGTCGCCACCTGAACGAACGACACAATTGTGCTGCTTGAGTTCATTTGGATGCATCGGCCGGCCATGGTCGGCGAAATAGGACGGCGTGCCGAAAACCACACGGCGCAGCGCGCCCAATCGCTTTCCCATCAGACCGGAGTCAGCAAGGTCTCCAATCCGCACCACCATGTCGAGCCCGCCGTCTGCGAGGTCGACGAACGCATCGGAAAGGTCGAGTTCGACCTCGACCTTTCGATGTTGCCGCATGTACTCGGCGACGATCGGCATCAGGAAGCGCGGGGCAAACAGCGCTGGCGCGCCGATCCGCAGCACGCCTGAAGGCTCCATCCGTCGCTGTACCGCCTCAAGCCTGGCTTCGCGGATTTCATCGACGGCAGGTTTGATCCGGCGATAGAAGATTTCGCCAGCCTCGCTCGGCGTCGAGCGGCGCGTCGTGCGGTGGATGAGTTCCACGCCAATATCGTCTTCAAGAGCGGCAAGCGCACGGCTGACGGTTTGCAACGGCCGCGCAAGACGGCTGGCCGCCGCCGTCAGGCTGCCGAGTTCCACCACGGCGACGAACACTTCCAGGTCTTCGATACGGCTCATTCCATTATCCCGCTTTTGTAGAGAATAAATCACATTTTTGGATGATTGTCCAAATTTTTGCCGAACGATAATCTGCGTTCACATTGAAGTGACGAGCACAGGAAGGCGAAATCGCATGACAGCGAGAGGCAAGAAAGCGACCGGAAATAGGATACTTGTCGTCGGGGCAACCGGCCGGTTTGCCGGGCTTGTCATGCCCGAACTGGTCCGCCGCGGCGCCGTCTTGCGCGCCCTGATCAGGGATCAGTCCAATATCGGCCTGGCGCAATCACTTGGCGCCCGACAGGTTGCGGTCGGCGACCTTAGAGATCGCGACAGCCTCGACATCGCACTGCAGGGCGTCGACGGCGTCTTTCATCTCGGACCGGCTTTCGCGCCGGACGAAACGGCGATGGGCATCGCGATGGTCGACGCGTCGGTCCGTGCGGGTGTGCGAAAATTCGTCTTCTCCTCGGTCATCCAGCCGACGAACACGCGGCTGAAGAACCATGCTGCCAAGATACCGGTCGAGGATGCGCTCTATTCGTCCAATCTCGAATACACCATCCTGCACCCGGCAAACTTCATGCAGAACATCCGCTCAGCCTGGCCGACCGTCGTCGAACAGGGCGTCTTTTCCGAACCCTTTCCGAAGACCGCGCGTGTGGCACGCGTCGACTATCGTGACGTCGCCGAGGTGGCGGCAATCGCGCTGACCGAGGACCGGCTCGCCTACGCCAGCCTCGAGCTCTGCGCCGATGGTCGCCACAACAGGGAAGAGATCGCCGAGATGATGGCAAAGGCGCTTGGCCGGCCGATCGCGGCCGGTGAGATCGGCTTCCACGAATGGGCCGCTCCGGCGCGGGCAAAATACACCGAGCACCAGCTAGGCCTGCTCGCCAAGGTTTATGAGCACTACGCAGCCGTCGGCCTTGGCGGCAACAGCCTGTCGCTCAGGGCCGCTCTTGGGCGGGAACCCCGGAGCCTGCAGTCCTTCATCGAAGAGCTGGCCGGCGCCAATCCCCGCCTTCAGCCCCACGCCTGAACCTTGAAACCGGAGCATGACCCAAATGCCGAAGAAACTTCCTCCGCGCTATAACGCCGTCGCCATGCCACTGGTGCTGTCGGTGCTGATGTCCTGCCTCGTCTCGGCCGTCTCGACCACGGCCAATGCCGGCTTCAGAGCCGATCTGTTCTCCCTGTGGATGAAGGCCTGGGGCATTTCGTGGCTGGTGGCGTTTCCAAGCCTGCTGCTCGTGCTGCCACTGGTACGCCTCATCGTCGCGGCGATCGTGCAGGCACCGCAGGCCAGACGTTGAGTCTGGCTTGATAAACGGTCGAGCCGTGCACCGGCTTGGTAAAAGCCGTAAAATTCGGCCCCCAGTACAATACCAGTTTAACACCGGGCAAAAATATTGCATAAGGAGGCATCTCAAGCAGGTGTCTCCATGAGCGATCAGGCAACTCTCGATTTTCTGTTGCAGACCATGTCCGGCGAGAGCGGCGAGCCGCTCTACCGCCGGCTCGGCGAAGCGATCAAGGCGGCGATCGGCGCCTCCGTCATACGGCATGGTGCAGTCATTCCGAGCGAGCGGGACCTGAGCGAGGGTCTGGCGATATCGCGCGTGACAGTGAGAAAAGCAATTGAGGGCCTGGTCGCCGAAGGGCTATTGGATCGGCGCCAGGGCGCAAAGACCGTCGTCTCTTCGCGTGTCGAAAAATCGCTGGCGACGATGACAAGCTTTTCGGAGGATATGCGGTCGCGCGGGCTCGAACCCGGATGCGTCTGGATTTCGCGGGAGATCAGCCGCCCGTCGCCGGCAGAGATGATGGCGCTCGGCATTCCCGTCAGCGAAAAGATCGTTCGCCTGCGGCGGCTGCGCACCGCCGACAACACCCCGATTGCCATCGAGACCGCGGCACTCCCCGCCCGTTTCGTGCCGCAGCCTGAGGCGATCGGCGCCTCGCTCTACGAGTATCTGGCCGCCCATGGCGCCCTTCCCGTCCGGGCGCTGCAGCGCATGCAGGCAAAGCCGGCGAGCGAGGAAGAACGCCGCCTGCTCGCGACACCCGAAGGCACCAGCCTTTTGATCATGGAGCGCCGCTGCTTCCTCGCCGACGGCCAGATCGTCGAGTTTACCCAGACCAAATATCGCGGCGACGTCTACGACTTCGTCATCGAATTGATGCGATAATACCAGTTTAATTCCTGTTGCAATCTGGTCTTGCCCTGTTACCGTAATGGCCTGATCGGGTCGCAACGGTACGGGCTGACACAGCCTCAAAGCCATGATGCGGCCGAGTAGCAAATGCGTGCGGGGAGCGGCTGATATCGCCAAAGGTCGTTACCCGCGCCAGAGGAGCCGGCGTGACATTCGAGATCCAAAGCCTGAAGAACGGACTGATCGTTTCCTGCCAGCCGGTCAAAGGCGGCGTCATGGACAACGCGGCGATGGTCGTCGGCTTCGCCTTGGCGGCGCTTAATGGCGGTGCGGCGGCGCTCCGGATCGAATCTGCCGACTACGTCCGCGCCGTTCGCCAGGCGACCGACCGGCCGATCATCGGCCTCGTCAAGCGCGACCTGACGACCTCGCCTGTTCGCATCACGCCGCTGATCGAGGATGTAGATGCATTGGCCGCGGCGGGCGCGGATATCATCGCCTATGACGCCACGCAACGGACGCGCCCGGTCGAGACCAGGCGCCTGATCGAGCGCATCCAGGCAACAGGAAAGATCGCCATGGCCGATTGCTCTGTCAGCAGCGACGCGGCGCAGGCCTTGCGCGAAGGCGCCGAAATCGTCGGCTCGACACTCGCCGGCTACACCGGACCGGTGGAGCCGACCGAACCGGACTTCGCGCTCATTGCCGCCATGCGCAGGCTCACACCCTTCGTCGTTGCGGAAGGCTGCGTCCGCACCCCGGAACAGGCGTCGCAAGCGCTGCGGGTCGGCGCCTTCACCGTCGTTGTCGGCTCCGCCATTACCCGGCCGGAACACGTGACCTCCTGGTTCCGCACAGCGCTCGACGAAACCCTGGCATCGAGCGGGGCATGAATGTGATGGCGCAGGCGCAGGCCACCCTCTCCATCGACCTTGGCGGCACGAAGATGCTGGCGGCGCTGGTGCGCGACCGGACCGTTCTCGAAACGCACAAGATGGCGACACCCCGCGGCGGCGATCCAGCCGAATGGCTGCAGGCTTTGTTCGACGCCATCGCCATGTGGAACGGTCGCTACGACAAGGTCGGCGTCGCCGTTACCGGCATCGTCGACGATGGCCATTGGTCAGCGCTCAACCGCAACACGCTCGATATCCCCGATCGCTTCCCGCTGACCGACGTGGTCGCGGCACTTTCGGGCTCGCCCGTCCTTGCCGCCAACGACGCCCAGGCGGCGGCCTGGGGCGAGTTCAGCTTCGGTGCCGGCCGGCGCGAGGACATGGTTTTCCTCACGGTTTCGACCGGGATCGGCGGCGGCATCGTCGTCAACGGCCGTCTGCTCGGGGGCCTTGCCGGGCACTTTGGCCAGTTCCGCCTTGATGAGGCGACGCACCATACGCTCGAAGACCAGGTTTCCGGCCATTGGATAGCCGGGGAGGCCAGCGTCCATCAAAAGGATGCCACCGCCCGCGAGGTCTTTGCAGCGGCCGACGCCGGGCAGGAGTGGGCGCGCCGGATCGTCGAGGCCTCGGCACGCCAAACGGCTTTGCTGTGCCGCAATATTCAACTCGCGCTCGATCCGAAGCGCATCGTCATCGGCGGCGGCATTGGGCTGGCGCCGGGCTACCTGACATCCATCGAGCGCGCGCTGGGCGACCTTCCGCCGCGCCTCAAGCCATCGATCCACGCCGCCGAACTCGGGGAGAACGCTGGCGTGGTCGGAATCGCAGATCTTGCAGAGCGTCAACAACAACTTTGAGGGAGAACCAAAGATGACACTTGCGACCATGAAACGAGGAGCGCTGCTCGCAGCCAGTATCGCCGGCCTTCTGGCAAGCCCGACACTGGCAGAAGTCACCGTGCTCGGCTGGCCCGGCGGCCCGGAGGAAGTGGCGCTGCGCGCCGCCGCTGACACCTACAACGCAAAGCCCGACGTTGCCGACAAGGACAAGGTCGAGCTGCTGTTCTTCAACCGTGAGGGCTTCTGGGACAAGCTGCAGGCCGACCTTGCCGCCGGCTCCAAGGCATTCGACCTCAACCTGCTCGCCACCTACTCGATCGGCCGCTACGCGCCGTTCATGGAGCCGGTCGTACTGTCTGAAGAGGCCAAGGCCGTCTATGGCGACTCGGTGCTTTCGACGATGCAGTATGAAGGCAAGCAGTACGGCGTGCCGACCGACCTGTCGCTGCATTTCATGTACTTCCGCAAGGACCTCATCGACGCCCTGATGAAGGACGATGCGGCAAAGGCGAAATATGCGGAGATCTCGGAGAAATACCTGGGCAAGAAGCTGGAGCCGAAGGCTCCGGACGAATGGACCTGGGACGACTATGCCACAACGGCGCTTTACTTCACGCAAGCCGTCAATCCGGACAGCCCGACGCGCTACGGCACCGTGCTGCAGCTCAAGAACCTGCTGTTCAACATCATGATCTGGCAGTCGGTGCCGCGTGCCTACGGCGCCAACTGGATGGACGACAGCGGCAAGATCATCGTCAATTCCGACGCCTATCGCAAGGGCCTGGAAATCTACAAGCTGCTCTACGACAACGGCGCAACCCCGCGCGACTCGCTCTCCTACGAGTTTGCGGAAGCGAACGCGGCCTTTGCTTCCGGTCAGGTGGCGGCCATGCTGCAATGGAACGCCGCCGCCGGCGATCTGACCAGTAAGGAAAAGTCACCCACTGTGGCCGAGGTCACCGATACCGTAGCCCCTCCCGCCGGTCCGGAAGGGCGCTTCACCCATATCCACGGCCTCGGCTTCGGTCTCAACAAGAACGCCGAGAACAAGGAAGGGGCGGCCCTGTTCCTGAAATGGCTGTCTTCGAAAGAAGCGGCGCTGATCTATGCCAGGAACAACGGCGCACCGGCGTTGACACCCGAGGTGGTCGCCGAAGTCGCGGAAGCACGGCCGGATCTGGTCAAGCTCGGCGAATTCGCCGGCAAGTACGGTTACGTCATGAACGGCGGCACCTCGGCCAAGGCGCTGTCGGTCTATGAACTGCAGGCCAAGGAGTTCACCGGTTACTGGTCCGGCCAGCAATCGATCGACGATGCGCTCGCCAATACCGAAAAGGGCATGGCCGAACTGCTGAAATAAGCGAAAGCACCGGCGGCGGGTGACTGTCGCCGGTGCCCTTCGGCAAGACCGGTAGTTAAGGAGTGACAGGCGCCCGCCGGGAACTGTCTCTCCGTGAGCCGCCGACACCCTAAGACAGGTAGACACAGATCGGTCCGATGACGAAAGCCTCGCAACGCCCCCTTGTCCAGGAATTCAGGTTACTCGCCACGCCCGTGGTGCTGTTCCTCCTTGTCTTTCTCGGCTTTCCCGCGATCGTCAACCTGATCTATTCGGTCTCCGACGTCTCGTTCGAGACGTTGCGCCAGCCCGAATTGTCCGGCTTCAAGAATTTCGCCGCCGTGTGGAGCGATAGCGCCTTCTGGCAGGCAAGCTGGTTCTCGTTCCGCTTTGGTCTTCTGACGGCCGCACTCGAATGCACACTCGGGCTTTTCCTCGCCATATTCCTGTCGCCGCTGATCGAGCGGCGCAGCTGGCTGATGGCGATCCTGATGCTGCCGCTGATGGTAGCGCCGGCGCTGGTCGGCCTGATGTATCGGCTCGTCCTACACGAGTTCGTCGGCCCCGTGCCCTATTATCTCTGGACCTATTTCGGCGCGAGCCTGTCCTTTCTCGGCCCCGGCTCAGCCTTCTGGACGCTCGTGGTCGTCGAGACGCTGCAGTGGACGCCGTTCGCGCTGCTGCTGTTCTACATGGCCTACCAGGCGATCCCCTCCGAGATCGCCGAAGCTTCGGCCATGGATGGCGCCAAGAGTCATCATCGGCTCTGGTACATCGAATTGCCCTTGATGCTGCCGACGATCGTCGTGGCCTTGCTCATCCGTTTCATCGACGGTTTCCGCGTCTTCGACAACGTCTATGTCCTGACCGGCAGCGGCCCCGGCGGCTCGACGGCATCGCTGTCGATCTACATCTACGAGGCGTTCTTCAAGCAGGGTGCCATCGGCAAGGCGGTCGCCACCTCGGTGATCCTGTTCGTCGTCTCCTTTGCCGTCCTCTACGGCCTCAATTTCATTGCCAGCCGGCGGAAGGGAGCGGCCCGATGATGACAGCACTTCGCTGGCTGGTATTTGCGATCGCCGCATTCGCCATGAACTTTCCGATCCTGGTGACCCTTTCGACCTCGTTCAAGAGCACCAGAGAGCTGTCGACCAATCCCGGCCTTTGGGTGCAGTCGCCAACGCTCGACAACTATCTCGCGGTCTTCCAGGTGACGGACCGGTTGAACATCTTCCTCTATCTGTTCAACAGCCTCTCGGTCGCCTTGATCGGCACGTTGCTGGCGGTGGCGCTCGCCCTTCCCGCGGCTTACGCGATTGCCCGCGGCCGGCTCGGCGAGCGGACGCTGCTGCCGTTCATCGTCAACCTGCGCGCCGTTCCGCTCATCATCTTCGCGATCCCGCTCTATATGATGTTCCAGTGGCTGGCGCTGCTCGACACCCGTCTCGGCCTCGGGCTGATCCTGACCATCGTCAACCTGCCGCTGGCGCTCGTTATCCTCGTCAACGCCATCCGTGACCTGCCGGCCGAGCTCGACGAGGCCGCGCTCATGGATGGAGCCAACCGGACGCAGATCCTCTTCAAGGTGATCGCCCCTGTCTGCCGCCCTGCCATCGTCACCAGCCTGATCTTCGGCTTCATCACCGCCTGGAACGAGTTCCTGTTCGGCCTGATGCTGACGACGTCCAAGGCCGTACCAATCACCGTCGGCGCCTCGTTCTTCTTCGCCGCCAGCGGCGGCGGCGTGCAATGGGGCGTGGCGTCTGCCGTGATGATCGTCGGCGCGCTTCCCCCGGTCCTGCTCGGCCTCATCATGTATCGCCAGATCAGCGGCTCGATGACAGCAGGCGCGGTCAAGGGCTGACCTTTATTTCGGAGACAACCATGGCTACGATTTCACTTAAAAAGGCCGGCAAGCAATACGGCAACCTGGAGATCATCCGCGAACTCGACCTCGACATCGCCGACGGCGAATTCGTCGTCATCGTCGGCCCTTCCGGCTGCGGTAAGTCCACACTGCTGCGCATGATCGCCGGGCTGGAGGAGACCACCTCCGGCCAGCTCTTCATCGACGGCCGCGACGTGACTGCGGCCTCCCCGGTCGAGCGCAAGCTCGCTATGGTGTTCCAGTCCTACGCGCTCTACCCGCACATGACGGTCCGCCGCAACATGGGGTTCGGCCTCAAGCTGGCAAAGCTGCCCACTGGGCGGATCAAGGCCAAGGTCGAGGCGGCCGCCGAGACCTTGAAGCTCACCCACCTGCTCGAGCGTTACCCGAAGGAATTGTCCGGCGGCCAGCGCCAGCGCGTCGCGATCGGCCGAGCGATCGTTCGCGAACCCGTCGGTTTCCTCTTCGACGAGCCGCTCTCCAATCTCGATGCGGCGCTACGCGTCGACATGCGGCTCGAAATCGCCAAGCTGCACCGCACCCTCGGCGCGACGATGATCTACGTCACCCACGATCAGGTGGAGGCGATGACACTTGCCGACAGGATCGTGGTGATGAAGGACGGACGCATCATGCAGCAGGGCAGCCCGCAGGCGCTCTACCAGACGCCCGCCAATCTGTTTGTCGCCCAGTTCATCGGCAGTCCGAAGATGAACCTTCTGGCCTGCCAGCCCGGCGCTAGCGGGCTCGACCTATCCGGCGAAGGCAGCATTCAGCTGCGAGTATCCGGCGCTGCAGCGCCAGCGCATCTGGGCGCCCGGCCCGAACATCTGTCTCTGGTTTCGCCCGAAAGCGGCCATTGCCGGGGCACCGTCGAGGTCAGCGAATATCTTGGCGGCAACACCAGCGTCTTCGTGCGCGCCGGCAAACTCGGGTTGATCAACGTCAGCGCCCCCGCCGATACGCCCTATCGCATCGGCGAGACCGTGGGCATCAGTATTGATGCGGCGAGATCGTCGCTGTTCGACGAGGCAGGAGCAGCAATCGCAGCGAACTGATAAGGCTCGCTGCGCGCCCTATCTTACGCGCCCCAGGTCGTTTCCAGCACCCGGATCCAGTTGCCGTGGCAAACCTTGGCGAGCGTCGCCTCGTCGTAACCTCGCTTGCGGAGCACGTCGACCAGTTGCTGCAGGTCGGCCGCGTCGCGCATCGCCGCGGGGATCGTGGTGCCGTCAAAGTCGGAGCCGAGCGCGACATGATCGATGCCGATGCGGTTGGAGATGTAGTCGATGTGATCGGCCAAAAGCTCGAGGCTGGTGTCCGGGTTCTTGATGCCATCAGACCGCAAGAACAACACGCCGAAATTGATGCCGGCAAGGCCGCCGGTTTCCTTGATGGCGTCGAGTTGGCGATCCGTGAGGTTGCGGCTGTGCGGGCAAAGCGCATGCACGTTGGAATGCGAGGCGACCAGCGGCGCATTGGACAGAGCGGCAATGTCCCAGAATCCCTGCTCGTTCATGTGCGACAGGTCGACCATGACCCTGAGCTCGTTGCACGCCCGGATCAGATCCTTGCCGCTTTCCGTCAGGCCGGGACCGATATCCGGCGACGACGGGAAACGGAACGGCACACCATAGGCAAAGATGTTCGGCCGGCTCCAGACAGGCCCGAGCGTGCGCAGGCCGGCGGCGTGCAGCACGTAAAGCGCATCGAGATCGGCGGCGAAGGCTTCGACACCTTCGACGTGGAGCACCGAGGCGAACACACCGTCGGCGATGGCCTGGCGGATATCGGCTGCCGACCGGCAGATCTTCAGACGGCCGCTCGCTCGCCGCTCAAGCCGCATGAGCAGGCTTGCCATGCCGAGCGTGCTCTTCAGCGCATCCTGCTGATCCGGCGTTGCGAAATCGCCATTAGCATCCTTCTGCATGCTGGGCGACGCGACATAGACAGCGCAAAGACCACCGGCGAGCCCACCTTTTTCCGCCTTGACGAGATCGATATGACCGCTGCCGCCGCCGTCAACGAAGCGGGCCTCGGCGTCTGCCTGCTGCGAGTGCCACAAGCGGGACAACACATCGTTATGTCCATCGAAGACCGGAATTTTCGCCTGTGTTGCCAATTGGGGACCGCCTTTCAACTTGTTTGCCGCCCACGGCGGCCGACTGCGCACGACTCAAACTGGCCGTCGCGCGCGAACATAATCATCTGACAGCCCTAGGGGAAAGCCGTCCATCGGCGCAAATGCAAACCATGCATAGGCCCTGCCGAAATCGGAATTGGTAGCACCAAGCCATGTTGTGCTTAATCCGGCCACTAACAAGGGAACACGGTTGGCGGTGAGGTGAACTGCGAAACCTCACGACGGCCGTTCGCATGACGTTAAGTCCGAGAAGGGGATATTTCCGATGATTTCCAGACGCAACCTGTTGATCGGCGGCGCTGCCGTGCCGTTTCTGTCCTATGTCAGCCTGGTTCCGGCCTTCGCCGAAACGCCGAAGGACATTCTGGTTGTCGCTCAGCAGCTCGACAACATGACCAGCCTCGATCCGCATGAGAGCTTCGAGGCAGTCGGCAGCGAAATCTGCGGCAATATCTACCAGAAGCTCGTTCATCCCAACCTTGATGATGCCAACAAGGTCGACCCGATCCTGGCTGAATCCTGGGAAACCGATGCCGACAGCAAGGTCTTCACCTTCAAGCTTCGCGCAGGCGCAACCTTTGCCAGCGGCGCGCCGGTTACGTCAGAAGATGCGGCCTTCTCGCTGCAGCGCGCCATCAAGATGAACAAAGGCCCGGCCTTCATCATCGCCCAGTTCGGCTTCACGCCGGAGAATGTCGAAGAGCGCATCGTCGCCGTCGATGCTTCGACCCTACGCCTGACGCTCGAGGAGCCGGCATCGCTCTCCTTCCTGCTCTACTGCCTCTCGGCCAATGTCGGCAGCATCGTCGAGAAGAAGGCCGCGCTCGAAAACGAAGTCGACGGCGACCTCGGCAACGCCTGGCTGCAGAAGAACACCGCCGGTTCGGGCGAGTTCGCGCTGCAGTCCTGGAAGCCGAGCGAGAGCGTCGCGCTGACGGTCAATCCGAACGGCCCCTACAAGGGCAATATCAAGCGCATCATCCTACGCCACGTTGCCGACCCGTCGTCGCAGCTGCTGATGCTGCAGAAGGGCGACGCCGACATCGCCCGCAACCTCAGCTCCGAACAGCTGCGCACCCTGCAGGGCGACGAGAACTACACGCTGGTTCGCAAGGGCGTCGCCTCGCTCGTGCTGATCTCGCTCAACCAGAAGCAGGCAAACCTCGCAAAGCCTGAGGTCTGGCAGGCGATCAAGCACGCGCTCGACTACAAGGGCATGCAGGAAAACATCGTTCCGCTCACCCACAAGATCCACCAGAGCTTCCTGCCCGAGGGCTATCCGGGCGTCGTCAACGATACGCCGTTCGTCAAGGACGTGGCCAAGGCCAAGGCGCTGATGGCCGAGGCGGGCCTCGAAGCAGGTTTCGACATCGTGATGGATCATTATTCGGCACAGCCCTATCCGGATCTGGCGCAGGCGATCCAGGCAAACCTTGCCGAAATCGGCATCCGCGTGCAGCTGCAGGCGGCAGAGAACCGCCAAGTGCTGACCAAGATGCGCGCCCGTGAGCACCAGATGGCGCTCTCGGCCTGGGGATCGGACTACTTCGACCCGCACGCCAATGCCGACGTCTTCAACATCAACCCCGACAATTCGGATGATGCCAAGTCGCGCCCCTTCCTGTGGCGCTCGTCCTGGCAGGACGCCGAGATGGCAAAGAAGGCAGAAGCCGCCCGCGACGAGCAGGATCCGGCAAAGCGCATCGCGCTTTACGAGGAACTGCAGCGCGCCCACATGGAGCACAGCCCCTTCATCTTCATGCTGCAGACGACGACCACAGCCGCCTGCCGCAAGTCCGTCGCCGGCATTCGGCTCGGCACGCTGTCGGACTCCCACTCCTACGCAGAGGCGTCTAAGGCTTGAACAAGCGTATCCGAAGCTTTTCCGCCACGTTGAGCAGCGTCCTCCTGACGCTGCTCGGCCTGACGATCGTCACCTTCATGATCGGCCGCGTCATGCCCGTCGACCCGGTGATTGCCGCGGTCGGCGACAACGCCTCCGAGGCGGTGATCACCCGCGCGCGCATCGAAATGGGCCTCGACCAGCCGCTGATCGTGCAGTTCTTCCGTTATCTCTGGCAATTGCTGCACGGTGATCTCGGCATGTCGATCCTGACACGCAACCCTGTTGCGACCGATATCGCCCGGTTCTTCCCGGCTACGCTGGAGCTGGCCACGGCGGCGCTGCTGCTGTCGGCGGCAATCGGCATTCCGCTCGGCGTCTGGGCGGCCGTCCGGCAGGGCAAGTTCGTCGATCAGGCAATCCGCGTCGTCTGCCTCGCCGGTCATTCCGTTCCGGTGTTCATGCTGTCGCTGATTTCGCTGTTGATCTTCTACGCGACGCTTGGCGTGGCACCGGGACCCGGCCGCCAGGACGTGATCTTCGACGGCATGATCGATCCGGTCACCGGCCTGTTGACGATCGATACACTGATCGCCGGCGACTGGGATGCTTTCCGTGACGCCGTGGCGCACATGGCGCAGCCGGTCTGCATCCTCGCCTATTTCAGCATGGCCTATATCACCCGCATGACCCGGGCCTTCATGGTCGATGCGCTGAAGGGCGAATTCGTCATCACCGCGCGCGCCAAGGGTCTCTCGGCATCGACTGTCATCTGGAGCCACGCCTTCCCAACGGTAGCCGTACAACTGGTGACGGTATTGGCGCTGACCTATGCCGGACTTCTTGAGGGCGCCGTCGTCACCGAAACGGTCTTCAGCTGGCCGGGCCTCGGCCAATACCTGACCGTGTCGCTGATGAACGCCGACATGAACCCGGTGGTCGGAGCGACCCTTTTGATCGGCCTCATCTATGTCGGCCTCAATCTCATCGCCGACCTTCTCTATCGTGTACTGGATCCCCGCGTCCGATGATGCTTACGACCTTTCGAAACTGGGCGCTGGACGAAACGCCCGCCTCCCGCACACAGGCCTCCTGGGGTCATCGCTACCGCATCTGGCTGAAGCTCAGGTCCAACCCGCTGGCGATGATCGGTCTGACGATCATCCTCGTCTTTTCGCTGCTTGCGGTGCTTGCGCCGGTACTGGCGCCGCACGATCCAGCGATCCAGAACCTGGCCAACCGGCTTGCCGCCCCAAGTGCTGCCCATTGGCTCGGCACCGACGAGCTCGGCCGCGACATCTTTTCACGCATCCTCTTCGGCGGCCGCGTGACCCTCGGCATGGTCGTTTCCGTGGTTGTCCTGGTGGCGCCGATCGGGCTCGCTGTCGGGTGCATCGCCGGCTATTTCGGCGGCATCGTCGATACGGTGCTGATGCGCGTGACCGACGTGTTCCTCGCCTTCCCGCGCCTCATTCTCGCACTTGCCTTCGTCGCGGCGCTGAAGCCGGGCGTCGAAAGCGCCATCCTCGCCATCGCGCTCACAGCCTGGCCGCCCTATGCGCGTCTCGCCCGCGCCGAAACCATGACCGTGCGCCGCAGCGATTTCATCGCCGCCTGCCGGCTGACCGGTGCATCGCCATGGCGCATCATCATGCGCCATGCAGCGCCGCTCTGCGTGCCGAGCCTGATCGTGCGCATCACGCTCGACATGAGCTCGATCATCATCACCGCTGCAAGCCTCGGCTTCCTCGGCATGGGCGCGCAGCCGCCGTCACCGGAGTGGGGCGCGATGATTGCCACCGCCAAGCGATTCATCTTCGACCAGTGGTGGGTCGCCACCGTTCCCGGCATCGCGATCTTCCTCGTGTCGCTCGCCTTCAACTTTCTCGGCGACGGATTGCGCGACGTGCTCGATCCGAAGGGGGACTGAGACCATGCTGGTTGATATCAAGAACCTCCGCATCGCCTTCGAGAACCGCTCCTCGCGCTTCGAGGCGGTGCGCGGCATCTCGCTTTCACTCGGCGCAGAGAAACTCGGCATCGTCGGCGAGAGCGGCTCGGGCAAGAGCCTGACGGCACGGGCGCTGATGAAGCTGCTGCCCTCCAATGCCGCCATATCAGCCGACCGGCTCTCCTTCGACGGCATCGATTTGCTCTCTGCCTCGGAAAAGCAGATGCGCCAGATCCGTGGCAAGCGGGCGGGCTTCATCCTGCAGGATCCGAAATATTCGCTCAACCCGGTGATGAACATCGGCCGACAGGTGGCGGAAGCCTGGCGTGCCCACAAGGGCGGCAGCAAGAGGCAAGCGCTCGAGGCGGCGATCCATCTCCTCGACCAGGTTAAAATCCGCAATCCGCGCGAAGTCGCCGCCGCCTACCCGCACGAAGTCTCGGGCGGCATGGGCCAGCGGGTGATGATCGCGATGATGCTGGCACCCGATCCGGAGCTGCTGATTGCCGACGAACCGACGAGCGCGCTCGATGCGACCGTGCAGGCAGAAATCCTGCGGCTGATCGAGGAGCTGGTGTCGGAGCGCAACATGGGCCTCATTCTCATCAGCCACGACCTGCCGCTCGTGTCGCATTTCTGCGACCGCGTCGCGGTGATGTATTCCGGCCGCGTGATGGAAGAGCTGAAGGCGTCCGAGCTGCTGAACGCCCGCCACCCCTATACCAAGGGGCTTCTCAACTGCATGCCTTCCCTCACGCATCCCAGGGACCGGTTGCCTGTTCTCAACCGCGATGCATCGTGGCTCACCGCATGATCGACGTTGAAAATCTCCGCATAAGATTCGGCGACCGCGAAGTCGTCAAAGGTGTCTCGTTTTCGGTGAAGAAGGGCGACAGCTTCGGCATCGTCGGCGAAAGTGGCTCGGGCAAATCCACGATCCTCAGGGCGATGGCCGGGCTCAATGAAAGCTGGGCCGGTCGCATCGCCTTTGGCGGTGAAGCGGCGGCACTGAAGCGCCCACCCGCCTTCTTCCGCCGGGTGCAGATGGTGTTCCAGGATCCTTATGGCTCGCTGCATCCACGCCAGACAATCGATCGCATTCTCAGCGAATTGCCGCTCGTGCACGGCATGGACAATATCGACAAGCGGATCGTTCAGGCGCTGTCCGACGTGGCGCTGCCGCAGGCGGCCCGCTTCCGGTTTCCGCACCAGCTGTCCGGCGGCCAGCGTCAGCGGGTGGCGATCGCCCGGGCGCTGATTGCCGATCCGCAGGTGTTGCTGCTCGACGAGCCGACGAGTGCGCTCGACGTTTCGGTGCAGGCTGAGATCCTCAACCTATTGTCCGATCTTCGCGAAGCGCGAAATCTCACCTACATTCTCGTCAGCCACAACCTGGCGGTGATCGCCCACCTCTGCGGTCAGGTCGGCGTCATGCTGAACGGCGAAATGGTGGAGCAACTGAGCGCGCAGGACCTTCGAGCGGGCAAGACACACCATGCCCATACGACGGAGTTGCGTATGCTGAGCGTCGGGCTGGAAGAACCGGCCTGACTTCGCCCCTTGGTGACAACTAGGACAATGGAAGAAAACATGCCGGCACATTTCGATTGGCACGCCGCATCCGCCACAGCCGAAGGATTCGCCAAGCAGTGGGCGGAGAACGAACCGGGCGGCGCCATCGTCGGTTTCGACGATAGCGGCATCCGCTTTTCGCATGCGCGCGGCGTCGAAAGCCTGGCAACGTTTGCGCCATTCTCGGCCGAAAGCGTCGTTCGCTATGCCTCGGTCACCAAGCATTTCTTCTGTGCCATGGTGCTTGGCCATGACGACATCATCAAGCTCGACGACCGGCTTGGGCACCATCTGCCCGCACTCGTCTCGCCGCTTGCCGACGTGACGGTCGGCCAGGCGCTGGATATGAGCGGCGGCCTGCCGGATACGCGCGAATGCCTGTCCCTGCTCGGCCTCTCCGTCTACACGGACACACAGGCCGCACCGCTTCTGGCGTTTCTGGCGCGTCTGCGGCGGCTGAATTTCGATGCCGGCAGCGAGGTCTCCTACTCCAACACCGGTTATCGCCTCGTCGAGGCCGCGCTGGAGCGCAAGGGCTTTGCGTTCGATGACTTCATCCAGAACGACGTTGCCGGACCGCTCGGCGTCACCTTCAAGGCGCCCGACGTCTGGAACGATCCGGTCGCGAGCCTGGTGCCTGGTTATTGGCACTCTGGCGAGCGCTGGCAGCTTTCCGCCGCCGGCCTGCATATCTCCGCTTCCGGCAGCCTGACAGGAAGCGCCAATGCGCTCACTGCCTGGTTGCAGGCATTGATGGGCGGGCACGGTCGTTACGAAGGTTTGCTGGAAAGGTTGCAGACGACCCGTTTCCTGGCGGACGGACGGCCGAGCGGCTACAGCCTTGGCCTGCGTCTGTCGACGCTCGGCGACCGTAGCTTCGTCGGCCACGGCGGCTCACACCCCGGCTACAAGACTTACTTCCTGCTCGACCCCGAAAGCCGCTCGGGCTTCGTCGTCGTCTCCAACCGTGAGGACACCAACGGCAACAAGATCGCGCTCGAAAGCATGGCGGCGCTGACCGGCTTGCCGCTGCCAACACCGGCAGCCGGCATTCCCGACGGCCTCTATATCACCGAACAAGGTCCCTGGTGGCTGGAGATCAAGGGCAGCGTCTGCACCTATCTCGATGCCGACGACACGCTTTACGACGACGGCGACGGGTGGGTTTCCTCGCGCTCGGCCTCGTCGCCGATGCGGCTGCGGCTGGAGGGATCGGCGCTTGTCGGCGAGGCGGGCCATGCGGCGCGGCGGTTCCTGCCCGTCGCCGGCCAGCACGTTGTGCCGGCGTCTCTCTCCGGAGCGTGGCAGTCCCCTGAAGGGGCAGAGTTCGAGATCCGCGACGGGGCGGTGGTTATGGGTGTTGGCCCGGTGCGCAACGTCATGCCGCTGACGGCGCTCGGCAACGGTCGCTTCCTGTTCACGCTGCATGACGGCCCCTGGACGAAGCGTGTCTGCCTGCATGCCCTCGACGATAACCGGGTGGAACTGGTGCTCAACCGCGCGCGGATGATGGAATACCGCCGTCGGCCCTGATTTTTCTTGAAGCCTGTCGAACTGTGCCTAAAAGGGGTCAGGTTCCCGCTGCAAGGCGGGAAATGACGTTCTTCAGGAGTGCATGCGTTGGAAATCAAGTGGCTCGAAGACTTTCTGGCACTGGCGAGCACGCTCAATTTCTCGAAGGCGGCCGACGAACGGCACGTCACCCAATCCGCCTTCAGCCGCCGGATCAAGCAGCTCGAAGCCTGGGTCGGCGCGAGCCTTGTCGACCGCGCCACCTACCCCTCTCGGTTGACCGAGGCGGGCCTGAAATTCGTTCCGGTGGCGCAGGAAACCCTCAAGCACCTCTACCAGTCCAGGCGCAACCTGCAGAAGGAAGAGGGCTCGGACGCCAAGACGATCAAGGTGACCGCGCTCCACACGCTCTCCTTCACCTTCTTTCCCGACTGGATGAACCGCATCAACAGGAAGGCCGGCCCGGTCTTCTCGCGGCTTCGCCCTGACTCCGGCAGCATGGAGGAGAACCTCAACTCACTGGTCGATGGCTCGTGCGACTTCCTCCTGACCTATGCCCACACCCAGGTGCCGCTGCTCCTGGACCCGCAGGCGTTCGAACACCGCTTGCTCGGCCATGAAAAGATCATCCCGGTTTCGGCGCCTATCGAAACCGGAGCGGCCGCGCACCTGCTGGAGGGCGGTGCAAAGCCCTTCCCTCATATCAGCTACGAGAAGTCGTCATTCTTCGGGCAATTGCTGGGAGAGCTGGTCGGCGCCGACCTGCCGCCCTTTCAGCGCGTGCATGAGGGCAGCATGTCCGTCGGCCTGAAAGCGATGGCGCAGGCCGGCTGGGGCATTGCCTGGGTGCCGGAAAGCCTGATGACCGCAGAGCTTTCGTCCGGCACGCTGGTGCGCGCCGCCGATCCCCGTTGGGATATCAGCGTCGAAATCCGGCTCTATCGCGCCAAGGACAACCGGCGCCCCGTCGTCGGCCGTATCTGGCAGTCGCAAGAAGCGGCTGCCCTTTGAGGAAGGTATGAAGCGGTTCCGGTCAGGATTCGCTTCGCACTCCTGTCCCATCGACTGCCCCTCCCGCTAATCGGCCGCTAGATCGCCGTACGGCGGGCATTTTCCAGATAGAGTTCACGCAGCCGCTTGACCATCGGTCCGGGCACGCCGTCGCCGACAGGCTTTCCGTCGATGCGCGTCACGGAGACGACGAAGTTCGACGCGCTCGTCAGGCATGCCTCGCGGGCGCCCAGCGCCTCATCGAGCGAAAACGGCCGCTCCTCGATCGTAAGCCCCTGCTCGCGCGCCAGTTCCAGCGCGGCAAGGCGCGTGCAGCCGGGCAACGTCGCACTGCTGTTGCCGCGGGTAACGATCCTGCCGTCGTCGGTAACGATATAGGCGGTGGAGGACGCGCCTTCGGTCACCAACCCGTCCTCGATCATCCAGGCTTCGTCGCAGCCTTCGGCCTTGGCGATGCGCTTCGCCATCACCTGCGGCAAGAGACATACGCTCTTGATATCGCGTCGCGCCCAGCGCTGGTCGGCGACCGATTTGACGGAAACACCGTTGTCTACCGCTGCGACGTGCTCGAGCGTCTTGACCTGGGTGAAGAGCAGCAGCGTCGGCTTGATCTCTCCTGAAAACAGGAAGTTGCGATCCTCGGCGCCGCGCGTGAGTTGCAGATAGACCACGCCCTCGACGAGGTTGTTCTCGCGCACCAACCGGCGCTCGATCTCGACGATCTCGGAAACGGGGACCGGAAGCGGCACGTCGATCTCGCGGGCGGAGCGTTCGAGCCGCGCCATATGCAGCGCGCTGTCGATAAGCTTGCCTTCGAGCACGGCGGTCACTTCATAGATCCCGTCGCCGAACAGGAAACCGCGGTCGAAGACCGAAAGATGCGCCGCGTGCTCGGAAACGAACTCGCCGTTCAGATAAACGATACGGCCGGTCGGGTTGGACATGGTAACTCCGTCTGAGGGAAGAGAATTAGGCTTTGAGGGCTGCGAGGCGGACGAGCGAAATCGCCTCAACCGAACTCACCTTGCCGGTGGCCGCATTGAAACCGCTTGTGGATTGCGCCGTGACCAGCGAATTGAGGATCGCCTCTTCTGTCGCCTCGATCGTCGCCTCGAACAGCGGCGAGATCAGGTCGTTCGGCAGGTCGGGGTAGCTGGAGATCGCTGTGCGCCGCTCGCGCGTCCGGCGGACAGCTTCCGCGGTGGAGAATGCCAGCGCATAGTCGCCGGATCCATTGCTGAGGGCGGCACCGGTGCGGGAGAGGCCGCCAAAGGCGCGCTCGGCCAGCCGTTCGAGGCTGCGCGCCGACAACGGCGCGTCGGTGGCGACGACGATGACGATTGAGCCGTCGCGATCATGTCCCGACGGCGCATCATAGGGATGCCCGCAAATCAGCAGCCGGCCGCCATAATTGGACTGCACCAGCACGCCGACTGTGAAGGTTTCGCCTGCCGCCTTGACGCGGCGCGAACTGGTGCCGATCCCGCCCTTGAGACCGAAGGCCACCGTGCCGGTGCCGGCGCCGATGGCGCCCTCTTCGACCGGACCGGGCGCCGCCGCGGCAATTGCCTTGCCGATCTCATCGATCGTCGGGCGGCCGGCGCGGATATCGTTCAGTCTGGAGTCATTGGTCTCTCCGACGACGGCGTTGAGCGACACAACCTTTTCGTTGCCCGGCTGGGCCAGCGTAAAACGGTTGATCGCCTCGATCGCCCGCCCGGTTGCGAGCGTATTGGTCAGAACAACTGGCGTTTCGAGCTCGCCCAACTCGGCGATCTGGGTCGAACCTACGAATTTGCCGAAGCCGTTCAGGACCGCCAGCGCCGCCGGCACCTTGTCCTGAAACAGATTGCCCTGGTGGGGAAGGATAGCAGTCGCGCCCGTGCGGATCCTGTCGCCCTCGACCACAGTCGCGTGGCCAACGGCTACACCGGCAACGTCGGTAATCGCGTTCAACGAGCCGGTTTCATATACGCCTGGGCGGAATCCGAGGTCGCGAAGCCTTTGGCGCGTGTTTGCCGACATGTAGCCTTTTCCCCATTTTGCCAAGTGGCGATCCGCCGCAAACGACCGTCGCCCTATTTGGCTGGAAGCTACTCTGCCCTGCGACAAAACGGCATCGCAAAAATGGAATAGTTCTATGAGAAGTCCGCAAGACGACCGGACGTCTCGCGTTGCAGAGCACGGGCGGCTCGAAGATCGGCTCAGTTGGGCGGCAGACGGCGGCTCTTCCAAGCCGTTTTCGGAACGATGTTGCCGATGGCGAAGCTGAAAGATGTGACCTCGACCGTCTCGAGATCGACCTTGCATTTGAAGTCGACGTCGTACCAATTGCCCTTGCTGCGATAGGCGCCGCCGCTTGCGTCGATCTGCTCCTTGCCGATGAACCCGCCAGATGGCCCGAAGGGCACGAGTATATCAGGAAAGTCCTCCGGCCGCTGATGGCGGATCTGCTCCAGGGCTTCGATGTTGCAGAGTTGGAGGATACGCTTCTTGACCGGAAGTTGGCCCATCGCCTGCTTAACGCGCGGATCGGCGATCGACTTCGCCGAAAAAAGCTCCTCGGCCTTGACAAACCGGTCGGACGGCAACTTCGCCGTCGCTTCGGCCTCGCCTTCCGTCTCGTCACTTTTCTCCTTGTCGTCGGCAGGTTTGCGCACCGGCACCGAATCGGCTTTGGACACCGCCTTCTCGGCATCCGCCTCGGCAGCCGGCTTCTTCTCATCCGCCTCGGCAGCCGGCTTCTTCTCAGCAGCACTATTATCGCCGTTGGCAGGGGTCGACAGGACGGCAAGCTGCTGCGGTGTCGGCTTTTCCGTCTCCGGTTGCTTCTGCGCCTGCGCCTCCTCTTTCTCCACCTTCTTCGTGGCGGCGTCGGCCGCCTCTGCCTTCTTCGGCTGGTTCACCACATCCTTCTTCTCGGCCTTCGCAGTGGGCGGAAGCTGAGCAGCTTTAGCCTCCTGCTTGATCTTGGCCGCAGCCGACTCGAAGGCCTGTGGCTGCTGACGAGAGGGAGCCGGTTGTGGCTTCGGCTGTTCCTTCTTCGGCTGAGCCTCCTGCTTGGGCTTCTCTTGCTGCTTGGGCTGCGGTGGAGAGACGAGTTCGACGTTGATGCTCTGCTCGCCCTGCGGTTTGGGCGTTTCCTTCGGCAGTTGGATCAGCAGCAGAGCGATGACAAGCAGGTGCAGAGCCACCGAGGTCGGCGTGCCCCATCTGATCTTCTCCCACCATTTTTCTGAAAACAGCTGCATCGCTTACGAGATAATGGACCACATGGGCGGAAGCTAGGTGCTTCGGCACATCTCAACAAGTGGCCGCAATAAAGCACACACAAACCGGAGACTTGACCGGTCGTAGCCTGGCCCGGTCAAGATGCGCACAGCGGTGAACGAAAAATCATCCGTCACCCGAAGAAAATGCGCGGGGCCATCATGAGCTGAGCACACAGCCAGTCAGTGCGAATGTCTTTGCGAGGTTAAGGCCCAGCAACTATCGAAATCATTTCACCGACACTGAAAGGCGAGAAATTTCTTCCCGAAATGGCAGATATTCCGCATAATCATCTCTATTCTATATTTTCTATAGATTTAAAAAATAAAGGCAGTCGCGGCCCGGGATTTGTCGGGCGGCGCGACGGACGAACACCATGGCCAGGAGCCTCTTCATGCAGCGAAATTCTATCGGCAGCAGATTTTTCACAAAGGCATTTACAGCCACGGCGGCCCTGACGGCAGCCCTGATCGCCTCCTCCGCCCTTGCGGGCGAGACCCTCGACAAGATCAAGGCACGCGGGCTCATCAAGGTGGGCGTCGGCACCACGCCCGGCTTCTTCACGCCGGATAGCAGCGGCCGCTGGCAGGGTTTCTTCGTCGATTTCGGTCGCGCGCTCGCAGTCACCGTCTTCAACGACACCGAGAAAGTCGAGTTCACCAACTCCTCGCCGCAGCAGCGCCTCCCCGCCCTGCAATCGGGCGAATTCGACATCCTGCTCTCCGGCGTGACCCAGACAGTGACCAGAGCGTTCAAGCTCGGCTTCCATTTCGGCCCGGTGGTCTTCTATGACGGCCAGGGCCTGCTGGTGCGCAAGGATCTTGGTGTCGGCAAGGGCGAGGAGCTCGACGGAGCGACGATCGGGGTCCAGAGCGGCACGACCGGCGAACTCAACATCGCCGATTTCTTCCGGAAGACCGGCAAGACCTTTACGCCTGTGACGATCGAAGAGACCGGCGAATTCCTGAAGGCACTCGATTCCGGTCGCGTCGATGCGCTGACCCAGGATGCGACCGACCTTGCCGCCAAGCGCACGCAGCTTTCCAAGCCGGACGACTATGTCCTTCTGCCAGAGCGCCTGTCGAAGGAACCACTCGCACCGGCCATTCGCGCCGGCGACGACCAGTGGCTGGAGATCGTCAACTGGACCGTCTACGCCACGATCCAGGCGGAAGAGTTCGGCATCACCCAGAAGAATGTCGACAGTTTCCTTACGAGCGAAGATCCGGGCATCAAGCGCTTCCTCGGCGTTGATCCGTCGCTCGGCGAAGCCATCGGGCTTGACCCGAAGTTCGCCTATAACATCGTCAAGGCGGTCGGAAACTACGGCGAGATCTTCGACCGCAACGTCGGCAAGGGCACGCCGCTCAATTTCGATCGCGGCTACAACCAGCCCTGGACCGCCGGCGGCCTACTCTATTCGCCGCCGTTCCGTTGAGCCTTTGCCGGTATCTGCGATGACATCCACTCTTCAACCGGGCCCGCTAGGGCCCGGACTTCCCTCGCGGTTGCGCACCTGGCTCGGCCCCTCGCCCTTTCAACAGATCGTCCTGTTTATCGGCGTGCTGGGGATCTTTGCGCTCTTCGGCTCCAACACCGTCGACAGCATGCAACGCATGGGCCTCACTCCGGGTTTCGGCTTTCTCTTCCATCAGGCGAATTTCGAAATCGGCGAAACCGTGCTTCCCTATTCGGCGGGAGACACCTACGCCCGCGCGCTTGCGGCGGGCCTAGCCAACACCGTCAAGGTCGCCGTCGTCGGCTGTGTGCTCGCCACGTTTCTTGGCGTTGCCCTTGGCATCGCCCGGCTGTCGGGTAACCTGTTGCTGGCAACCTTCGTTCATGCCTATGTCGAACTGCTGCGCAACACGCCGCTGCTGCTGCAGCTCTTCCTCTGGAGCGCGATCATCCATGCGCTACCGCCGCCGCGCGGCGCCTATCTCTTCCTGGAAAGCGTCTATCTCAGCAATCGCGGTGTCTATGTCCCGTCCATTTCGCTACACGGCCTCTCCTGGGCGATCTGGCTGCCGGCCATCCTGTTGACGGCTTACGCGTCGCTGTCGCTCGCCCGGCGCCTGCTGACAGGTGCGACCTTCTATATGCCGAAGGCAACCATGACCGTGTTCGGTTCGCTGGTCGTCTGCACGCTCGCGCTCACCTCTTTCGGCCTCGCTGCCACCATCGATCTGCCAGCCAAGGGCGGCTTCAATATCAAGGGCGGCCTGTCGCTGACGCCGGAATTCTTCGCGCTCTTGATCGGCTTGGTCGTCAACGCGTCCGCCTCGATCTCCGAAATCGTGCGGAGCGGCATCCAGTCGGTAAAATCGGGCCAATGGGAAGCGGCGCGTGCGCTGGGCCTGAAGCCGGCGCAGATCATGCGTCTCGTCGTCTTGCCGCAGGCGTTGCGTGTCATCACGCCGTTGATGATCTCAAGCTTTCTCGACCTCACCAAGAATTCCAGCCTCGCGGTGGCGATCGGCTATCCCGATATCGTCAGCGTCGCCAACACCACCGCCAACACCACCGGCCAGGCGCTGGAAGCGATCTGCATCATCGCCGCCGTCTATCTCACCCTGAGCCTCTCGGTGTCGGCACTGATGAACTTCTACAACAGCCGCATTGTCCTTCGCGGGGAGACACGGCGATGAGCCATATCGAACTGCCACCACCTGTTGCGCCGGACTGGCATCGCTGGCGAAGCGGCCTCTTCGGCGGTTGGGGTAACAGCCTCATCACGCTCGCTACCCTCGGCGTCTTTGTCTGGTTTCTCCAACCTTTCCTCCGTTGGGCAATTTTCGATGCGGTATGGACGGGAACCGCGACAGATTGTGCGGTTGACGGGGTCGGCGCCTGCTGGGCTTTCATCGGCGCCAAGCTGCGTTTCATCCTCTTCGCGTTCTTTCCACCGGTGCTGCAATGGCGCCCCGCCCTTGTGGTTGTAACCGTGCTCGCCCTACTGGTGCTATCCGCCCTACCGCGGTTCTGGAGTTTCCGGCTTGTGCCGCTGTGGATCGCCGCACTCGTCTTGAGCTGGCTTTTGATGGCGGGAACGTTGACGCCACCAGTGGTGTCGACCAACAATTGGGGCGGGCTGCCGATCACGCTGGTCGTCTCGATCGCCGGCCTCGCCTTCGCATTCCCGATCGCGCTCCTGCTGGCTCTTGCCCGACAATCGAGCATGGGGATCGTCCGGACGCTAGCGATCACCTTTATCGAGACGCTGCGCGGGGTGCCGATGATAGCAGTGCTCTATGTCGCCATGCTGATCGTTCCGCTCGCCCTGCCGAGCGGGGCCGCCATCGACAAGTTGTTGCGCGCACAGATCGGCGTAACGCTGTTCTTCTCGGCCTATCTCGCCGAAGTCATCCGCGCCGGCCTACAGGTGGTGCCGTGGGGCCAGCGGGAGGCAGCACTTTCCCTTGGTCTGGGCTATGTCCAGACGATCCGCCTCGTTGTCCTTCCCCAGGCGCTTCGCGCCGTCATCCCGGCGATCGTCAATCTTTCGATCGGCATCGTGCTCAACACGTCGCTTTTGGCGGTGATCGGCATCTACGACCTCTTGAATGCGGCAAGGACCTCGGCCACGGATCCGACCTGGCTCGGCTTCTATACCGAAGCCTATGTCTTCGCCGCCGCGGTCTATTTCATCATCTGCTTTGCCGGCTCGCGCTACAGCATCTGGCTCGAGAAACGTCTGAACGCCGCGAGCAGGCATTGAAGCGCGCCCTTCGCCCCGCCTTGCGCGAGGCGCCGTGACGGGCCAAGAGTCCCCGTAACGGAATCGGACGCCGGACGGGCACATGAAACGAAGCGAAATCGCGATCATCGGCGGCGGGCCGAGCGGGCTGATGGCGGCAGAGATCCTGTCTATGCAGAACCATTCGGTGACGGTCTACGACAGCATGCCGACCGTTGCGCGCAAGTTTCTGCTTGCCGGCAAGTCCGGCCTCAATATCACCCATTCCGAGGATTTCGAGCGCTTTGCCGATCGCTTCGGCGCCGCGTCGCAACAGTTGCGCCCGGCACTCGACGCTTTCACGCCCGCGGACGTGCGCGTCTGGGCGGAAGGTCTCGGGACCGAAACCTTCGTCGGCTCGTCCGGCCGGGTATTTCCGAAGGCGATGAAGGCCTCACCGCTGCTGCGCGCCTGGATCAAGAGGCTTGAGGCGCAGGGCGTGCGGATCCTGACGCGGCACCGATGGACTGGCTTTGCCGGTCAGACACTGACCTTCGACACGCCGGATGGGCATAAGACCGTCCACAGCGATGCCACGCTTCTCGCACTCGGCGGGGCAAGCTACCCGCGCCTCGGGTCGGACGCCGGATGGGCGACGGCTCTGAGAGACGCCGGCGTCGATGTCACCGACTTCCGCCCAGCCAATTGTGGCTTCGATGTCGACTGGAGCGATGCGTTCCGTGAGCGCTTTGCCGGCGAAGCGCTGAAATCGGTGACGGCGACTTCAGAGGCAGGCACGATCCCCGGCGAATTCGTCATCACCCGTCACGGTATTGAGGGCAGCCTCGTCTATGCCCATGCGGCGCATTTGCGCGACCGTCTGGAGATGCAGCGCTCTGCGGCATTGTCAATCGATCTTGCTCCGGGACGAACGGTCGAACGGCTGGCCAAGGACTTGGCGCGCCAAGACGGCAAGATGAGCTTCTCCAATCGCCTGCGCAAAGGCGCGGGGCTGGAGGGTGTCAAATCGGCCTTGCTGCGCGAAATTGTTCCCGACGCCTCCCGGTCTGACCCGAAAGCACTTGCCAACCTCATCAAGGCTCTGCCGATCACCGTCGTACGGCCCCGCCCGATCGCCGAAGCGATCTCAACGGCAGGCGGCGTGCGGTGGAACGCCATGGATGACGCCTATATGCTGAAGGCACTGCCGGGTATTTTCGTCGCCGGCGAGATGGTCGATTGGGAAGCGCCGACCGGCGGTTACCTACTGACGGCCTGTTTCGCGACGGGTCGCGCTGCGGCGCGCGGCATCGTGGCCTGGCTTCAACGGTAGGCAGACGTCATCCGGTTGCAGCCAGCGATCGCTCTTGCCACCCGATGATAGATAGTGAAACGCAAGACGCCGGCACACTCGGGTACCGGCGTCCTTGCATTTCGGCATTTGCGGCTCGCGCCCGATATCAGCTGTCGTTGAGCACCAGGCCCTTGGTCAGTTCCAGCGCCTGGCGCTCGAACAGCCCGCGATAGATGCCGCCGTCGAGACGGATGAGCGCCTCGTGCGTACCTTCTTCCGCGATCCGGCCGTGGCTGAACACCAGCAAACGGTCAAGCGCGCGCACTGTCGACAGCCTGTGCGCGATCACCAGGGTGGTGCGACCCAGCATCAATCGCTCCATCGCCTGCTGGATCAGCACTTCCGATTCCGAATCGAGGCTCGACGTCGCCTCGTCCAGAATGAGGATCGGTGCATCCGCCAGGAAGGCCCGGGCGATGGCGATGCGCTGGCGTTCGCCGCCCGACAGCTTGACCCCGCGTTCGCCCACCAGCGTGCCGTAGCCTTTCGGCAGGCCCGTGATGAAGTCGTGAGCGCTCGCAAGCCTTGCGGCTTTTTCGATCTCCGCTTGCGTGGCCGTCGGCCGGGCATAGGCGATGTTCTCCGCAAGCGAGCGGTGGAACAGGATCGGTTCCTGCTGGACGATCGCGATCTGCTGGCGCAACGAAGCCTGGGCAACGCCGGCGATATCCTGACCGTCGATCCGGATCTGGCCGGACTTCAGGTCATGCAGGCGCTGGATCAGCTTGACGAAGGTCGTCTTGCCCGAGCCGGAATGTCCAACAAGGCCGACACGCTCGCCCGCCGGGATCGTCACCGAGAACCGATCATAGAGCGGCTTGCGATGGGCGCCGTAGTGGAAGGTCACATCGTTGAATTCGATGCGACCGTCGGTGATGCGGATCGGCTTTGCTTCGGCCTTGTCTTCGATACCGAGCGGCTGGGCGTGGATGTCGACCAGCTCTTCCATATCGTTGACGGACCGCTGCAGGTTGCGGATGTGCATGCCCACTTCACGCAGGTAGCCCTGCAGGATGAAGAAGGAGGTCAACACGAAGGTGATATCACCGGCTGTTGCCTGCCCGCGCGACCAGAGAAACAGTGCAAAGCCGATGACCGCCGCCCTAAGAACGAGCAGCAGGGCACCCTGCGTCGTACCGTTCACCGTTCCGCGGACCCAGGTCCGGCCCGTGCGGTCCCGCCATTTGGCCAGCACCTTGACCAGCCGCGCATCCTCGCGCTTTTCGGCCCCGAAGCCTTTGACAACGTTGTTGCAGCTGACGGCATCGGCAAGCGAACCGCCGAGCTTGGTATCCCAGCTGTTGGCCAGGCGTGCCATCGGCGCGACGTAGCCGAGCGACAACGTGACCGTCGCAGCGATGAAGACAAGCGAGCCCACGCCGATGATGACACCCATCATCGGCCAGTACCACGCCATCAAAGCGGTCGAGCCGACCAGCATGATGATCGACGGAAACAACGCGATCAGCAGCGTGTCGTTCAACAGGTCCAGCGCCCACATGCCGCGCGTCACCTTGCGCACCGTCGAGCCGGCAAAGCTGTTGGCATGCCAGTCGGACGAGAAGCGCTGGATGCGGAAGAAGGCCGCCGAGGCAATGTCGGACATCATCCTGAGCGTCAGGTCGACGACACCCATGAAGGTGACATGCCGGAAAATGATGGCACCGAGCGACAGCGCCATCATCGTCCAGAATGCCGCAAGGGCCGCGTCCCAGGCCACCTGGTCGGAGGCAGCACCGGTCACGACCGCGTCGACCAGCCGACCGGAGTAAAGTGGCGTCAGGACATCCGCGAGCGTCGAAAACAGGACGGCACCGAGGATGAAGGCAAGGCGAAGCGGCTGGCGCTTCCAATGAACCCAGGTGAAACCGAGAACGCTGCGGAACGCACCGCCGCGCAAGGCGAAACGAGTAAAAGCCATAACGATTGCCCAATGCCTGGAGCATTGGCCTCAAAATTCAGGTCAATGAAACATGCCGAGAAAGGGAAACTGTTTTCCGATCGGCATCAATGGATTGGTAGCTTCCGCATCGAGGGAAGACCAAAGTCAGCGAGAAAGGTCCTGACTTGCAACTGCTAAAGAGCCCGAAGCCCCCCAGCGTCTCGTTCAGAACTGTACGCCGCCCCGTAGGGAGAAAGAATAAGCTGGCATCTGAAACCTCCCTGATCTGTTGCCGGAAATCGACTTATAGGCGAATCGCCCGCAACCGCCAAGCGAGGAAATCTAGCCATGCCGCCAAAGTGCAACCGGTGCGGCTTGCTTGCAACAGTGTACAAGACGCCCCGGGGTTTACGGCGACACGGTCTTCGTAGCAGAGTAAACCGTCGGCCGATGGCGGGATCAACCCGCCGGGATGGCGATAATGAGGGGGGGACCGCGGCAGCTTTTTTTTAAGAAGAAGCAGGCGCTGGTCGTGGTGGCATGCAGTGTTGAAGTTCCGTTTCGTCATTCTTGCGGCATTGCAACTGCTGGCTTTTGCCGGCCTCAGCATGCCCGTGATCGCTGCGCAGGCAGCCGAAAAACGGGACCTGGTGGTTGTCACCTCCTACCCGCCATCCTTTTTTGAGCCGTTTCGCCGGGCGTTCGAGAAGGCCAATCCCGATATCCGCACGTCGATCGTTCAGCGCAACACGGCAAGCGCGACGCGCTTCGTCATGGAGAAAGCCGATGTGCCGGCCGACATATTCTGGGCCTCGGCGACCGATGCTTTCGAACTCTTGAAGCGCAGCGGCGAACTGCGCCCGATTGCGCCGCGCCACACGGGCGCGGCTGAAAAAGTCTTCGGTTACCCGGTCAACGATCCCGAGGGTTACTATCTCGGCTTTGCGCTCTCCGGTTACGGCTTCGTCTACAATCAGTCCTACCTCGCCCAGAACAAGCTGCCGGTGCCGCGGGACTGGCAGGACCTGCTGAACCCCATCTATTCCGGCCAGATCGGCATCACCACGCCGTCACGGTCGGGCACGACGCATCTGATCGTCGAGGCCTTGCTGCAGACCTATGGATGGGAAAAGGGCTGGGCGATGCTGTCCCAGCTCGGCGGCAATCTATCGACGGTTACCGCGCGCAGTTTCGGCGTTGCGTCCGGTGTCGCCCAAAGGCGCTTCAGCATCGGCATCACCATCGATTTCCTCGCCAATGCGCCAGAATTCGCCGACGCCGGCAATGTGTTCATCCTGCCGCCCGATACCGTGTTCGTGCCGGCCAGCATCGCGATCCTCTCCCGGGCGCGCAATGTTTCCGCCGCCGAGCGCTTCATCGATTTCGTTCTGTCTGAAGACGGCCAGAAGGTGCTGTTGCTGCCCGCCGTCGCCCGCATTCCTCTCAACCCGGCGCTCAACAAGGGACTACTGCCCCAAGAGAGTGATGACGGCCTGTTGAAATACGGCGGTTTCGACGCGGCGTTGTCTGCTCGAAGGTACGGTCTCGTCAACCTGATCTTCGACGACTATATCGTGCGCCGCCGGGCGACGCTTGCCCGGCTCTGGAAAAGGGTGACGGATCTGGAAGCGATCGAAATCGAGGACGCGCAGCAGCGCAGCACGCTTGCGAGAGCCCGGCGTCTGCTGGGCACGCCGCCGCTTTCGGCCAGCGATGTGGAAAACGCCGACGAAGCCCTGAAGGCCGAGTGGCCGCGCAGCATTGCCCGCTCGCCGGCGCATACCGCACTGACGCAGCGGCTGCGCGCCACCATCGAGCGGAACCTGGCGACGGCCGAAATGCTGCTCTCCTCCGTCGGGCGACCGGCGACAGATCTGCAGCCATGGCGGCAGTGATGGGCCAATCGTTAGACCCTGCTGCCGGGATGCGCCGCTGGCGCTTCGGCATCGGCGCGCGCCTGGTCCTTGCCTTCGTCGCGATCGTCGGCCTCGCCGTCGGCGCCTGCCTTGTCGGCTGGCTCTCCTACGAGCGTCTGTCCGGTGAACTGTCGCGGATCGCGGAAGACCAGATGCCGCAACTCGCCTTCGCCTCGAGACTGTCGAAGGCGGGTGCCGACATCGGTTCGGTGACGACGGTTCTCGCAGGCGCTGAGACACGTGCCGAGTACAACGAGATCCGCAGCAGCTACGCGGCGCGCCTGACCACACTGCGCTCGCTGCTTGGGGAAAGCGGCACAAAGTCGGATGCGACCGATCTGCTGCCGCTGGCGGAAGCGATCGGCGAAAACCTCGACAAGATCGACCTTGCCGCCGGCAAGCGCTTTACACTTCGCGAAGCGATGCGCTCCGATACCGACGAACTGCGGTGGGTCCAGGCCGATCTCCTCGAGGAGGCCGATCCGCTCGTCGACGACATTCGCTTCAACATCGAAGCCGAGACGCGCAACGGAAACGGGGCGGCCGCACTTGCGGAGCAGCAAAAGAGCGAGGCGTTGCTGACGGCCGTGTCGCAAGCGAACCTGGCAACCGGGCTGATCGGCCGGCTCGTCAACGCCACCACGCAAGAGGAAATTCAGGAAACCAATGCCTTCCTCGGTGACAGCGCCGACGAACTCGCCAGCCGCATCGCCAGCCTCGATAACTGGCCTGATAGCATCACCGTTCGCCAACTGGCACGCCGCATTCTCGACCAGTCCGACGTTCTGACGGGCATTCCCAACCGCAAGCGCTCGGAAATGATCGAGGCGGCAAAGCTCTCCGAACTTGCCGGCGAAAACGGCCGCCTCGTCGAGGACCTGGGGCGCCGGATCGAAACGGAAGTCGTGACGATCGAGGCCAGCGCCGCCGCCGCCGCCCAACGGGCCGCTGCGGCTATCGAAACGGGGCGCAGCCTGCTCGTCGCCATCGCCATTCTTTCGGTGCTGCTCGCGTCTGCGATCGGCTTCTTCTACGTCTACCGCAATCTGCTCACACGCATCCGGCTTCTTTCGGCAGCCGCCGGCGCGATCAGCAGCGGGCGTCCGGCAACCGCGATCCCCGCACCCGAGGCCGACGAGCTCGGCGATCTCGCCCATGCGCTGGTACTTTTCCGCCAGACGCGCGACGAGTTGATCCAGTCGGCAAAGCTCGCGGCTCTCGGGCAGATGGCGGCCGGCATCGGCCACGAGCTCAACCAGCCGCTGGCAGCCCTTCGGGCGCATATCCATAGCGCCACCACTCTGATCGGGCGAGACAAGGGCGATCAAGCATTGCTCAATCTCGACAAGATGAAGGGACTGACGGGGCGCATGGCCGACCAGATCAGCCATATCCGTCGCTTTGCCCGCCGGCCCGACGCGCAGCTGCGGCCCGTCGATCTCACCGCGGCGGTCCGCGACGCGCTCAGCCTGCTCGAACATCGGTTCGAGGAAGAGGCTGTCGAAATACAACTGCGCCTGCCGGAAGGCGCCGCAGTCCTTGTCATGGCCGAACCGGTGCGGCTCGAACAGGTGGCGGTCAATCTCATCGGCAACGCCTTGGATGCCGTTAAAGACAGGCCCGTTCGCCAGGTAAACGCAATGATCGAAAGGGTCGGTACCGATGCCCGCCTTGTCGTCGGCGATAGCGGAACCGGTATTGCTGCTGCCGATGTCGGCGCGGTTTTCGATCCCTTCTTCACCACCAAGCCGGTCGGTTCCGGCCTCGGACTTGGCCTCTCCATTTCCTACAACATCGTCAAGGATTTCGGTGGCGAGATATCGATCCTTGAAACCAGTGCGGACGGCACGCAATTCCTCGTATCCTTGAAAGGCCCGGAATGACGTTGGACCCGGATATCATCCTGATCGACGACGATGCCAGCGTGCTTGAAGCCTGCTGTCAGGTGCTCGAACTGGAAGACCTCAGCGTATCGCCGCACGGCTCGGTGACATCGGCGCTCGCCGGCCTTCGCGCCGACAGCCGCGCCGTTATCGTTTCCGACGTGCGCATGCCGGATCACGATGGCTTCGATCTGGTCGCCGCCGTGCGCAAGATCGACCAGGAGATCCCGATCATCCTGATGTCCGGGCACGGCGATATCCCGATGGCGCTTCGCGCCATGCGCGACGGCGCCTGGGATTTTCTGGAGAAGCCCGCCGATCCGATGCATCTCATCGAAACCGTACGCCGCGCCCGCGACCATCGCCGCCTGCTTCTCGAAAACCGGCGGCTGCGGCTGTCGGTGGACGACGACGGTTGGGAAACGCGCCTGATCGGACATTCCGGACCGATGGTTGCGCTGCGGGAGAAACTCAAGCGCATCGCGGCCGCGACAACCGACGCGCTCATCATCGGCGATACCGGCACAGGCAAGGAAGTGACGGCGCGCGCGCTGCACGATTTCAGCGGGCGCAAGGGGCGTTTCGTCGCCGTCAATTGCGGCGCCATTCCCGAAACCATGCTGGAATCCGAACTCTTCGGCCATGAGGCCGGGGCCTTTACCGGTGCGCGCGAGAAGCGCATCGGCAAGATCGAGTATGCCGACGGTGGTACGCTGTTTCTCGACGAGATCGAATCGATGCCGCTTGCCGCCCAGGTGCGGCTGCTGCGCGTACTGCAGGAGCGCGTCATCGAACGGCTCGGCTCCAACGTCGAGCTGCCGGTTGACATGCGCGTCGTGGCGGCGACCAAGGCGGATCTGCATGCGGCGGCCAAAAAGGGCGATTTCCGTGAAGACCTTGCCTACCGCCTCGACATCGCCCGTGTGGAGCTGCCGTCACTGGCGCAACGCAAGGGCGACGTCGGCCTCTTGTTCCAGCATTTCCTCGGCCTCGCCGCCAAACGACAGGGCCGCACCCCGCCGCGGGTGAGCGCCGAACTTCTGGCCGAACTCAATGGCAGGTCATGGCCGGGCAACGTTCGCGAACTGCGCAACGTCGCGGAGCGCTTCGTGCTCGGGCTTGAAGACCGCTCCGATATCGACCGGGCAGCGGCAGGCGGCGAGACGTTGGAGGTGCAGATGGACCGCCTCGAGCGCGCCATCCTTCTCGACAGCCTCGCCAGGCACGACGGCCGCGTCGGCGCGACGGCCGATGCGCTCGGCATCTCCCGCAAGACGCTCTACCTCAAGATGCGCAAATTCGATATTGCCGCCCAGGGCGATGGCGAAGCCGGCTGATGTTACCGGTTTGACCCCGTCCTTTTGCGAGGTTGTTACCTTTTTTACCCATCAGCCGACAAAGAACTGCTGATTTCCGGCGGTTTTCAATCTGGCACGGTGCTTGCTCTCAATAGATCGGACACCAAACAAGCGGTGTCCCTATTGGGAGGAGATACCTATATGTTGAAGACCATTGCTGCGGCGATGCTGATGTCGGCTGCCTTCGTCGTGACGGTTTACGCCCAGGACGGCGGGAAAGTCACGATCGTCACGTCGTTTTCCAAGGATGTGACCGATCCGTTCAAGGCGGGCTTCGAAGCGGCCAACCCCGGCTTCACCCTCGACGTCCAGAACAAGAGCACGAGCTCGGGCGTCAAATACATCGATGAAACCAAGGTGAACAACCAGGTCGACCTGTTCTGGGCATCGGCCCCGGACGCATTCGACAGCCTCAAGAGCCGCGAGCTGCTCGCCAAGTTCACGCCTTCGGTCACCGGCCTTCCTGAAAAGGTCGGCTCCTACCCCGTCAACGACAAGGACGGCTATTACTTCGGCTTTGCCGCCTCCGGTTACGGCATTATGTCGAACGATCGCTATCTCGAAGCCAACGATCTGCCGAAGCCGGTCGAGTGGAGCGACCTGACCAAGCCCGAATACCACGATCACATCGCGATTGCTGCGCCCTCGCGTTCGGGCACGACCCACCTGACGATCGAGACGATCCTGCAGGGCGAAGGCTGGGACAAGGGCTGGGCGACGCTGAAGGGTATCGGCGGCAACCTGCAGCAGGTCACCGAGCGTTCGTTCGGCGTTCCTGACGCGGTCAACTCCGGCCAGACCGGCATCGGCATCGTCATCGACTTCTTCGCCTTCTCGGCACAGGCAAGCGGCTTCCCTGTCAGCTTCGCCTACCCGTCGGTCACGACGGTCGTTCCGGCCAATATCGGCATCGTTGCCAATGCGCCGAACCAGGCCGGTGCTGAAGCCTTCGTCAACTACCTGCTTTCGGAAAAGGGCCAGGCCGTTCTGCTCGAACCGGCGATCCGTCGTCTGCCAATCAACCCGGCCCTCTACGAAAAGGCACCGGAAGGCTTCCCGAATCCCTACAAGGATCCGCGCTTCCAGTCGATGATCACGTTCGATTCCGACGTTTCGAAGAAGCGCACCGACGTCGTCGACACGCTCTACGATCAGCTGATCTCGTTCCAGCTCGACAACATCAAGGGCGCCACCAAGGCGATCCACGAAGCCGAAAAGGCAGTTGCCGCCAACGAACAGGCTCCCGCACGCGCTTTGCTGACGGAAGCCCACGCGCTGATCGCGGCCATGCCGATCACTGCCGACGAAGCTGCCAGCCAGCAGATCCGCGACGCCTTCACCGGCGGCGAGGAAAAGACCGCCCGCCAGGCGGAACTCGAGCAGAAATGGGCCGCCTTTGCGACCGAGAAGTACGCCGCCGCCAAGGCCAAGGCCGAGGAAGCGCTGGCTCTCGTCGACTGACGCCGGCTTAAAAAGCCGCCTGCCCCGGCGGGCGGCCATCCCCGAAAACCATGCCTTCGCCAAGCCTGACGCGCCTGCCGGTCGGCTCTCAGTGATCCGAACCGATCATGAAGCAACCGCGCAGCAGCCGACAGCGTTGCTGCGACCCCAGCGATCCAGAGGCGCAGGGGCGCCGCAAGCGCGTCAGGCTTGTCGACCAAAATCCGGAGTCTGCCCCATGGCGCTCGTTCAATCCATTCCCATAAGACGCGTTTCGGCCAAGCCCGGACAGATCTTTGCGATCTCGCTGATCGCGCTTTTCCTCGCCATCTTCCTGGTCATCCCGGCCGGTACGGTGATCTATACCGCCTTCACCGAAAAGGGCACCGGCGCGTTGACGATCGTCAACTTTGTCGACTTCTTCAACACCGATCTGTTCCGGCGGTCGTTCTTCAACTCCGTCTACGTCTCCGGCATGTCGGTGGTCTGGGCAAGCGCCATCGCGCTGCCGCTCGCGGTTTTGACCACGCGCTTCGACTTCCGCGGCTCGCTGATCATCCAGACGCTCGGCTTCGTGCCGCTGATCATGCCGCCATTCGTCGGTGCGGTCGCCATGCAGCTGCTGTTCGGCCGCAACGGCACCGTCAACCTCATCCTGAATGACTGGTTCGGCATCCGCATTCCCTTCATGGAAGGCCTGAACGGCGTCATCTTCGTGCAGTCGCTGCACTATTTCCCCTTCATCCTCATCAATCTGTCGACCAGCCTGCGCAACATCGACCGCTCGATGGAAGAAGCAGCCCAGAACCTCGGCTCGTCCGGCTTCCGGCTGTTCCGCCGCGTCGTCTTCCCGCTGGCAATGCCCGGCTATCTCGCCGGCGCTTCGCTGGTCTTCGTCAAGGTCTTCGACGACCTGGCAACGCCGCTGCTTCTCAACGTCAAGGACATGCTGGCGCCCCAGGCTTACCTCCGCGTCACTTCGGTCGGCCTCACCGATCCGATGGGCTATGTCATCTCGGTCATCCTCATCACCGTCTCGATCTTCGCCATGTGGCTGTCAGCGATCGCTATGCGCGGCAAGGACTATTCGACGACGCAGCGCGGCGGCGGTGGTCTTTCCCGTCGCAAGCTGAGCCGCGGTGAGAGCGTCATAGCCTATGGCGTCGTCGGCCTGATCCTGCTGCTCGTGCTGTCGCCGCATATCGGCTTGCTTCTGCTGTCGCTTGCAACCGTGTGGTCGTTCAGCCCGTTGCCGGACGCCTATACGGTCGCGCACTACGGCCGCGTCTTCGGCGAAAGCTCGCTCTACATCAAGAACACGCTGATCTACGCCAGCCTCGCCGGCCTGATCGACGTGGTCATCGGTGGCGCCATCGCCTATCTCGTGCTGCGAACCAAGGTCGTCGGCCGTCGCTGGCTCGACTGGGCGGCAACCGCCGCACTCGCCATCCCCGGCGTCGTGCTCGGCATCGGCTACCTCCGCACCTTCTACGGCATCACGCTGCCGGATGGTACGCCGCTTGCGACGCTCTGGGTCATGGTGGTGCTGGCACTCGCCATCCGTCGTCTGCCCTACGCGCTCAGAGCCTGCTACGCCGCATTGCAGCAGGTGTCGGAATCGCTGGAGGAGGCCGCCGAAAACCTCGGCGCCACCAAGCAGCGAACGATCCGGCGCATTGTCCTGCCTTTGATGACGGGTGGTCTGCTCGCCGGCTTCGTCACCAGCTTTTCGACAGCCGCCGTCGAACTGTCGGCAACCCTGATGCTGATCCAGAGCAACTCGGACGCACCGATCGCCTACGGGCTCTACGTCTTCATGCAATCGCCGGCGGGTCGTGGCCCGGGTGCAGCCCTCGGCGTCATCGCCGTCATCATGGTCGCACTCTGCACCCTGCTCTCGCACTACGTCATCGAGCGGCGCCAGAAGGCGCTCGGCATGACGAAATAGAAACTCGGGAGGAACACTATGACTGTCAACATCAACAGCGCAGCGCTCGCGGTTAGCCCCGCCAAGGCGATCAGCATCAGCGACGTCAATCTCTACTACGGCGCGCTCCACGTGCTGAAGGATATCAACCTGGAGATCCAACCGGGCGAGTTCTTCGCCTTTCTCGGCCCGTCCGGCTGCGGCAAGACCACGCTTCTCAGGCTGATCGCCGGCTTCAACAATGCCCGGCAGGGCAAGGTCGTCATCGGCGGCCAGGACGTGCTCGACATGCCGCCGTGGAAGCGGGACATCGGCATGGTCTTCCAGTCCTACGCGCTCTGGCCGCATATGACGGTGGCCGCCAATGTTGCCTTCGGCCTGGAAGAGCGTCGCCTGCCGCGCGCGGAGGTCGAACGCCGGGTCCAGGCGGCACTCGAACTCGTCGGGCTGAAACATCTCGCCGATCGCCGCCCGTCGCAGCTCTCCGGCGGACAGCAGCAGCGCGTCGCACTTGCCCGCACCATCGCAATCGAACCGAAGGTGCTTCTGCTCGACGAGCCGCTCTCCAACCTCGACGCCAAGATGCGCGTCGAAGTCCGGCGGGAGCTGCGCGACCTGCAGCAGCGGCTGAAGTTGACGACGATCTTCGTCACCCACGATCAGGAGGAGGCCAACACCGTCTGCGACCGTATCGCCGTCTTCAATGAAGGGCGCATCCAGCAGGTGGGAACGCCGATGGGCCTCTATGAGAAGCCCGCCAACCTGTTCGTCGCCAACTTCCTCGGCACCGCCAACATCCTTGACGGCACCGTCTCGGGTTCCGGCACGCAGCGCACGTTCGAGGTTGCAGGCGCCGGCTCGATCCCGATCCCGGCAGGGGCGTCGGTACCGGCGGGCGCCAAGCTCGTCTTCCGGCCGCAATATGCGACGCTCGCCACGCTGGAGCCGGGTGCCGTCGCCTTGACCGGCACGATCGCGCATCGCGAATTCCTGGGCGCCACCGTCCGCTACGGCGTGCAGGTCGGAACGGCCACGGTGCTGATCGACGCACCGTTCCATTCCGGCGGCTCTCTGCTAGAGACCGGAGCCACGACGACACTCGGCCTCAAGCCGTCCTCGGCGCTTTGGCTTGCCGAGTAAGCAACCAGGCACCCGCCGGCCGTCGGTCGGCGGGTGTCCTTCTTTCTTTTTTTCATGTCGGTGCGCCGCGCCGTCGAACTTCGAGCATGTCATGACCTCCCATTTGCCAAACATCATCCTCATCCGCCACGGCGAAACCCAATGGAATGTCGCCGGTCGGCTGCAAGGCCGAAAGGACACGCCGTTGACGGCAAACGGTGTCCGGCAGGCGCTCGCCGTCGGGCTGCGGCTGGCGGAAAGAATTGCCGGCGAGACGAAACTCAAATTCTGGGTTAGCCCGCTTGGGCGCGCGCGCCAGACGGCGTCGATCCTTGCCGACACATGGTCTGTTCCCTTCGAGCAATTCACCCATGACGAGGCACTGGTGGAAAGGGCCTACGGCTCCTGGGAAGGGCGCGCGCACGATGAGATCGAGAGGGATCTCGCGCACGAATATGAGGCGCATAGCGCCGAACCGTGGGATTACGCCATGCCCGGCGGCGAAAGCCGCACCACGCTCGACGGCCGCCTGCTCGCCTGGCTCGCCACCCTCGACCACGAGAATACACACGTGGTGGTGACCCATAGCGGCTGCGTGCGCGCCCTGCGCGGCATCTATACCAAGGCGTCCCGCGAAGAGATCCTCGCCTACCGCGAACCGCAAACGGCCTCGTTCCTGCTTTCGACCGGCCATGAAACCATGATCGGCATTCCGCTCAGCATTCTGCGCGCACTCGGCTGCGAAGGCGTGGGCCGAACCGTCTGGATCTGAACGGCGACGGTCCGACGTTGGCTCGAGCGCGCCCGGCTGCGCGCGCTATCATGCCGCAGCCGTCCAAACCGGAAACGCGCTATTCCAGAAGCGTGCTAGATGACGACCAGCCCTGACGAGCAAACCGTCATGTTCCGCCCCCGCGCCTTGGCGTCGAGCAAGGCGGCATCGGCCCGCGTCAGAAGCGTCGCGACCGTGCCTTCGCGTGGCGACGAGGCAATACCGATCGACACGGACACGGAGCCGAGGATGCGTCCGCGGTGAGAAAGCGGCGTCGTGCCGATCTTGTCGCGCAGGCGCTCGGCGAATTCAAAGCCCGCCGCCTCGCTCATTTCGGGCAGCAGCATCGTGAACTCCTCGCCACCGAAACGATAGGTCGCGCCCAGCTCGCCGGCCGCGTCGAGCATGATCTGCGCAACATACTGCATCACCACATCGCCGGCGTCGTGGCCGAACTCGTCGTTGAAGCGTTTGAAGTGATCAATGTCGATCATGAGGCAAACGAGCGGCCGTCCGGCCCGCTCCCGCAATTGCTTGTTCAGGGCTTCGTCGAGGCAGCGCCGGTTGAGCAGCCCCGTCAATGCGTCGCGGACCGCCAGGTTGGTCAGTTTTTCGCGCAGCTGTAGGTTGGCCACAGCCAGGCCGATATTTTCCGCGATCAGCTCGAGATAAAGCCGCGACGTCTCGACGGCCGGCTGCTCGGGCGAGCGTTCCTCGAAATAGAGCAGACCGATCGTATCGCCCTGAGCGGTCAGCGGCACGCACAGTCCAGCGACATCGCTCTCGTCCAGATGCTGGCAGGCAATATCGCCCTGCCCGCCATTGCTGACATGCGGCCGGCCGCGGCGAAGCCCCCAGCAGGCACTGGAAGGGAAAGTATCGGCCGAATGTTGCGGGTCGAGCCAGGTGCCGACACGCGTCAGCGACGTGCGGTTATCGTTCAGCACATAGAGATGACCGGCAAGGTTGGGGAAGATCTGCGGTGCGAACCGGGCTACGACCTCGGCCAGTTCTTCCTGGATCTGGCACGCCTGCAGCCGATGCATCATTTGCAGGATGAGGTCCTTGGTCTGCTGATCCAGTCGGCGCTCTGCATCGAGCCGGTCCCGCTCCAGCCCGTTGGTGCGAAAGATATGGATCGCCTCGTTCATCTCGCCGATCTCGTCGCGGCGGCGGTCGAGCGGAACTTCCACGTCGTAATCCTGCTTGGCAAGCCGCGTCACGATGCCCGTCATGCGCACCAGCGGCATGGCCACGCGCCGCTTGAGCACGAAATAAAGGACACCGAGGAAGAGCGCCGCAGTCATGGCGAGCATCGTCTTGGCGGCGATGGCGAACCAGTCGCTTCGCTCCTTTGCCTGCTCCAGTGCCGCGCCGGTTCTGGCCTTGGTCAGTTCGCGGAAGCGGACCACCGTTTCAAGCAACGCCGTCTGCAGACGGTCGTGCTCCGGACCGAAGAGCATTTGTTGCGCTTTTGCCTGGTCGCCCTCCTGGTAGGCGGCGATCGCCGAAACCTCGATCTTGTCGAGGGCCTCTACCTCGCGCTCGACCTCCTGAAGTGCCGCCAACTCGGCCGGTGACGCCCCAACCTCCCGCACGTTCTTGATCGCCGCCTCGTGAGCGCGCTCTTCCTCTTCCCTGCCATGGAAGCGTTCGAGATGGCGCAGGTCGCCGCGCATCACGTACAGACGGGCAGCATCGCTCCGTTCCTCAGCGCCGAGCGCAAGATCTTCGCCAAGCGTGTCGAGCACAAGATGCTGCTCGGCCGCCTGCCGCTCCTCGATCGCGCTGTTCGTCGACAGGATGAACGCTACACCGGAAAGTCCGGTCAAAAGGACCGTGACCCCGTAGGCCCAGTTTGTAATCGCATTGATTCTCATGGGATGATCTATAGCCGATGGCGACGGAATAGCCGACATTGGAAAGCGCAGCGAGCGACGCATTTGCCAGAATGTAAACGACGTCGGGACCGGCTGCCGCCGGTCCCGACGTCGTTTACATACAAACTAAAGCGGTGATGCCGTCGTTACCATTTCTTGCTGAGCTTCAGGGTCAGCGTGCGGCTTTCGCCGTAGCCGCACACCGAAAGCCCCTGGCACCCCTTCACATATTCCTTGTCGAAGAGATTGGAGACGTTGAGCGATGCCGCCCAATCGTCCTTCTCGTAGCGAATTGCCGCATCGACCAATGCGGCCGAGGGCACTTTGCGCGTGTTCTCCGCATCCGCCCAGGATTCCCCCTGGTATCTGACGCCGGCGCCAAGGCTGACCCCCTCGAGCGCTCCTGAAGGCACGGTATAGTCGAGCCACAGCGACGCCTGAGCGTTGGGAACAAGGTACGGCGTCTTTCCCACCAACGCCGTGTTCGCGTCTTCGGTCACCTCGAGATCCATGAAATCAAGACCGGCGATCAGCTTCCAATCTTCGTTGATATTGGCCTTGCCCTCAAACTCGATGCCGCGGGAACGCACCTCACCCGTCTGGGTGGAAATGCTCGTCAACGGGTCGGTCACGAGAGCATTGCGCTTGGTCAACTGATAGAGTGATGCCGTCAACACGCCGTCGAATAACGTCGGCTCGTATTTGACCCCGACTTCGAACTGTTCACCTTCCTGCGGCTTGGTATTGCCTGTTGCTGTCACCGCGACGATCGGGTTGAAGAAGGTCGCGACGCTGACATATGGGGTCAGGCCATTGTCGAACTCATAGGCAAGGCCAGCGCGGCCGCTGAAAGCGCCTTCGTTGTAGCTGAAGGCGTTATTTTGCGTCGGAGCCCAGAAGGTCGGGCCGTTTTTGGTGTTGGTGTCCACGTAATCGTAGCGACCATTGAGCGTGACGAGCCAGCCCTGACCGAACCTGATCTGATCCTGCGCATAAACGCCCAGCTGCTGCTGCGTAACCACCTGATTGATATAGGTGGCGTTTGCGGGCTGCGGCGCACCATAGATCGGATCCGTTGCGCTGATGGGTGTAGCGGCCGACGAAGCCTGCACATGGTCCAGCCGGTAGTACTTGTAGTCCAGGCCAACGAGCAGCGTATGATCCAGTGCCCCGGTTTCGAATTCTCCTTCGACACGGTTGTCGACGGCGAAGGTATCGACCTTCGATGTCGCCTCAAACCCCAGACGATAAAGGAGATTGTCGGGGGTGGCCGGCACTGTCGACGACGGGAAGGGCAGGCTCGGATCGTAGTAACCGAAGGTATATGGGCCGTTCTCATGCTTGTAGAGATGGCCGTACCGCAGGTTCTGGCTAAACTGCCAACCGCCTTCAAACTCGTGCGTGAATTCATAGCCGATCATCTGCTGGACATAGGTGCCCGTATCCAGATCCGGCTCACCATAAAATGCATCGCGGTCGATCTTACCGAAGGGTGCATCGACGACCGTGCCGACATAAGGCAGGAAGCCGTTGCCGACGTGCACCTGGTCGAGGCCCTGTAGAACACCGTAGACCGTCAGGCTTGTCGCATCATCAGGCGCGTAGGTGATCTGCGGCAGGACGAAGCCGCGCAGATCGTTGGAGAAATCGGTGTAGGTATCGCCGCCCGACATCTTGCCGGTGACGCGATACCGGATGGTGCCATCGTCCGTCAGCTTGTCGTTGACATCGAAGCCGGTGAAGGCATTGCCAAAGTTGTTGATGCCGATCTCGGTATAATAGAGCGGTTCATCGAATGGCCGCTTGCTGATCAGGCTGACGATACCGCCTGCGTTGGCGCCGCCGTAGAGCGCCGAGGCGGGCCCCTTCAGCACTTCGACCCGCTCGAGCATGAAGGGGTCGATTTGAAAACCGCCGAAACCAAAGCTGAAAAGCGTCAGACCATCGAGGAACACGCCGGTCTGCGTCGCGTCGAAACCGCGGATGTAGTACCAATCCGTATCCGCATCGGTGCCGAAAGGCTCCGTCGTCACACCCGGCGTGTAGCGCAGGGCCTCATCGACCTTGTTGACCACGCCGCGGTCGTCGAGCTCATCGCGACCGATGACGGAGACGGATTGGGGAATTTCGCTGATCGGCGTGGCCGACTTCGAGCCCGTCGTCGTCGCCTTGGCGACGTAACCGTCAACTGGGCCGGTGGCCTCGTCGCGTAAGCCCTGTGCCTGCACCTCGATCTTTTCGAGTTTCGTGGTGATACCGTCCTGGGCGACCGCCGCCGTCGACACGAGCAAGGCGATACCGGCAACGCCACTCGCAAGGAATTTTCTCAAACGCACACTTTCACCATCACGCTGCATCGTATCGTCGCCCTTTGATGCCGGACCCGCCATCCCCACGACGTGCGGCCCGACTTTCTGACTGCTGATAAGATGACCGTTTATCTCAACTATTAGGACGGGGCTTGTTTCGAACCCTGAAAGTTGAACGCTCTTGGGCAAATGTGTGCGGGCAACTGTTCAAGGCTGAAGGCATTTGCTCAGGCGAGACGGCTTCTTTTCCAAAGAGCCGGCGTCGTTCCGACTGCCTTGCGGAAGACGCGGGTGAAATGTGCCTGATCCGAAAAACCGGTTTCGGCAGCGATCGCGGTCAGCGACGCTTCATTCTTTAAAAGCAGATGCTTGGCCCGCTCGATGCGCGCGTTAGTCTGCCACTGGTGCGGCGCCACGCCTGTCGATGCCTTGAAGGCGTGGCTGAAATGGGACTGCGAAAGCCCGGCGAGACCAGCCAGTTCCTCGAGCCGGATGTTGCGAAGGCTGTTTTCCTCGATGTATTCCACCGCCCGACGCAACTGCCATGACGCCAGCTGGCTGCGCTTGCGTGCGCTGCTGCGATTGAGCTTCATCAGGTCGATGAACAGCGCCAGCGTCAGCCCGTCGCCGTAGAGATCGTGTAGTGGCTGCGGATTGAGGCATTCGGCAGCGATCAGTCGGGCGAGTTGGAGAAACCGCTCGTCGTGGAACATCAGCCGTGGTACGGCGCATTGGCCGGCGTCGAGATCCTCCATCAGCCGTCGGCTAAGGATGTCGATGTTGAAGTGCAGATCGAGATGGCGGATGTATTTGACATCAACCACATCCGCCCAGATCTCCATGCCGGCGGGGATGTAGGAGATCGCCTGTTGCCGATAGTTCTGGACGGCGCCGTTTGCCTGCGAGGAAAGCTTGACGTTGCAGCTGCTCCCACCCCGCGCATCGAGAACGATGAACATCCGCGGATCATCCGAGACGTAGTAGCCGCCGGCATGGGGGTCGCATTCCACATCCCACACGTCGGCAATGATCCCGTTCCATTCCCGGCGATGCAACTCGCCCTGGATCTTGAAACCGGCAATCTTGTTCTGCATCCGCGGCTGAAACGTCATTATCGCGTTGCCCGTCTTCGGGAAGGTCTGTCTTGGCTACTTTATTCCTTCCTCCAATACTCATCTTTAAGCCGCAACGGAAGTCCCCGGCGATTGCTTTTGGAGAGAACAGCACCAAGCGGATCTGAGGGTGAAAGACTGCGGCGTGGCATGATTTTTTCGAGATTCCACACCAAAGGATCACACGGACAATCCCCAGCAGGGCCGATAGGGCTATAAGGCTGCACTCAAACAGATCAGGAGCTTACGATGGACACCGTCGAAATCGCAGACCGCAGCGAATTTGCCCTCTGGGCAATCCAGCGCGCACAGGAAATCGTCGTGACTGAAGGCGCGTCTTTCGCCATGGCGGCACGCGACATGGACGATACGGCGCTGACCGCTGCTGCAGCAGCACTCGGTAAGGCCATCAGCGACGCCATGATCGAAGTGTTCGACGGTCTCATGGCCGAGTAAGAGCCCGATTCGTTCGCAATGTGAAAAGGGCCACGCCAAGCGCGGCCCTTCTCTCATTTTTTCGCCTTCTGCCGTGCAAGCTCTTTCTTGAAGGCGGCACGGGACTTTTCGACGATTTGGCCCAGCAAGGCCGGATCGACGAAGGCATCTTCCTCGCCCGCATCCCGCCGCGCGGCGCGGCCGATAATGTCGGCGATATCGGGATGAGCGGGCAGGACCACATCCGCCGTCATGCCTCCCAGCCGGTCGAAGCTGGTCTCGAAGTCGGCAACGATCCCGGGATAGCGCTTGTTGCCGAAGAGCTTGTTGCCGGCGACGGTGACGCTGCAGGGAAAGACCACCTTGAGCGCACGCCCGGCCTCGCTCACCGACGTTGACCAGGTGGTGCAGCCCGGCGTGTGGCCGGGCGTCAGCGTCGCCTTCATGCTGACGTCTCCGAGCGTCACGACTTCGCCGTCGTCAAGCACATGATCGACCTTCACCGCCGGAAAGGTTCCACGCTTATAGGTGGTCTCACCATCATGCAGGCCGTTTTCCAGTGCCCAGCGATCCGCCGCGATCGCATAGAGCTTGGCGCCGCTGTCACGCTTGATTTGTGCAACGCCAGCGACATGATCGTAATGCGCATGGCTCGTGACGATGATCTTGATGTCGGAGCGTTTGAAACCGAGTGCTGCGATATTGTCCTCGACAAGGGATGCGGTGCTCTTCAACGTGCCGTCGAGCAGAATGGCCTGCTTGCCTGAGGTGATGAGGTAGGCCGCCAGCCCCTTGGTCCCGACGTAATAGATGTTGCCGACGACGCGGAGTGGCTTTGTCGGCTGCGACCATTCGGCGTTATCAGCCATTGCCGCACTCGCCAGGCATACCGTGGCGACCACCGTCGCCAGCGCGCGTCGCATCATCTTTCTCATACAAGCCTCCGCATCTCGAATTTGGTTTCCATGAACCTCGGACGCGTCCTGCCTAAGGAGCCGTGGCGCGGTCGGCAAACGACGATAATTTGCGGCAGCCATTAGAATAATTTGCATTTCGATGAACCTGGACAGTCGGGGCCAGCAGCCACAGGCACTTGGCCCGAAAATCCCGACCACGCAATGCTCATGCAACCCTTGCGTACGAGGGTCGATCTCATTTCGATTAGCAGAAGAGGGACGATGATGATGGAAACCAGGCTTCATGGTGCCTGCGGCACGCAGTGTTAGGGCTAGGCGTTCGAAGGGCCCGCGCGATCGGGCGCCTCATGCTGCTTGCCTTCACGCCTTGGCTCGCGCTTGTTTTCTTCCTGGTCGACGCCCATGCCGAAACCAGCGGCACCGCCCGGGAGAAATCCGTCGCCATCACATTCGATGATCTTCCCCACGCCAATGCCGGCACCGACGGAACAGATCAACCTTCGCCTCAAAGCATCCAGGATGCGAATGCCCGCATTCTTGCCGCCCTCAGGGATCACAAGGCGCCGGCTATCGGCTTTGTCGTGGAAAGCAAGGTTCGCGCGATCGGTCCGTTTGCGAAAGATATCCTGAAGGATTGGACCGGCCCGCGGCTGACGCTCGGCAACCATACCTTCTCGCACGCGGACACCAACACGCTCGACATCGCCGGCATCGAGCGCGAGATCGTCGATGGCGAGAAGACGACGAGGCGAACGCTAAAGGCGGCGGGCAAGCAGCTGCGTTTCCTACGGTTTCCCTACAATCACACCGGCGACACAACGGAAAAGCAGAAGGCGATCGCGGCGCTTGCGGCGAAGCTTGACTACACGATCGCCGCCTCGACCATCGATACCTCCGATTACGTCTTCGACCGCGCCTATGAGCGCGCGCTTGCCGAAAACGACACGGAAGCCGCCCACCGCATCAGGACGGCCTATCTGATGCACACCCAACAGCAGATCGCCTATTACGCCGGTCTCAACGAGCAGGTCCTTGGCTACGAGCCGCCGGCAATCATGCTCTTGCATGTCAACCGGCTGAATGCCGACGCGATGAAGGGGATCCTGTCGCTGTTCGAAGAGAGCGGCTACAGTTTCACAACGCTCGAAAAGGCGCAGGCCGACGCCGCCTATCGGCGACCGCTGTCCTACGCGACGAAATTCGGTCCGATGTGGGGTTACCGCTGGGCGAAGGACAGGAACGTGCGCGTTGACGGCAGCCTGGAACGAGAGCCGCCGGAATGGATCGTCAGCTACGGCGAATAGCTCGGCACACCGGTCGCAGGTTGACCTTCAGTATCGAGTTGCTCCCAGCAGATCCCCCTTCGCTGACGGCACTCCCCCGCCAACGCATTGCAGCCTATGCCGAGTTGCTCGCCTCCGGCTCATGCAATCGGGCGGCGCTATCCTCCTTCGCCGCCATCAGCCAATCGTGGAAGGCGGACATCGCCAGTGTCGGCGCGCGCGACCGCAGCCGCGTCAGCCAGTAGCTCCCCATCGAGGTATAGACGTCGAAGGGCTGCCGCACTGTGCCGTTCGACAGCAGTCGGGAAAACATCAAAGGCGGCGCAAGCGCCACACCGATGCCCTGGGCGGCTGCCTCCATCATGGCGAGCGACGAATCGAAGACGACGCCCTTGAGCAGCGGCGCCGGATAGGTGATGCCGGCGGCGGCAAGCCAGTTCACCCATTCGTCCGCCCGATAGGACCTGAGCAGCGTCTGGCCCAGAAGATCGGCGGGACGGCGCAGCGTATCGGCAATCTCAGGTACGCACAGCACCGAAAGCGGCGCCTCGAACAGCCGCGTCGCCTCGATGTTGTGCCAGGAACCGCTGCCGAAGCGAATGGCGTAGTCGAGCCCCTCGGCGGCCATGTCGACACGATTGTTGTTCGTCGACAACCGGACATCGATGAAGGGATATTTTTCCTGAAAATCCGCAAGGCGTGGCAGCAGCCAGCCGACGGCAAAGGTGCCGACTGCGCCGATCATCAGCACCTCCCGCAGATGGCCGCCCTCGAACCGTTCGAGCATATCGGCCATGCGATCGAAGGAATCCTGGAGTACCGGCAGCAACGCCTCGCCCTCGGCGGTGATCATCAGACCGCGCGGCAGCCGCTTGAACAGCGTCACGTTGAGACGGCTTTCCAGCAGCTTCACCTGGTGGCTGACCGCCGCCTGCGTCACGCACAGTTCGATCGCCGCGCGGGTAAAACTCAGATGTCGCGCGGACGCCTCAAAGGCCCGCAGCGCATTGAGGGGGAGATATGGCCTGACCATGGATGCCCTAATTCAGCTAATGGGTCCTGCAAATAAACGTGGTTTGCCGCTGCGGTGCAACCTCTTTACGGTGAACTCACGTCGGCACCCTGTTTCGCCAGGACGAGACTGCCAACATATCGAGGATCCGGCCCCTCAGACATACTTCCCCGTGGAGGACCCAACCATGTGTCGTCTCAACTGAACGCCCCATAGGCACGCGCCCAACACGTTTCGCACCGTCACATCCGCTCCGGCCGCAGCAGCGGACCAAGGCGGCATGTCACAGCCCTTGGTGGTGAGACTGAGGCGACCGGCCGCGACGGGATAGGCGAAACATCGGGCTTCTAGGCCCGATCCGCCGCCCCGCACCGCCTTCACGCCACAAACTGATGCGCGTCAGCCGCTCCCTTGGATCGGATGGCGAAGCCATGTCCTTCGAAATTCGAAAGCCCCGACATCCGCCATGAAGTTCATTGCAAACCTGCTCGCAACCCTGATCAATCTGGCAACGCTTCTCGGCGTCGGGCTGGCATTCTGCGCCGCGGCCCTGACGCGAGACCTGCCGGATCATCGGGCGCTGGCGAACTGGGAGCCGGCGGTCACGACCCGGCTTTACGCCGGCGACGGCGCCATGATTGCGCAATATGCCCGGGAACGCCGTCTGTTCCTGCCGATCGGCGCCATTCCCGCCCGGGTCAAGCAGGCTTTCCTTTCGGCCGAAGACAAGAACTTCTACCTTCATCCGGGCATTGACCTGACGAGTCTTGCCACCGCGCTCTGGTCGAATGTCGCCAACTACGGCTCGGGCCGGCGCATGATTGGCGGATCGACGATCACGCAGCAGATCGCCAAGAATTTTCTCCTGTCCTCCGATCGAACGGTCGAGCGCAAGCTGCGCGAAGCGATCCTTTCGATCCGCATCGACCAGACCTATTCCAAGGACCGGATCCTGGAACTTTATCTCAACGACATCTATCTCGGTCTCGGCGCCTATGGCATCGCGCAGGCAGCGCTTACCTATTTCGACAAGCCGGTCGATCAACTGACGGTGGCCGAAGCGGCCTATCTCGCCGCCCTACCAAAAGCGCCGAACAATTATGACCCGTATCGCCATCCGGACCGAGCCGTCACCCGGCGCGACTGGGTCATCGAGCAGATGCGCCGCAACGGCGTCATCGACAGAGAGGTTGCAGCCGCAGCCACCGCCTCGCCCCTCAGCATCAGGCCGAAACGACAGGAGACATCCGCCGACAAGGCGGACTACTTCACCGAGGAGGTGCGCCGCCAGTTAGGCACCCGCTATGGCGAGGCAGCGCTTTACACTGCCGGGCTCTCGGTTCGCACGACACTCGATCCGCGGCTGCAGCAAGCGGCCATGCGGGCGTTGCGAAAGGGACTGGTTGGCTACGACCAGGCAAAGGGGTACCGCGGGCCGATCACCCGCCTGCCTTCGCTTGAAGGGTGGCAGCAGGCGCTCGCCAAACGTCAGCCGCTCTCGGACGTTCCGGAATGGCAGCTCGCAGTCGTCCTCTCCGCAAGCAACGACAAGGCCGAACTCGGCCTCAGGCCGTCAGGACCAGAAACGGCGACGGCGGCCGCAGACACCGCCATGATCGACCGCGATGACACAGCCTGGGCTCTGTGCCGGCTCGCCGAAGGCAAGCGTCGTTGTGCCTCATCCCTCAACGGCGTGGTGCAGCCGGGCGACGTCGTCTATGTCGAAAAGCAGGAGACCGGCTATGTCCTGCGCCAGCCGCCGCAGGTGCAGGGAGCGCTGGTCTCGATGGACCCGAACACTGGTCGGGTGCTCGCGGTCGCCGGCGGCTTTTCCTACGCGCAATCCGAATTCAATCGCGCGACCCAGGCTTACCGCCAGCCCGGCTCGTCGTTCAAGCCGTTCGTCTACGCCGCGGCACTCGATACCGGCTATGCGCCGACCACGCTCGTCATGGACGCGCCGATCGCCATCCCTGATGGCACCGGCAAGACATGGCGGCCGAAAAACTATGATGGGCGCTTCAGCGGTCCTTCGACCCTGCGAACGGGGCTGGAAAACAGCCGCAACCTGATGACCGTGCGCCTTGCTCGCCATCTTGGCATGGACCTTGTCGCCGACTACGGCAAGCGCTTCGGCATTTACGACGAGCTTCGCACCTACCTACCGATGGCGCTGGGCGCCGGCGAAACGACGTTGCTGCGGCTCGTTTCCGCCTATGCCGTCATCGCCAATGGCGGCAAGGCCATAACCCCGTCGATGATCGACCGTATTCAGGATCGATATGGCCGGACGATCTACCGGCAAGACAGCCGCCAGTGCGCGGACTGCAATGCGCTTGCCTGGGAAAACCAGGAAGAGCCTGATCTCGTCGACATCAGGGACTATGTGCTCGACCCGATGACGGCCTATCAGATCACTTCGATGATGCGTGGCGTGGTGGAAAGAGGCACCGCCAGAAATGTCGCCACGCTGGGTGTCCCGATCGCCGGCAAGACCGGAACGACCAACGACGAGAAGGACGTCTGGTTCGTGGGTTTCACCCCCAATATCGTCACCGGCGTCTTCCTCGGCTACGACACGCCGAAGCCGATGGGTTACGGCGAAACCGGTGGCGGTCTCGCCGCACCGATCTTCATCGACTTCATGAAGGTGGCACTTCAGGGAAAACCGGCGGCCGATTTTCATCCGCCGCCCGGCATGTCCTTCCAGACAGTCGACAGAAAGACGGGGCGGCCCGCGCAGGACGGCGCGCAAGGCGCCATCCTCGAAGCCTTCAAGCCGGGAACCGGCCCCTGCGACGGCGGTTGCGCCGTCATCGACGACAAGGAGATGGCCGAGTTGCCGGCCAACGGCGCCGACCAGGGCCTAACACCTGAATTGCGGCAGAAGCTGCTCAGCAATACCGACGGGCTCTACTGATATGGTGCAACGGCTTCAATCGCGCGCGGATCGCCGCAAGCGCATCCTCTTTCTGATAGCCGTGTTTATCGTCGTGTTCCTGACGATGTTCGGGCGACTGATCCAGCTCGGCACGGCCGAAATCGAGACCACCGGCTATGTGCCGAAGCGCCCCTCGGTCGGTCGCCCTTCGATCCTGGATCGCAACGGCAATCTGCTGGCGATCGATGTGCCAAGCTCCGGTGTCTATGCCGAGCCCCGCTTCATCGTCGACGTCGACGAGGCGGTGGAAAAGCTGACGGCCATCTTCCCCGATCTCGATGCTCGCGAACTGCACCAGCGGCTGAAAAGCAAGGCGCCCTTCGCGTGGATCAAGCGTCAGGTGACACCGGCTGAGGAGCAGGCGCTCTGGGACGCGGGCATTCCGGCCGTCGGCTTCCAGCGGGAAAAGCGGCGTGTCTACCCCAATGGTTCGCTTGCCGCCCACGTGCTCGGCACTGTCGATATCGACAATATCGGCATTGCCGGCATCGAAAAATGGATCGAGAGCCAGGGCCTGGACGTGTTGCGCCAGACCGGCATGGACCTCTCCCATCAGAACCTGCAGCCCGTCACGCTGACGCTCGACATCCGAATCCAGCACGCGCTGCAGATCGAGCTTGCCAAGGCGATCGAGAAATTCGGGGCAAAGGCCGGTGCCGGATTGGTGCTCGATATCACCAATGGTGAAGTGCTGGCGCTTGCCTCCGCGCCGGATTTTGACCCCAACACCCCCGCCGATGCGCTGAAGCCTGATCGTATCAACCGCATTGCCGCCGCCACCTTCGAGATGGGCTCCACCTTCAAGGCCCTGACGACGGCCATGGCGCTCGATTCAGGGCAGTTCAACATCCGCTCCGTCATCGATGCCAGCAGGCCGCTGGCCTTCGGCCGGTTCCGCATCCGCGATTATCGCGGGAAATACCGGCCGCTCAGCCTGCCGGAAGCCTTCATCTATTCCTCCAACATCGCGATGGCCAAGATGGCGATCGCGCTCGGCCCTGAGAACTTCCGCGCCTTTCTCTCTCGTTTCGGACAGATGTCGCGACTGACGACCGAGTTGCCGGAGAGCGCGCATCCGCAACTGCCGCGCTCCTGGCGCGAGATCGATACGGCAACCGCATCCTACGGCCACGGCATTGCCGTGACGCCGCTGCAGGCGAGCATTGCGGTTGCGGCCCTCGTCAACGGCGGGCGCCTGATCAGGCCGACATTGATCAAAGGCTCTGATGTCGAAGAGCGGGTGCTGGCCGCCAACCTCATCAAGCCGGAAACCGGCGAGGCCATGCGTTTTCTGCTCCGCCTCAATGCCAGAACCGGATCGGCGCGAAAGGCCGAAGTCAAAGGTTATTTCATCGGCGGCAAGACCGGCACGGCCGAAAAGGTCGTCGCTGGACGCTATGCCAAGGATCTCAATCTCACGTCCTTCATGGGTGTCGTTCCGGCCGACGATCCGCGCTATCTGCTCCTGACCATTCTGGACGAGCCCAAAGGGTTGCCGGAAACCTATGGCTTCCGCACCTCCGGCTGGAATGCCGCCCCGCTCGGCGGTGCTGTGTTCGAGCGCATCCTTCCGATGATGAGCCTGATGCCGTCCTTCGACGTCCGGGACGTGAGCTTTCCGTCGATCGTTGCGCAGCAGGCCTATGGTTCCGAGCTGTTTTCAGGTGCGACCCTGCACGGCGCGTCCGGCCATGACACACCCATTGAAGAGCCACTTTGAGGTAAGGCGGCAATTGTGACCTGTCAGCCGAATTGCGGCCGAGGGCGAGACCCGCCCTCGGCAAAGTCATCGGAGCAATGCGTTCAAGACCGCTCGAAACGACCCTCGGACACGATCTCCGTCAGGGGTTTCCGCGGGCTCGGCACTTCGCGCTCCCGCAACCCCTCGGGCAATTGCGCCTTGTCGCCGATCCTGCCGATCGCCACGGCGGCTTCAACGCGGTAATCGGACGGCACGCCAAGCTCGGTCCGCGCCCTGTCGTAGTCGAGGCCGGCCATGCCGTGCGCCTGCCAACCGGAATAGGCGGCCTGCAGCGCGAGCGCACCCCATGCGGCCCCCGTGTCAAACGAGTGCGTATAGGAAGGCACTTCCTCGCTGGCGCCAGGAGGCAGCAGCGACGTTTTCGACAGCACGAAGATCAGTGCGGAAGCCTCCTTGGCCCAGCTTTGATTGAATGCGTTGAGAATGCCGAACAGTTTGTCCCAATGCTCGGTGCCTCTGCGGGCATAGATGAAATGCCAGGGCTGGGCGTTATAGGCCGACGGCGCCCAGCGCGCCGCCTCCAGGATGCCGAACAGCTCGGCTTCGGAGATCTCCGCTCCGGCATAGGCGCGCGGCGACCAACGCTCGAGAAAGAGCGGGTTGATCGGGTGGCCGGCGATACGCGAATTGATTTCGATGGTCATGGCTTTCCTGTGTCGTGGCGTTGGTTTCAGCCTTCAGCCGCAATCGAAATCACCAGGTTTCGTACCGTTCGCGCCGACGGTTGAGATTGGAAATCTCGTCCGAAAGCTCTGCGATGCGGTCTCGAAGTTCGTTCGTTGTTCCGTCTTCGAAATCATCGATCCCGAAACAATCCCGCGCTTCGTAAAGCTCAAGCTTGCCTTGCAGGACATCTCGGATCGCGCTCAGGCGTTCATATTGCCGCAGGACACTCATGGCACACCTCATCAAAAGCCATCGTTGTCTAGGAAATGCGCAAACAACGGAAAAGGTTTCATTCGACTGCTCGGCTTCAAGCATCCTGAAAATTATCGAGTTAAACAGTGGATTAAAGGAACCTCGACCCAAAGATCGTACCAGGCTTGGAAAAGTGATCCGACGGCGTGCCGCGAGCGCTCGATCTCCGCGCCCGCCGATGCCTAAGGCCGCTCGCCTTGCAGGTGTTGCTCCAGAAACGGCAGATTGTCCTGGCCCCAATAAATCTCGCCGTCATAGCCGAACGTCGGGAACCCGAAGACGCCGCTCTTGAGAGTATGCTCCCGATCGGACGCCCATTTCTCGACAACGTCTGCGGCACTTTCCCGCGCAAGCAAGGCACTGCCATCGAAGCCTGCGCGCGTTGCTACTGCCTCGCGCACCTCTGACCGGCCGATGTCCTCGGCTCGGACCCAGAAGGCTTCCTGCAAAATCTCCGTCAAGGCGAACCAGTCCTTGCCGTCGAGATAGGTGGCAATCACCATCCGTGACGCAGGCGTGGGATCGGCGAGCGGCGGACGGCCGTCGAGCAGAAGTTCCCTGCCCCGCACACGGCTCCAGCGCTTCAGGTCGCGCGTGCCGTACGCTCGTCGCGCCTGCGGCCGATTGCGCGAGAAGATGCCGCCGTTTTCCTCGACCACCGTGGCCATGTAGGGCGTGATTGCCGCTTCGTGCCGGCGTGCGAGAGCCGCAAAGGCTTCAAGCCCGATGAACGACCAGGGCGAGCCGATCGAGAAGAAGTAGTCGATGCTTTTTGTCACTGTCAGATCTGCCTCATGGGTTTTGGATCTGGGATTGTAGGCAGCGGCCTAAGCCGCCGCCGGGTTCGCTGACAGCGTTCGAGCGGCCTCGCCCTTCGTCGGCGACCAGCCAAGCTCCGGTGCGATGCGCGTAAAGACATCATCGAGGATCTGGCGATACTCGTCGTGTTCGAATTCGTAGGGCAGTTCGAGCCTGAGTTCGCGCACATGCGGCAGGATCGGATCGGCCAACAGCCGTTCGAGGATCTGCTCGGACGTACCGACGAGATCGCTGGCAAACAGCGTGCGCCGCTCGCCCTGTGGTGTCAGCGTGCGCTCATGCCGGCTGGCGGCGTAGTCGAGATAGCGGCGCCGGGTGCTGGCGTTGGCGCCATCGAGCGGAACGATGACGCGCCCGAGCGCGACGCGTTTCTCTGCGCCGCCAGCCTGCCGATAGGTTTCGAGCTGGCGTGCCTGCGCCTCGAAAAAGTCGTTGGTCTGCTCGCCTGTCGTGACGTTGCCGATCAGGAGATTGAAGCCGTTCTCGCCGGCCCAGCGGGCGGAGCGCAAGGAGCCGCCACCGTACCACAGCCTGTCGACAAGCCCCTTGGCATGGGGTTGCAACCGTGGGCGCTGCGGGCCGAACGGTGTCTTGATGACGGTATGCTCGTCGCCGAGAAATGCCCCGCGCAGATTATCTGCAAAACGCAGAACCCGCTGATGGGAGAAATCGCTGGCAGACCAGTCTCCGTCAAAGGCGAGCGGACCGATGAGGTCCACATGTGGCGGGCGGCCCGCGCTCAGGCCGATATTCAGGCGGCCGCGCGACAACACGTCAACGGTCGAAAGGTCCTCGGCCAACCGGTAGGGGTTCTCATAGCCAATCGGGATCACCGCCGTGCCGAGCTGAATGCGATCGGTTCTCTGGGTCGCCGCCGCCAGAAAGGCGGCCGCCGACGAGATGCCGGGCTCCAGGTGGCGCTGCCGCACCCAGGCGCTGGCGAAGCCGAGCCTCTCGCCATATTCGAGCAGGCGCAGAGTCTGCTCCAGCCCCGCCAAGGGATCGTCGCTCGCGTAGTTTCCGGGAGTGAGAAAGCCGATATGATCGATCGAGATCTTATGCTCTGTCATCGTTGCTCACCTCAGGATTTCGGCAGGCCGGGTGGATTGGTTTCCGACTTCGGCAGCGCCTCTTCCGCCAGGTGCCAGCGCTCGAGAATTTTGGCGTAAGTGCCATTGTCAATGAGGCCGTTGGTGGCGGCGGTCAGGGCGTCGGCTAGGCCACTGTTCTTGCGCGTGGTGATCGCCACGTCGGATCGCTCCGGCCAACCGGCGCTCAAGGTGCCGACGCGTTTGATGTTCCGGTCGCGGGCGGCAATGAAGACGAGTTGCGCATGCGGCTGGACGATCACGTCGGCGCGGCCTGCAGCCAATGCGACAAGGCTCGTGGCCTCGTCGTCATAGTATTGCAGCTCGAGCGCCTTTAGCCCGGCAGCGACATTCTCGTCGTTCCATTTGAGAAGAATGCGCTCCTGGTTTGTCCCAGCGCCAACGATGATCCTCAGGCCGGCGGCATCCTTCGGCTCCTTGATCGATGTAACTGCGCTGTCGGCCTTGACGAAGAAGCCATGCAATCCCTGACGGTAGCTCGAAAAGTCGAACTTCTCCTTGCGCTGTTCCGTCACGCCGACATTGGAGATCACCGCATCGTATTTGCCCGAGGTCAGGCCGAGCGGCCAATCGATCCAGGCGATTGGCACGAGCTCCAGCGTCAACCCCAGACTATCGGCGACGGCCAAAGCATATTCCGGATCCGCGCCGATGACGGTCTTTGCATCGTTCGCATAGGTCGCAAGCGGCGGGCCGCCGGGGCTGACGGCAACGGTGAATTTGCCGGGGGTGACGAATTTGAAGCTTGGCGGTATCGCCGCAATCGCCGCCTCGTTTCGTTCGGCACGGATGCGCCCCGGTTGTTCAGGGCTGAAATCGAAGCCGTCGGCGGCCAGCGCCGGGGCAAGGTGGAAAAGTGCCGTCGCAAATGCGGCGATGAACGAGGGGCGTAATGCAGCTAGACCAAGCATTTCTGTCGTCTCCGGAAGGGATGTTGAACGAACGGGCCGGCGGCAAAAGCAGGCGCCGACCCGCAACAGGCAATGATCAGGAGCCGCTCTTCGGCAGGCCCGGTGGGTTGGTCTGCGACGCGTCGACCGCCTCGTCGGTCAGGCTCCAGCGCTTCAGCACCTCGCCGTATTTGCCGTTCTTGATCAGGTCGTTGATGGCAAGGGTGATCGCGTCGGCAAGGCCACCACCCTTGCGGGTCGTCACCGCGATCTCGGCGGTCAGCGGCCAGCCGCCGCTGGCGATGCCGACGACCTTGGTGTCGTTGCGGATCGAGGCGGCATAGGCGCGCGTCGCATTGGGGTTGAATTCGATGTCGGCCCGGCCGGACTGCAGCGCCAGGTCACCAGCCGCGCGGTCGTCATAATATTGCACCTCGATCGGCTTCAGCCCGGCGGCGACGTTCTGCCTGTCCCATTCCAGAATGATCTTTTCCTGATTGGTGCCGGCCCCGGTGATCACCTTCAGGCCCGCCACGTCCTTCGGTTCCTTGATCGATGTGATCGGGCTGTCGGACTTGACGAAGAAGCCGAGCACGTCGCGCCTATAGGTGGAGAAGTCGAATTTCTCCTTGCGCTCCTCGGTCACGGTCACGTTGCTGATCACCGCATCATATTTGCCGGAGGCGACGCCGAGCGGCCAATCGGCCCAGGCGACCGCGACGAGATCCAGTTCGAGGCCGAGGGAATCGGCCACCAGCGAGGCGAGATCGGGATCGGCGCCGACGACCGTTTTGGAGTCCGATGCGTAGGTGGCAATCGGCGGATCCCAGGGGTTGACGGCAACGGTGAATTTTCCTGGGTTTACGAACTTGAAGTCGGGCGCGATCGCCTTGATGGCCGCTTCGTTCCGCTCGGCCCGCACGCGGTTGGACGTATCCGGGCTGAGATCGAACTTCTCCTGCGCCTGAACCGAGGCCGTACCGAGCGTCGCTGCGGCGACCGCTCCTGCCAAAAGCAGTTTTGCTCTATCGAAAAATGCCATGTACTTAAACTCCATTTCATCTTTGGGTTGCAGATTGTGTCGGCACGATCCAGCGTGCCCATGCACGCCTGGAATTTTCAGAGAACCTTGGCGAGGAATTCGCGGGTGCGCGGATGTTCCGCGGTGGTGAAGATGCGGGACGGCGGCCCGGCCTCCAGGATGCGTCCCGCCTCGATGAAGACGACGGTGTCGGCAACCTCGCGGGCAAACCCGATCTCGTGCGTGACGATCACAAGCGTCGTGCCGGTGCGGGCCAGTTCCTTGATGACATCAAGCACTTCGCCGACCAGTTCCGGATCGAGTGCCGAGGTCGGTTCGTCGAAGAGCAGGACCTTCGGCTTAAGGGCCAGAGCCCGTGCGATCGCCACGCGCTGCTGCTGGCCGCCCGAGAGCTGCCGGGGATAGGCGTTGATCTTGTCGCTGAGGCCGACCCGCGCCAGCAGTTCCTGCGCCAACCGAACAGCGTCGTCGCGCTTGAGGCCGCGCACCTGCAACGGTGCCTCGATGAGGTTTTCCAGCACCGTCAGATGCGGGAAGAGATTGAAATTCTGGAACACCATGCCGATGTCGGCGCGGCGCTTCAAAATATCCTTCTCCTTCAGTTCATAGAGCGTGTTGCCCTTCTGGCTGTAGCCGACGAGATCGCCGTCGATCGAGATGAAGCCGTCATCGACCCGCTCCAGATGATTGATGGCGCGCAGCAAAGTCGACTTACCCGAACCCGATGGCCCGAGGATCGCCGTGACGCTGCCGGCAGGCAAGCTCAGCTCGACGTCATCTAGCACTTTCAGCGGACCGAAACTCTTCGAGATGCCATGGATGCGGACGGCACCGCCGGCGCGGAATGCAGTCGCGTCATGAAAACCGGTCTTGCGGGCGATGGCACCACTGCTCGCAACCTCGGCCAGCGGACGCCGAAACCGCGAGAAGAAGGCCTGGAACGGCAGCGGCACCGGATTGCGAACGGCCCCCTTGGAGAAATGGCGTTCGATATAGTGCTGGGCGATCGACAGCCCGGTCATGATCACCAGGTACCAGACGGTGGCCACCATCAGGAGCGGAATGACTTCGAGATTGCGGCGATAGATGACCTGAACGGTGTAGAAGAGCTCTGGCAGCGCCAGCACGTAGACCATTGATGTGCTCTTTGCGAGCCCGATGATCTCGTTGAAGCCGGTCGGCAGGATCGAGCGCATCGCCTGTGGCAGCACGATACGGAATGCCTGGCGATGACGGGGAAGACCGAGTGCAGCCGCGGCCTCGTGTTGCCCGTGATCGACGGAGAGAATGCCGCCACGCACGATCTCGGCAAAGAAGGCCGACTGATTGAGCGTCAGACCGAGAAAGGCTGCTGCAAACGGCGTCAGCAGCTGGGTCGTCGGGTAGTTGAAGAGCGTTGTGTCGGTGAAAGGAATCCCAACCGAGATCGTCTCGTAGAGATAGCCGAGATTGTTGAGCACGAGCAGCAGCACGATCAGCGGAATGGAGCGCAGCAGCCAGATGTAACCGAAGGACAGGCCACCGAGCAGCGGCGACTTCGACACCCGGGCGAGCGCCAGAGCCGTTCCAAGTAGCGAGCCTGAAACGGTCGCAAGTGCCGTCAGGAGCAGCGTCCGCCCAAGGCCCGCAAGCACCGGTTCTGCAAAGAACCATTCGGCAAAGACCGGCCAGCCCCAGCGAGGATTGGTCAGCACCGAATAAAGCACGCCGGTTATGACGAGCGCAGCAAACAGGGTGCCGAGCGCCCTGCCAGGATGGCGGGCCGGCACGATGCGATAATGCGCGTAGCCCGGATTGGGTTCGCTTGCTCGCCCGGTTCCGGCAACGCCGGCATAATCGGTCAAAATGGCCATGATGCATCCTCTCTGGATGGTTGGCGCCCGTTGGACGCCGGCGTTACGGGTGGCTCACTGCCTGCGGATGCGATGGGCGCGGCTCTCCGAGAAGCGCGAGCGACGCGACGAGATGGGTGATGTCCTTCTCGAACGGCAGCGTCTTGTAGACCTCCGGATCGGCAGCGACGTCGAACAGCGCCGTGTAGCCATTGACGAGATAGAGACCCACTGCCTCCGGCTGCCGGAAGCCGGTGGTCAGATAAATGCGGGAATAGCCTTGCCTTGCTGCTTGCGCTTCGAGTTCGAGCAGAACCCTGCGCGCCAATCCCTGGCGGCGCAGGTCGGAGCGCGTCCAGATGCGTTTGAACTCCGCGGTGCGGTCGTCGTAGTGCTTGAACGCACCGCCGCCGATCGTCTCGCCGTTGCGGATCAGCAGCACGAAATTGCCATGCGGCGGCGCGAAGGCATCAGGTGGATAGCGGTTGAGTTCTGCCGCAGCACCCTCGTCGCTGAAGTAGTTGCCGTAACGGCTGTCATATTCGATGATCAGTTCGTCGATCAGCGGCTTGGCACGCGGGTCGAGGGGGGTGGTGTAGAGAAACGTATCGCTCATGGTTTCGCCAATCCCGTTGTCGTCATCATGCGAGGAAGGTTTCGACCAGCCGCACCCAATAGCGGGCGGCAGGCGCGATGATTGCGTCGTTGAAGTCGTAGTTGGCGCTATGGAGCGACGCGCTGTCGCCATTGCCGACGAAGAGATAGCTGCCGGCCTTCTCCTCCAGCATGAAGGCGAAGTCTTCGCTTGCCGTGCGCGGCTTGAAGTTGCTCACGATCTGGCCGGGGCCGAAGGCTTCTAGTGCGACACTGCGGGCAAGCTCCGTCTCGGCGCGGTGATTGATCAGAGCCGGGAAGCCGCGGCGATAATCCACCTCCGCGGTGGCGCCGAAGCTTTCGGCCTGAGCGCACGCCAGTGCAGGTACCCGCTCGCCGAGCAGTGCGCGGGTCGCCTCGTTGAAGGCCCGCATGGTCAGCTTCAGCGCCACGCTTTCAGGAATGACGTTGGATGCCGAACCGCCATGGATCGAGCCGACGGTAACCACCGCCATCTCCTGCGGGTCGACATTGCGCGAAACCACGCTCTGCAGGGCGGTGATCAGCGACGCGGTCGCTAGCACCGGATCGACGGTCAGCTGCGGTTCCGCCCCATGGCCACCCTTGCCGACGATCGTGATGTTGCACTGGTCGACCGAAGCCATGGCGGCACCGGCAACGAAGCCGAATTGACCTGTTGGAACGCCCGGCCAGTTGTGCAGGCCGAAGACGGCGTCGACGGGAAACCGTTCGAACAGCCCTTCGGACAGCATCTTGCGCGCGCCGGCGCCGATCTCTTCGGCCGGCTGGAAGATCAGCCGCACGGTGCCGTCGAAGCGGCCTGCTTCCGCCAGATAGCGTCCGGCGGCAAGCAGGATTGCCGTGTGGCCATCGTGCCCGCAGGCATGCATGACGCCGCGATGGACGCTGGCATGGGCAAGACCCGTTGCCTCCTCGATCGGCAAGGCGTCCATGTCGGCACGGATGCCGATGCTGCGTTGGCCTTCACCCCGGCTCAAGGTGGCCACGACACCGGTTCCGCCAATTCCCGTTGCCACCTCGTAGCCCCAGGAAGAGAGCCGACTGACGACGATTTCGCTGGTGCGGTGTTCGTGAAACGCAAGTTCCGGATGGCGGTGGAGATCGTGGCGTAGCGCGACGATCTCATCGAGATAGGCGCCGATGCCTCGCTCGACCGCGTCCCCCGCCTGTGTGTCCTTGACGATCATGTTCATCGGCGGCTCCGTCGACGCCTCAAGCGCCGACGGCCCTTCCCTGCTCGATCTCTTCCGCCGCCGCCGCATAGCGGCTCTCCCTGTAGGGCAGCCCCAGATGATCACGCAGCGTCTCGCCCTTCAGATGCGGGTCGAAATAGCCGCGCTCTTCAAGAATCGGCAGCACGTGGGCGGCGAAATCCTGCAGGCCTTCGGCAATGACCGGGAAGCCGAGGATGAAGCCATCTGCCGCCTCACCATCGACCCAACGGATGATCTCGTCGGCGATGTGGTCTGCGGTGCCGATGAAGGCGGTCCGCGGCGTCGCAACATCAAGCGCGATCTCGCGAAGAGTCTGGCCGGTCTCGCGCGCCGTCTTCTTGATGCGGTCGGTCGTCGCGCGAAAGCTGTTCTTGCCGATATCGCCGATGTCGGGGAACGGTTCGTCCAGGGGATAGGCACTGAAATCATGGTGATCGAAGAACCGGCCGAGATAGAGCAGCGCCTCCTCGACCGTGACCAGCGCGCGGATTGCCTGATACTTGGTCTCCGCCTCCGCGGCCGTCGAGCCGACGATCGGCGCGATGCCGGGGAAGAGGCCGATATCGGCCGCCCTTCGGCCTTGAGCAATCGCACTCTGCTTGATCTGCTTGTGGAAGGCTTGAGCATCGTCGATCGGGCCGCCATTGGTGAAGACGGCATCGGCATGTTTGCCGGCAAGACGGATACCTGAATCGGAAGCCCCTGCCTGGAAGATCACCGGCTGTCCCTGGCGCGACCGGCTGATGTTGAGCGGCCCTTCGATGCGGAAGAAACGGCCTTTGTGGTTCAGACGGCGCATCTTGGCCTTGTCGACATAGACGCCAGCCTGACGGTCACGGACAAAGGCATCGTCGTCCCAGGAGTCCCAGAGGCCCTTGGTCGCATCCAGATACTCGTCGGCGATCTCGTAGCGCAGCTCATGTTCCGGATGCTCGCGCCCATAGTTGCGGCCGGAGCCCTCCAACGGCGAGGTCACCGCGTTCCATCCGGCCCGCCCGCCGCTGATCAGGTCGAGCGAAGCGAACTGGCGGGCGATGGTGAAGGGGTCGCTGTAGGAGGTCGAAACGGTACCGACGAGCCCGATCTTCGAGGTCGATGCGGCAAGCGCAGACAGAATGGTCAGCGGCTCGAAGCGGTTGAGAAAATGCGGGATCGACTGTTCGTTGATATAGAGGCCGTCGGCGACGAAGGCGAAAGCGATACCGGCGGCTTCCGCCTTGCGCGCCGTGTCGACGAAGAATCCGAAGTTGACGCTAGCGTCGGCGGGACCGCTCGGATGCTTCCAGGCATTCATGTGGCCGCCGGGGCCCTGCAGCATGATACCGAAGGTGACATTTTTCTGGGGCATGGACGAGATCCTTGTGCGGATGTTCAGGCGACGAGCGAAAGCCGCTCTCTGGCGATGAGTTCGATCGATGCGAAGCGTTCGGCCGCAGGAAGGGCTGGCGTGTCGATCACGAATTCCTTGACGCCGTAGCGGCGGTGAAGCGCATCAAGCTCCTGGCGGACCTGGCGCGGCGTTCCGTGCAGCACGCTCGGGCTCTTTTCCTCGACCCGGTAGTCGCTGACGCCCGCCTGGCGCGCGAATTCGGCCGCCTGTTCCTCACTGCCGACATTGACGCTTTGGCCGTTGCCGAGGAAAACCTTGAAGATACGAAGGCCGGCGACGCGCTCGCGGGCGCGCTCCTCGCTTTCCGCTGACAGCGCCGCGACTGCCAAAATCGGCCGACCACCGCCCGTTGCGCGCTCGTAAGCCGCAACAGTTCGCTCGATGTTGTCCGGATCACCATTGAGATGCGCGGCAAACACCAGTTGCCAGCCTTTTGCAGCGGCAAGTTCCGCACTCTCGACACTGGCCCCAAGCAGGAACCTTTCAGGCGCATGGACGGGCAAGGGCGTTGCCAGCAACGCTCCGTCGTCGGATTTTCCGGGCGCAAGATAGTGGTTGAGATCGCTCAGCTGTTCGGCAAAACCCGGCTTGCGCTCGGGATCGATGCCGATCTGTAGTGCCCTTGTCGAGAGAGGAAAGCCACCCGGCGCCTTGCCGACACCGAGATCAACCCGTCCGGGCGCAAGTGATGCCAGGAGGTTGAACGTTTCGGCGACCTTGTAGGCGCTGTAATGCTGCAGCATGACGCCGCCGGAGCCGATGCGGATCTTGGATGTGCGCGCCAGGAGATAGGCAATCAGCGTTTCGGGCGCCGAGCTTGCCAGCCCTGTCATGTTGTGATGCTCGGCCAGCCAGAAGCGGTGATAGCCCCACTCTTCCGCTTTCGCCGCCAGCCTGGCGGTTGCCTGCAACGCGTCAGTTGCGGTGGTTCCCGGATCGATCGGGCTCTTGTCGAGAAGACTGAGAAGATAGGACATGCCGAGTGTTCCAGATTGTCATAGCGTCCGTACTGGTCGCCATTACTCCATAAAACACATAGACAATATGCATTATAAGAAATGCATTTCTATTTCGGGGCGGGATGAGAGAAAAACCCGCCCAAAGTTTGCAGCCTGGAATCTCGCTGAAGACAGGGTGCGCCACATGTGGTCGGCGCTGGAAGCCAGCCGTTCGACCGGAAGTGCAGGAGATGGGCTGCAGTCAGCCTTGCGGAAACAACGCCGATGCGTGGTCCGGCGACACGATTGCTCGACGCCAGCTTCGGCTGAGGCAGCGCGGCGATCCTGAGATGTGGAGGCGGCGAAAAAGGATGGGGAAGCACCGGCGCGCAGCAGAGCCGCGCGCCGCTCGCAGATCAGTTCACCGAAGTGAGCGTCATCGACGTGCCGGTCGCGGCAACGTTGAGGCCGAGTTGACCCGTCACACTGACCGTCTGCAGGTGGATGGCACCGGCCGTACCGCCGATGAGGATGTTGGCGCCGACGCCTGCACCGAGCGTCGCTTCGGCGGTCGCACCCTGGTAGATGCCGCTCAACGCGCCCTTGTGATAGCCGGCGGTCGGCGCGAACACCGCCCAGATCAGCCGGCTGCGGGTGGTGAAGCCGACATCGACGCCGAGCTTGCGGATCGCACCGGCATAGTGGTCGGAAGCCTCCGCGCCGACGGTCGAACGGAAGACGCATTGGACTTCCTTGGCCGAACCCAGGACATAGCCGGCACCGCCGGCAATGTTGCAGTCGAGGTAACCGATCTTGACGCCACCGCGCGCGTCCGGCTCCCGGTAGGTGTCCTTGTAGGTCGGCAGGTCGGCGGCATTGACGGCCCACGCACCGGCAGACGCCAGGGTTGCAGCAGTAAGCGCCATCGCAAGACTCTTTTTCATAGTTCGCTCCTTTTCGGATCGTTATTGATCAACAGCACTCGGTCTTTTGGAAAACGAATCGAGCAACAGAGACGTCACCGTTGAACGCCGATCGGACATTTCGAAGGCACCGCTCCGGGCGCAAGCACCCGTATGCAAGTTTGCGGCGGACTGTTGCTGATGGAGAACACCAATCGCCTGCGGACACCTGCCGAAAGGCAGTTGCGCCAATATGGACACAGGATGGCGATGGCGTCGGACCAGTGTGGCTCGAAAGCCGCATAGCGAGACAGATCTGCAGAAGGTGCCGCCACCGGGAGCGTCGCTTCAACCGCCCATCCGTCAGCCTGCCTTGCGGTCAAGCCCCGTCAGCCACCCAACCGTCATCAGAACGAGGATTGCCGCAAGGGCAAGCAGACCGACGGCATACATCACGAGGAATTCGAGGATGCGCGGCACGAATAGCAGCGCCTGTCTCGGCAGCGATTGAGCACCACGCCAAGCGGGCAGCTCATCCCGATTGAAAGCCTCCAGCCGACGAACAAGAAAACGCATGTCCACCTCTTCCGGCCGACGGCAAGCCAAGGTGGCGCGCCGGCAATTCCCGTTTGAACATCGCTGGCCAGTCGTTGCTGCGACTGGCGGTCGATACGCAGCCTCGCCCGCCCTCAATGCAGCGGCGTCGCGCTTTCCGCGTCGCGCAATTGAAAACCGCCGATCGCCAGTTTTCCGTCGCCGAACGGCAGCGCGCGGCGCTGACGAAGCTCGTCATCGATCACCGCCTGCATGCCGGACTTGAATTTCCTGACGCTGAACTGGGCAGTGTGTGTCCTGATGACGTCGGGCCGGAAGGTATCTTCGCGCGCCTCGAAAGCGTAGATCGCCTTGATCAGCGCGTCGACACTCTGCTGCTCGAAAAGCATGCCCGTCAGATTGGGCACGACGGTTTCAAGCGCCCCCCCGGCGCCAAAGGCGATGACCGGACGGCCGCTCGCCATGGCCTCGACAGGCACGATGCCGAAGTCTTCCTCTCCGGGAAAGACAAGAGCGCGGCAGCGCGAGAGCTTTTCCTTCAGCACTGCAAAAGGCGCGCGCCCGAGGAAGGTGACGGTGGGACCGGCCATGCGCTTCAGCCTGACGATGTCCTGTTCCTTGCCGTCGCCGATCACGACCAGGTTCTTGCCCATCTTCGTGAACGCCTCGACCGCGAGATCGATTCGCTTGTAGGGGACGATCTGCCCCGCACAAAGATAGAAATCCTCGATCTGCGTCGAGGGTGCGAAGTCCTCTGTGCTCACAGGCGGATAGACGACCGTGGCCGGACGTCGGTAGTATTTGCCGATGCGTGCCGCAACATGATGGGAATTGGCGACAAACCGATCCACCCGCATGCTGGTATTGACGTCCCAACTGCGCAGCATCGGCGCCAGCACCGGCATCATCATCCGTGACAACAGGCCCGCGCTCGACCGATAGGCATGGTAGTGATCCCAGAGATAGCGCATGGGAGAATGGCAGTAGCAGATGTGTGCTGCATGTGGCGGCGGGATGATCCCCTTCGCTGGCCCTGACTCACTCGAAATGATCAGGTCGTAGCCGCTGAGATCGAGGCTCTCGAGCGCAAAAGGCATCAGTGGCAGCAGCGACTGATAGTGCCCGATCGCTCCCGGAATGCGCTGTAGGAATGACGAGGTGACCTTGTGCTTCTTGATCGTGTCGGACACGCGGCCCGGATCATAAACCAGGGTGAAGATGTCGGCCTCGGGATAGAGGTCGCAAAGCGACTCAATCACCTTCTCCCCGCCGCGCATCGATACCAGCCAATAATGAACGATTGCGACGCGCATAGTGCTCCCCTCTGAAACGATCCTGCCGCAGCATGGGACACACAAGGTGCGCGTGCACAGAGCCAAGATCGGTCCGGGGGTGCATCCGAAGGAACGATCGTCCTACCCGAAAGGTTTAGCTGCCGGTGGCGGCCGACCCGGGCTTAGCCATAGGCCGAGGCAATCCTATCCGATGGTGCCGCCGGTTTAGGGATATTCCCCTAAAGGGATTACCCGCGATTAGACCGCAGGGAATTTACCTCGAACGTTTTGGGCCGACAATCAATCCGACGCGCCACACCAAGCCGAGCTGTCCGGTACCGTGGCGCGCTGGAACATCAGCGAGGCCCCATGCCCCATGCCGATCACCGTATTCTACATCGCCTGTCGTCGCTTGGCCGTGTCTCGACCCTATACCTGGCGATCGGCCTGAGCACTCTTGCTCCCATCCATCAGGCCCATGCCGAGCCGGTGTTCCGTTTGCAGCCCCAGACAAGGGTCAAGGTCGCGATCGTCGAATGGGTCGCGGCGACCGGGGAATACAAGGAATGGACCGCGCTCAACGGAGAATACGTCGTTTCCCCCGCCGGCACGATCTCGGTTCCGCTGGTCGGCGAAGTGAAGGCCAAGGATCGGACACCTGCAGAACTGGCGGCCACGATCGCCGACCTCCTGAAGGAGCGCACCGGCCTTAGCAAGGCGCCGGAGACATCCGTCGAAGTTGTCCGCTACCCGATGATCTATGTCACGGGTCTGGTCGACCGGCCGAGCGAGCTGGAATTCCGCCCGGGCATGACTGTGATGCAGGCGGTGGCCATGGCGGGCGGGCGCGAACGCCGTACGAACCCTGCCGGCGGCTACTCCGACATGGAGCAGATCCGCTACACCGGCGAGTTGAACCGGATGGAACTCGAGATGATGCAACTCGCCGCCCGTCGGGCGCGGCTGAGGGCCGAGTTCACCGACAGCGCCAAGATCGAGTTTCCCCAGGCGCTCAAGGCCGCCGATGGCGCCGCCATCCAGCAGATCGTACGAGACGAGAGCACGCTCTTCGATGCCCGGATCGAAGCCATGCGCCGCCAGCTCGATTCCCTTGCCGAGCTCGGCACGCTGCTCAAGAACGAAATCGATGTGCTCGATGAAAAGACGGCCGTCCAGCAGCGTCAGATCGAGATCGCCCAGGACGAGCTCAAAGGCATATCGAAGCTGGTGAACGACCAGACGGTGACGAAGTCGCGGCAGACGTCGCTCGAGCGGATCGTCGCAGAGCTGCAAAGCGACAAGCTCGACCTCCAGGTGGCCGCCATGCGCGCCAAGCAGAAACTCAGCGAAACCGAACGCGATGCCGTGACCTTGCAGGGTCAACGCCGAACCGAAGCCGGCCGCGACCTGCAGACGACGGAAGCCGCGATCGAAGATCTGAAGCTCAAGCGCAGCACGACGCTGCAACTGCTGCAGATCAACGGCGCTTCGCTTTCCCGTTTCGCCGACAGGAAGGCAATGGACCTGGAGCCGCTGGAGTACTGGATAACACACGGCGGCGGCACCGACCCGGCCGTGAGGGTTACGGAAGCAACATTGCTGGTTCCGGGCGACGTGCTCGACGTGCGCTCGGCGCTGACGGCAGCGCTGGATAACAAGCTTCTGACATCGGTGGGCATCGAGCAGTCCCAATAGCAACGACAGATCGACTGTGGCGCAGCGTATTTTCATGGGGAACACCAATGGTCGTGCATGACATCTCAAAAATCGTGCTGGATGAGAACTTCGAGGCCAAGCGTTCGGCCGGGCAGGAGAGCATATCCTTCCGCGATGTTTCCGACTTCCTGCGGCGGCACCTCATTCGCATCGGGATCTGTGGTGTGATCGGGCTGGCGCTCGGCGCCTTCTACATACTCAACACGGCACCGACCTTTACCGCGACCGTCCGCCTGGTGATCGATCCCGAGCAGGGTCGCATCGCCTCACAGGATGCCTCGACCGGAACGATCATCATCGAAGCAGCCGAAATCGCCAGCGAAGTCGAAATCGTCAAATCCGAGGCGATTGCCCGCGCCGTGATCGAACAACTCGACTTGACCACTGATCCGGAAATTGTCGGCGGCGGCGTCTCGATCCGCGGTATGATCGGCTCGCTGTTCTCGTCGGGGGCCAAGAATTCCGACGATGATAAGGTCGATGACGAGTATCTGATGCGGCGCACGATGGCCGCCTTTCTCTCGCGCGTAACCGTGCGGCGCGTCGGCCAATCCTACGTGCTTGAGATCGGCTACTCTTCCACGGACCCGCGAAAGGCGGCCAAGACCGCCAACGCCATTGCTGGAGCCTATATCCGCACGGGCATGAACGAGAGATCGGACGCCGCGAGAAGCGGCGCCAAGTGGCTGGAAAGTCGCCTTATCGAAGTCGGTGCGCAGGCGCGCGCAGCCGCCATGACGGTGGAAGAGTTTCGCGCCAAGAACGACATCACAACGGTCGGCACCGCATCGACGCTCGATCAGCAACAGCTTTCCGAACTCAGCAGCCAGATGCTGGCAGCGCGCGCCGCGACCGCAGCGGAATCGGCCAAGCTGATGACGCTGCAACAGCTCATGTCGAAAGATACGCTGGTCGCGACCGTCAACGACAGTCTCGACAACCCGCAGATCCAGAAGCTCAACGAAGAAATGCGCCTGGCATCCGCCAAGCTCGACAATCTCAAGACCCGATACGACAGCGGAAATCCCGCTATTGTCGCCGCCGAGGCAGATATTGCGCGGCTGGATGCCTCTCTTCGCAACGAATTCCTGCGCATCGAACAGTTCTACAAGTCGAATGTGGACATCGCCAAGACCCGGGAAAAGCTGCTGGAAAGCGAGCTTGCCAGCCTTACCGCGGCGGGTGCCGGCAAAAACGTCGCCCGCGTCGAACTCTCCGAGATGGAAAGCCGCGCGACCACCTACCGCAGCATGTACGAGGGCATTCTACAGCAGCTCATCGGCGCTTTGCAAAAGCAATCCTTCCCCCTCGGCAAGGCACGCATCGTCACGGCGGCAACGGCGCCGCTGGGCAAGACCTGGCCGAAACCTTCGACGATCATGCCGTTTTCGCTGATGTTCGGATTGGCAACCGGGTTGATGCTGTCGGTGCTGCGTGACGGCCTCGACCGGCGCGTCAGCTCCAGCGAGCGCCTTCGCGCCGAACTCGGGATAACGTCGCTCGGCCACGTGCCGATGTTCAGAAGCAGCCCACGTCCCCATCAGCCCCCGATTGCCTCCACCATGCTGCCGCTTAGATCGGTCCTGGACATGCCCTATTCGCGCTTCTCCGAGGCACTGCGCGGCGTCAAGAACTCGGTCGATTCCGCCTTTCCTGCCAATGCGACGGCGGTGATCGGCGTGACCTCGGTCGGACCCGGCGAGGGCAAGACCACGATCGCCGCCAACCTCGCCCAGCTCTACATGAACGAAGGGACCTCGGTCCTGCTCGTCGATGCGGATTTCGTCGGCTCGCGGCTCAGCCGCGTCACCACCGAGGACGGTGCGGGCTTCGGCATGGAGAGCCTGCGGATCCTGGGCATCGCCGGCCAATACTCCAGGCGCAGATCGGAGGCGCCGCAGCACGTCGAGGAATTCGACGGCAAGGCCGTTCGCTGCGTGCCGGTTCTGACCGTCGACCAGACACGCAAGGCAGCCGTCGCGCATCAGCGCTACGGCCACCTGCCGGCGCTGAAATCCGAGCTCGAGCTTTTGAGACAGCGCTACAAGGTGATCATCGTCGACATGTCCGGCTTCGAGGATTCGGCCGATACGCGCGTGATCTGTACCTATCTCGACGGCATCGTCGTGGTTCTCGGACAATCCGACAAGATGACCGTCGAACGGTTGGGCGAGGCCTTGGCAACATTCGGCAAATCACGCGTCGCGTTGCTCGGCGTCATTTCAAACAGAAGCGACGGCCCTCGCCGTACCAACATCCGCTGGGACCGAAAACAATGGCGCAAGTTCAGAAAATGATGCAGGCGACAAAGGATTACGCCGAAGATCGTCCGGTCACGGTTGCCATCGGCATACCGAGTTGCGGGCGCAGGGACATTCTCTCCGCCGTCCTGCCCCTGATCGCCCGGCAGACCCGCCAACCGGACGAGATTTACGTTTGCCTCACCTCGCCCGAGGATATGGACCCTTGCTGCACCGAAGGGCTTGCGGTCCGCGTCATCGTCATCATCTCCGAGCGCGGCAGCTGTCGACAGCGAAATCGCATCCTCGCCGCCGCCAAGTCGGATGTTATCCTCTTTCTGGACGACGATTTCCTGATGGCGCCATCCTACGTCGAGGAAGTCGAGCGCCTGTTTTCCGAGAACGACGACATTGTCGTCGCCACCGGCACGCTGGTTGCCGATGGCATCATCGGGCCGGGCATTTCGGTCGACGGTGGCTTGGAGTTGATCGAGGCGGACGAACGTCTGCCAAAGTCGACGCAAGCCTTCAGGCCGATCTACAACGCCTATGGCTGCAACATGGCGGTTCGAACCGGCCCTGTTCGCGAAGCTGACCTCGCCTTCGACGAGAACCTGCCGCTTTACGGTTGGCTTGAGGACGTCGACTTCAGCCGGATGGCCGCCGACCTTGGCCGCGTGGTGCAATCCGGCAATCTCGTCGGCGTTCACCTCGGAACCAAAAAGGCGCGCACGCCAGGCATCAAGTTCGGCTATTCGCAGATCGCCAATCCGATCTACCTGATTCGCAAGGACACGATGAGCATTCGGCATGCCGGCGTGCAGATCCTGCGCAATCTGGTGGCGAATTTGGTCAAGGTCTGGAACCCGGAGCCCTGGGTCGATCGAAAAGGTCGCCTGCGCGGCAATGCCCGCGCATTCCTGGACCTGCTGACCGGCCGGCTGGCGCCGCGAAACGTCGAAAGGCTCGAATAAGACCATGACGGCCCTCTCACCCGACCGCGTCGTCGTCATCAACGATCGTTCCATCAGGGTTGGCGGCGCCACGAACCTCGCCATACTCTCGGCCGAGTTGCTGCAACGGCGCGACATACCGGTGACCTTCTTTGCCGGGGACAGCGCGCCCGTCGACCGACCGGCCGCCGATACGATCAATCTGGACGCAGTTCCCTTGCTGGAGCGACAAAGGAGCGATGCACTGCGGCTCGGTCTTTACGATCCGATCGTCTACGAGGCCCTCAACGGGTTGATTGCCAGCCGCGACACCCCGTCGACGATCTACCACGTTCATGGCTGGTCGAAGATCCTGTCGCCGGCGATCTTTCGTGCGCTCGCGCCGGTACGCGACCGTGTGGTCCTTCACGCTCACGATTATTTCCTCGCCTGCCCCAATGGCGGTTTCGTCAACTTCCGGACCAATCGTGTCTGTGAGCTGAAGCCGATGTCCGGCCGCTGCCTGACGACGCAGTGCGACAAGCGCGGCCTGCATGAGAAGGCCTGGCGCTCGGCGCGACATATGCTGCGCGAGCACTTCTTCCCGACCAAACGAGCGGCCGCAAACATCATCGTCGTGCATGAGAGGATGCGAGCCTATTTCGACCGTGCCGGCATGAACGGCACGCAAGTGGAAACGGTCCGCAATCCCGTCCTTCCCTTCGTCGGTCCCGGGCTTCAGCCATGGACCAACCGCAACTTCGTGTTCGTCGGTCGGCTCGAACCCGAAAAGGGTTTCGAGGACGCCGCCAGGGCGGCGAGCCTTGCCAAGGTGCCGCTGCATTTCATCGGTGATGGTGCCGGTCGCGCACTCATCGAGAAAACCTATCCAGAGGCGACCGTTCACGGTTGGAAAACCAGGGACGAAATGCGCGATATCATCCGCAGCGCTCGTGCTGTCGTCGTTTCGTCGCGTGTGCCGGAACCGTTCGGGCTGGCGGCCCTCGAAGCCATCGCCAGCGGCATACCGGTCATCCTGACCGATGCGGCGTTGCTCGCCGACGAGATCGCAGCCCTCGGCTGCGGCGTCAAATTCCGCATCGCCGACATCGAGGATCTTGCCGCTGCGATGCGCTCCCTTGCCACCGACGACGCACTGATCCGGCAAATGAGCGAGAACTGTTTCAGGCAGGCAGCCACGCTCGCCCATACGCCCGAAACCTGGGCGGACGCATTGGTCGATCTCTACGGTCGCGTGCTGCATCGTGCCTACCGGACCACGATCGATCTCCGGCAGCATCGACTGACAAAGACAGTGACGCTCGATGATTTGCGCAGTGGAGATGCCTTATGAAACGGTTTCGGTCAGTGGGCGGAGTACTCTTGCGGCAAAGGCTGCGACCGCTTGGCGAAGCCCCGAGCCGTTCTGCCACCTCCCGATTAGGAGGTTTACGCAACGTTTCTGTATTCCTGCCCGGCGTGTACCTCCATTGGACTAGGTCCTGCCCATCAGGGTCGATTGTAAATTAAGGCGCCCGCTGGCAGCCTGTTAAGGGCGAACGGTGTTTGGAGGGGTGAGAGATATGCTGTCCGTTTCTGATGGCGTTGCACGACAGAGGCATACCGCGCGCGGGACCATCGCAACACGGCGCGCTAGCAGATCCAAGCGTCTGATCGACGTGACCGTCTCCATCCTGGCGCTGATCTTCCTTGCGCCGGCCCTGGCGCTGATTGCAATTGCGCTCATGATCGTCGACGGGCGCCCCATCCTTTTCCGGCAGGCCCGTGTCGGCGCGCAGGGAGAGATGTTCGAATGTCTCAAGTTCAGATCCATGCGCCTCGATGCCGCGGAACGGCTTGCGGAACTGCTGGCCTCCGACCCCGAGCGAAACAGGGAGTGGATGGAGAAGCGCAAACTCGTCGGCGACCCGCGTGTCCATTGGCTCGGCAAGATCTTGCGGATGACCTGCCTCGACGAACTGCCGCAGTTCTATAACGTGCTGCGTGGGGATATGAGCCTTGTCGGCCCTCGCCCGATTTCACCTGAGGAAACCGAGAAATACGGGCAGAACCTGCATTACTACACGGGACTGAAGCCCGGTATCACCGGCATGTGGCAGGTGAAAAGACGGCCGGATACAACCTACGACGAGCGGGTCCAATTCGACATCGAGTACTATCAGTCCCGATCGATCTACCTCGACATCGTGATTATCGTAAAGACGGTAGGTGTCGTCCTCTTTGCAACAAACGAGACCTGAGGGGCGTTCACCAGATGAAAAAGAACACGGCGGCCCAAAAGACAAGGCACAGCACGACCACGGACCAGCGAATGGCCAGCTTCGTGTTCCATGCAGGCCGATTGGTCATGGCGCCCTCTTTGTCCAACGACATCCGTCTCAACATCTGCTGCGAGCTCCCCTCTCCCGCTTGCGTCGCCGCTCTCTCCCTAGCCGCAATAGGCCACGGAATTCAGGCGAACTGCGGGCGCCACCGTTCACGCCATCGCCCACTCTGTCGTTCAAAACGGGCTATACCCGAATCAGAGCGACACCGCACACCATACCTTAGGAGTTGCGAATTTTCAGCAAAACGGGGAAATTTCGCAAAAGTCGATACGCAACGCGCGCCACAAGCGGTTGAGCCCGACCCGTTACCACCCTTCCGCCAGCGCCATTTCTTCCCAGTCGTGGTGCAATGATGCCCCGCTGGATCGAGACGGCAATCCTCCCACTACGACGCCTGTTGCCAGGCTCCCCGCGCGCCTTGCGCCTGCCCGACCTGATCGGCGACGGCTTTGCCGCCCTTTGCGCCAAAGTCATCTCGCAGGCTGCCCAGCTGTCGATTTTCATCGTTGCGGCACATGTTCTGGCGGCGGCCGAGTTCGGCTTCTTTGCGTTCGCATCCTCCTTCGCCATCTTCGTTCTCGTCGTCGCCGAGGGTGGATGGGGCGAGTTCATCATGAAAGGCGGCGCCGATAAGACGGATATCGATCAGCTTGCGACCCTGTCGATGCTGTCCGGGCTTATCGCCACGATCCTGGGCCTGTGTACCGCTGCAACCATGTTCATGCTGGGTCACGGCTGGAATGCACTGCTGGTCGCCCTTTTCAGCTCCTGGTATCTGCCGGCATCGCTGTCGACAGTTTACGACGGCATTCTCATCTCTCAAGGTCGATTGCGCGGCCAATCCATCATCAGGATCGCTGCCGAGATCATCGGGCTACTCGTGGCGATCGGCGGGCTTTCCTTGCAGTGGAACATCGTTGCGCTCATCTGCGGACGGTTGGCGCAACAACTGACGATCCTGGCCGCGTCGATGATCCTGGTGCGATGGCTGCCGCGTCTGCGCCTGCGTCGCTCATACGCCGTGCAGGTGTTGGAATTCTCACGCCATATCGTCGCCAACCGGCTCGTGGTGTTCTTTCGCTCCTACGCCGGCACGCTGGTGGTGGGCAGCTTCCTCGGCCTGGCCGAAGCGGGCTACTACCGCGCGGCGGAAAGGATCGTCGCCGCCTTCTCCGAGCTCATGGGCGAGCCCGCCCGGATGCTTGCCTGGATCCTCTTCGGCCGCGTGGCGGGCAAGGACAAGGGCAATGTCGACCGGGCCGCGATCGGGGCGACAGCCACCACCTTCATGACCGTACTGATGGCCATCTCGACGCCGATCTATCTCGGTCTCGCACTGATCTCGGCAGAATTGATCGACGTCGTCTTGGGTGAGAAATGGGCGCCGGCGGCGATCCTCGTCGCAATCCTCGCCGCGAAACAGACGCTTCTGATCCCCGGCTATGTGACCGAACCGCTGCTTTCACTGAGCGGCAAAATTCATCGGATGCCGAGGGCCGTCATGTTGAATGGGGCGATCTCCGTCGGCTTGATCATTCTCCTAACCCCGTTCGGCGCGGTTGCGACGGCGCTGGGACAATGCGTTGCCGCGGTGTTCTCGTTCAACATATCCATGCGGCTTCAATCACGCGAGGGCGAACTTGCCTGGAACCGCGTCCTTCGCGACTGCGGCCTGGTGGCGATCGCCGTCTGCGCCATGGCGGCCGCCGTCTTTCTGTTCGGCCGGATAGCCGAAGCGTCGTCGCTGAAGCAGATGTCGACGATCGCGCTGCAGGTGGTTGCCGGCGCGGCGATCTATGTCGCAGCACTCGCCGTGCTGCAGCGATGGAGCGACGCCCTGCGGCCGATCTTCGCCTTCGGCCGCCACGGATGAGAAACCGACGGAACGACGCAGGCGCGACAACCAGGGGAGACGCATCGTGCTGACCAGCGATATCAGGAACACAGCTTACCCGCTTCTGCGCAGCGCGATGCGTAGCCTCAATCGCTCCCTGACACCGCTGAAGGTGGCCGGTGGACGCCTGCGATATCTCTCGCCTTTTCCGCAGCGTTTCACCGGCGCCTACGCGTCGTTCGAAGACGCCATCGCCGCCGCCCGCTCCAACGGGCTTGCCGGCTATGATCATGAGGAGATCGCCCAGGTCGCCTTCGAGAAGATGTGCAAGGTCGCCCCCTGGGACTATCCGGTGCTTTTCTGGATGCGGCAGGTCATGGACGAGATCGATGGTCTCGTCGATGCCGGCGGCCACATGGGCACCAAATACCGGGCGTTCCGCGACCTTCTCTCGCTCGACAGATCCTTCCGATGGGTGGTCTACGACCTGCCGGCAATCGTGCAGGTCGGCCGACGCAGGGCCGAACAGGACGAGCTCGACAATCTGCATTTCGTCGATCGCATCGTCGATGCCGGCCCTGTGCCGTTGTTCCTCGGCTCAGGCCTGCTGCAATATCTCGATATCCAGTTGTCTGATCTGCTAGGGCGGATGCCCGCCCTGCCCCGCCACCTCCTGCTCAACAAGGTGGCCCTGAGAAAAGGCGGCGCCGTTGTAACGCTGGAGCGCATCGGCACGGCCATCGTGCCTTACCAGATGCGGAACGAAGAGGTGTTCCGCAGCGACATCGAGAGACTCGGCTACCGCCTCGTCGACCGCTGGTCCATCCCGTCGCTCTCACATGTGATCGAAACACATCCCGAGCTGGGGCCGAGCGAAAGCGCCGGTTTCTATTTCCGCCTGCAATGACGACCAAGGGCCTGTAGGCGAAGGGATAGGCATCAAATTCCCGGTACGGCGACCGTTTCCTCCGCAACCGCACGAGACGTCACCGTCGCTGCCGGGCGTCTTTCCAGCCGCATCTTCAGATGATCGGCAAGACGCATCGCCAGGCCAAGCGTCATCAAGGTCGGATTGGCGTGGCCGGGCGTCGGAAAGATCGAGCTGCCGGCGACAAAGAGCCCGTCCACTCCATGCACCATGGAATTCGCATCGACGACACTGGTGGTCGGATCGCTCCCCATGCGCGTCGTGCAGGACGGATGCGCCATGTCGGTGAACGCCGCCTTCCCATCGTCGTCCTCGGCTATCCAGTCGACCAGACGCGGCTGTGGAAGGCCATTGCGCACGAATTCGGAGGCCAGTGACCGCGCGAGCCGCTTGACGCTCTCAACCTCTGTTGGGCCGATTTTCCAGTCGACGCGCGGTATCGGCACGCCGAACTCGTCCCGTTGATCAGACAGGGTGACGCGGCTCTCCGCGTCGAGTTTCTGCTCGACCATGACATCGAAGCGCAGCGCGTCGGACCGGTGCATCATTCCCCGCTTCTGCACCTTCCGGCGGAAGGTACCTGCTGCCAGGAAGGCAGGCGACCGCGCGATAACAGCAAGATCACTCGCAAGTCGCGTGCGGTCGCCCCGCATCAGTCGCTTCAGCGCCGCCCAGGGATCACGAGCCGAATGAATCTGCACGGGATAGGCCGCACAGTTGACGAGCTCTTCGCGTCTCTGCACAGCGGGACTGAGGCGCAGACCGTGGAGATAGAACCGGGTCGCCCCCTTATCGGACAGGCCGTAGAAATTGAAGTGCCGGGCCACGGCGTTGATATCCCGCCGTTCGAACTGCAGAAGCGTCGAGCGGGGGTGGTCGGCGAGGTAGCGCCCGACGACACCTCTGCCATTGCCGACACCGCTCGACATCACCGATGTCGAAGCCAAAAGCAGGCGGGCGTTCTCGATGCCGCCGGCACACAGAACGACGGTCTCGGGCCGTACACTTGCGGAAGCTCCGTCAAGGCTCCGCAGATCGAGCGATGCGACGCGACGGCCACTCTCGTCAAGATGGATCGCCGTGACCGTGGCATGCGTCAGGATCTCGATGTTCGCCGCCACCAGCTCGGCAGCCACATTGGCAAATCGCATGGGCTCGCCGTGCCGATCACGCTCATGGCTGAACTGCCAGAAGAACGGGCGAAGGAGATCGCGGTCGAAACCGAGTTCGTCCGGCGGCGAGTGCAGCCGGCCAAAGAGCCTCTCGTCATAGAGATTGGGTCCGAGATTGAGCAGGCGCGCCGCGCGATCAAGCCCCGGCGCCAGGCTTTCGCGCGTCATCGGCCAACCGGAGACCGGCAGCCAGGGCCGGCGCTCCAGGTCGATTTCGTCGAAGCTCGCGCATTTGCCGATCCAGGTATGCGTGCTGCCGCCGAGCACCCGGTTGCGCAGCTCGAAAGGGGGGATGTCATTCAGCCATTCGAGGCTGCCGTTATAGCCGCGGCCGGGACTTTCGACGCCGTCTCGGACGACGGGTTCGCCGACATTGACGACGGCATTCAACGTCTGCTGGGCGGCCTCGAAGTCGGCGCCACCGCTTTCGATGATCAGTACCCGGCAGCGGCTGTTGGCGAATTCCCGGGCGATCGTCAGCCCGACGGGACCACCGCCGATGATTGCCACATCCGGACGAAACTCGGTGCCTGAGGGCGCTGATCGGAGATCGCGGATCGGCATGAAAAGAACTCCCACGTGCTACATACAGGTCGTAGCACCAGCGCTATCGCGCCGAAATCTCCCAATATGCATAGGGGAGTAGGGTAACTACTGATTTCGGCTAGTTGGAGCCTGCACACTTTGCTCAGGCTCTGGCCGGAAGTCCATTTTGAAACGATATCGCGACACGACTAGGCTTGATCATTGGGGCCGGTACCCCGCAGGCGATTTGTCTTCATCCCTGGACGCCGATGGTCGGCGCACACGGAGCCGGCGAGGATCGGAGGGTGCGGTATGGCGCGTGTAGGTATCAGGGAATGGCTGGCTCTCGCTCCGGTCTTTGCGTCAGGGGAGCTTGCCCGCTTCGGCGGCGACGGCAACGGGCCGCTCACGCGCTTCGAGGCGGATTTCTCGGCCAAGTTCGGCACAGGCCATGTGCTGACCGTCAGCAGCGGCACGGGCGCGTTGATCGCCGCTCTGGCTGCTGCCGGCATCGGCCCGGGCGACGAGGTGCTGGTGCCCGCCTATACCTGGATTGCCACGGCCGGCGCCGCACTGGCCGTCGGCGCCGTCCCCATTATCGTCGAGATCGACGAGACATTGACAATGGACCCGGCAGATATCCTGCGAAAGATCACGCCCCACACGCGCGCCATCGTCCCCGTGCACATGGCCAACATGGTGTGCGACATGGACAGCATCATGCAGATTGCCCGCCAGCACGGGCTCGTTGTCATCGAGGATGCCTGCCAGGCGGTCGGGCTGACCTACAAGGGTGTGCGGGTGGGCACGATCGGTGATGCCGGGGCCTTCAGCTTCAACCAGTTCAAGAACATGAACATCGGCGAAGGCGGGGCCGTCGTCACCGACGACGACCGGCTCTTCGCCAGGGCGCGCATGTATCACGATATCGGCGCGCTGTTTCGCGGCCACCTCGACAATGCCAACGAGCCGCCCATGCTCGGCATCAATCTCAAGGCCAGCCAGATCCAGGGTGCCATGCTGAACGTCCAGTTGAAGAAGCTGGATCCGATGATCCGCCGCATGCGCCGCCGCTACGATGCGATTGCCGAGATCCTGTCGGCCAGCAATGCGATGCGCATCGGCCCGCACAACGACCGGGACCATGCTGCCGGCCTGCACGTGATCTTCGATACCGCCGAGGAGGCGCGGGCCTTTGCTGCCGAAAACAAGCGCGGCGTGTATCGGCCCTACGATTCCAGCCGGCACGTCTACAGCAACTGGTTGCCGGTGCTGGACCAACGCACGGCAAATCCGAAGATGAACCCCTATGCCTGGGCGTCCCGCAAGATCGAGTACTCGCCGGATATGTGCCCGCGGTCGCTCGATATCCTGAAGAGGACCTGCCGTATCGGGCTCGGCGAGAACTATCCCTTGCCGCTCATGACCTATTTCGCCCGACGCATGGTGCGCCAGCGACCCGCTTCGAAGGGGAGCCTCGTCTATGCGACCTAGCTTGGATCGGATCGGTCCCAACTTCATCGACATCTGGCGCTGGAGCCTTGATCCGGCCCCGTGTGAAATTGACCGCTTGTTCCCAATGCTGAGCGGTGAGGAGAAGGCGCGAGCCTCCCGTTTCGTCTATCCGGAACATCGCCAACACTTCATAGCCGGCCGTGCCGGCTTGCGCCTCGTGCTCGGCCACTACCTCCACCTGCCGCCGCACCGCATCGGGCTGACCTACAACGTCTTCGGCAAGCCGCGCATCGCCGGAGCATCGGAGTTGCTGCATTTCAATCTCAGCCACAGCGCCGATGTGGCGATGCTGGCGGTCTCCGACCATTACCCCGTTGGCATCGACGTCGAAGCAATCAAGCCGCTGAAAGAGGATATTGCCGGACATTTCTTTTCGAAGCGCGAGTGCGCGGCTCTCGCGGCCTTTGCCGGCGACGACTATCTTAACGCGTTCTATCGCTGCTGGACGCGCAAGGAGGCTTTCGTGAAGGCTCATGGCGCCGGGCTATCGCTGCCGCTGGACTCATTCGACGTCACCGTCGACGCAGCCTCCCGTCCAAGGCTCGAATCCCTTGATGGTGACAGAGATGCGCCGCTGAACTGGAGCCTCTTCGACCTCGCGAGCCCGCCTGGTTTCGCTGGCACCCTGGCAGCGCTCACCCTCGGCAATGCCGTCCATCTTCGCTATAGCGATCACGATGTCCTGGCGCTCAAAGCGTCAGTCGCGCATCCAGCACATACCGATCCCCGGCAGCGTCAAAATGGTGGCAGCCGAGCAATCCCGGTTTGAAATCGGGCTTGATCGTTCTGATGCACCGCTCCCGGTAGTTCTCCAGGTCCAATTGCTCGATTTCCATGATATTCAGCCCGTAGCCGTAGATGCCGTGCGCATTGTGCTGCGATGGGCGGAAGACACGGCCCTCGCGCGCAAAGATCCGGCCGGCATTGCGGGCAAACGTGCTGCCGAGCACCACCGGATTGCGCTTGTGCGGCGTGATGCGCGCAAGCCCCGGCCCATCGACTTCAAAGATGTGAAGCTCGCTGCAGTGATCCTCATAGGCGTGGAACTCGGAGAGGTTCGTAAACAGCCACCACCGCCCGTCATGGCGCGTCAGCACGCTGTCGGCGGCAGACATGCCATTGAGCGCGGTCGCATGCAGCTCCCACTTCAGCGGAAACTCGACGCAGCGCCAGATCTCGATGCGCCTGGACTGATGCGTCTCTGGCATCATGAAGATGTCGTCGCCGTCGCGGAAGACGAACGGGTAGGACAGGTGGTAGTCGCAGTTCAGCGCGACACCCACCGGCTCAAGCCGATCGCCGTCAAAGCGGCCGACCGCGATATGCGCCTTGCGGTCGCCATCGGCATAGGCCTCGTAGAACAGGTAGCACTCGCCTTCATGCTGAAGCAGAAACGGATCCGCCTTGATGTCCGTCGATGTCGGCGGGATTTCGACGGAAACGCCGGGCTCGAAATCGTCGATGCGGCCGCTGCCGGTAAAGAGCGTCCAGACGGCCGAGCCCGTGCCGGCCTTGTGCTGCACGGCCTTTTTCGCGCGCGCGACGAGCTGGCCGCTGAGGATGCCGAGATACCGGCCCAACTCGTCAATCGAGGGCGGCGCGGATTGCCGGCGCGCCGGCAGCGGCGTGGTGATGAGCTCCCCGGTATCGGCCAGTCGCGACAGTTCGCGCAGCAGCAGGGTGGCGGCGCGCTCCTTGATGAAGTTGATGTTCCTGACCGCGCTGAACTTGATGTTGAAGGAGGACGAGGCGATGGCAACCGAGGAAGCGGAAGCCCCGAGCCGAACGTAGAGCGCCAGATCCACGGCCGGCGCGCCGCTGGCCACTTCGAGATAGCTGAACCATTCGCCCGCCCCCGACTTCTGGTCGGAGAACGAGAGCGCCCATTCGCCATAGGGCAGCTCGCGCACGGCGTCGTCGGGCAGACCGTTCGGCGTCATGCGGACCACCAGATCGAGACCAAGCTCGGCCACCTGCGCCTGGACGGCCCCAGGCTGCGTCGATGCCAATGGCACGATCCGCTGTTTGTGCGCATCGAAGTTGCAGGGGTTATAAGCCGCCTGGCGGCCGAACGCCGCCTGCTCGAGCCGATGGGCGAGCTTGAAGAAGATGGAACTCCTGCCGACCCCATAGGGTGCCGGATGAACGAGCAAGGCGGTCAGGGCGTATCGCGGATCGGCCACGATCCGATCGAAGACCATCAGTTGCCAATTCTCGAAGTGCTCGTTCTGTTCGACCAGGACGGCGATGCGCAATGGTAGGCTTGTGACACGCATGGATGTTGCCTTCGCACGTCGTGTTCAGCTCTCGTCGGAGCGGAACCTGTTGATGACGATGGTCGCCAGGGCCTGAATGCTGTTGCTGTTGAGGCTATCCTCGTGCCAGCCCTCGAGGTCGAAAACCTCGCTGTCCGGGGTGATTGCACCACCCCAGCCGAAGAGCAGCTTGCGCGCACGGCGATGGGTGGCTTCACTGCGGAACAAAAGCACCGACTTTTCATTCGTCGGTGGCGGACGATAGCGACGGGCCGCATTGACCAGCAGGTCGGTAACGTCGGCATTGACTGCTTCTTCCTGGGAATAGGTCCCCGCCCGCAGGCCCAGATGTTTGAGCAGGGCAAGCGTGAAGTTGAACTCCCTGAGATAGTCGACGAAGCTGATGCGGCCGGAAAAGAGCTTGCGCGTGAAGTAGCCGACGCGCTTCACCCGGCGCTCGCTGTTCCAGCGAAGGCGCCGAAGCCGGGGCTGCGACTTGACATAGCCCGGTGCCCAGGCATCGATGACGGCCGTGAAGCGAAGATCGGCGCCGCGCTCGCGCAGCTGGCGGGCAATTTCGACCGCCAGCACGCCATTGACGCAGAGCCCCATCACGCCGACCGGGCCTTTCAGAATATCTGCGCCCATACTGTCGACGGCATGCCCGGCGATCTCTTCAAGCGACATGGAGGCGAGATCGCCGGTGAGGTCCGCATGGAACATGTTGGCGTTATAGACCGAGACGGTATCGCCAAGATCGGTCGCAAGCCGGTAGTAGAGGAACGGATGATTGAGCGTGTAGAGCGTATAGGGCGCATCGGTGCGCCCGCAGGCCCCCACGCTCCAGGGATTGGCGCTTGCGGGTTCCAGATCGGTACCGGTCGGCTGCGCTTCGCCAAACAGCGCAGTGGAAAAGCCCCCGAATGTCGGCTGCTTGAAGAGCAGCTCCAGGTCGGCCTTTGCCCCAAGCTTCGATCTGGCGCCGGAGAGCATGCGCAAAGCCAGCAGCGAGTGACCGCCGAGCGCGAAGAAGTTGTCGCCGGGCGCGACCGTCGGAACGCCGAGCACCTCTGCCCATATCGCAGCAAGAGCCTTGGTCTGGTCGGTTCGCGCCGCCGGTACTGGTGCCGAGACATCTGTTGGCTCAACGCGATCGGCCACAGCCTTGGCGAGGATGGTCGGCGGCGCCGGTATCCGCAACGCGGTTCGATCGATGGTGCCGCTGGCATCGCGCGGAAAATTGAGAAGCACGCTGACACCACCCGGCATCGCGGATTGCGAAAGCTGCCGGCTCAGATACTCCATCAGGCCATCAGGCAGGCGATCGAGCGGTTCGGTGATCGTCGGCGCCGGCGTGACGAAAGCATGCACGCGCTTGCCATCGCCTTCGACCAGCACCACGGCCGAACCGACGGATGGATGGGCCGCAAGCATCAGTTCGATCGCCGTTGCCGGCCCCGTCTCCACTCGCAGCGCCTTGATCTCCCTCGGAGGGATGACCAGTGAGGAAAGGGGCGCCGAGGGCCGTTCCAGCGCCGCTTCATAGGCCTCCTGCCAAAGCCGCAGAAGAGATTCGATCGTGCTCTTTTCAAACAGGTCGGCATTGTATTCGATCGACATGCGCCATCCGCTCGGCCTGCCGATCATGATGAAGCTCAGATCGTAGATGACACCCGGCGATTGCGACGGCGCGCTGAGCAGCTCGAAACCTCCATACTGATGGTCTTCCAGGAACGCCTTCTGCAGGTTGAAGTTGACCGAGATCAGCGGGTTGCGCGAGGGATCGCGCACCGGATTGACCAGTTCGACCAGTTTGTTGAACGGCATTCTGTGATGGTTGAGGGCAGCCGTCACCGTTGCGGTTGCTAAACGCACATGCTCGGCAAAGGAAATGTCACCGGCCATGTCGAACCGCAGAACAACATTGTTGATGAAGACCCCGATAAGGTTCTCCAGATCCGTCTCGTCGCGCCCGGCGACCTGTGAGCCGAACATGACGGTGTCATGTCCGGTATAGCGGTGCAGCAACGCGCTGACGACGGCAGCCCCGAAACTGTAGAGCGAGACCCTATGCGCGCGGGCGGCGGCGTCGATCCGCTCGCTGAACTCGCTCGGGTTGTTGACGGACAGGATATTGCCGCGGCTGGTCTTGACCGGTCCGCGCGGCGTGTCGGGAATAACTTCGAAATAGGGCGCTCCGGTCAGCTGTTCGCACCAGAATGACTTCTCGGTCTCGAAACCGTAGCTGTTCAGATACTCCTGCTGCCACAGCGAGAAATCGCCGTATTGCAACGGCAGGTCCGGAACAGCCGGCTGCCGGCCGGCATCAAGCGCCGCCGCGATCTCGCCGACCTCGCGGCCAAGCACGCGGATCGACCAGCCATCAAAGCAGCTCTGGTGGGCGGTGATCAGTAGAAAGCCCCGCTCGTTCTCTACCATCAGCAGCGAAACGCGGAAGAGGTAGGGACTGCTGAGGTCGAACGGCGCGCGCGCGGTCTCCTCACCGATCGAGAGGATACGCTGATCGCGCTGATCGGCAGGTACGTTTCGCAGGTCGATGACCGACATCCTGAAGTCGACTTGGTCGACTACCTGCTGGCAGGGCCTACCGCCGACTTCGACGAACCGGGTGCGAAGGGCCTCATGACGCTGGATGACTGTACGAAAGGCGGCCTCCAACGTCGAGGATCGGAATGCGCCTCGGATCTCCCATCGGACTGCGACGTTGAGCGCCGGATTGCCTGGCTTCAGCTGGTCGAGGATCCAGCAGCGCAACTGGGTCTGGGAACAGGGGAACTCCGCAATCACGGTGGGTTCGGCGACAGGTGCAGTGTTGCTTGTCTCTTTCATACTCTTGATACCTGCTCAAACCGGCGCCGCGCGCCATTGCGGAAATCTCTCAGCGAAGGGACCTGCGGCTGGGTGCCGTTCGGATCGATGTCGTCGCGTGTCTCGGCAAAGGTGGCGAGTTCTGCGATGGAGGGATGCATCATCAGATGTTTGGCCTCCAGGCGCAGACCGCTGTCGAGCATGCGGGCGGCGATGCGGAAGATGATCAGCGAATCCGCGCCGAGCGCGTAGAGGTTGTCCTCGACGCCGATCTCCTGCGCGTTCAGAACCTCGCGCCAGATCTCGCAAAGCTGCGTTTCCATGGCGGTGCGCGGCGGCACCCTGATGGCCGTGGTCTCGCGTTGCGGCAAACCACGCTGTTCAAGCGTCTTGCGGTCGAGCTTGCCGTTGGCCGTCTGGGGGAGAGCCTCCTCAAGCACCCAGAAACCGGGGACCATATGCGCCGGCAGGTTGGCCTCCGCATGGGCGGCAAGCGCGGATGCCGAGGGTTTGCTGCTCAGGTCTTCCGGGATGACATAGCACACCAGCTGCTTGTCGCCATTGCTGTTCGGGGCGGCGACGACGGCGCATTGGCGAACGCCGGCGGCGCTGGAGATGGCAGCCTCGATATCGCCAAGCTCGATGCGGAAACCGCGCAGCTTGATCTGCTGGTCGCGCCGGCCGAGCAATTGTAGCGAACCATCCGCGAGCCGCCGACCGACGTCGCCGGTCTTGTAAAGACGCTGAACCGTTCCCGTGCCGATGTCGATATCGGCGAAGGCCTTCTCGGTCAGATCAGGGCGGGCGAAGTAGCCGTTGGCAAGGCCCTCGCCGCCGATATGCAGTTCACCCGTGACGCCGATGGCGGCAACGCGGTTGGCCTTGTCGAGGATGAGGAGCTGCGTGTTGGCGATGGGATGGCCGATGGTGATCGGCTTTTCGCCATCCTCGATCCGTTGCACCGACGACCAGATCGTCGTCTCGGTCGGGCCGTACATGTTCCACAGCTCGCCTCCGAGGCCGAGCAATGAAGAAGCGAGCGCCTTGGGAAGCGGCTCGCCGCCGCACAGCATCTTGAGGTTCGAGCGGCTGAGGCCGGCTTCGACCAGCATCTGCCAGAGTGTCGGCGTCGCCTGGAGCACGGTCGCACCGCAGCTTTCGACGAGCCGCACCAGAGCAAAACCGTCGCGCACCGTGTGCCGGCCGGCAAGCACCACCTTCGCACCTGTGATCAGCGGCAGGTAGAGTTCAAGGCCGGCTATGTCGAAGGAGATCGTCGTCACCGCGACGATCGTATCGCGATCGTCAAGCCCCGGCTCCCGCGCCATCGACGTGAGGAAGTTGACCAGGGCGCGATGGGAGACTTCGACCCCCTTCGGTGCGCCGGTCGATCCCGACGTGAAGATGATGTAGGCCGGCGTCGCCGCGTCCGTGGGGACCTTCGGCAGTGCAGTTGCCGCGCCGGTCGTGTCGACGTCGCTATCGATGCGGATGATCGCGACGTCCTTGCCGGCCAGTCCCTCTGCCCGGTCGCTATCGCAGATCATGCCGGCAACGCGCGCAACCTCAAGGGTTTGCGACAGGCGGGTCTCAGGATGGGCAGGGTCGAGCGGCACATAGGCATGTCCCGATTTCATGATCGCCAGCAGGGCGATCACCATTTCAAGCGACCGTTCGGCGAGAAGGGCGATGCGCTGGCCCGGCTCCGGGACGGTCTTCTGGATTTGGCAAGCCAACTGGTTGGATCGCCCTTCAAGCTCGCCATAGGTCATCGTCTTGCCGTCGAGTTCGACGGCAATCGCGGAAGGCTGCTCGGCCGCCTTTTGGGCAAACAGCGAGAAGACGAATGCGTCGCGATCGTAGTCGGCGGCCATGTCGTTGAGGCCCTCGGCAAGCCAGGCCTGTTCGGCCGCAGACAGGAGCGGCAGATCGTGGATCGGCCGGGTGATGTCGGCTGCCAGCGCCGCAACCAGTGTCGCGAAATGGCCGATCCAGCGCTCGATCGTGCTGCGCTCGAAGACCTCGGCATTGTAGTCGACATCGATGCGAACGCCGTTGGGGCTTTCGGTCAGGTTGAAGAACATATCGAAGTTGGAGAAGGCCTTGGCGTTCGACGCGATCTTCGTCTGCAGCCCGCCGAACTCCAGATTGTCAGGAACCCGCTCGAGGTTGAACTGGATCTCGGTCAGCGGCAAGCGGTGCGTGTCACGCTTGACGCCGAGCTTACGGACGAGCGTGCCGTAGGTGTAATCCTGGTGCTCGAACGCACCGAGCACAAGCTGCTGCGTCGCCTTGAGATGCTCGTCGAAGCGCTTGTCCGACGAGACCGTCTGGCGAAGCGGCAGGAGGTTGACGCAATGGCCGACGAGCGTCTGGCCGTCGAGCAGGCTCTGCCCGGCCGAAGGCACGGCGACGACGATGTCGTCCTGTCCGGAGAGGCGGGAGATCATGATTTGCAGCGCCGCCAGCAACGTCGAAAACAAGGTCGCGCCGGACTTTGCACCTGCCTTCTTCAGGGCTTTGTAGGTTTCCGCCTCGATGCTTCCGGTGACGGTGCCGCCGGCAAAGCTGCGGCGATCCGACCGCGGCCGGTCCAGCGGCATTTCCGGCAGATCGGGGACGTCCTTGTATTGGTCGAGCCAGAATTGTTCGGTCGCGTTCGATATATCCGCATTGGGAGCAAGATCGGTCGCGTAGGTGGCAAAGGAGAGCGGCGTCGTGAGCCCGGCCTCGGCGTTGCGCATCAAGGCGGAATAGGTCGCGGCAAGCTCTTCGATCAGCACATTGATCGACCAGCCATCGCAGATGATGTGGTGTGCGGTGAAGACCAGGCGGTGACTGTCGGGAGTCATCCTGACGATGGAAGCCCGAACGAGTGGCCCATCGGCAAGATCGAAGGGAGTGCGCGCATCTTCGTCGATCAATTGCTGCAACAGCGCCTCGGCATCGTTCTCGCCGGCAAGGTCGATATCGGCGACATCGAGCACGAAATCGGGAATGAACTCGAAATGATCCCCCGCCCGGCCGAACCGGATCTGCAGCGCATCATGGCGTGCGACTACGGCATCAAGCGCCCGGCCCAAGCGTTCGCGATCCAGCGGCCCGTCCAGAACCATCGTGAAGGACTCGTTGAAGGAGCAGGAGGCTTCATCGCCGACCTGGGCGGCCAACCAGATTTCCTTTTGCGCTTCCGTCAGCGGCGCCGTTGACGGTCGGGCAGTTGCCACATCAGCAGGCTCCGGCGCGATATCCTCTGCCTGGCGTTGCGTGCCGAGGATGCCGACCGATTGGAACGCATCAAGACTGGTGCGGAAGGCGGCAGCGATCGCCTGGAAATCCGCCTCGCTGTGGGCGGTCGTCAGGAAGCAGGGATAGCCGTCCTGGATATGAATACCCTGCATGCGCATCTTGGCATAGAGGAGCGAGCCCAGCGGATCGTCGCTGCCGAAGTCGGCAAAGAACCAGCTCTTGTAGCTGTTGATGGTCTTGGCGATACCGCGCCGGGCGAGATCCGCATTGATCTCGGCGACCAGAGCCTGCGTGCGATCGGCGACGGCGCCATAGAGTGCGGCGCCCTCGCCCCTGATGTGCTGAAGAACGGCCCGCGCCGCCGCAAGCACGAGCGGATGGCGCACGAAGGTCCCGGCAAAGAAGGTCGGCGCGGTCATCGGAACGCTATCGTCGCCATAATTCCAGCATCCGCCGTCGAGTGCATCCATGAAGCGGCTGTCGCCCACCAGCACGCCGATCGGCATGCCGCCGCCGATGACCTTGCCATAGGTCGCCATGTCGCCCTTGATGCCCCAGACGGCCTGCATGCCACCGGGATCGACGCGGAAGCCGGTGACGACCTCGTCGAAAACCAGCGCGAATTCGGATTTCGTGGCAATAGCACGCAGCTCGCGCACAAACTCGACCGGCCGTAATTCCGGATGACGGCTCTGGACCGGCTCGATGATCACCGCGGCGATATCGCCGGCATTGGCCTTGATCCAGTCAAGACTTTCCGGATCGCCGTAGCGAAGAACCGTCATGTTGGCGACGGAGGCGGCAGGGATGCCGGCGGCGACCGGTATCGCGACCGGCGCACCAGCCCGGTTCCGGCCCTTGACCAGCACCTCGTCGAACTGCCCGTGATAGTCGTTGCCGAAAATCACGATCCGATCCCGGCCGGTCACCGTGCGCGCCACCCGCATGGCCGCCATGACGGCCTCCGAGCCGGTGTTGCAGAAGGTCACGCGTTCGTGCCCGGTCATCTCTGCGATCAGTTCCGCGACTTCGCCGGCAAGCGGCGTCTGCGGGCCGATGGCAAATCCGGCGTCGGCCTGCGCCTTCACCGCCTCGACGACGAAATCCGGCGCATGGCCGAAGGCCGTCTGACCCATGCCGTTGACCAGATCGATATATTCATTGCCGTCGACGTCCCAGATGCGCGATCCCTTCGAACGATCGGAAACGACGGGGAAGACCATCTCCTTCCAGTCCTGGCGGAAACCGGCAGCGGTGCGCGGATCGGCGAGCCACTTCCGGTTCTGGCCGGTGAAGCTCTTCGATTTCCCGTTCCGTGCCTCGTAGGCGGCGATCAAGTCGGCGACGAACGCCTGCTTCTGTGGGGTCATCTCGGTCGAAAGGCTCTTGGCGCCGGGACGGTAGAGCTTGATGCGCTCCGCTCCGATTTCGCCATCGGCGGTGCGATCGACCTCAATCTTCGATACCAGCTGCGGCTCAATCGTCGCGATCGGAGGGGCGATCGCCGCCGCAACAATGGTCGACTGTGCGGAAGGGGCTGCGACGGAACCTGTCGCCTGGAGCACCTGCAACTGCTGCGTAACGATCGTCTGCAGCATCTGCAATTGCGACTGGAGGACGGACTCGATGCCGGCAACAGTCGCGGCTGTGGTGACGGGGGCAACGGTAAGCGGCAGGGCCGCCTGCGCTGCGACGGCGGGCGCCGCGGCGACTGCGAGCGACGGCAGGGCCACCGGTGCGGATGCCGGCGCCTGCTGCGGCTCGGGCGGCAGCTGCCGGTCGAGATGCGCGGCCAGATCCTGGATGCTGGGAATGTTGCTCAGCAGCTCCCGGAACGAGAGCTTGATCTTGTAGTCTTTCTCGATCCTTTGCGCGAACTGGCCGATGAAGAGCGAGTCAAAGCCGAGCTCCAAGAATGTCGCACCCGCCTCGCCCGGTCCGAGCGCCTCCCCCGACATGTCGCTGAGCAGGGTGATGAGGGAGGTTTGCAAGGCAGGGATACGGCTGGCAGCAGCAACTGGTGTGGCAACATTCATGATTTTGATCCCGTCAAACGGTTGCGCTTGAGTGTCGGTGGAAGATGGCTCGGCGGCAGGGAGCTGCTCGGCCGACGATGCCGGCCGGCCTTCGCCGCGCCGTGCGGAGGCAGGAGCGTCAATCCAGTGGCGCTGCCGCTGGAACGGATAGGTCGGCAGAATGAGCGGGGTTTTGCTCGCGGACGACGTTGGCCAGTTGAGGTCGCAGCCCGACATCCAGAGCTTGCCGTGGGCCTCGGCGAGGGTTTCACCGGCGGCATGCGCGCGATCATGTTCCGGCAGCGACTGGACGACGGCAGTGACCGCATCGCGGCTGAGCGTCTGGGCCGCAAAGACCGACAGGGTGCGACCGGGGCCGACCTCCAGCAGGACGGGCTTGCGCCCGTCGCAAAGGGTCGCCAACCCGTCGGAAAACCGGACGGCGGCGCGGCAATGCTTCGCCCAGTAGTCAGGCGACATGCCCTGTTCGATCGTCTGCCATTGGCCGGTGACGCACGAGATATACGGCGTTATGGCAGTGCCGTAGGTGACCTTTGCCGTCTCTTCGCGCAGGGCTTCGGTAACGCCGTCCATCATGGCGGAATGAAACGCATGCGAGGTGTGAAGCCGGCTGAAGGCGATGCCGGCGCGCTCCATCGCAGCGCACGCAGCATCGACGGCAGCGAAGGTTCCGGAGATCACGCAGAGTTTCGGGGCGTTGACCGCAGCGATTTCGACCTCGTCGCCAAGATAGGCTGAGACTGTCTCCACATCCGCCCGCACGGAAACCATCGCGCCCTGGGGCTGCGACTGCATCAAGCGGCCGCGCGCGGTCACGAGCCGCAATCCGTCCTCGAAGGAAATGACGTTGGCAAGCGTCGCGGCGACGAATTCGCCAACGCTGTGACCGATCATGACATCGGGTTTCAAGCCGCGGCTCATCCATAACCGCGCGAGCGCATATTCGACGAGATAGAGGCACGGCTGCGCGATGCGCGTCTCGCGCTGTTCGTCGGCCATGGCCTGGCTCACCGTGCCGCTGTGGCAGATGAAATCGCGCAAGTCGGTTTTTAAAGGTGCCCGGAGCAGCTCCGTGCCCCTGTCAATCCAGCGGGTGAATTCCGGTTCGCGGCTGTAGAGTGCCGCGCCCATGCCGACATATTGCGAGCCCTGGCCGGGGAACATGAAGGCGATCGGCGGCCTTTCGGTGGCAACGCCACTTGCTACGCGCTCGCTGCCGAGGCGCTCAATCGCCTGCTCGATATCGTTGGCAGCTATGGCGGTGCGATGGCTGAAAGCGCGCCGACCGGTCTGCAGCGTGTGCGCGACCTGCGACAGTGGCAAAGCAGGGTTCGCCTGCAGGTGATCGCGCAGGTTCGCCCGCATGGCCGCAAGTGCTGCCTCGTTGCGGGCAGACAGCGGCAGAATGTGAGGCCCCCGCGCCACGTCGTCGACATTGCCCTGCGACGCGGGCGCCTGCTCCAGCACGAGATGCACATTGGTGCCGCCGACGCCGAACGAGCTGACGCCGGCGCGGCGCGGACCTTCGGTGGCCGGCCAGTCGGTGGTGCTGGCGGGAATATAGAAGGGACTGTCGTCGAGATTGATGCGCGGGTTCGGCCGCTGATAATTCGCCATTCCCGGTATCTTGGCGTGATAGAGCGCCAGCGCAGTCTTGATCAGCCCGCTGACGCCGGCAGCGGCATCGAGGTGACCGACATTGCCCTTGACCGAGCCCAGGGCACAAAGCTGCCGCTTGTCGCCTGCCTCGGCAAAGGCGCTGCGCAATCCGCCGAACTCGATCGGGTCACCAAGCGGGGTCGCGGTGCCGTGGCATTCGACATAACCGATTGTCGAAGGATCGACCCCCGCGTTTGCCAGAGCAGACGAAATCGCGTCCGCCTGCCCCTCGACGCTTGGCGCGGTAAACCCGATCTTGTCCGAACCGTCGTTGTTGATGCCGTAGCCGCGAATGACCGCGAAGATCCTGTCGCCATCCCTCAGCGCGTCTTCCAACCGCTTCAACAGCACGATGCCCGCGCCGCTGCCGAAAACCGTTCCAGCCGCCTGTTCGTCGAACGGCCGGCAGACGCCATCGGGCGAAACCATGCCGCCCTCCTGGTAGATATAGCCACGCCGTTGCGGGATCGTGATCGATACACCACCGGCAAGGGCCATGTCGCAGCTGTAGGTCAGCAGGTTCTGGCAGGCCTGCGACACGGCCAGCAGCGACGTTGAGCAGGCCGACTGGATGGCGATCGCCGGTCCGCGCAGGTTGAACTTATAGGCGATGCGGGTCGCTAGAACGTCCGTCACTGAACCGACGATCTGCTGGAAGCAACCGATCTGGTAGTTGGAGGTGAACTCCTCGACCTTCGCCCGCTCACCCAGGACATTGTTGATGAGATAGGTGGGCATCGAGGCGCCTGCGAAGACGCCGACCAGGCCGGGATAGCGGTGAGGATCGTACCCGGCCCGCTCGAGCGCTTCCCAGCAGACCTCGAGAAAGACGCGGTGCTGCGGATCGGTGACCGCCGCTTCCCGCGGGAACATGCCGAAGAACTCGGCGTCGAACATGTCGACATCCGGGAGCTGCGGCCGGGCTGGAACGTAGTTTGCGGCAGCACGTTCCTCGTCAGTGAATGCGTCTTCGATCTCGTCCGGCCTCAGTTTCAAAAAGGCATCCCGCCCCTCACAGACGAGATCCCAAAGCGCCTCCACCGACGGAGCGCCCGGGAACCGACCGGACATGCCGATGATCGCAATGCCGGTCACGTCCTGGTCATTGCGATCCGAGCCGCGGGCGTCGTCTGCATCGTTGAAAACGGTCATGAAGCGCTCCTGCGGAAGTGGGAGATGTTCTTCTTTTGCAGCGCCGCACGTTCGGCCGCCGTCATCGCTCGGGCACTGGCCGACGACTTTCCATCGAGGAAGTCCGCCAACTCGTGAATGGTCGGGTGCTTGAACAGGGCAACGACATCGATCGACCGGCTGAGGTTGACCTCCAGCGCCGCATGCACCCGCATCAGCTGCAGCGACGTGCCGCCGAGATCGAAGAAATTGCGATCAAGCTCTACGGCCTGCTGGCTGAGCACGTTGCGCCAGAGGTCTTGCAAGAGTGCCTCGGTCCGACTGGCGACTGGCGCGTTCTCGGCCGGCAACGCATCCACCGGCAGCGGAAGCCTGGCGCGGTCGACCTTGCCCGATTGATGCAATGGCAATTCGTCAAGCACGATCACCGCGCTCGGGATCATGTAGGCGGGCAGGCTGTTGCGCAGTCTCTCCATCACGTCGCGGATCAGCTCGGCGTCGTCTGCGCGGGTGCCCTCACGTGGGCACAGGTAACCAACGATGCGCTTGTGCGACTGATCCAGATTCTGGCAGATGACGACACCGTCGGCGAGCCGCGGATCGCGACGCAAGGCGGCCTCGATCTCGTCAAGCTCGATGCGCTTGCCATTCAGCTTGATCTGCCGGTCACGCCTGCCCCGGAAAAGCAGGATGCCGTCGTCGCTGAGCACCGCGAGATCGCCTGTCAGATAGCCGCGCACGTCTCCCTGTTCGGTGCGGATGGTGATGAACCGTTCTGCCGTCAGCTCGGGGCGTCGGAAATAGCCGATGGCGACGCCCTCGCCGGTGAGGACAAGCTCTCCCTCTATGCCGCGCCCGACCGGGCGACGGTCCTCGTCGACGATCAGTATACCGGTGTGGCTGACGGCGCCGCCGATCGGCACGTCCTTGCCGTCGAACCCCGCGGGGATGTCGAAGGCGGTGGCCAGAACAGTGATTTCCGTTGGCCCATAGAGGTTTGTCAGTCGGCAGTCCGGATGCGCCTTCTGAAAGCGTTTGATGTGCTCGGCAGAGGCGACTTCGCCGCCGAACATCATATGCCGCAACGTCGGCAGTTCGCCGCAGGAGAAATCGGCGAGCAGGTTGAACAGGCCGGTGGTCAGCAAGGAGGAGGTAACGCCGTTGTCACGGATGACATCCCTAAGCCGGCCGACCGAGAAATTTCCGTCCGGCAACCCGGCGATGGTCCCACCGTTCGTCAATGTCGTCCAAATCTCGAACGTGGAGGCATCGAAAGCGATTGTTGCCGCGTGCAGCATCACGTCGGCACTGCCGATCTGCACGTAATTCTGATCGAGCGCGAGCCGGGTAATGCCACGATGCGGAATGGAGACGCCCTTGGGTCGACCGGTCGAACCCGACGTGTACATGACGTATGCCATGTCGCCGCCTTCGCAGGGTACTGGCTCGAACGGCTTCCTCTCGGCTTGCTGCGCGAGATCGGCGACGATCGCGTGAAGATCGGCGATCGTGCCCTTGACGCTCGGCACAAGGCGCATCGTGGCAAGCGAGCAGGTATCGACGAAGACCACCTTGGGCTCGCAGTCGCCGATGACATAGTCGAGATGATCGACGGGAAAAGTCGTATCGAGCGGCAGATAGGCGGCGCCGACCTTGAGGGTGGCCAGCATGGCGACGATCGTTTCGAGGGAGCGTGGGACGAAGAGGCAGACGATATCGCCCTTCGTGACGCCCGCATCGATCAGATAGGTGGCAAGCGCATCGGACATCAGCTCAAGCTCGCCATAGCTGATCGAGTGGTCGTCGAAGACGATTGCCGTCGCCTGCGGAGCCGCCTGGGCGTGCCGGTGAACGACGGCATGAACCGAGTGCTCCGGGTCGTAGTGCACGGTTTCCTGCGAGCGGCCCGTCACGCGCCCGGACTTCACCGCCGAATCTTCTGCGCCGAAAAATCGGAACTCAGCCATCGTTCGCCTCCTGTCCCTCTCGCCTCACTGCCCGGCGGGACGGCTCAAACGCCCTCCCGGCAATGGGCAGCTCGCGAATTTTGCTGCAATGCCGTCGTCAGCCAGAATTCCATGGTGGCGAAAAATGAACAGCTGATCATTGGGATAGCCGCACCGACGCATCGCCATCAAAAGGGTTAGGCCCGCTTAGTCCTTAAGGGGATGGAAGCCACGGCTATGCACGGACGAGGCGCCCGATAGGCGGCCGGAATCGTGTTCCATCTTTTTGTTTTCGCAGGATTTTTCGAGGTCGCCTGCCGCGCCGACCCTGGCGGATCAAACGCGGTGAAAACGACCTGGCGAGGGGCGCCTATTGAAGGTCGTATGCCCTGACATAATCGATGAACATGTGGGATGGATCCGGCGCCTGATCGGCGGTTTTTTCGACGAGCGCGAGGTTGAGCAGCACGTACATCGGCTGCCGGTGCTCAGGCCGCGTTTCGGCCTTCCACACGAGTTTCCGGTCAAAGTACATCCGGATGAATTCGGAATCGATCTTCACCCCATAGGTATGAAAATCCTGGGGGTCGGCGTCGCGAAATACCTCGATCCGACTGAATTGGGAATCGTCCTTGTCATCGCGATGCCAGACATGGATGACAGAGGAGTATCCTTCCGGCTTGTCACCGTAGAATTCCATCACGTCTATCTCGGCCGTCGACTTCGAGCGGTCCTTGCCGATCAGCCAGAATGCGGGCCATACGCCCGGACCGACCGGCAAACGCGCACGCATTTCGAAATAGCCGTATTGCTGGGCAAAGCCATTGCCCTTGGCGTCCACCGAGGCGAGCAGGCCTGACTGCCAGTCACCTTCCGGGTCGCGCTTGGCCTCGATCCTCAGAATGCCGTTTTCAGTCTTAAACGGCGAGCGCTCACCGGGGTTGGCAAAGCGGGCGCCACCAAAATCCCCCGACCACGGCGTATGCGCGATCCAGCGGGTGCCGGGCCCCCAGGCGGACACGCTCAGATCATCGAAGGTCTCGTCAAAGGTCAGCGGCATGTCGTCGACAGGAAGCTCGTCGCCCGTGTCGCCGGCCGTGTACCCATCGGCATGGGTCGCCGACACAAGCATCATCAGCCACAGGCAGCCGACGACAGGCCGGACGAAAAGCCGAACTGGCAGGCGGCGTGCCCAATACGGGCGAACTTCGCGAACAGATGGGGTCATGGTGCAAACTAACGCGGGGCGCTACCGCGGGTCCATTACCGATTCAGGCCGCGGCTTTATGCGAAAGGCTTAGCCGGAGGCGTAAATACGCAACATGCCCCCTTTGATAGGATCGTTTCAGCAACTGGAACTGGTGGCATGAGCTTTGAACTGATCGGCTTCGTTACCGTGCTTGTGGGGTTGGGCGTGCTGATGGCGCCCATCCACTGGGCGTTGACGTTCATGGTCGTCTCAACCGCTCTCGGCTCTGCCGCTGCCATCGGCCTTCCGGCACTTGGCGGCGCATCCATCCTCGTTCCAAATGTTTTCCTGCTGTTCTTCGGCCTCAGGGTCCTGATGGCCTATGGCGAAGGTCCGGTGCTGGCGGCCTTCGTGCCTGCCGGTGCCGGCTTCTGGCTGATGGTGCTCACCCTTTTCGGCGTGCTGACGGCGATCCTGTCGCCTCGCCTGTTCCAGGGCGCCGTCGACGTGATGACGGTCGAGCGATCTGTTGGTGCGAGAAGCTTCATATCGCTGTCACCGCTGCGGTTTTCGTCCAACAACATAACGCAGGCCGTCTATGCACTCGGCGGACTTGCCTGCTTCGGATTCTGCCATGCCTATCTGCGCCGGACGGCCGCGCCGTCGCACCTCGTCCACGCCATCCTCATTGCCGCCACCGTCAACCTCGCCTTCGCCGCGGCCGACATCCTCACTTATTTCTCCGGCACCGAGTATCTGCTGAGCGTGGTACGGACGGCCAACTACGCCCTCCTGACCGCCGCGGAAAAAGGTGGGTTGAAACGGATTTCCGGATCGTTCCCCGAGGCGTCGGCCTTTGCCGACTACACCTTGATCCTGTTTGCCGCGACCGCGAGCCTCTGGCTCGACCGGGTGCGCTCACGGGCGACAGCCCTCCTGGCGATCGCCTCGCTTGCCGGCCTGGTGTTTTCGACTTCTGCCACAGCACTGCTCGGGTTGGCCGTGGTCTTCCCGTTTCTCTGGATACGTTCGATTGTGACGGTCTTCGAACGGAGAAAGCCCGGACGTCCGGTGTTTCTCGCCGCCCTCTTCCTGGTCGTACCGCTCGTCATCCTCACGGTCGTCAACTTGTTCCCGGAGGTGGTGTCGACTGTTTACGATTTTCTCGATGAGATGCTGCTGTCAAAGGCCGACAGCCAGTCCGGCCGCGAGCGCGCGATGTGGAACGCCGCCGCCTATGAGGCGTTCGTCAACACCTCCGGCATGGGGGCCGGCCTGGGGAGCGCCCGCGCCTCCAGCTATCTACTGGTTCTGCTCTCGAATGTCGGGGTCCTTGGGCTCGCCATCTTCTGGGTCTTCGTCGCGGCCATTCTGTGCGCTCGCGCGGCACCAGACGCCGGGCGGCGGGCGGAAAGCCTTGCCGCGCTTCGGGCGGCAAAGGCCGGCTTTATCGCGGCCCTGAGCACCGCTCTCGTATCGGGCACCGTCTATGATCTGGGCCTGATGTTCTACATTCTCGCCGGCAGCGCGTCGGCGCTGACATGCCGGCAAATCGCCGAGGCAGAAGCGCCACGACCGCGACTGGTTGGTGCGACAAGCCCGCGCCGTATGGGAGGCTCCCGATGAAAATCGTCATCTTTAACGTCAAATACAGCGAAAACCTTGGTGACGGCATTCTGGCGCAGTGCCTGGAGATTGCGCTGGCGCGCGGGGCCAAGGGGCTGGAGGTCAAGACGATCGATCTCGCCGGCAGGACGGCATTCGGCACCGGCGGTGGCGGGCGCCGCCGACTGTTGCTGAAGGTACTGCAAGCGCTGCCGTCATTCGCGCGTCGGCTGGTCGTAAGACAGGCGCTTGGCCCGACACTCCGTCGATTGCAGGTCGAATGGCAAAAGGAGATTGACGCCGCGGATGCGGTCGTCATCGGCGGGGGAAACCTGTTTCAGGACGACGACCTGAACTTCCCGCTGAAAGTCGGCGCAGCACTCGATTGTATCAACCGCAGCGGCAAGCCGCTGGCGGTCTATGCCGTCGGCACCAGCCGGGACTGGTCGTCGCAGGCAAGGCAGCTTTTCGGCATGATCGATGAGAGCCAGGTCGTCCACGTTTCGGTTCGTGACACGATCGCCGGCCGCAACTGGCTCGGCCACTTTCCAGCCGGCCCGCACGCCCGGATACTGCCCGATCCCGGGCTGCTCGTCCGGGAAATCGTCGCGTGCCACGCGCTTGCGCCACTGAAGGCAGATGACCGAGCAATCGGCATCTGCGTCACTGACCCGCTCATTCTGCGCCGACATTCCAGCCATGGCTCGGCTGGAACTCCTTTTCGGCATGCCGACGACTATCACCAACTACTAAGCCTGATGCTCGATGCCGGATATCGGATCTGCCTCTTCACCAATGGAGCCCAGGAAGACCAGGCCTTTGCGCGGCGCATTCTCGGCGGTGACGGTCTCGCCGACCACATCGACAGCGGTGATCTCTACCTCGCCCCTCGTCCCAAAACGCCCGAGGAACTGATCCACATCATCGCATCGACGCAGGTGATACTGGCGCATCGCCTTCACGCCTGCATCGCCGCCTATTCCCTCGGCGTGCCGCAGGTCGGTCTCGGCTGGGATGCGAAAGTCGAAGGCTTCTTCCAGTTCGTTGGCCGACCGGAGTATTTTGCCAACGGACCCGACATCTCCGCTCGCGATGTGGCCTCCTTGCTTGAAGAGGCAGCCCGCAAGGGCATCGATCCCGCGGCCCATGCCTCGATACTCAATCAAGCCCGCAACGGCATCTCGCAGCTGCGAGAGTGCCTGGAGGCGCACCAAAACCGCAGCGCAAGCCCGACGATCCAGCCGGTGGTTGTGCCAAGTGGCAGAGCTTTATCCGGCTATGCGTTGTCGCACGGTCTCTAACCGTAACGGGTCACACAGTGTTGATCGCGCGGTTATCGGCACCTTAGTGGTCCAAAACCCAAATGCTTCAGCTAATTAGGACCGGTACCCACCCGGCCGGATTAAGCTCATATCGATGTGATTTCCCGCCATTACTAATCCTCTTGGGTAATATTCCTAACCACCGGTTGTTTGCTATATACTTAAGTACAATCGAATGGACCGAAGAGAGAGTGCGCCTTTATGGTGGGGCAACTTGGGGCATTTATAGGATCGTCACGGTTTAGAGAATTGTCGAGTTTCGACACGGATCAGCAGAGGTCCGAACTCTCCGTGGCGCGAAAACGGGTATTCCCGGCGGGCTCGATACTGTTCGAGCCCGAAGGTCGATCGTGCGTCCTGTTCTTCATCTCCGGCTGGTGCGTCAGCCGGAAGATTCTGGCAAATGGCACCCGCATCGTCATCGATTTCATGCTGCGCGGAGATATGCTCTGGACCCTGTCGTCGGAAATGACGCAGGAGACAATCCAGGCGCTGTCCGACGTTGCCGTCTACGAGTTCGCGGTGCCTCCCGGCACCGGCGGCCCCAATCTGTCGCAGAGAATCCAGCAGAACTTCGTGCACGAGATGCTCAAGCGCCAGGTCAGGATGACCGAGCGGCTGGCAAACATTGCACGCCGCGACGCACTGGAGCGTACCGGGCATCTCTTGCTCGAGCTCGCAGTCCGCGCAGGTAGACCCGACAGGCTGGGATTTGACGGTTTCGATTGCCCGCTGACGCAGTCCGACATCGGCGACGCCGTCGGCCTGTCGACCGTGCACATCAATCGCGTTCTGAAGGAGATGAGGTTGAAGGGATTGTTGTCGTTCAGGAATGGCATCGTCGAATTTCTCGATCGCAGACGCCTGGCCGAATTGGTGGACTTCGATCCGGGCTATCTCAGCACGAATTCCGGTTGATTCATTGCGAGGGCTTTAACCTGTGTTAATGCGCACCGACAATATATGTGATCTGATTACCAAAATATAAGAAGAAAATACGAGAGGACCCTGAGGGAATATCAACACCAATACTTGTATCTAGAATATTTACACCTAACAAAATAAGAATAAAAAGGAGAAAATTCAATGGATATTCGTACAGCAACAATTGCAAGAACCTCCACGACGCGACCGACATCCCTCCCAAGCGTACTGGAACAGCGTCTTCCCCAAAGTCTGGCGGGTTCGGATATGACCGATCAGGAGGAAGATCTCGACTACATCCTGCTCATCGACCCTCGTGCTCTCGACCGGGAGTGCCTGTCGAAAAGCCTGACGGGCTATGACCCCGGGCTGACGATCGTCACAGTCGGATCCTTTGACGAGTGGCGCGGCCGCAAATTGCAGACAGACCCTTCCGCCGTTCTTCTCATCGTCGGCGGCGGCAAAGTGGGTGACCTTGCCGTCTGCGAAAAGATCGAAACTCTGGTTGAGAAGTTCAAATATAGCCCAGTGATCGTGGTTGCCGAAACGGATGAACTCGGCCAAATTCTCAAGGCATTGGAATGCGGTGCCCGTGGCTACATTCCAAGCAATGTCGGCATCAATGTCGCCGCCGAAGCGATTGCGCTGGCGCGCGCCGGTGGCGTCTTCGTTCCGGCAAGCAGCATCCTGACGATGAGAGAGGCAATAAATTCGGTCGTGAATGGCGCCCGTTGCTCCGACAGCCTGTTCACGCCTCGGGAAATCGAAGTCGCCGAAGCCTTGCGCCGTGGAAAGGCAAACAAGATCATCGCCTATGAGATGGATCTGTGTGAAAGCACCGTGAAGGTTCACATCAGAAACATCATGAAAAAGCTGAACGCGACCAACCGCACCGAGGTCGCCTACAAGATCAGAGAATTCATGAAGTAAGCCGCCGATAGCAAACGAACCGGCAGACGTTGCGAATAACGAAGGCTCCGGCAGGCGTGTTTTTGATCACGGCCTGCTGACCGTGGTTCGCGATCGGCTGACTCGTCTCCTATATCCGGCATCTGGCCGATATGGGCCGGCATGTGTAGTTTCGAGATGCGCCCCGGCAAGAGATTGTCGGGGATGCCGTTGCGGCGCACGAAATGGCGCATGCCCGTGAGCCTCGGTCAACGGCTTCCGGCACCATTGACGAGATTGAGAATGAGTTGGTGGATATTGCCGCCATCACTGAGTTCGACGCGGTCGAAGTCCCGGCTTCTCTGGCGTTGAGCAACAGACAGCTCGCCGAGCCGCCTCGTCAGCTCAGTCCTGATCTTGCGGCAGTTGGGGTCTGCGTCTACCGAGAGCCCGACTGATGTGGTCTCGATCGCCTTCACCAGATCCTTGATGTAGTCACCGTGAACAAGCTCGTGCTTGCGAACGCCTGCGAAAAAGGTTTCCCAGTTCTCTACCATGGCCCCCTGCAGCGGCTTCGACGGCTTCGGCAGCGTATAGGTGATGATGAGCTTCGGCTTGGCCGAAACGAGCGTGCAGGCGTTGCCTTGCGGCTCGTATTTCCGGGTCCAGGTCAGCTTGAAGTCCGTGTGAGCGATGGCCCGAACCAGCCCGCCGACCTTTGGCCCCCGCTCGCCGATCGACGCATAAAGCTCGGCGCCGGTCTGCCCCGAGATCGCATAGGTGCGGACCTTTTCCACCGCCTGCCATTCCGCATGCGCCATGCACGGCAACGAAAATGCGCAAACCATCGTACTGCAGAAGAAAACGCTTCGCTTCACCCGAATCCCCTGGAAGGCACCTGAACGCGGGCGACCCTACTGCATAATTTCTTGATCGGCATCGATTTATCGAGAAAGGCGGCCGCACAATCGCGCGACCGCCTTCAATCGATAGAGCGCTCCGGGGGCGCCGAGCTGGTAGCTGCTATGGCGGCGCCGTCAGCGCTACTCGGCAGCAACCGCAGGCGGATAGATCATCGGCGCCGCAGGCTCGGCCTTGCCCGCTTCAACGGATTCCGGTTCTGATGTCTGCTTCTTCGGCTCCCGGCCGAAGAAGAGCGCGTAACCGGCCGGCAGCACCAGAATTGTCAGAACGGTGGCGACAAGGATGCCGCCCATCATCGCATAGGCCAAGGGCCCCCAGAAGACGCCGCGCGAGATCGGGATCAGCGCCAGAACCGCGGTCAGTGCCGTCAGCGTGATCGGACGGAACCTGCGCACGGCCGAGCCGATGATAGCTTCGGAGCGATCCATGCCCGCGGCAATGTCCTGATCGATCTGGTCCACCAGGATGATCGAGTTGCGCATGATGATGCCGAGCAACGCGATAACCCCGAGGATGGCGACGAAGCCGAAGGGGGCGCCGCTGATCAGCAGCGCCGCCGCCGCCCCGATTATGCCGAGCGGACCGGTTGCCAGAACCAGCATCGCCTTGCCGAAATGCTGCAGCTGGACCATCAAGAGCACGACGATGACCGCCAGCATGATCGGCGCCTTGGCGGCGATCGAACCCTGGCTTTCGGCCGCGTCTTCGGCGCCGCCCTGGATGCTGATGCTGTATCCGGGCGAAAGACCATCGCGCAGCGTCTGCATGTCGCCATACATCTTCAACGCCACATCGTTCGGCTGCACGCCGTCGGGCAAGGTGCCGCGAACGGTAATCGTCGGCAGCCGGTCCCTGCGCCATTCGATGCCTTGCTCGAGCACGGGCACGACCTTGGCCACCTGAGACAACGGAACGAAGCTGCCGAAATCGGTCGGGATGTAGACGGATTCCACCGACGAGAGCAGCGCACGGGTCGCATCCGGCTCACGGGCGACGATCGAGACCGTCTCCTCGCCATCACGGAAGTTGTCGAGCGGCACGCCGGACATGGTGGCCTGCAGCATCTGCCGGACGCGCTGCGAGGTGACGCCGAGCGCACGGGCGCGATCCTGGTCGATGACCAGCTTCATTGCCGTCACCGGCTCCAGCCAATCGTCGTGCACGGCACCGAGCTGCGGGTTTTCGGCAAACTTCGCCTTCACCTGGTCGGCGATGCGGCGCACCTCCTGGCGGTCCGGCCCCATGACGCGCATCTGCACCGGCCAGCCGGTCGGCGGGCCGAGGAAGAGGCGATCGACCTTGGAGCGGATCGACGGGAAATCCTCGGCAAGGATCTTGCGCAGCTTGACGATCAGCCGTTCGCGTGCCGGCTCGTCATTGGCCATGACGAGGAGCTGGGCGAAATTCGGATTCCGCAATTGCTGGTCAAGCGGCAGGAAGAAGCGCGGCGCGCCCTCGCCGATATAGGTCGCGATGAAGCGTTTGTCCGCATCGTCGATCATCCGCGCTTCGAGCGCCTTCGCCTGGGTCTCGACTTCCTTGATGCTGGTGCCTTCCGGCAGCCAGAGATCGACGAGGATCTCCGGACGTGAGGATTGCGGGAAGAAGTTCTTGGGAATGAACTGGAACGCCCACAGGCTGACGAAGAAGGCGACAAGCGTCATCGACAGCACGATGATGCGATGGTGAACCGCCCAGGAGACCGTCGAGCGCAGGCGCCGATAAAAACGAGTGTCGAAGACATCGTGGTGGCCGCCGGCATGGGGGCGCTGCTTCAGGATCATGTTGCCGAGCCAGGGCGTGAAGTAGACCGCGACGAACCACGAGACCACCAGCGCGATGCCGACGACGTAGAACAGCGAGCGGACATATTCGCCCGCCGTCGAGGCGGCAAAACCGACCGGGATGAAGCCGGCGGTGGTAATCAGCGTGCCCGTTAGCATCGGGAAGGCCGTCGAAGAATAGGCGAAGCTTGCTGCCTCGACCTTGACCAGCCCCTCCTCCAGCTTGCGCTCCATCATCTCGACAACAATCATCGCGTCATCGACCAGGAGCCCGAGAGCGATGATCAGCGCCCCGAGCGAGATGCGCTGCAGGTCAATGCCAAGCTCGTACATGATGGCAAAGGTCGCCGCCAGCACCAGCGGAATGGTGATGGCGATCACCAGGCCGGAGCGCCAGCCGATCGACAGGAACGAGACAACAAGCACAATCACCAGCGCCTCGCCGAGCGCCTTCATGAATTCGCCGACGGCTTCCGTGACCACTTCCGGCTGGTTGGAGATCTGATCGACCACCATGCCATAGGGCAATGCCGCCTCGAAACGCTGATAGGTCTCTTCGACGGCCGTACCGACATCGGTCACCTTGAAGCCCTTGGCCATCACCACGCCGATCTGCACGCTGTCCTGACCGTTGAAGCGGAACTTGCGAGAATAGGGATCCTCCAGCCCCGAGGAGACGGTGGCGATATCGCCGAGGCGGGTGACCTGCCCACCGGCCGTCAGGCTGAGGTTGCGCAGATCCTCGACCTTGTCGAGGCCGCCCTCGACGGAAATGCGCACGGAGCGCGAACCGGTATCGACCGAACCTGCGGGATCGACATTGTTCTGACCGGCGATGGTGTTCCTGAGGTCGTTGAGCGTCAGCCCGCGCGCAGCCAACACCTTGGAAGAAACGTCGATATAGATCTTTTCGGGTTGATCGCCGAGGATCACCGCCTTCTCGACGCCGGGTGTCGTCAGCAGCATGTCGCGCGCCTGGATCGCGAACTTCTTCAGTTCGGGATAGCTGTAACCGTCGCCGCTCAATGAATGCAGCGTGATAAAGGTGTCGCCGAACTCGTCGTTGAAATAAGGCCCGTGCAGCCCTTCCGGCAGCTCACTGGCGATATCACCGACTTTCTTGCGGACCTGATAGAACGCGTCGGCCACCTGCTGGGCATTCGTGTCACCCTCGACCTGCAGGGTGATGATCGCGCTTCCGGCGCGGGTATAGGAGCGCACGAAATCGAGATGCGGGGTTTCCTGCAGCTTGCGCTCGATCTTGTTGACGACCTGATCCTCCATCTCCTGAATCGAGGCGCCCGGCCAGAAAGCCTGCACGACCATGACGCGGAAGGTGAAGTCCGGATCTTCCTTCTGCCCCATCCGCATCAAACCGAGCGCGCCGGTGATGATGATCAGGCCGAACAGGAACCGCGCGATACTGGGATGGGCGATCGCCCAGCGCGAAAGATTGAAAGGCCGTTTTTCTTCTGACGGTAGGGACATCGGCATCATTCCGCGGTTGGGTTGGTTCAGCGCACGATTTCGGCGGCTGCGGTCTTGTCGGTCGCGGCGGACTGGCGGGCGATATCGCCCGATATCGCAACCTTCAGGTCTTCGGTCATGAACTGCGTGCCGGCGGCAACGATCAGATCGCCGCGCTTCAGCCCGTCGACCACGCGCACGCCCTCGCCGGTAAAGTCGGCAACGGTGATCGTCCTGCTCTTCACGATCTCGCTGTCACGGTCGACGACCCACACCGTTGTTTCACCGTCCTTCTGAGCCAAAGCGCTCAAGGGCACGGACATGTGGCGCTCGGCGTCATCAGCCGAAGCCAGGATGGTTGCGGTCATGCCGAGCAGAATGCGCGGATCGTTGGGCAGACTGACGCGCACGGCAAAAGTTCGCGACGGCTGTTCGGCACTGCCCGCGACCTCGCGCACCTTGCCGTCGAGGATCAGGCCCTGATCGGACCAGAAGCCGGCCTTTACCGCCATGCCCGGTTTGAAATTGGCGACATCGACTTCCGGGACGGCGATGAGCACTTCCTTCTCGCCGTCGACGGCGACGGTGGCGACAGGCGTGCCGGAGCCGACCACCTGCCCGACATCGGCAGCAATTGCCGCGACGATGCCGCTACGGTCAGCGACCAGTTCGGTATAGGTCACCTGGTTCTTCGCCTGGGACAGCGCCGAGCTTGCGGCATCGCGCGTTGCCACGGCCTGGTTATGGCTGAGTGTTGCCTGGTCGAGCTGCGCCTGGGAGGCGACTTTCCGGGCAAAGAGTTGTTCGGCGCGTGCGCGAACCAATGCGGTCGTCTCGACCTGGCGCTCGGCGGCCTCAAGGTTCGCGGCCGCACTCTTGACTGAAAGATCATAGTCCGTCGCATCGATGCGGGCGAGCGGATCGCCGGACTTCACCCGGTCGCCGACATTCACCAGGCGCTCGGTGATCTTGCCGTTGACGCGAAAGCCGAGGTTCATTTCCGTTCGGGCACGCACGACACCGGAATAGTTCATCTGCCGCGCTTGTCCGGCATCGCTGATCTCGACCACCTTGACCGGCCGCACGACCGGCTTGGCTTCCTCCTGCTCCTGCGAGCAGGCTGCCAGCACCAGGGACATCGCGGCAAGAAGAGCCATCCTTGCGCTCAACGCGAAACGGCTACGGGTTTGAACGGGCATAGACATTTCCGCACTCCTCGGCGGCATCAGCCACACGGTACACATCGGGGGCCGCTACCCGGCCTGGTCAGTTTTTCAGTGCCTTGATCGCAAATTCGATCAGTTCATCCGGCGTCGCCCGATTTTCCTTCGAGAGACATTGAGCCACCATCTGCGGGTGGCAGAGGATCACGGTCGCGGCGCCGAAACATCTGGAGGCCGCGTCGGCGTCCTGCTCGGGGAATTCGCCCGCAAGAATACCTTCGCGGATCACATCGGCGACAAGGGCATGCAGACGATCGATGTGCTTGTCGATCACGTGCCAGTCGCGTTCCATCGCGATGACGACCATCTCATGCACCTTCTGGTCGTCGAGCATGACCTCCACCGTCATTTGATGCTGTGCGCGGATATATTGCCGCAAGCGCTCGGTCGCGCTCAGCGGCTGCCGGCAGATGTCCAGAGCCTGCTGATAGCTGGCAGCCAGCATGCGGCCGCAGATCGCCTGATGGATCTCCGCCTTCGAAGCGAAGAAACGGTAGATATTGGCGGGCGACATGCCGAGATCGCGGGCGATGTCGGCCACATTGGTCTTCGAATAGCCGAAATGCCGAAACAGCCGCTCGGCCGCATCCAGGATCCGCGAGACGTTTTCCTGACGCGTCGCGTCCAGCTGGCTGTCGATGCTGTCATCCATGTAAGTCCGCTTTCGATTTACGACTGACGATTTTCATATTTCGTCAGTCGTAAATCGAAAGCGGACTTACGTCAACCGAAACGAGCCACTTTTCGCCTCACGTTATGGTGTCCGCTCGCCAGAGAATTTGCATGTCGTTGACTCGGCACGCGGCGGTGGTTACTGCCGAATCCTGGAGCATCAGCGCAAAGGGTTCGCGTTCAATGGCTACTGGTCTCATCGCCCTGCTCGACGACGTTGCCGCCATCGCCAAAATGGCGGCCGCCTCGCTTGACGACGTCGCCGCACAGACCGCAAAGGCCGGCGCAAAAGCAGCAGGCGTGGTCATCGACGACGCAGCCGTGACGCCGCGCTACGTCGTCGGGCTGACACCGGAACGCGAACTGCCGATCATCGGCCGCATTGCGCTCGGCTCGCTCAAGAACAAGATCCTGTTCCTGTTGCCCGGTGCACTGCTGCTCGGCTACTTCGCCCCCTGGGCGATCACCCCGCTGTTGATGCTGGGCGGCATCTACCTCTGCTACGAGGGCGCCGAGAAACTTTATGGCGTCTTCTTTCCGCACGCGGCCCATGAGCACGAAACCGCCGTGCTCGGAGAAAAGACCGATCCCGTCGCGCTTGAAAACGAGAAGGTCGCCGGCGCCGTGCGCACCGATTTCATCCTGTCGGCCGAGATCATGGCGCTCACGCTCTCAACCGTCGCCGATGCCAGCATCTATATGCAGGGCGTGGTGCTTGCCGCGGTCGGCATCGCCATTACGCTTGCCGTCTATGGCGTCGTCGGCCTGATCGTCAAAGCCGACGATGCGGGCGTCGCGCTGGCCAAGACCTCCGTATCGGCGCTACGCGCCATCGGCCGCGGCCTGGTCGTCGGCATGCCGATCTTTCTGAAGGTTCTCGCCGCCATCGGCACTGCGGCGATGCTCTGGGTCGGCGGCAGCATTCTCGTCCACGGCCTTGCCCAGATGGGATATGCCGGCCCGGAACACATCATCCACGACATCTCCGAAGCCGTGGTCCACGCGCTCCCAGTTGCCCCGGGTCTGATCGGCTGGATTGCCACGTCGGCGCAGCAGGCCCTGCTGGCGATCGTCGTCGGCGCTGCAACCATCGCCGTCATGGGCAATATCGTCGCGCCGATCTGGGGACGACTGAGACCTGCGAGCCACTGACCTCGCATCATTGGCGCCGCCACGCTCTGGCCCTGCCCGGGCCAGAGACATGCATGTTCCCTAATCGGTCGATATTGACCGACCGGACAAGCCGCGATCAGCTCGTGGCGAGATGCGCCTTCGACGGATCGGGAATGACGACGATCGGGCTACCGTCTCGGACCTGAGCGTGCAGATAGACCACATCCTGGTTGAGCATGCGGATGCACCCGGACGAGACGGCCTTGCCGATCGACCGTGCCTCGGGACTGCCATGGATGCGGTAGAGCGTGTCCTTGCCGTCCTTATGGATATAGAGCGCCCGCGCGCCCAAAGGGTTCTTCAGGCCCGGCCCCATGCCGCCGTTCTTGATGCTGTAGGGCTCGAGCCTCGGCTGCCGCGCCACCATTTCGTCGGGCGGCGTCCAGCGCGGCCATTTCCGTTTATAGGCGACCACCGCCCGCCCGGACCAGGCAAAACCCTCGCGGCCGACACCGATGCCATAGCGCATGGCGCGCTGGCCGGGCAACACGTGGTAGAGGTGTTTCGCCGGCGTATCGACGATGATCGTGCCCGGCCGCTCCTGTGTCGGATAGTCGACTTCCTGGCGCCAGAACTTCGGATCGACCTGGGAGACATCGACCGCGGGAATGGGAAATTGCTCATCCGGCATCGCGTAGTACATCGGCGGAACGGTGCCCTTGGGCGGCGGCGTCATCTCGACCACCGTCGGCTTCGGTGTCGGGCGCGCGGTTGCTGCACAACCTGAAAGCAGGATGGCCGTCGCGCCAACGAAAAGGCTGCGGCGCGTCAGCGAGCCGCCGGATCGCAAATAGGTTCTGGCTGATGGTAACGGGTTCAGTTCATCTATATCGGACATTCATCGACTCGGGGCTTGTTACGATGACGCCCAAAGGAATGCGCTACCTTAAGGCTGCCTTAAGGGAGGTGCTAAACAACCGCCGTCGGTTAATTCGTGGAGACCTAAGTGCGGGTACTGATTGTCGAAGACGATGACATTTTGCGCGACGGGCTGAAGGTCGGCTTGGCGCTCGCCGGTTTTACCACCGATGCCGTCGCCACCCGGGAGAGCGCCGACGCGGCGCTGGCCGCAGGCAAGTTCGACGCCGTCGTCCTCGATCTAATGCTGCCGGACGGCTCCGGTGCGGACGTGCTGAAAAAACTGCGCGACGCACGCAACGACACGCCGGTCCTGCTCTTGACCGCCCGCGACACGGTCGCCGATCGCGTCAGCGGGCTGGACATGGGCGCCGACGACTATCTCGGTAAACCCTTTGACCTCGATGAGGTGGCAGCACGGTTGCGCGCGCTCGCGCGCCGATCCGCCGGTCGATCGAGCGCCTTCATCGAATGGTCGACGATCCGGCTCGATCCAGCCCGGCAATCGGTGGAAAAGGCAGGCGCGCCGGTCCGGCTCTCGCGTCGGGAATATTCCATCCTGCATGCGCTGATGTCGCAGCCGGGCGCGATCTTTTCGAAGGCGACGCTGGAGGACAAGCTTTACGGCTGGCAGGAAGAGGTCGAAAGCAACGCGGTCGAGGTGCATATCCATCACCTGCGCAACAAGCTCGGCCCTGGCCTGATCGAAACCGTCAGGGGCATCGGCTACCGGCTCGGCAGCAACATCTGATGCGATCGATCCGCGCACGCCTCTTCTTCATATTGCTCGTCACCACCGGGCTCATGTGGCTTTCGGCCACCCTGTGGATCTTCTTCAGCACCCGCGCCGAGGTCGAGCAGGTGCTCGACGCCCGACTGATGGAGGCGGCGAAGATGGTCAGCTCGCTTGTGGTCAACCAGGAGATCGACCCGGATAAGCCGGCGCAGACGAAGGCAAAGATCCCGGTGCTCGAGCACCCGCATTACGACCGGCAGCTTTCTTGCCAGATCTGGTCGCTGGACGGCACCCTGATCGGCAAGTCGGAAAGCGCGCCGGAGACGACGCTGTCGGCGCATGCGACCGGCCTTTCCGAGACGGTGATCAATGGCGAAACCTGGCGGGTCTACGCGGTCGAGAATGCCGAGCTTGGCGTGCGCGTGCTCGTCGGCGACAACCTGCGCATCCGCGACAGGCTGGTCAACGACGTCGTCAAAGGCCTGCTCTTTCCGGCCCTCCTGATCATACCGCTGCTGGCGACCCTGATCTGGCTGAGCGTCGGGCGTGGTCTGGCACCGCTCAGAAAACTGGCGGGCGATCTTGCCGCCCGCGACGCCTCGGACCTGCACCCGATCAAGGAGACCGCAACACCGAGCGAGATCAGTCCCGTGCTTCGCGCATTGAACGGTCTCTTCGGCCGCGTCGCCGGCGCACGTCAGCGCGAGCAGAATTTTATCGCCTTTGCCGCCCATGAACTTAGAACGCCGCTTGCCGGGCTGAAAACCCAGGCCCAGGTGGCGCTGGCGAGCAACGATGCCGAAATCCGCGAAAAGGCTCTCGGCCAGATTGTTGCTGGTGTTGACCGCACCGGACGGCTCGTCCGGCAGTTGCTCGACATCGCGTCGGTCGAAGCGTCGGAAACGGCGCGCACTGTGGCCGAGGTCAATCCCGGCGAGATGCTGGTTTCGCTCAGGAGCGAACTGCTTGGCCATGCCGGCAGTGCCGCGACGGTTGTCGTCGACCCCAGTCTTTGCAAGCTGCAGGTCAGGACCAATTCGGATCTGCTGCGACTTGCCGCCCGCAATCTGATGGAAAATGCGCTCCATCACTCGCCGGCCGGCGGAACGATCCTCTGCTGGCTTGAAAGCGACGACGGAACGACCACGATTGCGATCGATGACGATGGCCCGGGCATTCCGCCGGAGGAGATGCCCCACGTCACCGAGCGTTTCTTCCGCGGACGCTTCAAGGCCGCGATCGGCAGCGGCCTCGGCCTGAGCATCGCCGAACTCGCGCTCGATCACGCGGGCGCCGCGTTGGTTTTGCGAAACAAGGTCGGGGGTGGATTGTCCGCCAGGATCGTCCTGCCCAAACACCTCATCGCGTGAGCATAGTCGGCGCACGTCGCGTGATATTGGTGCGTTCAGAATTCTGCAACGAGTCGTAAGCGAGCCATTATGGACAAGCGCATTGAAGCCTTCCTCGCCGATATTCGCGACCGCGGCGACACACAGTTCGCGATTGTTTCGCGGCTGCGCGAGATCGCATTGGCGTCCGGGGCGGGCATTTCGGAAGAGATCAAATATGGCGGCCTGCTGTTTTCCGCCGCGCGACCGTTCTGCGGCATATTTCCGTATTCGGCCCATGTCACCCTGGAATTCAGCGAGGGCGCCGCGCTACCGGACGCGCATGGCGTGCTGATGGGTCAAGGCAAGGCGCGCCGCCACATCAAGATGCATTGCGTGTCCGATATCGCGGCAAAGCATGTGGCCGCCTATGTTGACTTGGCTTTGAGAGCCGCCGGCTGATCGATTGCGGACGCCGCGTCAGCGGATCGCACGATTCGACGGCATGCTGACTTTCTCCACGTAGTAGCGCGGAATGCCTGTGCGCTCCCGGTCGCGATAAAAGTCGATGCAGAATTCGACAAAGGCCCTGAAGCGCTTCGACACGTGCCGCCGGCGCGAATAGATCAGGTTGATCGCCGTTTTCGGCGAACTCCATTCGGCCAGAACAGGCTGAAGCAATCCCGCTTGCCGCTCCGTCTCCACGAAGAATTCCGGCAGATAGGCGATGCCCTCGCCGGCAACCGCGAAATACTTGATCGTCCAATAGTCGTTGGTGGTGCAGGTTGCCGCCGGCAGCAGATCGATCTCGGCATCGCCGTCGCGCGTCAGATACCAGGATTGCAGGCGTGTCTGCTGGCGAAAGACGAGCCCGCGATGGCCGGCGAGGTCGTCGGGCTTAAGCGGTGCGCCGTGCCGGGCGATGTATTCGGGGCTCGCAACGAGACCGTAAGATGAGACCGAGAGCCGGCGACTGATGTAGTCGACATCTGATGGTTCGCCCCAGTGAAAGATGCCGTCGAGCGCCTGCTCGGTGACCTCGGAGAACGGTTGCCGCGAGCTCAGAAAAACGACGTCGAGATTGACCTGCGGATATTGCTGGCGAAATGCGTAGAGCAGTTCGGATGTGATCGTCGTGCCGAATTCGCCGGTCGAGCCGACGCGCAGCGTGCCCGCTACCTCCTGCCGCATCTCGGCCATCGCCGTTGCCGCATCCTCGCAATTCGACTGGATGAGCCGGGCATAACGCAGGAACTCCGCTCCGGCGTCGGTCACATGCAGCTGATGCCCCTCGCGCACGAAGAGTTCGATGCCGAACTCGTCCTCCAGCTGCCGGATCTTGTGGCTGAGGGTCGATTTCGGCAGCCGATGCAGGCGGGAAGCCGCTGAAATCGAACGGGAATCGGCAACTTTCACGAAGCAGTCGAGAAGCGAGAGATCCATTTTTCGTCCAAAATCCTGTACGATATGTCCGATAAATACGCCATTTCGGCCCATTGTACAAACGAAACCAAACTGGGAATATTCGGCGACGCTAAGGGAGAGGTTTCAGTGAGCAATATCAGAGAATTCATCCGGGCAGCCTCGGGCACCGGCAACAAGGCCACTTTGGCGATCCGCGGCGGCAGGCTCGTCAACGTCGTATCGGAAGAAATCTACCAGGCCGATGTCGCGATCTACGGCGAGCGGATCATCGCCGTCGGCGACATCTCCGTTTATGTCGGGCCGGAAACGAAGATCGTCGACGCCACGGGCAAATACCTGGCGCCCGGCATGATCGACGGCCATCTGCATGTCGAATGCTCGAAGATGTCGCTAACGAGCTTCGCCAAGGCGGTCGTCCCGCTCGGCACCACGTCGATCGTCACCGGGCTTGACCAGATCATCGTCGTCGGCGGGCCGGCGGCGGCGCGTGAATTCCTCGACGAGGCCAAGCAGACACCACTCAAGGTCTTCTGGGGCGCGCCCTGCAAGACGCCGTACACCATGCCGCGTTCGACCGTCGGGCACTATTTCAGTCCTGCCGATCACCAGGCCACCCATCACTGGCCGGAATGCGTCGGCATTTGGGAAACCGTGCGCGAGTTCATCCAGGAGGAAGACCCCGACGTGCTGGCGGCGCTCGAGCTTGCCGAAAAGAGCCGGCTCCCGGTGCTCGGCTGCTGCCCGATGACGCGCGGAGCGCGCCTCAACGGCTACCAGCAGTCCGGCGTGCGCGCCGACCACGAAAGCTATTCGCCGGAGGAAATGCTCGAAAAGCTCAGGGCCGGCATGCATGTCGTCGTGCGCGAATCCTCGATCTCCCACTTCCTCTCCGACAATCTGCGCATCGTCACCGAAATGGGCGTCAAGGCCTTGCGCCGCATCAGCTTCTGCACCGATGACGTCGTTGCCAGCGACATTCTCAAGCGCGGCCATCTCGACAATATGGTGCGCATGGCGATCGCCATGGGAATCTCGCCGATGGCGGCGATCCAGATGGCAACGATCAACGGCGCCGATGCCCTTCGCATCGACGACAAGGTCGGCTCAATCTCGCCGGGTCGCGCCGCCGACATCCTGCTCGTCAACGACCTGCGCGAGTTCAGGATCGATGCCGTCATCGCCAAGGGTGAGGAAGTCGCGCGTGACGGCCGCATGGCCATCGAACTGGTGCCGCCGCCGCGCAGCGCCGCGCTATTGACTTCGATGAAGGTCGCGCCGCTCGAACTCGACGATCTGAAGCTGCGTTATGACGGCCCCGGCGACAGCGCCGCTGCCATGGCGATCGCCGTCACGCCGGAAAAGATCTTCGTGCGCACCCGCCGCGATGTCACCCTGCCAGTCAAGTACGGATGCGTGCTCGCCGACCCGGCAAAGGACATCCAATATGTCACCGTGGTCGAGCGCTACGGCAAGACGAAAAACCGACCCGTCGCCTTCACCTCCGGCTTCGGATTGCGCGAAGGCGCAATCGCCAGTTCGACCGCGCCCGACGACAACAACATCATCTGCATCGGCGCCGACCCGGAAGACATGCGGGTCGCCATCAACCACCTGATCGCCAACCATGGCGGCCAGGTGGTGGTCAAGGACGGCAAGGTCGTCTCCTTCCTGCATCTGCCGATCGGCGGCATCGTCTCCGATATCGAACCATCGGAAATGGCGGCGCTGGAGGAGGAACTGGACGATGCGGCGCGCGGGCTCGGCTGCACCCTGCCATGGCCGTTCATGTACATGTTCGTGCTTCAAATCACCGCGATCCCGGAATATGCCATCACCGATCTCGGGGTCGTCGATTGCGTCCGGCTCAAGGTGATCTCGCCGCTCGCCGGGAACGGCGGCGAGGAAGCGCGCGCCGCAGCAGCAGAGTAAAGCCTTGGAAGGGGTCGGCATCGCCGGCCCCTTCCTCATTTCAAAAAAAGGGGAACAAAATGAACTACCAACCCAAGGGCGTTGAGCCGGCGTCAGGCCAGGCACAAGCCTCCTGGCTCGCCAGCCTGCTTGACCGCTACTTCCAGATTTCCAAATTCGGCTCGACCATTCGAACCGAAATCCTCGCCGGGCTGACCACCTTTCTCGCCGCCTCCTACGTGATCGTCGTCAACCCTTCGATCCTGTCCCACGCCGGCATTCCGTTTTCGGCCGGCGTAACGGCGACCGTACTCGTCAGCTTCATCGGCAGCTGCGCCATGGGGCTCTATGCGCGAAGCCCGATCCTGGTGGCGCCGGGCATGGGCATCAATGCGCTGTTTGCCTATACGATGGTTGTCGGCGCCAAGGTACCGCTGGAAATCGCGCTGGGCTGCGTCTTCTGGGCCGGCGTGCTCTTCACCGTCATGGCCTTCTTCAACCTGCGCCAGACGATCATCGAGGCGATCCCGGTCGACCTGCGTTATGGCATCGCCTGCGGCATCGGTCTGTTCATCGCACTGATCGGCTTCGAGAATGCCAAGTTCATCATCGCCAATCCGGATACGATCGTCGGGCTGACGACGTTCAACCCCGTAACCCTCACCTTCATTGCCGGCTTCATCCTGACGGTCGCGCTGGTGGTCCGCAAAGTTCCCGGCGCGATGATGGCCGGCATGATCCTCACCACCATCCTCTCCATCCCGATCGGCCGCTGGTGGGGCGACGGCAGCGCGTTTTCGCCGGATACGCCTGATGTGCATACACTGGTCAATTGGAGCGGCTTTTCCGCGGCACCGGATTTCAGCTTCATCGGCCAGATCGACCTCGTCGGCGCCTTGAGCCTGATCTACCTGCCGTTCATCTTCGTCTTCCTGTTCACCAATTTCATCGAGGCACTCTCGACCTTCCTCGGCCTTGCCGAAGCGGCTGACCTCAAGGACGAGCAGGGATTGCCGCGCAACATCAAGCAATCCATGCATGTCGACGCCGTCGCTGCGCTGATCTCCGCACCGCTCGGCACCAGCCCCGCCACCGTCTATCTGGAATCGGGCGCTGGCATTGCGCAGGGCGGCCGTACCGGGCTTGTCGCCCTTGTCGCCGGCCTGCTGTTCGTGCCGTTCCTGTTCCTGTCGCCGCTGTTGTCGCTCGTTCCGGCCGTGGCAACCGCGCCCGTTCTGATCCTCACCGGCCTCTTCATGTCCGAGCCGATGAGCAAGATCCGCTGGACCGACATCGACGAAGCGATCCCGGCGTTCCTTGCCATCGTGCTGATCCCGCTGACATTCTCGATCACGCTCGGGCTGTCGCTCGCAATCATTGCCTATGTGCTGATCAAGCTGGTCTGCGGGCGGGCGGGCGATGTAAAACCGGTCATGTGGTTCGTCGCCCTCTTGGCGGCAGCGCTCATCGCCCAGACCCAGTAAACCTGTCGGCGCCTCCTTTTTACTCAGACGTCAAAGGGGGCGCCGACATCGTCTCCATTGAAGGAAACTGTCATGCTCCAATCCTGGTCGAGGACCGCACCCGAGCTCGTCGACGTCGCCATGGGCCGTGCGCCGGCGGACCTCGTCATCCGCAACGGCAAATGGGTCAACGTCTATTCCGGCGAGATCATTCCGCACACCGACATCGCGGTCAAAGCCGGCCGCTTCGCCTATGTCGGGGCCGACGCCAGCCATACGATCGGTGAAGGCACCAAGGTCGTCGACGCTGCCGGGCGTTATCTCGTGCCGGGGCTCTGCGACGCGCATATGCATGTCGAAAGCGGTCTCGTCACCGTCACCGAATTTGCGCGCGCCGTCATCCCGCACGGCACGACGACGATGTTCATCGACCCGCACGAGATCGCCAACGTGCTCGGCCTGGCCGGCGTGCGGCTGATGAACGACGAGGCGCAAAGCCTGCCGATCAATGTCTACGTGCAGGTGCCGAGCTGCGTGCCGAGCGCGCCCGGGCTCGAGACGGCGGGTGCTGAACTCTCGGCCACGGACGTGGCCGAAGCGTTGAGCTGGCCGAACATCATCGGGCTTGGCGAGATGATGAACTTTCCTGGTGTCGCCTTTAACGATCCCAAGATGGTCGCAGAAATCGCGGCAACCCAGGATGCGCGGCTGACCGTCGGCGGACACTATGCTTCGCCGCATCTCGGCCGGGAGTTTCACGCCTACGCCGCTGGCGGCCCGGCCGACGATCATGAAGGAACGACCGTCGAGGACGCGATTGCCCGCGTCAGACAGGGCATGCGTGCGATGTTGCGGCTCGGCTCAGCCTGGTTCGACGTTGCCGCCCAGGTCAAGGCGATCACTGAAGCCGGCGTCGATCCGCGCAACTTCCTGCTCTGCACCGACGACAGCCACTCCGGCACGCTGGTCCACGACGGCCACATGAACCGGGTGGTTCGCCACGCCATCGCCCAAGGGCTGAAGCCGATCACCGCCATCCAGATGGCCACGCTCAACACCGCCCAGCATTTCGGCGTCGAGCGGGAACTCGGCTCGATCGCACCAGGACGACGGGCCGACCTGATCATCACGTCGGACCTTGCTGCCCTGCCGATCGAGATGGTGTTTGCCCGCGGCGAACTGCTGGCAGATTCCGGCGCCTTGGTGCGCGATATCCCGCCCTTCGTTTATCCGGAAAGCGCCCGCAACACCGTGCACCTCGGCAAGACGCTCAAGGCCGGAGATTTCGACATCGGGCTTAACAGCACCGCGACCCGCGCGCGGGTCCGGGTGATCGGCGTCGTCGAGAACCAGGCGCCGACGCGTGCGCTTGAAGCCGAGCTTTCGGCGGCGGGCGGCATCATCGAGATGGATCGCGCCCAGGACGTCTGCCAGATCGCGCTGGTGGAGCGTCATCGCGGCACCGGCGACGTCGTCAATGCCTTCGTCTCCGGCTTCGGCTATGACAGCGATTGCGCGGTTGCAAGCACCGTGGCCCACGACAGCCACCACATGATCGTCGTCGGCACCAACAAGGACGACATGGCGAAAGCCGCGAACCGGCTGCACGAGGTCGGCGGCGGCATCGTGGTGATCAAGCACGGCAAGGAGCTTGCACTGGTTGAACTGCCGGTCGCGGGGCTGATGTCGGATCAGCGTGCCGAGATCGTGGCGGACAAGGCCGCGGCACTAGTCGAAGCGATGCGCGTCTGCGGCTGCCGGCTGAACAACGCCTACATGCAGCATTCGCTGCTGGCGCTCGTCGTCATTCCCGAACTGCGCATCTCCGACAAGGGGCTGATCGACGTCCGGACCTTCGAAAAGGTCGACGTCCTCATTTCATAACAATGCTGTCAAAACGCTCGACCGCCCGAACGGGCGGTCGAGCTGATTTCGAGACGTGATCGCCAGCGGGCTTAGCTGTCCATGATGATGCCGATTGCCTGATCGAGCACTTGATGCAGACCGCTGGCGTAAAAGGACATCCGGTAGCCCGAGCCCACATTGCTGGTCATGGCGATTGTCAGACCCGATTTCGGCTCGTGCTGCATCACGGTAACATAGCCGGGGATGCTGCCCTGGTGGCCATAGACGAGCCGATCCGCGTAGCTGCTCTGGAACAGCCCCGCCCCGGTCTCGCGCATCCGCGTACCGGGAAAGCTAACGGCGACACGGCTTTCGCTCATCTCCCGGAACATTCCGTCCGCCAGCAACTTGCCGCCAAACAGCGCCCGAATGAAGGCGATCATGTCGCCGGGCGTCGAGACCATGTCGCCGCAGCCATAGGCCGCCGTGAACGGAAACGAATCCGATGAATCCTGCAGCGCGTCGGAATAGGGCAGGACGCCGTCCATGCGCCACATCTCGGCTCCGGCAGCGATGCCCGCCCCTGCATCCGCAGCCGGTGGCGGTCGGTGGTAGTAGCCGCGCACCATGCGCTCTTCCGGGAAGCTCTCGGTCGAAGGCGACCAGGTGTTTTCGAGCCCGAGCGGTTCGAGCACCTGATGGCGGACATAATCGCCGAGCGACTTTCCGGTGACCTCTTCGATCAACATGCCGGCAAGCACATAGCCGGTGTTGTTGTAGACGGCCGGACCGCCGGGCGCCGACTGAGTGCCGACCCGAAACGCGAGATCGACGAGTTCGGCCGGCGTCCAGATGCGGTCCGGGGTCATCGGTATGTCGTACTCGAATTCCGGCAACCCGCCGCGATGGTTGACGAGTTGGCGCACCGAAATGGCAGCGGCACCGGGAAGGTCCGGGAACCAGTGCGAGATCGGCGCGCCAAGCTCCACCACACCGCTTTCCGCCAGCTTCATCAGGGCGGCAACGGTAAACGTCTTGGTGCAGCTGCCGATCTTGAACAGTTGCGTTGGGGAAACCGGTATCCCCCGCGCCCGGTCGGAAAGTCCCGAGGTCAAGGTGACGGTCTCGCCATCGCCCTGTGAAAAGGCCAGGGAGGCGCCGACGGCACCATCGTTGATGTAGCCTTGAAGCAGTCGGCTTAGATCGGCAAGCGTGACGCCGCCGCTCATTGTCATCTCGTCCATCCGGCTTACTCCGCGATATCGACGTTGGCGAAGTTCTGGCGGCCGAAGGCGTCGAGAACGTAATTTTTCACGCTCTTGCGCACAGGGATCGACACGACGGAATGGGCGATCGGCGCAACAGGCACTTCCGCCTTGAGGATGGCCTGCGCCTTGCCGTAAAGCGCTGCCCGTTCCTTGGGATCGGCGGCGACGCGCGCATCCTGAAGCAACTTTTCAAAGTCGGCGTTGCACCAGCGCGCCCGGTTGGAGCCGCCCTTCACGCCGTCGCAGCTAAGCAGATAGCTCAGCATATTATCCGGATCACCGTTGTCGCTGCTGCCGCCGAGCAGGAAGGCGTCATGCTCGCCCTTGGCGGTGCGGGTCAGATACTCGGCCCACTCGAAGCTGACGATCTCGGTTTTCACGCCGATGGCATTCCAGTCGGCCTGGATCATCTCTGCCATACGGCGGGCGTTCGGGTTGTAGGGCCGCGACACCGGCATCGCCCAGAGCGCGATCGACAGGTCGCCCTCGTGGCCTGCTTCCTTCAAAAGCGCCTTGGCGCCTTCCGGATCGTAGTCGATGCCCGCGTCCTTGGCCGCACCGAGCTGTGCAGGCGGCACCACGCTGCCGGCAACGCTGCCTGCACCCTGATACACGGCTTCCACGATCGCCTGCCGGTTGACCGCCTTGGCGAGCGCCAGGCGGATACGCGCATCACCGAGCGGCTTGTGTTCGACGTTGAAGCCGAGAACGCCGATATTCTGGCCTTCGAGGTTATAGACCGTCACCTCGGGGTCGTTCTTGAGATCGGCGACGGCTCCGGGCGGTGGTGGCGCCGCCACCTGGCACTCGTTCGCCTTCAGCCGGGCGACCCGCACGGTGGGCTCCGGTGTGATCGCAAAGACGAGGGTATCGATCTTCGGCGCACCGTTCCAATAGTCCTTGTTGGCCGCATAGCGAATCTGGCTGTCCTGCGCATAGGCCTCAAGGATGAACGGCCCTGTGCCGACGGGCGCCTGGTCGATCAGCTCCGGGGTGCCGGCTGCGACCATCTTCTCGGTCTGCTCCAGCGAGAGAATGGAGAGGTAGTCGAGCGCAATGCTGGGCAGGAAGGTGACGTTTGCCGACGTCAGTGTGAAGCGCACGGTATGATCGTCCAGCTTTTCGATCTTCTCGATCAACGGCCCAAGCCCAAGCGCGCTGAAGTATTCGTATGAGGCGTTCGAGAGCTTGTGGTACGGATTGTCGGCGTTGCGCTGGCGGTCAAAGGTGTAGAGCACGTCGTCGGCGTTGAATTCGCGTGTCGGCGTAAACTGCGCGTTGGTGTGGAACTTGACGCCATGGCGCAGATGGAAGGTGTAGACCTTGCCGTCTTCGGACACATCCCAGCTCTCGGCGAGCGCCGGCCCGACTTCCGTCGTCCCCGGCTTGAATTCCACCAGCCGGTTGAAAATCGGCTTGGCCGCGGCATCCATAGTCGAATCCGCCGTTCCGATCATCGGGTTGAAGGTCTCGGGGCTCGCCTCCGAGCAGTAGACCAGCGTCTTCGCATAGGCCTGCCCGCCCATGAGGATTGTCGATGCGACGAGCGCGGTGCGCAGAATCAGACGTGTGGATTTCATAGCAAACGCTCCTGGTTGCCTTTGTGTTGACGTCGTAGCGGGGTTCTCCTAACCGCATCGACGACGTTTCGATCTTGATGGTCTATCCGGTCATGGGCCGGCCGGGGAAAGCGACGGGGTGTGCGCCGCCGCCATAAATCGGACGGGTGCCAGCGCACCGAACTCGACGCCGAGGGAGGCGACATCCGCAGGCATCGCGGCATCGCGCAGCAGCGCCGAGGCGATCCGCGCCAGGGTCAGCGACACCTGGAAACCATAACCGCCCTGGCCGCCGAGCCAGAAGAAGCCCGGCAGGCGCGGATCGAAGCCGACGACAGGCGTGCGGTCCGGCGAGAAGGTGCGCAATCCGGCCCATGGCCTTTGCGGGCGGCCGATGCGAAGTTCGGTCGCCTGCTCGATCCGGTCGACCGCGATGGCGACGTCAATATCTTCGGGATAGGCGTCGCAGGGCGGTGAATCCGTTTCATCCGCCAGCGAGCCGATCAGCTTTCCGGCATCCGGCTTGAAATAGAAACGCTCATGCAGATCGACGGCGAGCGGCCATGTGCGCGCGTCGAGCCCCGCGGGCGGGTCGAACATGAAGGCGGTGCGCCGTTTGGGCGAGAACCCGAGCCCCGCCAGCCCTGCCCGCTCGGCGATCACATCGACCCAGGCGCCCGCCGCGTTGACGACCATATCGCCTTCGTAGGAGCCGGCCGAAGTCACCACTTGAAAGCGGCCGGAAATACGGGAGATCTGCAGCACTTCCTCGCCCGAAATGACAGTCCCGCCAAGCGCCTTCAGAGCGGCGGCCGCGGCATGGACCATCTTGCCGGTGTCGATATCGAGAGCGCCGGGCTCGTAGACGCCGCCGCACGTGGTATCGGCACGAATGACGGGAATAAGCACGCTGACTTCGTCTGCCGAAAGTCGCCGGACGCTGGGCACGAGCGCCTGGTACTTCTGCGCCAGTTCATCGACCATCGCATCGTCGTCGCACCCACCGAAATGCAAGGCGCCGCGCACATGCTCGGCAAAGCCGCCATCGACGATGGCCGGCCGGCTGGCAATGGAGAGCGCTCTGACCACCGTGTTGCCGTAGGTCTCGGCAAAAAGCGCCGCCGAGCGGCCGCTTGCGTGATAGCCGAGATGCGCCTCCCGCTCGATGAGGACGACCGATGCCCATTCTTGGACGGCAGCCGCAACCGACAGGCCGGCGATACCGCCGCCAATGACAATCACTTTGGGAGAAGAGGATCCTGAGCGCATAGCCATTGGTAAATTCATTTTCCGATACGGTCAATATTTAGCGTATCGGAAAATTCTTGGCGCTTGTTGCGAGGCGGCCAGAGTTGAACTAGCTAGGTAGATCTCGTTTGCCGGAGAGAACCATGTCGGAACAGCCAAACCTCGGCGATTGCCTGCGGAACCTGAGGAAACATCACGGCTGGACCCTTCAGGACGTCAGCCACCTGACCGGCGTTGCCGTCTCGACCTTGTCCAAGGTGGAGAACGACCAGATGTCGCTGACCTATGACAAGCTGCTGCAGATCTGCGCCGGCCTCGGCGTGCATGTCACCGAATTGCTCAGTGGCGACAGCAAGCAGCCCGCCGCCCGCACGCGCCGCTCGGTAACCTCGGCCACGACGACGCTGCGGCAGCTGACCCGCAATTACGACTACCACTACCTTGCAACCGATCTGGTGAGGAAACGCATGGTGCCGATCCTCGCCCATGCCCGCGCGCGCACGCTTGCAGAGTTCGGTCCGCTGACCCCTCATGCCGGCGAAGAATTCCTGATCGTGCTCAAGGGCGAGATCGAGCTGCATACGGATCAATATGCGCCGGTGCGACTGAAAGCCGGCGAAAGCGTCTATATCGACTCGACGATGGGCCACGCTTATCTCTCGGTCGGCGAAGGCGACGCGGAAATGCTGTGCGTCTGCTCCGGCGACGAGCCGGATATGGAAAAGACGTTGCTCAGCATCACCGACGGCCAGACCACCGATCATTGATCGGCTTCCGTCGAGGATTTAGTCGAAGGAAGTATTTTATCGCTTTGTTCTGTCGACTCCCGATGGAACGCGACAGCCCCACCTCGCGGAGATGCGCGGTCGCCCGACAACAGCCCTCCACCGACCAGCGTCGCCGCGCATTCGGCCGATGTCGCCCCGATTCCACCACAACCAATTGACAGCGACTAAACTCAGACGTATTCGTTAGGTCATCTGATGACTTGATGAGTTTATCATGCAGCCCGTCAATCGAACCAATCTGGCCGACAGTGCGGCCGAAAGCCTGCGCGCCGAGATCGTCAGCGGCCGCTGGGGCGTCGGCGACCGCATCCCGAACGAAACTCTATTGACCGAGCTGTTGTCCGTCAGCCGGGGCACGGTGCGCGAGGCCGTGCGTGTGCTGGTCTCGCAGGGTCTGCTCGACACCCGCCAGGGCTCCGGCACCTATGTGCGCTCGACGGTCGATCCGGCAGGCGCGCTCGACCGTGTCAAACGCGCCGGTCTGCGCGACCAATGGGAGGCGCGCGCCGCCCTCGATGTCGAGGCGGCAAGGCTTGCGGCGATCCGCCATACACCCGCCGACCTCGAACGCATGACCCGGCTGCTGAAGGCTCGCGGCACAGTTGCCGATGGCGGCTACGAGGCCTTCGGCCATCGCGACATCGCCTTTCACAAATCCATCGTCGAAGCCTCCGGCAACCGCGCCATCGTCGGGCTCTACGATTTCTTCACCTCATCGATCCTCGAAACCATTCACTCGACGCTGAAGGGCGACGTGCCGGAACCCGACGAACAGGCCCATGCGGCGATCGTCGCGGCGATCGCCACCGGCGATCCGGACCGCGCCGCGTCCGCCGTTCGCGCCTTCATGGCGCCGGTGCTTCGCGAACTCGACAGGCTTCTTTCGCAATGAACCAGACTTTCCGTGATCCCAATTCCTCGGCCCATCAGGTCGCAGCCATCAACGGTCTCGAAGACCAGCTCATCGACGCCGAAGCCGACAGCGTACCCGAGCCTCAGCCGCCGGTGTTGCCGCGGGGAGCGGCGCGTTTCGTCCTCGGCGCCAGCCTCGTGCTGATCGCCTTCAACCTGCGACCGCTGTTTTCCAGCCTCTCGGTGTTGCTGCCGGAGGTGATGCGCGATACCGGCTTAACGACTGCCGGCGCCAGCCTGCTGACGACGCTGCCGGTGCTCTGCCTCGGCCTGTTTGCGCCGCTGGCACCAAAGCTGGCACAGCGCTTCGGTGCCGAACGCACCCTGCTTGGCGCCTTGGCTCTGCTCGCGCTCGGGACAGTGCTGCGCGGTTTCGGCCCCGTACCGGTGCTCTTCCTGTCGACATTCGCCGCCGGGGCGGCGATCGCCATCGGCAACGTGCTGCTCCCGGGCCTCGTCAAGCGCGACTTTGCCGACAAGGCGGCGATCATGACCGGGCTTTATACAATGGCGCTCTGCGCCGGCGCGGCCGGTGCCGCCGGCCTGACCCTGCCGCTCGAACACGGTGTTACCGGCTCGTGGTCCGGTGCACTCGCCATCTGGGCGCTTCCCGCCTTCATCGTGCTGTTGATCTGGATGCCGCAGGCGCTTGGCAGCAAGGCGCAGGTCAGACACACCGGCTTTCGTGTCGTCGGCCTTTGGCGCGACCGGCTGGCCTGGCAGGTAACGCTGTTCATGGGGCTGCAGTCGGCTCTGGCCTACTGCATCTTCGGCTGGCTCGCCCCCATTCTCAGGGAGCGCGGCTTCGACCCGGCAACGGCAGGCGTCATCGTTTCGGTCTCGATCATGACCCAGGTCGTCACCTGCCTGCTGGTTCCCTCCTTTGCCATCAGGCGCAAGGACCAGCGTGGCATCAATGTCGCGCTGATCGCAGCCGCAGTGATCGCGCTCCTCGGCATTCTGTTCGCGCCGCCGTCGACGGTGATCTTCTGGGCCATTCTCCAGGGCTTCGGCCAGGGCGGGCTGATCGCTGTGGCGATGACGCTCATCGTCTTGCGCTCGCCCGATTCCCATGTCGCCGCCCATCTCTCGGGCATGGCACAAGGCGTCGGCTATGTGCTCGCCGCCATCGGCCCGTTGCTCGTCGGCCTGATCCGCGACTGGACCGGCAGCTTCGACGCAGCCGCGATCCTGTTCGTGACGCTCGGCCTCGGCGCGGCGATCATGGGTTTTGGCGCCGGTCGGGCGCTGCATGTCGGCGCACGCACGATCAGGATCGACGGCTGAACGTCAACGTTCAGCCGTCGTCTCTGAAGTCTCATCAGGATGCCCGTTCCATCTCCGGCAGGGCTTCGAACAGGTCGGCGACGAGGCCGTAGTCGGCAACCTGGAAGATCGGCGCCTCCTCGTCCTTGTTGATGGCGACGATGACCTTCGAGTCCTTCATGCCGGCCAGATGCTGGATCGCACCGGAGATGCCGCAGGCAATGTAGAGATCTGGGGCAACCACCTTGCCGGTCTGGCCGACCTGCCAGTCGTTCGGGGCATAACCGGCGTCGACTGCCGCGCGCGATGCACCGACGGCAGCGCCGAGCTTGTCGGCAACCGGCAGGATCACTTCCTTGAATTTTTCCGACGAGCCGAGTGCACGGCCGCCCGAGATGATGATCTTGGCCGAGGTCAGCTCCGGACGATCCGACGACGACAGCGCGTCGGCAACGAAGCTCGACAGACCGGGATTGGCCGCAGCCGCGATCGTCTCGACCGAAGCTGAACCACCCTCGGCGGCCGAGGCGAACGAGGCGGTGCGCACGGTGATCACCTTTTTCGCTTCCGTCGTCTGCACCGTCTGGATGGCGTTGCCGGCATAGATCGGACGCTTGAAGGTATCGGCGGAAACCACCTCGGTGATTTCCGAAACCTGGGCGACATCGAGAAGCGCTGCAACCCGCGGCAGGACGTTCTTGCCGACCGAAGTAGCAGCAGCAAGGATGGTGTCGTAATTGCCCGACAGCGAAACGATCAGCGCCGCCAAGGGTTCGGCCAGATTGTTGGCAAGGCTTGCATCCTCGGCCACCAGCACCTTGGCAACGCCGGAAAGCTTGGCGGCCTGGTCGGCAGCCGCCTTGGCACCGGCACCGGCCACCAGCACATGCACGTCGCCGCCAATTTTGGCGGCCGCCGTCAGCGCCTTTGCCGTCTGGTCGGAAAGGTGGCTGCCGTCGTGGTCAGCCAGAAGCAGAATAGCCATGGTTTTGTTCTCCCTTTCGGTTCGAGCTCAACGATCCCTTGGCGATCGGAGCTCAACGGTTCTGACGTGGTTCATGCGTTTGTCCGCAAACCGGTTCCCACTTTGCGGACGCATGAACTAGAGCACGCCGGCTTCGGTCTTGAGCTTTTCGACCAGCTCGGCCACCGACTTGACCTTGATGCCGGCCTTGCGGCCTTCCGGCTCCTCGGTCTTCAGCACCTTCAGCCGCGCCGTGGTGTCGACGCCGAAGTCGGCAGGGGTCTTCTTGTTGAGCGGCTTCTTCTTCGCCTTCATGATGTTGGGAAGCGAGGCATAACGCGGCTCGTTCAGGCGCAGGTCGGTGGTCACCACCGCCGGCAGCTTGATGTCGATCGTCTGCAGGCCGCCGTCGACCTCGCGCGTCACCCTTGCTGTGCCCTCTGGTGCCTTGCCGTCACCGATCTCGACCTTGGAGGCAAAGGTGCCCTGGGCCCAGCCCAAGAGCGCCGACAGCATCTGGCCGGTCTGGTTCGAGTCATCATCGATCGCCTGCTTGCCGACGATGATCAGCCCCGGCTGTTCGGCCTCGGCCACACCCTTGACGATCTTGGCAACAGTGAGCGGCTCGACCTGGTCGTCGGTCTCGACCAGGATCGCCCGGTCGGCGCCCATGGCGAGCGCCGTGCGCAGCGTTTCCTCGGCCTTGGCCGGACCGACCGAGACGACCACGACCTCGTCGGCCTTGCCGGCTTCCTTCAGCCGCAGCGCTTCTTCCACTGAGATCTCGTCGAACGGGTTCATCGACATCTTCACGTTGGCAAGCTCGACACCCGAGCCGTCAGCCTTCACCCGGATCTTGACGTTGTAGTCAACCACCCGCTTAACCGTCACAAGTATTTTCATGGCCAACCCTTTCCGGCAATTTTCGTTGTCTGCTGACGGTGGTTACATCCGCCCGCGCTTAGCTTCGGGATCATAGGGCGATTCCGCGATGACGCGGGCCTTGCGCCGCTCGCCGAGGATCGGGACTTCGAGCTCCGTCCCCGGAACGCCAAGCTCGACCGGCAGTAATGCGAAGGCGACGTCGTGGCCGAGCGTGTAGGCATAACCGCCCGAGGTGATGCGCCCGACCAGCTTGCCCTGGTGGTAGACGCCCTCATAAATCAGCGAGCTTGCGCCATCGGTGTCGATCGCGATGGTGAAGGAACGACGGGCAATGCCCTCTTCCTTTGCCTTTGCCAGAGCGTCGCGGCCGATGAACTCGCCCTTGTCGAGGCGCACGAAGCGATCGAGGCTGCTTTCCCAGGCGCTGAGTTCCGGGTTCATGTCGCGATACATCGCCCGGTAGGACTTTTCGAGACGCAGCGATTCCAGCGCCTGCAGTCCGATCAGCCTCAGGCCATGGGCCTTACCGGCGGCTAGCAGCGCATCGAGCAGGTGTCGCTGGTAGCAGAGCGGATGATAGAGTTCCCAGCCGAGTTCGCCCTCGTAGTTGACGCGCAGCAGGCGGACGTCGCTGGCGAGCCCCACCGTGCCCGATTGCACCCCGAACCATGGGAACGCCTCGTTGGAGAGATCGATCTCGGTCAGCGATTGCAGCACGTCGCGCGCCTTCGGGCCAACGATGGTGAAGCAGCCGCGATCGTTGGTGACATTGCGAAGCTGGACGCTGCCATCCCTAGGCAGAAGCTTCGACAGATCGTCGAAATTCCAGCGCTCGGCTCGCGGCGTCGAAATCAGGTAGAACGAGCCGTCTTTCAGCCGGGCGACGACATATTCCGCCTGGACACCACCCTTCGGGGTCAGATGATGGCTGAGGTTGACGCGGCCGGTCTTCGGCAAACGGTTGGCAAGGATGCCGTCAAGCCAGGCTTCGGCGCCGGGGCCACTCACTTCGAACTTCGTCATCGGCGTCATTTCGACGAGGCCGACGGCATTTCTGACGGCGTGAACCTCCTCGCCGACATATTTGCCCTTCTCGGTCCAGCGCCAGCTGTACTGATCCTTGGCTTCTACGCCCTCAGGCGCGAACCAGTTCGGCATTTCCCAGCCGTTGAGTACACTCCAGACGGCGCCCTTCTCGGTCAACCGATCATAGGACGGTGCAGTCTTCTGCGGCCGGGCGGCCGGCATGTCCTGACCGGGATAGTGCTGTTCGGCATGGGTGCCCCAGGCTTCGCGCACCTTTTCGCGCGTCCAATTCTTGTTGGCGTAGTCGCCGAAGCGGCGCGGGTCGAGCTCGGAGGTATCGAGGCTGTTGCCGCCTTCGACGATACGCTCGGAGAGATAGTAACCGATCGCGCCACCCCAGAGGATGCCGCCGGGCACGCCTTCGGCGATCCAGACATTGTCGAGCCCCCAGGCCGGCCCCACCAGCGGCAGTTCGTCGGCAGTCATTTGGAAGGGACCGCGGACATTGGCCTTGATGCCGACGCGACCGAGCGCCGGCACGAGGTCCATTGCCCGCTCCCAGTTCCAGGCGACCGAATCGAAATCCTCTTCCAGCAGGTCGGCGCCGAACCATTCCGGCACGCCGTTTTCGGCAAACAGCTTCAGATGCTCTGTCTTCTCGTAGGGACCGAACATCAGGCCGTCGCCCTCCTCGCGCAGGTAGCCCTCGAACCCCTCGTCGCGCAGGATCGGCATCTCCGGCAGGCCCTGGCGCTTGCGCTCGATCACTTCAGGGACGGCATCGGTGATCCAGTATTGGTGGACGATCGGGATCGCTGGGATTTCGAGTCCGAGCATCGCGCCGGTCTGGCGCGCATAGTTGCCCGTCGCCGAAATGATATGTTCGCAGATGATCTCGCCCTGGTTGGTCTTGATCTTCCATTCGCCGCTCGGCATGCGCTCGAAGCCGCGCACCTCAGTGTTGAGATAGATCTTGGCGCCGCGATCGCGCGCGCCCTTGGCCATCGCCTGGGTGACGTCGGCCGGCGCGATGTGACCGTCATCAGGATGATAGAGCGCGCCGAGCATCTCCTTGTTGTTCTCAAGCAGCGGCCAGAGTTCGCGGGCTTCCGCCGGTGAGACGAGTTCGGCGCGAATGCCCTGAACCTCGGCAACGCTCATGTAGCTCTTGTACTCGTCGAAACGGTCGCGGGTATTGGCGATGCGCAACTGGCCGCATTTGTGCCAACCGACATGCTGGCCGGTTTCGGCTTCGAGGCCCTCGTAGATCTCGATGGTCTTGGCGATCATGCGGCCGATATTGATGCTGCGGGCATAGGACGGAATGAGGCCGGCGGCGTGCCAGGTCGAGCCGGCTGTCAGCTGCGTGCGTTCGAGCAGCGCGACATCGGTCCAGCCGCGCTTCGTCAGACCGTAGAGAATGGCTGCGCCGACGCAACCGCCACCGATGACCACAGCCCGTGCATGAGTTTGCATAAAGAGGTTCCCTTATGTGGAATTTTCAGCAACTTACAAACGGCTGGCACGCTTGTAATCTTGCTAAAAATTGTCCGGGGGCATAACCTCAGTTTATGCATAGACTCCGCTCGCTCGTCCCCTCCGCCAACTATCTCTTCGTCTTTGAGGCCGCCGCCCGGCGGCAGAGCTTTACCGGTGCTGCGGAAGAGCTGAATGTCAGCCAGCCGGCCGTCAGCAAGACGATCCGACTCCTGGAAGAGGCGACCGGCCTGAAACTCTTCCGCCGCGAACACGCCCGGCTGGAACTGACGGCCGAGGGCAAACGGCTCTACAAGGAAACCCAGGAAGCGTTCGACCATCTGCACATGGTGATCTCGTCGCTGAGGCAAAAGCACTCGCGTGATATCGTGCGCGTCTCGTTCTCCGCATCCTTCGTGCAATTGTGGCTTCTTCCCAGGCTGAAGGCCTTCAAGGCGCAGCATCCTGATATCGCCTTGCGCATTGCCGAAAGCAGCCGCGACGACCAGGACCTCTTGGAGGAGGATATCGATCTTTCTGCCCGGCTCGGGACCGGCAAATGGCCGGGTATTCACGCCTGGCATTTCGTCACCGAGGAAGTCTGGCCGGTGTGCAGCCCCGCCTATCTGAGAGAGCATGGGCCGATCGAAACCCCAGCCGACCTGCTCAACCACACGCTGCTGCATTTCGAGGAGCGACATCGCTCACGCGTCGGTTGGCGGGAATATCTCGAGCGCAATGAAGTCTCGGCCGCCAAGCTGACGCAGGATTTCGTCTTCACCGATGCACTCAATTCGATCGAGGCAGCCGTGCACGGGCAAGGCGTCGCGCTCGGCTGGAAGCATCTGGTGCACGACCACCTGAAGGCGGGCAAGCTCGTCTGCCCGATCCGAGCGAGCTATCACTCTGGCCAGAGCATCCATATCGTCATGCCTTCCCAGCGCCCGCCGAAGCGGGGCACCGAGATCTTTCGCGACTGGCTGATGGAGCAGAATGCCGACGCCGACATTTTCGCCGACGAGGTTGGTTAGAACCGCTCGCCGACGAAGTGGGCGACCTGGGCTCCTGCCTCGTAATAGACTTCCTTCAGACGCCGCATCGGCGGATCGCTCGGGTCGCTGAGCGGCAGCGGCAGCTCCGCCTCGGTGATCTCGCCCAGGATGTGACGCGCCAGCACCCGGCCGAACACCGTTCCCGGCGCGATGCCACGACCGTTATAGCCGGAAAAGCCGACGACATTCGGCGCGAAGCGGTGGAACCGTGGCAATGCATTGGTGGTCATGCCGATCTGGCCGTACCATTCGCACTCGAAATCGACCTTGCCCAATTGCGGGAAAAGCCGGGCAAGCGAGCGGCGGGCCCAGGCCTTGTGGACGGCCGCACCGCCGTTGCGCAAGGCACCGACGCTGCCGAACACCAGCCTGCCCGCCTTGTCCATGCGGAAGGACGAAAGGATTTCCTTGGTGTCCCAAACGCCTTCGCGGTTGGGCAGAATACTCGAGAGCAAGTCGGGTGCGAGCGGCCGCGTCGCAAGATTGAAATAGGGCAGATACACCTGCTCGGTCCGCACCCGTTCCCATGGGCCGGTGCTATAGGCATCAGTCGCGACGATGATCCAGTCCGCCGTCACGGACGCCCTGTCGGTCACCACCTTCCAGCCACTGCCGATCCGCTCCGTCGAGACGACCCGGCTCGAAGTGTGCAGGACAACGCCGGCGCGCTGGGCCGCATGCGCCAGGCCGCGCACATAGGCGAGCGGCTGCAAGGTGCCCGCCCGTCTGTCGAGCAGGGCGCCGGCATAGGCGGTCGTGCCGATCCTTGCGGCGGTCTCGGCCGCATCGAGAAGTTCGACCGGCGCGCCGCGCTTTTGCCATTGCGACGCACGGTCCTTGATCTCCCTCAGGCCGGCATCGCCGACGGCACAGTGCAGCGTGCCGTTGCGTTCGAGTTCGCAGGCGATCGCGTGCTTGTCGATCAGGTCGATCACGACGCGCGGCCCGTTGCCGAGCAGATCCAGCAGCCGCTCTCCATGCACATCGCCGAGCTCGCCTGGTAGATCGTCAGGCATCACCCACATGCCGGCATTGATCAGACCGACATTTCGGCCCGCACCGCCAAAGCCGATCTCCGCCCCCTCGAGCAGGATGACGCTGCGGCCGGCTTCCGCCAGATGCAGGGCAGCCGAAATGCCGGTGAAGCCGCCGCCGACGACGACCACATCGGCGAATGCGTCAGCGGCAAGCGGGCCGGTGACCGGCGGCGGCGGGGCGGTCTTTTCCCAAAGCCCATGGGAGCGGGGATCATTCAGCATCGTTCAGGTCCTTCGTGCGGGGGTGTCGCTCGTCTTTTCCCGCAACTTCCATCAATCATGACAATGATAACGCCGCCATCACTGTGTAAAGACCACCGTCCTGTGGCCGTTGAGCATGACGCGGTTTTCCAGGTGCATCTTCACCGCCCGGGCGAGAACCCGGCTTTCGATATCGCGGCCGGTGGCGACAAAATCCTCGGCACTCATCGAATGGCTGACCCGCTCCGTCTCCTGCTCGATGATCGGGCCCTCGTCGAGGTCGGGCGTGACATAATGCGCGGTCGCCCCGATCAGCTTGACGCCGCGCGCATGGGCCTGGTGATAGGGCTTGGCGCCCTTGAAGGACGGCAGGAACGAATGGTGGATATTGATGATCCTGCCGTAGAGCCGGTTCGACAGGTTGTCCGTAAGGACCTGCATGTAGCGGGCGAGGATAACGAGGTCGGCCTCCGTCTCACGCGCCAGATCGATCAGCCGCTGCTCCTGTTCGGCCTTGTTGTCCTTCGTCACTTTCCAGTGGTGATAGGGGATACCTCCGAGCTCGGAGGTCCTTGCGCTGTCGTCATGATTGGAGACGATGGCGACCACCTCGGCATTCAGCCAGCCGACGCGGATCTGGTAGAGCAGATGCAGCATCGCATGATCGAACCTCGAGACCATCACGATGATCTTCGGCCGCCGTGTCGCGTCGGCAACCGTGGCCCTCATGCCGAAGCGATCGATCGCCGGTTTCAGCGCCCGCTCGACACCGTCTCGCGACATGCCCAACGGACCGGTAAAGGCAATGCGCATGAAGAAGCAGTTGGTCTCGACGTCGCGGAACTGATTGCTTTCGACGATGTTGCCGCCGATCGCCGCAAGCTCGGTCGTCACCGCGGCAACGATGCCGGGCTGGTCGTCGCAGGCGAGCGTCAGGACGAATGAGGCAGCGGTGCCTGTTGATGTCAGGTTTGCGGGCATCACGGTCATGCCTCTTTCCTTTCGTGATAACGGTGGCCGGAATGGCGCGCCGTTGCGGCTCAGCTCTTGGATTTCGACTGGCCAAAGACGTAGTCGGTGACCCTGGGCAGAAAGGTCTCGCTGTAATACCCGCGCGGCTTGTCGCCGACCGCGACGCCGGCATTGAGAATGCCGGCCTGGTAATCGTCGGCAAACAGCGAATAAGGGTAGACGGGTTCAACCGCACTTGCCGCCTGCAACTGCCGGCGCAACTCGACGGGAATCGAAAAATCCAGTGCAGCCAGATTGTCGTCGAGCTGCTCGATCCGGCTTGCGCCGATGATGGCAGCACCGACGCCGGGCTGCGTCACCACCCAGTTCAGGGCGATTTGCGCCATGCTGCGGCCGACCTCGCCGGCAACCGCTTCGAGCGCAGCGACAATGCGCCTATTGCGTTCGGTAAAGAGCCCGAGCCCGCTGCCGGAGGCGTCGAGCGAAAGCCGCCCTGCGGCCTGCTGGCCGGCCCGGTATTTGCCGGAGAGCAAGCCCATGGCGAGTGGACTCCAGGCGGTGATGCCGAGGCCAAGCGTCTGGGCGAGCGGCACGAATTCGTTCTCGATGCTGCGTTCGGCCAGCGAATACGGTAGCTGCAGGCAGATCGGCGGCGTCAGCGCATGCGCCTCCGCCCAGGTCTGGGCGCGTGCCGCATACCAGCCCGGCACGTCGGAAAGCCCGGCGTAGCGGATCTTGCCCGCGCGCACGAGATCGTCGAATGTCCGCATGACCTCTTCGGCCGGTGTGATCCGATCCCAGGTGTGCAGCAGATAGAGGTCGATGTAGTCCGTTTTCAGCCGCCGCAATGAGGCGTCGACGGCGCGCATCAGGTTCTTGCGGCCGTTGCCGCCGGCATTCGGATTGCCGGGCTCGACGTTGTTGGAAAACTTGGTGGAAATCACCACCCGGTCGCGTATGCCCGCCTCGGCGACGAACTTGCCGATCAGTTCCTCGCTGACGCCAGCCGCGTAAGAATCGGCCGTGTCGATGAAGTTACCGCCGATCTCGAGGTAACGGTTGAAGATCGCGCGCGCGGCATCCTCGTCCGATCCCCACGAACCGCCGATACCCCGAATGCCGCCATTGCCGAAGGTCATCGTTCCGAGCGCGAGCCGGCTGACCCGCAAGCCCGAGCGCCCGAGAAGGTAATAGTGGTCCATGGACATCAGTGGTTCCTGGTTTATCGCACGTGTTTGCCGCTGGCGCCGATCACATGTGGCCGTGGTGGCTCCGGCGGGCGACGCTTTGCTGGACGTGGTTGATCATGGTTATGAAGTCGAAGACCGGTCGACCGGTCGCCGTCTGCACCGCATGAGCATAGGGCGGCAGATCGCTGCATTCGAGCAGAATGGAGCGAACATCCGGGTTATCCTCGACGAGTTTGCGGGCAACCTCGGTCACTTCCCGCTCGATCTGAGCGCTGTCGAGCGTGCCTTTCTCCTCAAGAATGGCTTCGCGGAATTCCGTCTGCCCTTCCATGCCGGCAATCGCAAGAGGGATATGCCCTGGCACGTTGCTCGCCTCGAAGTGGCGCGGCGTCAGTCGGCTAGCATTGGCCGTGATGATGCCGACGCTGCCGCCGGCGGCCGCATGCATGAACGGGATCTGCATCAGGCTCGACAGAAACACCGGAATATCGACCGCGGCTGCAACCTCTTCCTGGAAATAGGCCATGAAACCACAGGCGCCGGTGATCGCCTTGACGCCGCGGTTCTGCAATTCGACGGCCGCTTCGATGAAGACGTCGCGAAGTGCGGGATCGCGCTGGTTGAGCAGCCGGTCGATCGAGGCGCCGCGCACCTCCTGGAAGCGGACCGGAAAGTCATAGGTGGTGGCGTTGCCGACATTGCCGGGCACGCAGGGGTACGCAGCATCGAGGATGAGGATGCCGATCTGCTCCCCGTACCACGACTGCGTCTTCCGCGTGACTGTGTAGACAGTCATCGTCTTGTCTCCGATATCAAATTGTTCGCTAACCGGCATACCTGCCGGGAGGGGGGACGGGAGCCTAGCGGCTCCCGCAACCTGTTGCGGCTGGCAACTATATTACTGGACCAGGCGCGGCGCGCCGGTCTCGGCCGCCGTACCGTCAAGGCCGTAGGATTTCAGGATGCCGACGATGGTGCCATCCGCATGCATCGCCTCGATCCCGGCATCCAGCGCGACACCCAGTTCCTTGGCGTTGAAGGAATAAGGGAACGCGGCCTGTGCGGCTTCCTTGGTCGCCCTCACCCGGTCGTCGGAGGCAGCGACCTTGACCTTGACGTCCTTGAGCGCACCGTTCTTTTCAGCGACGACGCCGGTCGAATAGCCGTCCACCGCCACGTCGATGCGGCCGGAGAACAGGTCCTGCTGCATGTTGACCGAATTCGGATAGAGCCTCAGCTTGGAACCGAGCATGGTCTTCAGGTCGGTGACCCAGAGATAGCCCTGCACTGTGCCGACCTGTTTGTCTTCAAGGTCGCCGACATCCGCGAAGCCGTTCTTGGAATAGATTGCCATCTGATCGGTGTAGAGCGGCGCCGAGAGGTTCATGACCTTGGCGCGCTCGGCCGTGCGGTACCAGTCGCCGGTGGCGATATCGGCCTGACCCGAAAGCACGTACTGGATGGCGGCGGCCGGATCGACGGCGACCGCCTTCACCTTCAGGCATTCGCGCTTGGCAAATTCCGCAGCGATATCGCCGTCGATGCCCTTCATGTTGCCGCTGTCGTCCAGGTAGGAATGCGGCACATAGGTTGTGACGGCAACCGTGAGCGTACCCTCTTCGATGGTGGCGAAGGTGTGTTTCGGTGTGCAATCCTGCGCAAGCGCCACCTGGCTCGATACGAGGAGGCCGGCGATGCCGGTCAGCAGAAGGCGGGTTTTGGTCGCAAATGTGGTCATGCCTGAATGCCCTTTCGTGGTGTTGGTTCAGCGTTGCGCGTAGGAGCCGGCGCGCTTTTCGACATGACTGACGAGGAGAGCGGCGGGGATGGAGATCGAGGCGTAGAGAACGCCGGCGGCTAGCAGCGCCGGGAAATAACGGAAGGTGTTCGAGCCGATTTCATAGGCGCGGCTGACGAGTTCCGGCAGCGCGATGGTGAAGCACAGCGACGTGCCCTGGAAGATCAGGATCGAGAAGGCGAGCAGCGCCGGAAGCGCGACGCGCAAGCCCTGCGGCAGCAGGACGTAGCGCAAGGCATCCAGTCGATTGAGACCAATTGCGACGGCCGCCTCGCGCTGGCCATGCGGGATCGACTGCAGGCTGGCGCGAATGATCTCGCTGGTATAGGCGCCGGTGTTCCAGGCAAGCGCGATGACGGCCGCGGTGAAGGACCCGAGCGTCAGGCCCGATGTCGGCAGGCCGAAATAGATGAACTGCAGCAGCACCAGCGCCGGCGCGCCGCGGCCGACCTCGACCAGGAACAGAGCCAGTATCTTTGTCAACCGGCTCTTGGCGAGCACGCCAAGTGCAAGCAGCAGCCCGAACGGAATGCCGATCAAGAGGCTGAGCACCGTGACCTGCAGGCTGATCGACAGACCCGACAGGAGATCGGGGAGCCAGGCGGAGAGTTCTTCGTAGCTCGGCAACATCAGCGGGCCACCTTTGCTTGCAGATAGCTGTCGGCGACGCGCGACAGCCAGGCGACCGGCAGGCTCAAAAGGATGTAGAACATGCCGACCAGAGCGAAGACTTCGAGACCGCGGAATGTCAGTTGCGACAGCTGGTTGCCCTGGAAGGCAAGTTCGCTGACGCCAATGGTCGAAGCCACGGCCGTCTCTTTCATCAGGCCGATCAGGTAGCTCGCCGCCGAAGGCAGAGCGACGCGGAAGGCCTGCGGGGCGACGACGTCGGTCAGCGTGGACCAGCGGCCAAGGTTCAGCGCCGACGACGCCTCCCATTGGCCGAAGTGTATCGAGGCCAGCGCGCCGCGGTAGATTTCCGCCATGTTGGCAGCCGCGATCAAGCCGAGCCCGGCCAGCGCCGCGTTGAACGGGCTGATCGGGAAGACGCTCATTCCCAGGCCGAAGAAGATGATGAACAGCCAGAGGATCGGCGGAATGCCGCGCACGATCTGGATGAGCACCATCGCCACGATCCGCAGCGGCAGGATGCGGCTCTGCCTGGCCGCCACCAGCGGCATCCCAAGCACGGCGCCGGCCAAGAACGCGCCGAGCGTCAGGGCGACCGTCCAGGGGAGCCCGCGCAATATGGCGAAGACGTCGGCCGTGCTCATCGGTCGTGCACCGCCCGAAGGAAGCGCTTGGTGCGCTCCTGCTGCGGATTGCGCATGACGTCTGCCGACGGCCCCTTCTCGATGATCTTGCCATCGGCCATGATCATCACCGTGTCGGAAACATTCTCGGCAAAGCTCATTTCGTGAGTGACAACGATCATCGTCATGCCGGTTTCTGCCAGTTCCCGCATGACAGCGAGGACTTCGAGGCCGAGTTCGGGATCGAGCGCAGAGGTCGGCTCGTCGAACAGCATCACTTCAGGGTCGAGTGCGAGCGCTCTCGCAATGGCGATGCGCTGCTGCTGGCCGCCGGAACAGCGGCCGGGATACTGTTGCGCCTTGTCGGCCAGGCCGACACGCTTCAGCAATTGCATCGACCGGTCGTCGGCGTTTCTGCGGCTGCGTCCGAGCACGCGCTCCTGCGCCAGGCTGACATTTCGCAACACCGTCATATGCGGAAAGAGGTTGAAGGACTGGAAGACCATGCCGACGCTGCGGCGCAGGGTCGAAAGTTCCGATCGCCCGGCGGGTGCGGCCGCGTTGAGCGAGATGTCGCCGATAGTGACATGGCCGCCATCCGGCGGCTCGAGATAGTTGATGCAGCGCAGCAGCGTGCTCTTGCCGGAGCCGCTCGGGCCGATGATCGCCAGCACCTCTCCGGGCATCACCTCAAGGTCAATGCCGTCGAGCACCGTGTGATTGCCGTAGTGTTTGCTCAACTTGTCGAGCTTGATAAGCGGCTTTCGCGCCCGGCCTTTTGCGGAAGGCATCCTTTTGGCGGCCAGAGCATCGTCTTCAGTCATTGTCGGTTTGCCACTCCCCAAGTGCAAGACAGCGCCATCCATGACGATTTCGCTCCACTGCAGGCACGGATCGACCCTGCGCCGGGCAGGCCGCGTCCTGTTCGCTGAATGTATTTTGATGTTTGTCGTGCGCCGCGGGGCGAACGACAGTCGTTCCCGTTCTTTTCTTGTGGATCACCATAACGATTCGACGTCTGGTCGGCAGACGACAAAAATTGCAGAGCCGCATAACCTGAGGTTATGCCATTGGTGGGAGCGTTACACTGTATTGCTTGGAAACCGATCGAACGCGTGAACTGCCAGGCGTTTGCGTGATGCGCAAAGCCATGCGAACGTCCTGCCGGTCAAACCAAAAATGGTTAATGCTGACGATCCGCGCTGTTGGCAAGATAACACTATTTTAACCACGACCGATGAGCAAAGCCTTCAGATCGCTAGATATCGCTATGCTTATTGAGTCGAACGAAAATTGCCTGCGTCGTCCGCAAGTGATAGAAAGAGCTACAGAATTGCAACCGAACAGAGAAGATTCTTGTGCTTGTACACCCGGTTCGACGCTCGGAGCTTCGGTGTCCAGCCGCACCATAGGCGAGCAGCATTGACCGCGACACTTTTCGCGATAGCTATGCATAAGGGTCGACTGAAATAGTACGACCATGTATTTCGAGCACGGCGTCTCGATCATATCAATGGTCACAGGCGGTCCAGTCAAAACCGCGACGGAAAGGGAAAGGCTAGAATGTCAGGTACTGACTCGACGTTGTCTGCTGCGTCTTCCGTGGACGATACCGTCCTTGGCAATACCGATGAGGTCATCTCGCTTTATGACGAGGCTCTTCATCTCGTCGGGGCCTCGGTCGCGCTTCAGCGAAGCTACGAGGTGGCTGAACTGGTCGATGCAACGCTCTGGCACGTCTACCCCGAATTGTTGGAGCCGGCCTCGAAGGCAATGGCAGAATCCGTTCTTGCCAATGGCGTTCCACGCAGCATCGAAATCATCGATGCGCCCAAACGATCACGGCGGACACTGCTCGTCTTTCGCGCCGGACATGGCATCGGCGTCATCGAGACGGACGGGGCATCGGTCCGGCGGGAAGCCGCGAGCCAGGGCGAAAACGAGCGTGCGCTGCTGCTTCACCAGGCGACGCACGATGCCCTGACTGGTTTGCCCAACCGGCGTCAGTTCAGCGATGATCTGCGAAGCGTATTGCCGGCGGTTCATGAAAAGAAGCCGGCGCTGATGCAGATCGACCTCGACGACTTCAAACCGATCAACGATACGCTCGGACACGGTGCCGGCGATGCGGTACTGAGGATGGCAGCCGAACGCATCCGCAGCGTTCTGCGCGACGGGGAGGTCGCCTACCGGCTTGCCGGAGACGAATTCGCGATCATTCAGCGCGACGCCGATCAGCCTATGGAAGCCGAGCGGCTGGCCAATGCTGTGGTCAACGCCTTCAAGGAGCCTTTCACGGTCGACGGCATTTCGGCGTTCGTGGGTGCGAGCATTGGCATCGCCGTTGCCCCGCCCGATGGCAACGAGGGCGAACAGTTGATGAAGGCCGCCGACATCGCCCTTTATGCGGCCAAGAAGGAGGGCCGCGGCCGCGCCAAAACCTTCAGCCGTTCGATGCTGATCGTGCTGGAACAACGGGAAATGCTGCGCCGAAGCCTGCGCACCGCGCTTCAGGAAAACCAGTTCTCCCTCGAGTATCAGCCTCTGGTGAAGCCGCCTTTCACCATTGTCGGTTTCGAGGCGTTGGTGCGGTGGCGTCATCCTTTGGTGGGCATCATTCCGCCCAATGTCTTCGTGCCGATGGCCGAAGCCGATGGGCTGATGAGCGATATCGGCCAGTGGGTGCTTGAGCAGGCCTGCCGCGAAGCAACCAAATGGCCCTCGCATTTTACCGTAGCCGTCAACCTGTCTCCGGCGCAGTTCCTGCACGACGGCTTCACTGATCGCGTGTCGCAGACGCTGGATATGGTCGGATTGCGGGCGGACCGGCTCGAACTCGAAGTGACCGAATCGGTTCTGCTTGAGAAGACGACCAACAATCTCGACACGCTCAATACGCTGAACGTCCTCGGCATTCAGATCTCGCTCGACGATTTCGGTACCTACTATTCATCGCTGAGTTATCTCAAGAACTTCCCGTTCGACACGATCAAGATCGACCGCTATTTCATCAAGGATCTGGAGAACGACGAGAAGAGCCAGGTGATCGTGCGTTCGATAATCGCGCTCGCGCACGGGCTGGGAATGTCAGTGACCGCGGAAGGCGTCGAAACGCGGGCGCAGGCCCTATGGCTGGACCACGAAGGCTGCGATCGATTGCAGGGGTATTTCCTTGGTGTTCCGATGCCGCCCAATACAATCGACAGTTACTTGCGCCAATCGTCGACGATGGAAATATCATAACACGGCGAGGGGCTATGCTGTCGGGTCGGCCACCGGCGCAAGGGCCGCCTGGCCGCTCACCGGTTTGCGTGCCTGATAAATCAGCCTAGAAGTGCCTGCGGGCCGTGGCAAAGTTCCGCAGATGGAGGACAAAGCAAGCATGGACGTCGGTAACAGTGTTCCAGCTGAAGCGATTTTTGAGCCCCTGCTCCAGTTCGAAATGGAGATGGGAACATTTCTCTCGGAGTGGCAGCATTGCGACCATCTCTCCAGCTATCTGGCCCGGATGATCAGCCACAACAGGACCGATCCGGTAAGGCATTCGAACTTCTTCTCGTCGGCGCTCAACGAACTGCTTGAAGTTTCGTTCCGCAGCGGCGCCGCCAGCGGTCACATCGGTCTGGCGATCTACCGACATGGCCCGATCGAGCGGGTTCAAATCACGTTCCCATGCCCAGCCGAACAGGTCCCGTTCTACCGCGAGGCGGTGTCGAAGGTTGATCGCAGCGATGCACATGCCCGCTATCTCGATTCCATATCGACCGACATGGCGCCCAGTCGCGAGTCCATCCTACTTGATCTCGCCATCAATTTCGACGCGAGCATCCGCATTGAGGAAAGCACATTGCACGCTGTCACGCTGATCGTCGACCTGCCGCTGGAAGGGCTGGTGAGTTGAGCGTCGCGGGCCTTTCTCCCAGTTTCAAGGCGGCGTTCGACGCCAACAGCCAGGTGTTTTCGCTCGCCGGCGTCATCCGGCCGCGGTCGGTCGACGAGATCGCCGATAGCATCGCAATGCTCAAGCAGGCGATCGACGGCGTGCGCGGCGTACTCTACGTCGACGTGAAACGCCTGATCCAGATGAATAACACCGCATTCCATGCCTTCGTGCGGGTTGCCCTCGACGCCTGCCGTGCCCGCGCCGACTTGCGCGTGGTGATCGTAACGTCGAGCGTCGTCGGCTGGGCCACCAGAATGTTCGGCCATCTCAACGAGATCGAGCCGCAGATTACAGTCGAGGTGTACGATTCGACGTTCTATCCCGGACAGAGCTTCGTCGAAGACACCAGCTTCATCCCGATCCTGAGAACCCAGACGAAGATGACCTGGCGGCACGAGCGTTCGATCCTGCCTCGGCACGGGCTGCGGCCCGGCATTGCCATGGCCGACGTCTGCTGCGGCATCGGCGACTTTGCTGTTCTCGTCCAGAAGGAATTCCAGCCGGCAAGGATCGTCGCCCTCGACCACTCCAAGGCCAGTCTTGCCTATGCACGCGAAGTGGCGACCAACTTCGGCATCACCGATATCGAGTACACCTACGGCGATGCATCAGAAATGCTGCTCGAGGACAACCAGTTCGACTTCGTGAGTTGCCGGCATTCGCTGCAGATTTTCAACGAACGGGAGCTGCTCCTGAAGGAGCTCTACCGGATCTGCAAACCCGGCGGACGTGTCTACATCACCAATGAAAAAAACTCCCATTGCCTCGGCGAGCCCCGCGCTCAAAGCATCCAGTGGACCTACAACGAAGTTGCTAAACTGTTCAGTCATTTTGAAATGGACGTCGAACTCGGACCGAAAAGCCGCCGTTACCTTGCCGATGCAGGTTTCGACGACATCCTGGTCGAATCGTTCATGGTGACGAATCACGACGGCGATCCGCAGGACTTCGCCGACGTGATCGCCGCCTGGGAACACGTCTATGCCGGCGAAATGGCTGTCCGGCGCGGTGATCCGCCGGAGTTCATCCAACGCTTCCGGCAGGGGTTCAGGGATCACATCTTTGCCGCGCTGCACCCCAAGGGCTATGCCGGCTGGCCGATCTGGGTCGCATCGGGACGCAAGCCGACATGAAGGAGCCCAGTACCCCAAGCTCCCGCCTCGGCTTGAGATCCTTCCGCGCCAAGTTCGTGCTCGTTGTCGGCGGCGCCGTGCTGTTCGACCTGATGGTGACCGGCGGCCTTGCCCTTTGGAACGTGCAGAGGCTGTCGCGGGATGCCGCGACGGAAGTCGGTCAGGGCCTGCAAAAGGCCAACCAAGACTATATGCGCTCCTACGCGGAATCGACCGCCGCCCGCGTCAACCTGCTTCTTGGCCAGGTTCATACCGATGTCGGAACGCTCGCTGGCGTTCTGCAGTCGCAGATCGATCGGCCGGTGCGCAAATCGCAAATCGGCGAGGCCCTTGCCCGCGGCGCACCCGGCGCCGTCACCGTCGTCTACGACGAGAAGGGCGGATGGGCTCAGAACCTGCCCGGCCCGCTCTCTGTGATCAGCGTCTGGGGATATCTTCTGGGGCCGGACCACCATCCGCTTCCTGACGTCCAGGCGGATATTGAGAACAGCGCGGTACTCGACCTCGTTGCGCCGAGCCTGCTGGAAAGCGGGCGCTCCAAACTGCAGATGTACTACATCGGCCCCAAGGAGCGGCCGATTTTCCGGACCGCGCCCTATACGGATCAGGCGCAAACCTTCGATCGGCTTTATCCCGGTCACAATCAGGCTGAATTCTGGACGTTCTTCTTCCCCGGCATCTATGAATCCTGGGAGCAATGGGCGAAGGATCCGAGCCTCAGGCCGGTGGCGAGCGATATTACCCAGACGGCGCCCTATACCGACGCGATCACCGGCAAGCTCATCGTCAGCTTCTTCCAGCCGCTGTGGTCCCGCGATCGAAAGACGGTGGCAGGCGCCGCCGGCGCCGACATCACGCTCGACCAGCTGGCCGAGGTCGTGCAGAACGTCAAGGTCGCCGAAAGCGGTTTTGGCTTCCTGGCAATGTCCGACGGCAATGTGCTCGCCATCAACCCTGCCGGCGAAAAGACGATCGGGCTGCAGACCTCAAGCGATACCGGCACACAAGGTGTGACCGGTGCCGACCGCTCGCTGCGCAAGAGTGCTCAGCAGGCCATTGCGCAATTACCGCTCGGGCAGGACGGCGTGATCCAGCGCGTCATGCTCGACGAGGCCGGCGAGAAAGTGCCTTATCTCGTTCTCCTGAAGCAGCTGCTGCCGGAGAATTTCTGGATGTCCGGCCCGGTTCGCAAGGAGACGATGTCGCTCGGCATCGTGGTTCCCGAGCGGGAAATCTATGCGTCGCTGTTTGCCGCCCAGACAGGTATCTCGCAGGCGACCAACCGCATTCTCGCCTATCAGATCCTGGCGCTGCTTGCGTCCTTGCTCTTCGTGACGGCGGCGGTGTTCGGCATCTCCAAGCGCGTGACCGCCGGCATCAGTGCGCTTGCCGGCGCCGCCAAGCGCATCCAGGCGAAGGACTACTCGGTCCGGGTGCCTATCTCGACGCGCGACGAAGTGGGCGAAGCCGGCACGGCCTTCAACCGGATGGCCGAAGAGATCAGCTTCCACACCGAGAACCTCGAGCATCTCGTCGAAGAGCGCACCAAGCAGATCGAGGAGGCCAATCAGCAGATCTCCGCCCTGAATAAGCAGTTGCGCAGTGAGAACCTGCGCCTGGGCGCCGAGTTGGCGGTCGCCCGGCAAATCCAGATGATGGTGCTGCCGAAAGCCGGCGAGCTCGACGAGATCGCAGAACTCGAAATTGCCGCCTATATGCGTCCCGCCGACGAAGTGGGTGGCGACTATTACGATGTTCTGCGCGATGGCGCACGGTTGAAGATCGGCATCGGCGACGTGACCGGCCACGGCCTTGAAAGCGGCGTATTGATGCTGATGGTCCAATCTGTCGCTCGTGCCTTGCAGGAAGCCGGCGACATGGATCCCAATCAATTCCTGAACCGCCTGAACCGGGCGATCTACAAGAACATCGTGCGCACCAACACCGACAAGCACCTTTCCCTCGCATTCCTCGATTATGATGGTGGCCGCCTGACGCTTTCCGGGCAGCACGAGGAACTGATCGTCGTTCGCAACAGCAAAGAGGTGGAGCGCATCGATACGCTGGATCTGGGCCTGCCGATCGGTCTGGAGTCGGATATCTCGCGTTTCGTCGCCACGCGCGAGGTCGCATTTGCCCGCGGCGACATGATCATCCTGCACACAGATGGTGTGACCGAGGCAGAGAACGCGGCGGGCGAATTGTTCGGCATCGAGCGGCTTTGCGACAGTGCGCGGCAGTTCTACGGACGCAGCGCCGAAGATGCGAAATCAGGTATCATCGAAGACTTGATGGCGCATATCGGCAAGCAGAAAATACACGACGACATTACCCTCGTGGTCATGAGACACAGGTGAGCAGATGACGACTTTGTACGGACCGGCGGACCTGACCAGGGGTGCCAACGAAAGCGTGACGCGGCTGCGCCTCTATGACGGCCAGCTCAATCTGAGCTGGAAACATTGCGCCATCGCCTCGGATTTCGTCGCCGAGCTGATCGCCATGCGCTACCGCGCCTCGCGCAATGCCTACAAGGAAGTTCGCCACAATATCGGCTACCTGACAAACGAGCTGGTCGAAAACGCGGTCAAGTTCCGTGCCACCGGCGGCATCATGGTCGAGGCCTCGATCGACGACAGCAACTTCCGTGCCAAGGTGTCGAATTTCGTCGATGGTGAGACTGCAGCCCGCTTCCAGGATCTGCTTTCCGAGATCACGACAGGTGATCCGGGCGACCTTCTGATCGAACGCATCGAAGCCAACGCAATCGGCACAGGCAAGAGTGGATCTGGTCTTGGTCTATTAACACTGATGAGCGATTATGGCGTCCGTTTCGCTTGGGTTTTCGGACCCAACGGCGACGGAGGCGGCATCGCGCTCGAGACTTATGCCTCGATCCCCGTCCCCGATATCTCGAACTGACAAGCAGGTGAACATGGAAATCAAGGACGAGGACTACCGCATTTGGTCCGAGGGCAATGACATACACTTCGAGGGAACCATGCGGCTTCCCGGTACGGAAGCCTATGCCCCTATCTTCTCCCTTGCCATGGGCGTGCTTGAGGCCGAGCCCGATCGCATGACGATCGACCTGACGGAGTTGCAGTTCCTGAACTCGTCGGGGATCAACCTGCTCGCAAAACTGACGATCGAGGCGCGCAACCGTCCGAACGTGCAATTGACCGTGCGCGGAACCTCCGAGATCCCGTGGCAGTCGAAGTCCCTACCCAATCTCAAGAAGCTCCATCCCGGCATCGACCTCAGGCTGAACTGAGCCGCGATTTGCCAGCCTGTCTCTTGCACAGGCTGCCTGCGGTCATCCGGGCAAATGCCCGGCTTGACCTACTGCGGTTTCCTTAAATCCTATTCGATTTAAGGAAACATGCAGCAATTCAAAGTGCTACAGCGACCTTTACGCGTCTAGTAGGACGCGCGGCGCTGTAGGCGCCAACGCCTTTCTGCGCCGAAACCGGCCTTTCCCTTCACACATTTTCTTCGGCGTCGGCAACCGGAGCCGACGGAAAAGGTGGACTGACAACAATGTCCCCTTTTGGCCGGGACGTCGAATGGACATCGCGACGACGCTTGTCGGCGGACGGTTCACAAGATTTCGATTTTACTCCGATCCAGGCTGCCCCTAGGCTTCATCCGGTTCAAACAGCACCGGGAGGAAACGCCATGAAACGCAGGCTCGTACTTGTCGCGGCCGCTCTGGCCTGCTCTATCGTCGGGGCCCACGCCCAAGACACGACGATGAGTTTCTTCGTCACCAGTGCAAATCCGGGCAAGGGCGGCAATCTTGGCGGTCTTGCCGGTGCCGATGCCTATTGCAACACGCTGGCCACGACGAGCGGCTCGACCGGCAAGACCTGGAAGGCCTATCTTTCCACCGACGCGGAAAATGCCAAGGACCGTATCGGCGCAGGCCCCTGGTACAATGCCAAGGGCGAAAAGATCGCCGACGATGTCGCCTCTCTGCATAGCGACAAGAACAACCTTACGAAGCAAACCGCACTCAACGAGAAGGGCGAGGTCATCAACGGCCGCGGCGACACGCCGAACCGGCACGACATTCTGACCGGCTCCAAGGCGGACGGCACTGCCGCGCCGGAGACCTGCGGCAACTGGACCCTGGGCGGGACCGACGGCGCGGCCATTGTCGGCCACAGCGACCGAACCGGCCTCAACGATAGCGCCGAAGCCAAGTCCTGGAACGCCTCGCATGCGACCCGCGGTGGCTGCACCCAGGAGGCCTTCAAGGGAACGGGCGGCGACGGCCTCTTTTACTGCTTCGCTGCGAACTGACCACGGCAGCCCACAAAATGTGCCCGCTCTACAGTACCGCATGGAGCAACGCCGCATCTCAGCAGGTCGCTGCGTGTCTCAGGCTTCGGCGGGTTGCCGCCGACTTTCACGTGACATGAGCGGACGTCTCGTGGCGGCCAACTTGCAAAACAGTTTCGAATCCGACCGGGTCTCGATTTCATGCTCGACACGCTATGAGAATGATTACGGCCGGTGCAAGACCAGCATACGCCTTCCCGCCGGGTGTTCAGCTTGTGCGTCGCTATGGGCGCGCAGAAGTTCATGTCCGAGGTAAAGTGTTTCAAAGACTGCATCGATTGCGACAAATGCATCGACATCCACACGTCGGACGAGGCATATAGGGCGTTGGCGCCAACCGGTAGAGTGGCCCGCCCTTCTATCACCGCGATCCGCATTTAAAGCCGTGGATCGGCGAAACCGTGATCAGCTCTGAACCGCCCCTATGATGTCGTATTCCACTACAATCGAGCGCTCCCCTTCCTTCCCGTCGGTTATCCGAATCCTTGTTCGCAACACAGGCCGGTGCTGATCAGATGACGACGATCCCCTCCGGCACGGACGCTTCCGACGCATCCACCAGCTTCAATTCCCGCATCGTCGCACTCGTCGTCGCCATCGCCTTCTTCATGCAGATGCTCGACGGGACGATCGTCATTACCTCGTTGCCGCAGATGGCGGCTTCCTTCGGCGTCCAGCCCGTCGCCATGAGCATCGGCATCACCGTCTATATGCTGACGATGGCGGCCTTCATTCCGCTCTCCGGCTGGCTCGGCGATCGCTTCGGGGCGCGCAACGTCTTCCTCGTCGCGATCGCCATTTTTACCCTCGCGTCGCTCTTTTGTGGATTGTCGGGAAGCCTCGGCCAGTTCATCGCTGCACGCGCGGTGCAGGGCATCGGCGGCGCGTTGATGACGCCGGTCGGCCGGATCATCGTGTTGAAGAACGCCCGCAAGTCGGAGCTTGTCGGCGCGATCGCGCTCATCACCTGGCCGGCACTGATTGCCCCGGTCGTAGGCCCGCTTCTCGGCAGCGTCATCACTACTTACTTCAGCTGGCACTGGAATTTTCTGATCAACATCCCGATCGGACTGATCGGCCTGGCGCTGGTGCTGCGTTTCGTTCCGGATCAGCGCGAGGAAGCGACGCGCCGCCTCGACGCCAAGGGCTTCGTGTTGTCGTCGACCAGCCTCACACTGGTTCTGGCCGGGCTCGAAGCCTTCGTCCACGGCACAGCCAATGCATTGGCGATCGTCCTGCTGCTGGCAACAGGTGCTGCCATCGGGGTCTTGGCGACACGGCACTTCAAGTCAATCACCAATCCGCTGCTTAATCTCTCCGCCTTGAAGGTTCAGACCTTTGCTATGTCGACACTGTCGGCCGGCACCGCCTGCCGGGTCGCGATCAATGCGACGCCCTTTCTGATTCCGCTGCTCTTCCAGGTCGGCTTCGGCCTCGCTCCGATCCAGACCGGCATCTATGTGCTCGCCTACTTCGCCGGAAATCTCGCGATGAAAACGGCGACCACGCCGTTGCTGCGCCGTTTCGGCTTCCGCAGCATACTCGTCGGCAATGGCCTGCTCGCCTCACTGGCGATCGGCGCCTGCGCGATGCTTTCAACGGATACGCCACAACTGCTGACGCTTCTGCTGCTATTTGCTGCCGGGCTCTTCCGCTCGATGCAGTTTACCGCACTCAATACCCTTGGCTTTGCCGATATCAACGCGAGCCAGCGCAGCTCGGCGTCAACCCTGTCGAGCATGCTCCAGCAGGTGGCCATGCTTCTGGGCGTTGCGGTTGCCGCCGCCGTTCTCAATCTGTCGCAAGCCCTTCGCGGCGGCGAAACGGCAGCCCTTGCGGACTTCCGCTGGGCGTTTCTGGTGGTTGCGTCGATCGGCATCGTCTCGAGCTTGCGTTTTCTTGGCCTGCCTCGGGAGGCGGGCGCCGAGGTTTCCGGGCATACAACCCGACCTCGCACAACGTAGGCATTCGAACGGGCTAGCTCGCATGCCCGGGCAGCAGCGCTCTCATCTCAATCGCCGCCCGTCGGCTTCGCATTCAGTCGTCCAATCGCAGCCGGAAGCGGGCGGAAAAATCGCCCTCCCACCACATCGGGAAGTTCGTTCCCCACTTGTTGTTGTGGATGTTGAAACGAACGCCTTCGCTGAAGTCCGGCAATGTCTTGCAGAACGTCATAAAGTCCCAAGCCTCGGGCGCGACCAGGGGCGTGTCGAGCGGCTCGATCGACAACGAACCACCCGAAGCAAGATCGCCGCGAACGCCGGTGACCGCCTGAAGTTGCGCGCCGCCACCGGCAGCGGCGTTGCCGGATTTGTGCCAGAGCCCCATTTTTCGCAGGCTCCACGCGACATCGCCTGCTGGCATAAAGGAGAGAAAGCTCGCCTCCGGCATGCGGTTGGCGCTTTTTTCGTGCAAGGTCAGGTGAAGTTCGAGCGTGTCGTCTTCGCCTGAGAAGGCGAGAGCGACATGGCGCGGCGCGCCGTAACCGGCAACCGCCTGCTCAGGCATGGACAGGAGCAGGCCGGATGCGTCCGCTGCCTGAAAGGTCGGCGTAAAGACACGGGACAGAGCCGCGCCGGACCGGGCAAGACCCGGCTTGTCGTGATCGAGGATCGCCCATTCCTGGCGATGAGTCAGATAGGTGTCCATGTGCCTGTTGACGTCGGTAGCGTCATAGCTCTCGTAGCGATAGGCGATCAGCGGACCTGACCGGCCAGCCATGTACTTCCCGGACGGGGCAGTCAGCGAAAGAATGTCTCCGGTCGAAGGTTCGAGCTCGATCGACCAGCTGCCACAGGCGAGACTGGTCCGCCTGTCTCCTCTGGCTATCAGGGCCGGTACGGTCAATTCGGCCAAGGCGGCATCGGCTGCCGCTGCGTCCGGGCCGTCGAGCACTGAGCGAGCGTCATCAAGATAGGCGCGCTGTTCGCGCCAGGAGGCTTCCGTATAGGCAAAGCGGTGGTCGGTCTTGCGGGCGGCCTCAAAGTCGGGCCGAGACCAGGCCGTGTCGTCGCGCAGATAGGATTTGATATCGACGCCGCAGGTATGTTCGGCCGCCATCGTCAGCTTCTGCCCGAAAGCCAGGCGGCTGGCGGTCAGGCCTTCGGCTGCGAACCGGTCGTAAAGCCGTTGAAGCGCTAGGAAACGGGCGGTCTTTACCGGATCGGAGGCGCTGCCGTGGATCCAGCTGTCGCCAAGCTCGTGCTCGACGACGGGAAAAGCTTCCCGCGCATCCCAGATCAACGCGCCATAATCTTCGAGCGTTGCCGCGCGGACGGTCGCATCCGGCTGTTCGCGGCGCATGTCGCGATAGACCTCGGCGGTCTTCGGCACGCTTTGCGGACCGATATTGTCGCTTGTGTGGGCAAAGCTCAGGCCGTCGGCAAAACCTTCGGGGAAATAAGTCTCCCCATAGGATCGCTGATACATGACGACGATTTCTGCGCCGCCGGGCGCACGCCAGCGAAAGATGTCAGGTGTTTCAGGCGGCGGCGACGCGGTGTTGACGCCGAGATGCAGGAAGCGAATGCCGGCCTCGGCCAGCAGCGGCACCATGCCGAGCGTATGCCCCGGCACGTCCGTCATCTTGCCCGCAATCGTCTTCTTGCCGAACCTCCGATCGAGTTCCTGTGAATAGGAAAGGCCGGCGCGAAAGAGCTCCGGCGACATCAACTCCGTATGTGTGGTGAACGGCAGGCCATGCCAGCGGATCAGTCCGAGATCGATTGCCCGCTCGAGCTTCTTCACCTCCGCGGCCGAACGCGACGTCAGGTGATCCCAGATCAGCCAGGCACCGGTCGTCCAGACGAACTTCGGATCTCGCGGATCCTCGGCATAAAAATGCTCGGCCGTCTCGATCGCCTGCGGAATGAACCGGTCGTGGTACTGGCGACGCACCTTTTCCGCGTGATCGGTGAAGCCAATGTCGAGATGGGTCTTGAAGACCAGATGCACGCGTTTTTCTGTCATGTTCTTCCATTCAGCCGACGGTGCCGCGAACGACGAGGCGGGTGGTCAGGGTTTCGACCAGGGAGTCGGCATCCGGCGTCTTGAGACGTCGAAGGATCAACCGGACAAGGGCGCGAACGCGATCGTCGAGATCGATGCGGACGGTGGTCAAATTGTAACTTTTCCAATGTGCCTGCGGGATGTCGTCGAAGCCGACGACCTTGACATCGCCAGGCACTGAAAGGCCGAGTTCGTGCCTGAGGGCATCGATCGCGCCGAACGCCCCGACGTCGTTGGCCGCAAAGATCGCATCGGCGCCGGATCCGACCCGGAAGAGATCAAGCGTCGAGCGATAGGCGGTGTCGTAGGTGTAGTCACCGGGGACGATAACCGGCGGCGCCATGCCGCGCTCGGCCAGCACCTGCGCGATCATCCGCTCGCGTTCGGTATTGGCAAGGGATTGCTTCTTGCCGCCGAGATAGGCGATGCGACGGGCACCATAGCCTTGCAGCAAGGCGACCGCCTGTTCGATGCCGTCCTTCTGCCGCACGAGAAGACGGTCATAGAGTGTTTCGGACGCCCTGCCGGCAAACGCATCCGCGTCGTCATAGATCACGTAGATCGGAACGGCACGATCGAGAAAGCCGCTCAGAACATCAGGCTCGATATTCTCGGTAAAGGCGATGACCGAGTCGGGATTGAAGCCGCGCATATAGGTCAGCAGCATCGGGTCCATGCTGAAATCGGCTTTCGCCTTGAACAGAAGTGTCGCGAAGCCCTCTGCCTGCAGCGCGGTCGTCAAGGCGTCGATCTCCTGGCTTTCCCAGGGGCTGCAGACATCGGGAACGATCATGCCGACGAGATGCGAGCGCCTGGTTACCAGCGAACGCGCGGCCATGTCAGGCGTATAGTTCAACTCACGTGCCACCTTCAGGATGCGATCTCGCTTCTCCGGCTTCAGGGACGCATTCGGATTGAAGGCGCGCGAGACAGCGACGCGCGAGACATTGGCCTCTCGTGCCACCAGATCGGCCGTGGCGCGTCCTGCTTTCCTGTCGGTTTTCTCGCTCATGGGGTAGTGCTCTGCGCAAAAATGAAAACGTGTTCAATTCAACCTGCACCAATGATCGCGCTTCCGTCAAGATGTCAGTAGAAATCACCTCATAGACGGCAAAACCCGGAGAGCATGAACTCGTATAAGCCTCATCACCAGAATCCACTTCATGGCGTGTTGACAAAAATGAAAGCGTGTTCATTCTTAAGTTCAGACGGGATGGGATTGACCGGAGGAGGCCGATTCCAGCCCGGATGCACCGCAGCCGAAACGGTCCGGAGAACCGGACCACCGTGGGAGGAGTTTCAATGCGCAGAAGGATTCAGTCATATTTGCTGAGCGCGGCGGCCATCATGGCCCTGTCCGGGCCGGCGATGGCAACCGAGCTCAACATCACCTGCCGATGCGTTGTCGGAGGGGTCAACAGCGGCATGGCCGAGTGGATCGAAAACAAGGTCATTCCGGCCTTTACCGCCAAGATGAAGGCCGAAGGCAAGGACGTCACCGTCAAGCTCAATCAGTTCGGCGGCGAGGACGAGCAGCTGACACAGCAGCTGGCGCTTGACTTCTCCACCGGTGCTGGCCCGGATGTCTCCGGCTTCGATGGCTTCCTGATCCCGAGCTTCGTCCAGGGCGGGCTGTTGAAATCGCTTGAAGAAGTGGCCGGCGCCGACGTCAATGCCTGGGAAGGCTGGAGCCACATTTCCGACGGCACCAAGGCGTTGATGAGCTATCAGGGCAAGCCTTACGGCATCGCGCTCGGCACCGACGCGCGCATGATCTTCGTGCGCAAGGACCTGTTCCAGAAGGCGGGCCTCGACGCGGCGACGTGGCAACCGAAATCCTGGGACGAACTGCTCGACGCCGCGCGCAAGATCAAGGCGGCGGCGCCGGATTCCTTCCCGCTGCAGCTGAATGCCGGCGTCTCCATGGGCGAGGCCACCACCATGCAGGGCTACTGGATGGCGCTGCTCGGCACCGGCGAGCAGGTCACAGACGATGCCGGCAAATACATCGTCTCCAGCCAGGGCATCCTCGATACACTGAAGCTCTACAAGACCATCTATGTCGACGACAAGCTCGGCGACCAGCGCGCCCAGCTCTTGGCCGACGGGCGCAATCGAACCTTCGCCAACTTCCGCGACGGCAAGACCGCGATGCTGGTGGAGGGCGACTGGTTCTATCGTTCCGTCACCGCACCGGACGCCGAGTTCGCGGTCGCCGACCGTGACAATGTCATGACCTGGAAGAAGATGCCGGCGGCGCAACCAGGCAAGGGCCTGCGCGGCCAGGACTTCGTCACCATGTCCGGCGGCACCGGCTTCGTCATCAACCCGCATACCGACGCCCCGAAGGAATCCTGGGAGCTCTTGTCTTTCATGAACAGCCAGGAGCAGCTCACCGCCTTCCAGGAGATCCAGCCGGCGATCCGCATTCGAAACGACGTCACCATCCCCAACTCGCCGTTCCTGACCGAGACCGCCGAGGTCCTGCTGCCCATCACCACGGCACGTCCCAATGACGCCAACTACAACAAAGTCTCGACCGAAATCCAGCGCATGACCGAAAGCGTCGTCTCGGGCGAACTGTCGCCGGAAGACGCGATGGCCCAGTACAAGGCCGCCGTGATCGCCATCGTCGGTGAAGAGAACACGGTCAGCCGTCTCTGATCGGGCCTAATATCACCGGTCGGCCGATCGGCCGGCCGGTGATCTTGCCGAACCGCTTCGCCCTGCAATGGGAAACTCAACGCATGAAGAAATTCTCGCTACTGTCCACGCGGGCGGGCGCCCTTTTTCTGGCTCCCGCAACGGCATTGGTCGGTGTTTTCGTCATCATCCCCTTCTTCTGGGTGATCTTCGTTTCCTTCACCAACAGGACATTGCTTGGACGGACCGCGCTCGACCCGGATTTCGTGGGTCTCCAGAACTATTTCGCCCTCTTCAATCCTGCCACCTTTTTCACCCGCGGCCAGTTCGGCTTTTCGCTGATCCTGACGATCCAGTTCGTGCTGCTCTCCGCGCTCATCGGCCAGGCGCTGCTCGGGCTGATCCTCGCCTGGCTCAGCCAGTCCGTGTCGCCCGGTATGAAGTCCTTTCTGCAGACGACCGTCATTGCCGCCTGGATCCTGCCGGAAGTGGTCATCGGCTTCGCCTGGTTCGCATTCCTCGACTATGACAGCGGAACGCTGAACATGATCATGCGCGGTCTCGGCCTGCCGCCGGGAGACTGGCTGCTGCAGCAGCCCTTCTGGGTCATCGTGTTCTTCAACACCTGGCGGGGGGCTGCCTTCTCGATGATGCTGTTCAACTCGGCATTCCAGTCGATCCCGCCGAGCTATTTCCAGGCGGCGGATGTCGCCGGCGCAACCTCCTGGCAGAAGCTGCGCGATATCGCCCTGCCGCTGATCCGCGGCCATGTGGTCACCGATCTGATCCTCATCACCATGTGGACCTTCAATGTCTTCACGCCGTTCCTCTTGACCAATGGCGGGCCGTCCTATCGGACCGAACTGTTGTCGATCTACACCTACCGCATCGCCTTCAAGGATTTCGAGTTCGGCAAGGGCGCGGCCGTCGGCGTGGTCATCATGCTCATCAATCTGGCTTTCGCACTCGTCTATCTGAGGCTTGCCCACAAGAAGCCGGCGGAGGCCGAATGATGCCGTTCTCTTCCCGTATCTACTTCCGCCGCATGGGCTTTTCGGTGGTCGCCGCCCTGCTCGGCACCATCTTCGCGCTACCGCTCGTCTGGTTCCTCTTCGCGCCGTTCAACGCCCGCGCCGAACTCGGCCTTGCCATCCCGGAACCCTTCACGTTCGCCAATTTTGCTACGGTGTTTCAGAACACCTTCGCCATGCAGGCGCTGTTCAACAGCCTGGTGCAGGCCTTCGGCGGCGTCGTCCTCGTCGGCGCGGCAGCAACGCTTGCGGCTTATGCGCTTTCCCGCTCGCCAATCCCCGGAAAAGGCGCAGTCACCTATGTGCTCTTGCTGTTCTCGTCAGTGGTCTCCGGCTCGGCCGCGATGGTGCCGATCTTCCTGATCGTTTCTGCGGCCGGACTGATCGACACGCATCTCGCCGTCATTCTCGTCTTTGCCGGTGGGCTACTGCCGACAGCCATGTTCATCCTGCGCGACTTCATCGACGCCATCCCGCGCTCCTATGAAGAAAGCGCGATGGTTGCAGGCGCCTCTCCACTGCAGGCGTTCTTCGACGTCGCCCTGCCGGTGATCCGGCCGGGTATCGTCGTGGTCGTCGTCTGGGCCTTCGTCAACATCTGGGGAAGCTTCCTGATCCCCTTCATCCTCTTGCGCAGCGACAGCCTGATGCCCGCCTCCGTCGCCATCTATTCCTTCTATTCCGAGGCCGGCACGCCGATCGTCACACTGCTTGCCGCCTACTCACTCATCTATTCGCTCCCCGTCATCGCGCTCTACCTCTTCGTGAACTGGAAATTCGGTTTCCGGTTCTTCGGTGGCATCAAGTCGTAATCGGAAAACCAGTCTCATGGCCTCTGTCGAATTCCAGAACGTTTCCAAGAGCTTCGGCGCATTCAACGCCCTGCCCGATATCAGCTTCTCGATTGCTGACGGCGAGTTCGTCTGCCTGCTCGGACCATCCGGCTGCGGCAAGACGACGAGCCTGCGCATGATCGCCGGGCTCGAAACGCCGTCCTCCGGCAAGGTGCTGATCGGCGGCAAGGACGTGACCTACCTGCACCCGAAGGATCGGCAGATCTCCATGGTCTTTCAGGACTATGCACTCTATCCGCACATGAATCTTGCCGACAACATCGCCTATCCGCTGAAGGTGCGCGGCGAGGCGGAGGACAAGCGTCATGCCCGCGCCAGGGAGGTCGCCGACGTCTTGAAGATCGGCGATCTGATGAAGCGCCTGCCGAGCCAGATCTCCGGCGGCCAGCAGCAGCGCACGTCGCTGGCGCGCGCGCTCGTCTATCCGAGCCAGGTCTATCTCTTCGACGAGCCGCTCTCCAACCTCGACGCCAAGCTGCGCCTGGAAGCACGCGGATTTCTCAACCACCTGCAGCGCGACATGGGCATGACCGCCGTCTACGTCACCCACGACCAGGCGGAAGCGATGGCGCTCGCCACCCGCATCGCGGTCATGGACAAGGGCCGGATCGTCCAGTTCGCGCCGCCGATCGAGATCTATCGGCGCCCGGCCACCACCTTCGTTGCCAATTTCGTCGGCAACCCGCCGATGAACCTCGTGCCGGCGCAGGCTGCAATCATCGACGGAAAGCTGCAGCTTCGCGCCGAGGGGCTGTCGGTCGCGGCACTGCCGGTTTCCGACTCCATCGCAAAGGCGGTCGGCGCCAAAACGATAACGCTCGGCGTTCGCCCGGAGCATCTGCGCATTGCCCGTCCCGACGACGGCAACATCATCACCGGCGAGCTTTTCGCCAACGAGAACATGGGGCCGGAAAGCCTGGTGACGATCGAGCGGAAAGATGCCGGCCGCGTCACGGCCCGCATTTTTACCGACGACGAGATCAGGGTAGACAAGACGGTGCGACTTTCCTTCGACGCCGAACACGTCACGCTGTTCGACAGCACCGGCGCCCGCATTCCCGTCCTTGGCGAATAGTCCGGACTGCTGCAAATGATGACGACCACCGTTCACGTGACACGCGCCGACCAGGCCGCCAACCCGTACTTTTACGTGCCCTTCGACGTGCCCGAGGGCACGACGCGCATCGATGTCACCATGGCCCATGCAAAAGCGGAAGATTGCATCATCGATCTCGGCATGCTTGATCCGCGCGCGACCGATTATCCGACCCGCGCCGGCTTTCGCGGCTGGAGCGGCGGCGCCCGCGACCGCTTTTTCGTCGCAACGGACGACGCCACGCCCGGCTACATCCACGGGGAGATGCCTGCCGGTCGCTGGCAGGTCATGCTCGGCCTTTACAAGCTTCCGCCAGAAGGTGCCGATGTCACGCTGACGTTCAGCCATGACAATGCGCCTCTCGCGCTCGAACCGCAGCCCGCGCGCACCTTCCCCGTCAGGAAGGCGGCCGGCTGGTATCGCGGCGATCTGCACTGTCACACCTTCCACTCCGATGCGGCAGGCTCGCCCGAATTGCTGCACGCAGCCGCCAAGCAGGCCGGGCTCGACTTTCTCGCCGTCGCCGACCACAACACCATCAGCCAGCGCCGCTATTTCCATCCCAACTCGTCCGCCGACCTCGTCTTTGTGCGTGCGATGGAGGTGACGACCGCAGTCGGCCATGCCAACGTCTTTGGCGTCGACGACTGGATCGATTTCCGCATGACCCGGCCCGAACATGGGCACACGCTTGCCGACATGGTGCATGAGCGCGGCGGCATGCTGTCGATCAACCACGACAAGCCGACGATCCCCTGGGATTACGACGTGCCGGAGATCGACTGCATGGAAGTCTGGCAATCGCACTGGATGGCCTGGAACTGGGTATCGCTCGGCCGATATCAGCAGCGGCTGGCTTCGGGCAAGAAAATCTCGGCAATCGGCGGCAGCGACTTCCACCAGCCGGCCCGGCTGATGCCCGAAGGGCCGCTCGTGCTTGCGCGACCGACGACGGTGCTGTGGCTCGACGAACTTTCTGAAAACGCGATCCTCGCCGCGATGAAGACCGGGCTTGGCTATATCACCGAGAGCCCTGATGGACCGCATTTGGCACTTTCGGTCGATGGCCAGCCGATGGGCTCGACGATCCGAGGGCCCGTCGACGCGAAGGCCGACGTTCACGGAGCAAAAGGCGATCGGCTGCTCTGGTTCGACGCGACAGGGCAGATTGCCGATCAACTCATCGAAGACGACCGCTGGGTCGGACAATTCTCCGGGCGGCCGAGCCTGTTCCTGCGCGCCGAAATCGCAGCAGAGAAGAGCCGGCCGCAGATAATCGGCGATTTCACCGCGGCCCTTGGCGGCGGGTTGCCCTGGCAATTAACCGAAGTGGAACTGCAACTACAGACCGTGCGCCGCGCCATCAGCAATCCGATCTATGTGGCGTGATCGGAGAGCATTTCCAGGAAAAGTGCGAAGCGGTTTTCCGTTAGGAAATGCTTGGAAACAAAGAGGTAGAGCGTTTCCGTGACTCCGTTTAAATCGGAAACGCTCTAGGGCTAGAAAAAGGGTCGCAGGGCCAGCTCCGCGCCAAGAAGCAGCAGACCGACCAGGAACCACCGGCGGAACGTGGTCGGGCTGACCAGACGGCGGATCGCCTGCCCGGCCCACATGCCGGCCAGCGCCGGCACGATGGCAACCACCGACAGGAGCAGGTTGTCGGCCTCCAACGCCCCACGCCACAGCAGACCTGCCGCAAGCGTCATCGTCGACACGGTAAAGGAGAGGCCGAGCGCCTGGATCAGGTCGTCCTTCTCCAGACCAAGGGCCTGCAGATACGGCACCGCCGGCATGACGAAGACGCCGGTGCAGCCGGTGACCACGCCCGTAATCATGCCGATAGGCGGAGACAACCACACCTCGGCCCTTGCCGGCACTGAGAACGGGCGCGCCATGAGCGTATATCCGGCATAGACCACAAGCGCCGTCCCGAGCATGGCTGTCGACAGGGCCGTATCGCCGCCCGCGAGAAGAGCCGTGCCGAGGATGGTACCGATGCCGATCGCCAGCATCATCGGCCAGAGCCGCAGCATGAGCGGGCCGAGGGCCGGACCCGCCAGCAGTTGCCAGACATTTGTCACGAGGGACGGCAGGATCAGCAGATTGGCGGCCGTAATCGGCGACAACAGCGCACCGAGCGCGCCCATGGCGACGGTGGGGAGCCCCATACCCGTCACGCCCTTGACCACGCCGGCGAGGAAAAAGGCGGCAGCAATTGCGCCGGTGAGCCATGTGGAGAGTTCGATCATGGCTCTAAAGTCATGAAGCATTGCGACAGCGCAATGCGGATGATCCGCAGGTTGGCTTCGGCTATGCCGAAGGCACATTTGCCGCTATCGTGCCGGCATGCGCTTCGATCTGATCGACCTTCGCCTGTTTCTTGCCGTCGTCGAGGCAGGCAGCATCACCCACGGCGCCGGGGTCGCGAACCTCTCCCTGGCCGCCGCCAGCGAGCGGCTGCGCGGCATGGAGGAGAACGGCGGCGTAAAACTTCTGGCGCGCGGCCGCAGGGGCGTATCCACGACCGCCGCCGGCGATGCGCTCGCCCATCATGCCCGGCTCGTACTGCGCCAGATGGAGCATATGCATGGGGAGCTCGGCGAATACGCCAGGGGATTGCGGGCGAGCATTCGCCTTCTCGCCAACACCGCCGCGATCACCGAGTTCCTGCCCGGCCGTCTTGGGCCTTGGCTTCGCGCCCACTCGCAAACCGATATCGACCTGAAGGAGCGCCAGAGCGCGGACATCGTCAAGGCCGTCTCAGGTGGCCGGGCTGAGATCGGCATCATCTCGGATGCCGTCGACGCGACCGGCCTGCGCCTCATCCCCTTCGCGATCGACCGGCTGGTTGCCGTGGTCGCCAAGAACCATGTTCTTGCAGAAACAAGACAGATCAGCTTCACGGATCTGCTCGACCACGCCTTCGTCGGCCTTGCGGAAGGCAGTGCCCTGCAGGCCCATATCGAGGGCCAGGCGACCCGCATCGGCCGCCGGATGAGCTACCGCCTGCGCGTGCGCAGCTTCGAGGATGTCTGCGGTCTGGCCGCACAGGATGTCGGTGTCGGCATCGTCCCGCAGACAGCTGCGCGCCGATGCCGTCGCACGGCGATTTCCGCCCTCCGCCTGACCGACAAGTGGGCGACGCGTCGCCTGTCGATCTGCCTGCGGCCGGATGAAGACCTCTCGCCGCTCGCCCGCAACCTGGTCGAGCATCTCGGCAATTTCAAGCCGGACTGACCGTCGAGGCGACCCGTGGCGGTCGATCAGTAGCCTCTGGCAGCACCCGCGCCGATGCGACTGTCGACCGCACCGTTGTAGCGGGCGCCACCGCCGTCCTTGATTTCGGCCAGGCTTTCGCCGCCAACAAGGATGCCGGTCGCCTGCCCCCAGATGCTCCAGCTCTTGTCGATCTGCACATCATGGCCCATCTCCGAGAGAAGCTTGCGCGTATCGGGCGAAAGGGCGTAGGGCTCCATGAACACTTTGTCCGGTAGCCACTGATGATGGATGCGCGGCGCGTCGACGGCCTCCTGAATATTCATGCCGTGATCGACCACGTTGAGGATCGCCTCGAGCGTGATCGTAATGATGCGCGCTCCGCCGGGGCTGCCGATCACCATGAACGGCTTGCCGTCCTTGGAGACGATGGTCGGGCTCATCGATGAAAGCGGTGTCTTGCCCGGTGCGATCGCGTTCGCCTCGCCCTGAACGAGCCCGTAAAGATTGGGAGCACCCGGCTTCGCTGTGAAATCGTCCATCTCGTTGTTGAGCAGAATTCCGGTTCCTGGAGCGACCACGCCGGCGCCAAAAGAACCGTTCAGCGTATAGGTAACGGCGACCGCGTTGCCCTCGTCGTCGATGATCGAATAGTGGGTGGTCTCCTTGCTTTCTGCGAACCCCTCCGGCATCAGCGCCTGCGAGACGCCAGCCTTGAACGGGTCGATCTTGCCGCGGATCTCGGCCGCGTAAGCCTTGTCGAGCAGTTTGGCGACCGGGTTCTCGACGAAATCGGGGTCTCCAAGCGTCGTGTTGCGATCGACATAGGCATGGCGCATGGCCTCGATCATCGCATGCACGGTTTCGGCCGAGCCGTAACCGAGATAGGAGAGCGGATAGCCTTCGAGAATGTTGAGGATCTCGCAGATGATGACGCCACCCGAGGACGGCGGCGGCGAAGAGACGATGTCATAACCACGATAGTTGCATTTGACCGGCTCAAGCTCGCGCACGGCGTATTGCTCGAAATCCTTCTTGGCGAGGATGCCGCCCTTGTCGGCACTTGCTTTGACGATGGCGTCGGCGATCGCCCCCTTGTAGAAGGCGTCGGTTCCCTTTTCGGAGATGCTTGTAAGCGAGGCGGCGAGATCCGCCTGGACCAGTGTCTCGCCGACGGCAAAGGGTTTGCCGTCGGGCTTCAGAAAGATTGCGGCCGCTGCCGGGTCCTTGGCCAGCCTCTCGGTTTTGCCGTCAAAGGAGTCGGCATCGCCCTGCTCCAGCCGAAAGCCATCCTTGGCAAGGGCGATGGCAGGCGCGATCAGCTCTTTCAGTGGACGCGTGCCGTAGCGGCTACGCGCCACTTCGAACCCCAGGACAGGACCTGGAACGCCAACGGCCAGATACCCGTTGGTGCTCAAGCCAGTGACCAACTGCCCCTTGTCATCGAGATACATGGTCTTGGTCGCAGCATCGGGCGCCCGCTCGCGAAAATCGAGGAAGGTGGTTTTTCCGTCCTTGAAGCGGATCGTCATGAAACCGCCGCCGCCGATATTGCCGGCGGTCGGATAGACGACCGCAAGCGCGTAGCCGACGGCTACGGCCGCATCGACGGCGTTGCCGCCCTTTTTCAGGACCTCGACGCCGATGTCCGACGCCAGATGCTGGGCGGTGACGACCATGCCGTGCTCGGCTTTGACCGGCTCCGGCGAAGCGGCCCTGACGGCCGATGGCGAAACCGAGCCGAGTGCGGCGATAAGGGTGAAGGACAGAACATTCAGGCAGGAACTGCGCATGCTTTTCTCCCGCGACAACAGGTTTTGCTGGCAATTGACGCCCTCGATTAAGGGCGGCGGCATCGAAGTTCGCAAAGGCACCACGCATCAGGCGGCGGACAACAGTCCGGCCATCGGGCGGGCTGAGGCTTGTTCAGAAATTGAAGCCTTGGCCGGAGTATAGACATGTGCGGACGGCACGGGCAATCGCCGCCTGACGATCATGATCGGCGAACAATTCGAATGCGAAGACGATCGGCTTACCATTGCTCTGTCATTGCCGCGACGCTACCCCAGTGAGTACCGGGTCGCGACAAGCCGGAGTGCAGCCGATGACCGCATCCTAGCGACCACCAAATTTTTGCCATTGCCATGAACAACCGTGGCTGTGACAGTTCGCTCCAGGGATCTGGTATCATCCGCATCCGGATTTCTGCACGAGGACACTAAACGGGAAGAAGGTCGCATGATCGAAGGCCATTGCCATTGCAAGTCGGTTCGCCTTTCCGTCCGTGTCCGCCCTGACACACTTGGCAGCTGCAACTGTTCGCTGTGTTCAAGACTAGGCACGCTTTGGGGCTATTACAACGCAGAAGAGGTTTCGATCAGCGACCCGCAGGGCAAGCTCGTCGGCTACGTCCAAGGCGATGCCACGTTGACGATGCACCATTGCGGCACCTGCGGTTGCACCACCCATTGGTCGCCGATCGGCACTGACGCGACGCGCATGGGTGTCAACATGCGCCTGTTCGATCGATCCGTCTGGGAAGACATACCCCACCGGCTCATCGACGGCGCCAGATGGTAGGTGCCACTCTCTTCCTACGCATGTTTCCTTACATCCTATTCGATTTGAGGATAAAAACATGCAGCAATCCAAAGCGCTACAGCGACATTTGCGCGTCTAATAAGACGCGCGGCGCTGTAGGGCGCCTTGCCTGCACGACAGTCCTGCAGAAACGGTGCTAGGCCGCCGAGGCTGCGCCGCCACGCTCGCTGGCCGCCTTGGCATATTGGGCGTCACGGCTCTCCTTTGTGGCGTATCGCGCCCGCTTCTGCTCGTACATGCTGAGGTCCGCTCGCTTGACCAGCGCCTCCATCGATTCGCCGGTATCGCTGGTCGAAACGCCGAGCGATATGCTGAGGGGAGCGTTGGAATAGAACTGGTTGTTGATCTTCAACAGTTCGTTGATCGTCTCGACCATGGTGGCCGCTGCCAGCCGGTCGGCACCCGGCATCAGGATGGCGAACTCGTCGCCGCCGATGCGGGCGGCATGGTTGGGCTGCGACACCGCACCGTTCAACACTTCGCCGAGCCGGCGCAGGAGGGCATCACCGGCGTCGTGGCCAAGCTGGTCGTTGGCCGCTTTCAGGCCATCAAGATCGATGACGATGGCCGAGACCGGGCGAAGCGACTTGCGCTCCAGCCTGTTCAGCTCGTCCATGTAGAAGGCGCGGTTGTGCAGCTTGGTCAGCACGTCATGCTTGCCGAGATATTCGAGATAGGCCTCGGCCTTCTTGCGTGCGGTGATATCGGTCAACGCCACCTGGACCAGCGACCAGTCGCCTTCATGGCCCGGAAGCACGGAGAATTGCAGCAGGACGTGGCGCTCGGAACCGTCGAGCGCATAATTGACCACCTCGCGGTGGTGCAGAAGATTGCCGTTCCACAGCTCGATCAACTGCTCCTTGAAGTGCTTCTCCATCTCGTTGCGGAAAATGTCGCCGAGACGCTGCAGCAACGTGTTCCGATCCGGCGCGCAGAACAGGTCGAGCGTCGCCTGGTTGATGTCGATGACCCTGATCTCGCTCATGCACTGGCGCACGAACTCCGGATGGACGTCCGTGAACACGCGAAAATCGACGATCCCTCGATGACGGACATCCTCGAGCAGCAACTTGATGCGACTGAAGTCCTCGACCCACAACGACACCGGCGAATGCTCGAAGATACCTTCGGCGTAACGGCGGTTGGCCAGTTCGCTGCGGCGCGCCTCCTCACGCGCCGTGACATCTTCCGTCGTCAGCAGCAACCGGCCGAGCGTGTTCTCGTATCCTGGTAGCACCGAGCCGCGCAGCTGAATGTCGAGCCTGCGGCCAGACAGCGTGTAGTTGACCGCGCTGCTGCTGAACTCGGTCTTGCCCTCCCACAATTCGGCAAGCTCATTGACATGGCTGTCGAGCATTTCATCGCGAAAGACCTTCGACAGGTTCGCGGAGAGGTGATCGAGATCCCTGGCTTCAAACAGGTCCAGTGTCCGGCGATTGACCTGCAGGACACGAATTTGGCTGGAGCAGGCGGCGACACGCGTCAAGTCTTCTCTGAGATAGGCGCGGATATCGACCACGCCCTCGGCCCGCCAACGATCGAACTGCGTTGTGACCCCGCTGAAATCCTCGATCCACATCGCGATCGGCGCCAGATCAAAAATATTGGTGTCGGAAGAACCTGTCATTACTGTTCCATCTCGGTTCGCGGGGAGAGGGTTCCGTGCAAGGCGCATCGCCTTTGAGTGCATTCTAACGGTCTTTAAGTAAAGATGCCTAAATCCTCAACCGCAGATCGCCGTCGATGCGAACCATCCGCTCAACACACGGCTGTCCGATCGATACGGCGTTTGCTTCGGTTACCGGCCGTCACACCGCATAGTAGAAATATTTGCAACCTGAGGTCACCACCTCCTTGAAAGCACCAAATCGGTGCTTTACATCAGATGCATGATGCAAATGACCCACACGGCGATCCTTCGCTACCGTCTCGCGCCCGACGACCAGGCCCGGCGCGCGTTGGTGGAAACGTTCGCCGCCTATGCGGCGATGCTGGCCCTGCTCGAGGAGCTGACGGCGGAAAAAGGCGGGGCAAATCTCGTGACCCTGCACGAGCTCGCCTATGAAACCGTCAGGGAGCACACGGGCCTTCCGGCGCGCTTCGTCACGCTGGGTCTGCGCGATTTCGCCTCAAACCGCGGACGTCCGAGCGATCCGCTGCGGCTGCCGCTCGACGAAAAGCTGTTTGCGATCAAGGGGCCGGCGGACCTGACGGTCGCAACCGTGCGTGGCCGTGTCGCCATCCCCTTCGACGTGGCGGGCTATTCGCGCGGCACGCTCAACATTTTTTCGGCCCAGCTCGTCGCCGATCTCGGCGGTTATGAAATTCACATCGGCGTCACGCCACACACGGATCGAACGGAGGAAGACATGATGATGAATGAAGGCATTCTTTCGCGCATGGGCCGGCTGATCGCCGGCATCGCCAACGCCGCCGTCGACAAAGCGGAAGGCACCAACAAGGTCGCCGTCGTCGAACAAGCCTTGCGGGAAATCGATGCCGCCGCCGAAGAGGCAAAGGCAGACATCGGCAAGGCGCGGGCTGAGGAATATCGCATTCAAAGTCGCCGTGAAGAAATCGTCGCCGATCTGAACATGTTGGAAGAAAAGATCCACATGGCGGTCTCGTCCGGCCGCGACGATCTCGCCAAGGCCGGTGTTGCCCGCCAGATCGACCTGGAATCCCAGACCGCAGCGCTCGACAAGGCGCTGGCCGATGCCCGGATCCATCTCGATGAGGGACAGAAGGCGCTGCAGGCCGTGTTTGCCACCCGCCGCGAAGCCGAAGCCAGACTTGCCGATCTGAAACGCAGCCTGACGCAGTATCCGGACGAACCGGCGGCAGCAAGGGCACGCAACAACCCCGCCGATGGTGCCGCGCGAGCCGCTGCCGCCGTCTCCCGCGTCACCGGCGTTCCCGCCGGCAGCAACGCGACCAGTGCCGAGCTCGACGAGCTCGACCGGCTTCACCGCGAGCAAGCGATCGAAGCGCGGCTGGCAAAGTTCAAAGCCGGAAAGGCCTGACCCCGATGGAGCTCTTTTTCGCTCCTGAATGTTTGCCCTTTGCGATTGCCGCCATCATGCTGGCGGCGTTGACCGCAATCGAGATGCTGTGCCTGCTGCTCGGATTTTCCCTTGGCGAGGTGATCGACAAGGCCGGGCTCGATGAGCACAACGGCATGGCCGGGCTCCTTTCCTGGCTGAATGTCGGCGGCGTCCCGATCCTCATCCTGGTGATGCTGTTGCTGGCCCTGTTCTCGATGACCGGGTTCGTCATCCAGAGCATCGCCCACAGTGTCTGGCTGCCGCTGCCGGCCATGATTGCCTCCATCCCGGCGCTTCTCTTGAGCCTTCCCGCAGTCAGGACATCGAGCCGGGCCGTGGCGCGGATCGTGCCGCGCGACGAAACCTATGTCGTCGACCTCTCCGAGTTCGTCGGCCAGACCGCCGAAGTGGCCGTGGGCCCGCTCGATCAGGGCCTGCCGGGGCGCGTGCGCCTCAAAGACAAACACGGAAACTGGCACAATCTGCGTGCCAAAGCCGCCAAGGGCGAAGCTGCCATCGCCATCGGTACACAGATCCTCATCGTCGACCGCGCCAAGGATGTCTTCATCGCCATTCCCGCGCCGGAAGACCTTCTCACTTCGCCAAACACCACCTCCATGGAGCAACAATGATCTTTGATCTTCTCCTGCCCGCCGGCATCGGCGTCGTCCTGATCCTCGGCATCGGCTTCGTGCTTGCATCGCTCTATACGCGATCGAGCCGGGACGAAGCCTATGTCCGCACCGGCCTCGGCGGCCAAAAAGTCGTCCTGGACGGCGGCTCTATCGTCCTGCCGATTTTCCATTCGATCGCCCGGGTCAATCTGAAGACCCTTCGTCTTGAAGTTCGCCGCGGCGAAGGCGACGCGCTGATCACCAAGGACCGCATGCGCGTCGATATCGGCGCCGAATTCTACGTCCGCGTGAAGCCCGACGCGTCGTCGATCGCGCTTGCGGCCCAGACGCTTGGCGACCGCACCAACGATGCGGAACAGCTGCGCGTGCTGATCGAGGCGAAGTTCGTCGACGGCCTGCGCTCGGTCGCCGCCACCATGAGCCTCGACGCTCTGCAGGAGCAGCGCATGGATTTCGTCAAGGCGGTTCAGGAAGCGGTTGGTGCCGACCTGCAATCGAACGGCCTTGAACTGGAGTCCGTGTCGCTGACACGGCTCGACCAGACCGATATCAAGCACTTCAATGCCAACAACTTCTTCGACGCCCACGGCCTCGCCGCGCTGACGCGCATCACCGAAGGCCGCAAGAAGGAGCGCAACGAGATCGTGCGCGACACCGAAGTCGCCATCGCGCAGAAGGATCTTGAGGCTCGCCAGCAGTCGCTGGCGATCGAACGAACCAAGCGGGAAGCGGAACTGAACCAGGAACGCGACATCGCCAACAAGTCTGCAGCGACCCGCGCCGAGACCGCCCAACAGGAGCAGGCCGCCAAGCGCGCCGAAGAAGAGGCCCGCATCGCCACCGAGCAGGCCATTGCCGAGCGCGAGGCGGCCGCCAAGCAGGTGCGCGAAAGCGCCAATATCGAGGCGACCCGCACGGTCCAGCAGCGCGATACGGAAGCCAAGCGCGACCTGCAAATCGTCGCCCAGGAAAGTGCTATCGCCGTCGCCAACAAGAGCCGCGAGGAGTCCGAGGCGAAAGCTCAGGCTGAAACCGCACGCGCTCTGGCAATCGCCGCGGAAGAAAAGGTCGGCACCGCCAAGGCCGTCGAAATTGCCGAGCGCGAACGCCAGATCGCCGTCATCGACGCCCGCAAGACTGCTGAAACCGAAGCAACGGCCGTCACCGTCGGCGCCGAAGCTGAAAAGCAGGCGGCCACTGACCAGGCCGATGCCATCAGAACCCTTGCAACCGCCGAGGCTGAGGCCGCAGTGATCAAGGCCAAGGGCATTCTGGAGACCGGCAAGGCGGAAGCCCAGAGCGAGGCGCTGCTCAACGAGGCGCGCAACAAGCTCAGCCCCGCCATCATCGAGTTCGAGATCCTGCGCGAACGCATCCGCATCATCCCGCAGGCGCTGGCCGAGGCGGTGAAGCCGATCGAGAAGATTTCCGATATCCGCATCTTCGACACCGGCGGCATGCTGGGTCGTGGCGGTGCCGGTGCGGGCGGCGCAAGTGGTATCGGCATGGGCGAAGGCCTTGCCGGACAGTTGCTCGCCTACCAGGCCAACAAGCCGATCCTCGATCGCCTGCTGAAAGAAGCCGGCTTCGAGGGCGACAACGCGGTCTCTTCGCTGCTTGCCAATCTGCAGGGCGACGAGCCCAAGGAACTGGAAGTGCTCGAAAAAGACTGAGTTTTTCCAATCGCGCCGGCCGCCTCCACATGGCCGGCGCAGATTGAACCTAGGCGAAGACAACAGCCTACCGAACATTGGAACAAGCACCCGCTACCCTTGCGGCAATCGTCACGGTCTCTATCTGACGGCGTTCCTGCAGCGCTGAATGGGATGTATGCAATGACCTTTCGCGACCTTGATCTGACTTATGTTGAAAGCCACGGCATCCCACCGCTTCCGGAGCCGGACGAACAGGGCTTCGTCGAAAACGAAGGCGCACGCATCTGGTATGCGAGCCATGGTTCCGGCCCCGCAGTCATCCTGCTGCATGGTGGCATGGGAAACAGCGGAAACTGGGGCTATCAGGTCCCGGCAATCGTCGAAGCCGGCTATCGCGCTGTCGTCATCGACAGCCGCGGCCACGGCCGCAGCACACGCGACGCACGTGAATACAGCTACCAGCTGATGGCCGCCGATACCCGCGCCGTCATGGATCGGCTAGGGATCGAGAAGGCCGCGATCGTCGGCTGGAGCGATGGCGCCGATACTGCCCTGATCCTCGCCCAAGAAACGCCCGAGCGCGTTGCCGGCATTTTCTTCTTCGCCTGCAACGTCGACGATACAGGCACCAAACCGTTCGTGTTCACCCCTGTTATCGGCCGCATTTGGCAGCAACATCAGAAGGACTACGCCGCATTCTCGGCGACGCCAGGTGATTTCGACGCGCTCTCGGCAGCCGTCGAAACGATGCAGCGGACACAGCCCAACCTGTCGGCGGCAGCACTTGCCGGTATCTCCGTGCCCGTGGCCGCGGTCCTTGGCGAATTTGACGAATTCATCGAGCAGGAGCACATGACCTATCTCGCCAAAACGCTACCTGACGCGACGCTTCACGACCTTCCCGGTCTCAGCCATTTTGCCCCATTGCAGGCACCGGATGTTTTCAATGGCGCCGTGATGACGTTCTTGACGAGCATCTTGCGCTAGCGCCCTACGCGATCCCGAGAGCCGTCCTTTCGAAGGGACGTCTTCAAACCGACGATAATGGTGGCTCGTGTCGATTGCGCGCGATACAACCGGGGAGCGATCAGGAGGAAAGAATGCGGAAGTCAGATTATCCCAAGGGCACGGTGTCCCGTCTCAGCGTCGACAGCGACGTGCTTAAAAGCAACAGGCTCGGGGATCCGAGCCGCCGCGACGTCGATGTCTATATCCCGGCAAACCATGATGGCGCCGGCCTGCCGTTGCTCGTCGATCTCGTCGGCTTTACGGCCGGCGGCCCTCTGCACACCGCCTGGAAAGCCTTCTTCGAGAACGTCCCGGAGCGCCTGGACCGGCTGATTGCGACCGGGCAGATGCCGCCGGTGGTCGTCGCCTTTCCCGATTGCTTCACTTCTCTTGGCGGCAACCAATATGTCAACAGCGAGGTCGTCGGCCGTTGGGAGGATTTCCTCATCGACGAGATGCTTCCGGCAGTCGAAACCCGCTTCGGCTGCGGCGGCACCGGACGGCGCGGCGTTTTTGGAAAAAGCTCGGGTGGCTACGGCGCGTTCTCCCACGCCTTCCGGCGGCCGGATGTCTGGGCTGCGGCAGCGAGCCATTCCGGAGACGCCGGCTTCGACCTGATGGCGGCTGACTTTCCCATGGTGCTGCGCGCGCTTGCGCGGCATGATCTCTCGATTGAAAGCTGGTTTCGAGCCTATGAGGCCCGGGAGAAACATGCCGATGAGGACATCCCCGTCCTCCTCGTTTTGGCCCAGGCGGCAAGCTACGACCCCGATCCCAACCTCGAGGCCTTCAAAGGCCTGCGGCTCCCGGTCGATCTGGAGACCTGCGAGCTGATCGACGACCGCTGGCAGAATTGGATGGCGTGCGATCCCGTTGAGCTCGCCAAGACCCATGGGCACAACATCGGCAAGCTCAAGGCCTTCTACATGGATTGCGGCACTGTGGATCAGTACAATCTGCTCTACGGCAATCGCCGCATCCATCGGACGCTGAAGCAACTCGGCATCGAACACACCTATGAGGAGTTCGAGGACAACCACAATTCGGTCGATTACCGCATGGATGTCAGCCTGCCCTTCCTTGCCAAGGCGCTGCAGTAACGAGCGTCAATGGCCCGACCGGAAGCAAACGCCGGCCGGCCATGGTGTCTCGAGATGCGGCGATACCTGATGGCGGTCGCCCTCGTTTCTGTCGAGTTTAAGCGGCACGCCGATCGTGGCGACCCTCTTCGATCTCCTCGACGATCTTGGCAACAAAGGCGTCGAGATCGTCTGGCGAGCGGGAGGTGACGATACCGTGGTCGCTGACGACCTTCAGATCGACCCATTGCGCGCCGGCATTCTCGACATCCTTGCGGATGGAGGCATAGGACGTTGCCTTGCGCCCCTTCAAGGCGTCGGCTTCGACAAGCAGCCACGGCGCATGACAGATGGCTGCCACCACCTTGCCCGACTGCACGAAATCGGTGACGACGCGCATCGCGTCGGGGTTCTTCCTTAGCAGGTCCGGGTTGATCTGCCCGCCTGGCAGCACAAGCGCATCAAAATCTCGCACGAACACGTCCTTTGCCGTCAGGTCGACGTCAACGGTGTCGCCCCAGTCGCCCTTGTCCCAACTCTTGATGGCCCGTTTTTCCAGCGATGCGATGGTCACTTTGGCGCCGCGCTTTGACAGTTCGTCGCGCGGGACGTGCAGTTCCGAGCGCTCGTAGCCGTCGGTAGCGAGGATCAGAATTTTGGCTGTGTCGATCGATGGCATGGCGAAGTCCTTCCCGGTTTGTGAACCCAGGGGTAGAACCGGCTGCGAATGAAATGGTTCCGACCTTCTGCAAGCCCTTCAGGGCGCAAGCAACCAGAACACCAGCCCGGAAAGAAGGATGAAAAGGGCGATCAGCCTGGCGAAGCGCTGCATGCCGTGGGATGTGTCGTCGCCCAAAAGCGCGTTCCACAAGGCTCCGCCGGAAGCATCGACGTCGGTGGTTGCCGCAGACGCCGGCGCTTGTTGCGCTGACACTGCCGAACTGTAATCGTGAGGACGCGGCTGCCGGTTCACCGTTGTGGATTCGTCAAAATAAACCCCGGCGCTGACAATCCCGCCGTCGCCGGCATCTGCCACCTGGCTCTCACGCAACACGCGATCCTCCGGCTCCGGTCGTCCCAACAGCGCGTGAAGCCAGGCACGGCGCGCCTGAGCCGTCGCCGCGTGACGTGGCCATTGCGCTGACGGCAGCAGCATTGCGGACGTGCGTCTGCCTTTCGGGTGACGGACTGACATCTTGGGGCCTCCCGTAACAACAATACACCGGAAACGCGTTTGTTCCATCACAACACGGTTCACCGCCCGGAAAACGCGAAGGGCGGCAGACGTCTCGTGACCACAGCACCTGCAAGCTGACGAACGGCAGGCCCGCCGCCGCCCGATGCGGGAGAGCCCCGAAATAGAAAAGGCGCTCGACCCTTGACGGGGAGCGCCTTTTCTTGACCCGGACAACGTCAAACGCGCGGGCTTAGCCGCTGCAGGACGCCATCGATACGGGTAGTGATGCCCTAGATAGTCAGTGGCTCAGGGTTTTCAAGGCCCAATCATGATTATCCCGGAAATTGTTTGATCGGCACGGCAAAGACACTTTGTCGGGCCGGATCCGATCGGGATTTCTTCCACTCGGCGGTCCGTAATGAAGCATGGATGAACGCATTGTCGGGACAGATAGGCAAAGTCGTAATCAGGATGGCACCATCGCGTCCGCCAGCTTGAGCCGTCGCCAGTCGCTTGGCGCCATGCCGGTACGCAAGCGGAAGAAACGGGAGAAGTAGGCGGCATCCTTCAGTCCGATCTCGTAGGCTATATCTTCCAGTGATCGAACGGTGAAAAGCAACAGACGTTTGGCTTCCAGCAGCCGGCGCTCATTGATCAGTTCCTTCACCTGCATCCCGAACGCGGCATTGCTGGCCTTGGCAAGCAGGTGCGGGGTGGTCGCAAGAGCACTCGTATAGCGCCCAACCGTCCAGTTCTCGCGAAAATGCGCATCGATCATGCGCCGCAACTGTGTTGCGAGCATCATATCGGGGGACTGCGACGGCGATGGCGCGGCGGTGGCAAGGCGCGCGATCTGCGTCAGGATCGCCGATACCAGCGATGCCATCATCGACTGGGTACCGAAAGCTCCCGTGCCGTACTCCTCTGCGATCATGTCCATCAATGACGATAGGCGCTGCCACTGCCGGTCGTCCCGGGCGCCGGCAACCATGATCGGCGCATCGAGCGCCAGGACTGTTCTCTCCCGGGCGGACAGCATCAAGCCGTCGGCGATCGATATTACGAAAGCATCGCTTTCCAGCGGTTCGACGGAGAAACCGTGCACGATACCGCTTGGCACGAAGCTGACGGCTGGCGCGGAAAAGTCCAAAACCTTGTCTTCGATGAAATACGACCCACGTCCGCGAAACCAGTAGGTCACCTGGGCAAGTTGATCATGCTTATGGGCCCTGACCTGTCCTTGATGCAGTCCACGCCGAGCCATCACCGTTTCGACGTGGAAGAACCCCGGTTCGAGCTGTTGTTCCGGTTCGCCGTAGACAAAGAAGCTTGGAATGATGTCGGCCATCAACCACCCGAAAAAGTGCAAGTCATTTTGGCATTCTGTCCATGGCTGCCTCGACAATCAATGCCTAGTCTTGACGAAACTCAAGGAGGAGAACCATGAGAGCTGAGGATTTTCGCGCCGACAAGGCGCGCCCGTTTACCGGGGCCGAATATCTCGAAAGCCTGCGTGATGGCCGCGAGGTCTATATCAACGGCGAGCGCATCGCGGATGTGACCACCCACCCCGCCATGCGCAATTCGGCCCGCTCGCTGGCAAGGCTCTACGATGCGCTGCACGACCCGGCGAGGAAAAAGACCCTGACCGCCCCCACTGACACCGGCTCCGGCGGCTACACTCACAAATATTTCCGCGTCGCCCGATCGTCTGCCGACCTCGTTGCCCAGCAGGGCGCCATCGCCGAATGGGCGCGCATGTCCTACGGCTGGATGGGACGCACGGCCGACTACAAGGCGGCGTTGATGAACACGCTTGGCGCCAACGCCTCCTGGTACGGCCCGTTCAAGGACAATGCGCTCGCCTGGCACAAGCGCGCCCAGGAGGCGGCGCTGTTCATGAACCACGCGATCGTCAACCCGCCGATCGACCGGCATAAACCTGCCGATGCGGTGAAAGACGTGTTCGTTCATATCACCAAGGAAACCGATGCCGGCATCTATGTCTCCGGCGCCAAGGTGGTGGCGACGTCGTCGGCGCTGACGCACTATAATTTCCTTGCCCAGAGCTCGGCAACAGTGACCGAGGATCCGTCGCTCTCGGTGATGTTCATCGTCCCGATGAATGCGCCTGGAATCAAGATGTTCTGCCGCGTCTCCTACGAGCAGACGGCCAACACTGTCGGCCATCCCTTCGACTATCCGCTGTCGTCGCGCTTCGACGAGAACGATGCCATCCTGGTGCTCGACAATGTGTTCGTGCCCTGGGAGGACGTGCTCGTGCTGCGCGATGCCGCCAAGATCCTTTCGTTTCATCCGGCATCGGGCTTCATGCACGGCTACTGCTTCCAGGGTTGCACCCGCTTTGCCGTCAAGCTCGACTTCCTCGCCGGCCTGCTGGCCAAAGCGCTGCGGGCAACCGGCGGCGACGCGTTTCGCGGCAACCAGGCAGCCCTTGGCGAGGTCATCGCGCTTCGGCACATGTTCTGGAGCTTTTCCAATGCCATGGCCTACAACCCCATCCCGTGGGCGGATGGCGCCGTTCTGCCCAATCTCGAAGCCGCACTCTCTTACCGAACGTTCATGTCGGAAGCCTATCCGCGAGTGGTCGACACCATTCGCCGGGTTATCGCGTCCGGCCTCATCTACCTGCCGTCCTCGGTCAGGGATTTCGGCAATGGCGAGATCGATCGCTACCTCGCGCAATATGTCCGCGGCTCCAACGACATGGGGCATATCGAGCGCATCAAGATCATGAAGCTGCTGTGGGACGCGACCGGCACCGAGTTCGGCGGGCGCCATGCGCTCTATGAACTCAACTATGCCGGCGCGCCTGAAGAAGTCCGCCTGCAGGTGCTGAAGGGCGCCGAGCGCGGCGGGCGTCTGAAAGAGATGGAAGCCCTCGTCGACACCTGTATGAGCGACTACGACCAGCATGGCTGGACCGGCGACACCTGGCTGCCGCCAATTGGCGCCGAGGCGCCGATCCGCAATGCGGCCGAGTGAGGCGATTGCCATGGAAACGGCTATCTCCAAGACCGAATTCCGCAACGCGATGGCGCGGGTCTGTGCGCCCGTCAATGTCGTCACCACCAATGGACCCGCCGGGCGCGGCGGGTTCACTGCAACGGCGATGTGCTCGGTGACCGACGACCCGCCGAGCCTGCTCGTCTGCATGAACCGGAACTCGACGCAATGCGGCCTGTTCATCGACAACCGGCGCTTCTGCGTTAACGTGCTCAGCCACGACCACACCGAGCTCGCCGGCCATTTCGCCGGCGCCACCAAGGACATGGCAACCCGCTATGCCGCCGCCGACTGGGTCGAGATGCAGTCGGGAAGTCTCGCTGTGAAGGATGCGATCGTCTCGCTCGATTGCGAACTGGCGGAAGCAAGATTGCTCGGCACCCACCACATCCTGATCGGCCGCGTCGTCGGCATAAGATCGCGTAGCGACGGCAACGCGCTCCTCTACTTCGATCGCAACTACGTGCACGTGCCAACACAGCTCGGCAGTTTCGGCGGGTAGAATACCGAAATACAAAAACGAAACGGGCCGGTGTTCAACTCCGGCCCGTTTCGTTTGGTGGCGATTATTCGCTGCCCTCAGAGCTGGATCCAGGCGGTCTTGAGGTCGGTGTATTTGTCGAGCGCGTGCAGTGACTTGTCGTGGCCATTGCCCGACTGCTTCACTCCGCCAAGCGGCACCGTATTGTCGGCGCCGCCATAGGTGTTGACGTGCACGACGCCGGCCCGAATAGAGCGCACAATGCGATGCGCCCGCGACAGGTTCGCGGTCCAGACGGCCGCCGCAAGCCCGTATTCGGTGCCATTGGCGATGCGGAGCGCGTCGGCTTCATCGTCGAAGGGGATGATCGAGAGGATCGGCCCAAAGACTTCTTCTCTGGCGAGCGTCATGCCCGGATCGACGTCAAAAATCGTCGGCCGCATGTAGAAGCCGCCCGTTTCCTCGAGGATACGCTTGCCGCCGGCCCTCAGCCGCGCGCCCTCGGCTATCGCTTGCTCGGCGAAACCGAGATTCTTCTTAAGCTGGATTTCGCTGGAGATCGCACCGGCCTCGGTTGTCAGCAGTAGCGGATCGCCGACCTTCATGTTTGCTGCGATCGCCGCAACCTTCTCGGTAAAGGCCTCGTGGATCGATCGCTCCACCAGCAGGCGCGAGCCGGCAACGCAGACCTGGCCGGAGTTGCGGAAGATACCATAGGCTGAGATTTTCGCCGCCTGATCGAGATCCGGGGCATCGGCAAAGACGATGTTGGGCGACTTGCCGCCTAGCTCCAAATAGACGCGCTTGAGGTTGGAGCGCGCCGAATATTCAAGCAGTCGCCGGCCGACGCCGCCCGAGCCGGTAAAGGCGAGCACGTCGATATCCGCATGGAGACCGATCGCCTCGCCGGTGACCGCCCCCCTGCCCGTCACGACATTCAACACGCCCTCAGGCAGGCCGGCTTCGGCGCAAAGTTCGGCGAGCCGCAGCAAGGTCAGTGACGCGCCCTCTGCAGGCTTCAGAATGACCGAATTGCCGGCCGCGAGCGCCGGCGCGATCTTCCAGGCGCCGATCATCAGCGGAAAGTTCCAGGGAACGATAGCGGCGACAACACCGACGGGTTCGCGAAGAACGAGCCCGAGCACGTTGTCAGCGGTCGGCGCGATCTCGCCGTAGACCTTGTCGATCGCCTCGCCGTAGTAGCGAAAGGTACCGGCGGCGCTGCCTGGCTCAGCCTTCAGCGCCATCGAAATTTCGGTGCCATTGTCACGTACGCCGAGAACGGCAAGTTCGAGAGCATTTTTCTCGATGAGTTCGGCTATGCGCAGAAGCACCTTCTTGCGCTCCGCCGGTGCAGCCCTCGACCATGTGCCCTTCTCAAAGGCCGCCCGGGCGGCACGCGCAGCGGCATCGACGTCGTCGACATCAGCATCGGCGATGGTCGTGAGGCGCGTGCCATCGATCGGGGAAATGACATCCAGCATCCTGCCGGACTGGGCGCCGCGCCAGTTGCCGCCGATGAAGAGCTTTTGCGGCGGCACCACATTGCGGCGCAACTGGTCGATTTTTTCCTGCATGTTTTCCGTTCCATGTGTCAGGCAGAAGAGCGGCCGATTGCTCGGCCGCCCCTATCGGATCAGATCTCCTGGCCGGCGCCAAGCCGGGCAAATTCGAGCGGACGGCCCGATTTGAGCATCGCCGCCAAGCCAAGCCCGATGACGCCAGCGATAACGACAAGTCCGGGCAGGAAGACCGCAAGCAGACCGGTGGCGCCGGCGAGGTCGCCGAAGTTGATCGCAATGGCGATGATCACTGCAATCAGGATGATGCCTGTGATGACCGGGATGATCTTGGTCACCAGCGCATTCGATTCCAATCCCGGATTGCGATTGAAGAAAGCGACGATGGCAAAGGCGGTAAACGCCATCAGCACCATCACGGCCAGCGTGCCGACATTGGTCAGCCAGGAAAACAGCGCCAGCACCGGATCCTGTCCGGTTGCCGCAAACAGCGCAACGACAAGCACAGCTGTAATCGTCTGGATGACCGAGCCGGCGTGCGGGCTATGGTAGACCGGATGGGTGACGCCGATCGAAGCCGGCAACAGGCGCTCGCGGCCAGCGACGTAGAGATAGCGGGCGACACCATTGTGAAACGCCAACACGCCGGCAAACAGGCTGGTGACGAAGAGTACATTCATGATCGGCGGCAGCCAGCCTCCGGCATAGCGCTCGGCGAGACCGAAGAGGAAGGTGGTCGGATCGGCAAGGCCCTGCAGTTCCGGCACCAGCTTGTCTGCACCGGCCGCATTCACCATCAGCCAGGATGTCAGCATGTAGAAAACGCCGATAATCAGCACGGAAATATAGGTCGCGCGCGGCACGGTCCTGTGCGGATCGCGGGCTTCCTCGCTGTAGATCGTCGTCGCCTCGAAGCCGATGAAGGCTGCAAAGCAGAACAGGATGCCGATCGACGGCGAGCCGGACATCAGGGCCGAAGGCGCGAAGGACGTCATCGTCAGGCCGCTGTCGCCGCCCTTGGCGATGATCGCAACGTCGATGACCAGCACGACGAGATATTCGAGAATGACGAGCACCGTCAGCACTTTCGCTGACAGGTCGACGCGGCGGTAGCCGAGAACGCCGACAATCGCGATGCCGATGAAGGTCCAGACCCACCAGGGCAGGTCGAGGCCGAGCCCGGCAAAGAGGCCGGCGGTCGCCGCGCCGAACAGGCCGAAGACGCCGATCTGCATCGCGTTATAGGCAAGGATCGCGATCATCGCGGCGGCACCGCCCATCAACCCGCCGAGCCCCTGCGCGGTATAGGCGTAGAAGGCGCCGGCGTTGCGGATATGCCGCGCCATGGCGACGTAGCCGATCGAAAACATCAGAAGGATCAGCGTGACCAGCAGAAACGTGCCGGGAATGCCGGCGCCGTTGCCGAGCAGCATTGCCAGCGGCACACCGCCGGCGACCGCCGTCAACGGCGCGGCGGCCGATACCACGAGAAATGTGACGGCACCGACTCCGAGCGCATTCCTGCGCAGCTGGTTGGCGCCGGTTGCGGGCGACGATTGATTGTCCATAGCTTCTTAGCTCCCCTTTTCTTGGCACTATTTGCCTTCGCCTCAGGTCCATCTCTCCAAAGGCATCCTCCGCGAAGCTGCTGCTGACCATGTTGCTTTTTGTTCTTGGCCGCGCGCAATAATCGGTTCAATATTCAAACCGTTGCTTCAAATATAGACTTGCAAATGCCACGGCGACCTGTCAAGTTATTTCGCATGTTAAGTATCTCGGCCGGATAAAAACGCGATACGGGCGACCAAACCGCCTGGGAATCAAGGGAACAGGCATCGGGATCACTGACGGCGGCGCTCAACGACGGAGGACTGGATGAGCACCATCGGTAAGGCACTGACCCTGTTGGACGCGATCTCGCGACTGGACAGGGAAGTGGGCTTGAGCGACATCGCCAGGCATTGCGTGCTCGACAAGGCGACGGCGCGACGCTTTCTCGTCGAGCTTGAAAAACACGGTTTCGTCGAACAGGATCCGGATACCAAGCGCTACCGCATCGGCGGCGCGCCGGTCCGGCTTGCCCGCATCCGGGAAGCACGGTTCCCCTTTCTCACGCTCGCCATTCCATTCGTAAAAGAGCTTGCCAGCACATCAGGCGAGACCGTGCATCTCTCGGAATTCGTCGCCGACCGGCTTTCGACCGTTCACGTGGAAGATTCGCCGCGCGCCCATCGGGTCATCGTCGACATCGGCAGCGCGTTGCCCTTCCATGCGACCGCATCCGGCCACGCCTTCCTCGCCTTCTGCCCGGCAAGGCAGATCGAAGATGCACTGTCCATGCCCCTTGAAGCCTTCACCGAGTACACGATCACGTCGAAAACAGAACTTCGCCGCCTGCTCGTAGAGACCGCCCACCGCGGCTATTCGATCAGCCAGCAGGGGCTCGAAAGCGGCGTCATCAGTGTCGCCGCCCCGATCCGTGCGCCGGACAGCGTGCCGATCGGCGCGATCGCCGTTGCAGCCCCGCAGGTGCGCGCCAATGCCGACACGATCGAGCAACTCGGACCGGCAACGGCGGCGATCGCGAAACGCATTTCGGAGAAATTCTTTGGGTTGGAGCAGGTGCCTGCCAATCCGCTGGCAAGGAGGGCCGGCTGATGAATGCGATGAACCGTCTACCCAACATCCTTGTCGTTGGGACGGGAGACACCAAATGCGAAGAGCTTCAATTCATGGCATCCGTCATTCGCGAGGCCGGTGGCCTGCCTGTGATGATCGACGTCAGCGTTCTCGGTGATCCGCCCTATGCGCCGGAATATTCCCGTCACGATATCGCCAAGGCGGCAGGCACGTCGATCGTAGCGATTGCCGCAAGCGGCGACGAAAACAGTGCGATGGAGTTGATGGCCAAGGGTGCGGCGGCCCTCACCCGCAGCCTCTACGATGCGGGCCAGGCCGATGGCGTCATCATTCTCGGCGGTTCGATGGGCACGGACCTGGCACTCGACGTCGCTGCAGCCCTGCCGCTCGGCGTGCCGAAGTTCGTCGTCTCGACGATCGCCTATTCGCACCTGCTGCCGCCGGAACGCATCGCGCCCGATCTGATGATGATCCTGTGGGCGGGCGGACTTTACGGCCTCAACGGCATTTGCCGGTCGGTGCTTTCGCAAGCCTGTGGCGCCGTCGTCGGGGCGGCGCGCTTCGGCACCAAACCGGACAAGGAGCGGCCGCTCATCGGCATGACCTCGCTCGGATCGAGCTGCCTCAAATACATGAAATACCTGAAGCCCGAACTTGAGCGCCGCGGCTATGACGTCGCAGTGTTTCATGCGACCGGCATGGGCGGCCGCGCCTTCGAGGCGATTGCCGCACAGAACGGCTTTACCGCCGTCTTCGACTTCTGCATCCAGGAAGTCAGCAACCATCATCACGGCACCGTCGTCACGTCAGGGCCAGATCGGCTGGAAAATGCCGGACGCGCCGGAATTCCGCAGCTTGTAGCACCGGGAGCAGTCGATATGGTCGACCTGCCCGCCTGGCAGGCATTGCCCGCAGCCTTAGCTGGCCGGCCCTATCATGCCCACAACCGGCTGCTGGGCTCGGTGACGACATCGCCAGAAGGCCGGCGCGAGATCGCCCGCATCATCGGCGGCAAGCTCGCCGTGACCAGCGCCGAAGTCGCCTTCATCCTGCCGCTCAAGGGCATCCAGGAATGGGACAAGCCGGTGGAACCGCTGCACGAACCTGAAGCGCTCGACGCCTTCATCGACGAGATGCGCCGCGCCGTCCCCTCCTCCGTCAGCCTTCATGAAATCGACAGCCACATCAACGCACCGGAGTTTTCGGCAAAGGCGCTCGCCATCTTCGACGACTGGATCGCCCGCGGCGTGATCCCGGGAGGCCGCCCGTGACGGATCGCGCTCTCATCCTCGACTTCGGCGGCGTCGTTACACGCACGCTGTTTGAAACCCACGATGTCACCGAGCGCGCGCTCGGCCTTGCCCCCGGCAGCCTGACCTGGCGGGGGCCGTTCGACACCGCCACCGATCCACTCTGGGTGTCGATGCAGAGGCGCGAGATCACCGAGCGCGACTATTGGACGGAGCGCACCCGCGAAGTCGGGCACCTCGTCGGTGAAGACTGGACGGATATGAAGACCTTCGTCCAGCGCGCGCGCGGCGCCGAGCCGGAACTGGTGCTGCGCCCGGAAGCGCGCGATGCGATCCTACAGGCCAAGGACGCCGGTATCAGGCTCGCCATTCTTTCCAACGAGCTCGATCTTTTCTACGGGGTCGAGTTTCGCAAGCGCTTCCCGCTGATCCAGCTTTTCGACGTCATCGTCGATGCCACCTACACCGGCATCCTGAAACCGGACCCGCGGGCCTACGAACTCGCACTTTCCGAGCTCGGCCTGCCGCGAGAGGCCTGCGTCTTCGTCGACGACCAGAAAAAGAACATTGAGGGCGCCGAGGCAGTGTCCCTGCCCAACGTGCACTTCGATGTCACCAGACCCGCCGAAAGCTACGCCAGAGCCCTCCGGATGCTCGGCATTTGAACTGACCAGGAGCAAGACATGCGCGAAACCAATTTCCTCATCGAGAACAACGCCCGCCACCTGTGGCATCCGATGGCACACCCCGCCGAAATGCACGCGACGCCGCCGCGCATCATCAATGCCGGCGAGGGCGTGGAGATCGTCGACATCCACGGCAAGAAGGTACTCGATGCGGTCGGCGGCTTGTGGAACGTCAATCTCGGTTATTCCTGCGAGCCGGTGAAGAAGGCGATCCGCGATCAGCTCGACGACCTGCCCTATTATTCGACCTTCCGCGGCACCACCAACTCGCCGCTGATCGAGCTTTCCTATGAACTTGCCGAATGGTTCAAGGAGGATGGCCTCAGCCGCTCGTTCTTCACCTCGGGCGGCTCGGACTCGGTCGAGACCTGCCTTCGCCTCGCCCGCCAGTACCACAAGCTCAACGGCCAGCCGGAGCGCACCAAATTCGTCGCGCTGAAGAAGGGCTACCACGGCACGCATTTCGGCGGCGCGTCGGTCAATGGCAACTCTAATTTCCGCCGCAACTACGAGCCGCTGCTGCCGGGCGTCTTCCACCTTCCCGCCCCCTATACCTACCGCAATCCGTTCGCGACGACGGACGGCGCCGAGATCGCCAGGGGCATTGCCCGCCTCTTCGAAGACGAGATCGCCTTCCAGGGGGCCGACACCATCGCCGCGCTGATCATGGAGCCGGTGCTCGGTGCCGGCGGCGTGATCGTGCCGCACGAAACCTTCATGCCGCTAATGCGCGAGATCTGCGATCGCCACGGCATCCTGCTGATTGCTGACGAGGTGATCACCGCCTTCGGCCGCACCGGCGCCTGGACCGGTTCGCGTCTTTGGGGTGTCAAGCCGGACCTGATGTCGACGGCCAAGGCCATCACCAACGGTTATTATCCCTTCGGCGCGGTGATGATCTCGGACAAGGTTGCCGAGGCTTTCGAGACCAACAGGACGGCTGCCGGTTCGATCGGCCATGGCTACACCTATTCCGGTCACCCGGTCGGTGCGGCTGCCGCCCTTGCAACCCTCAAGGAAACAAAACGCCTTGATGTGGCGGCCAATGCGGGCGCGCGCGGCGAGGAGTTGATGGCCGGCCTGCAAGCTCTGAAGGCCAACCACGACCTCATCGGCGATGTGCGCGGCAAGGGCCTGATGTGCGCGCTCGAACTGGTGTCGGACCAGGCAAAGAAATCGCCGGCTGCCAAGGACGTGGTGCAGAAGGTCCAGGACGCAGCCTATGAGGCTGGTGTCATGGTCCGCACCTCCGGCCCGAACGTGATCCTGTCGCCGCCACTCGTGATCACTGCCGAGGATGTCACGCGCATTCTTTCGGCGCTCGACGCCGGCCTGAGTGCTGCCGGGGGCAAATGACATGAGCGACACGGCAGCGCTGCTGGCACGCCGCGAACGGCTGCTCGGCAAGAACATGTCGCTGTTTTACAGCGACCCGGTCCATATCATCAGGGGAGAAGGCGTCTGGCTCTTTGACGCCGACGGCAGACGCTATCTCGACTGCTACAACAATGTGCCGCATGTCGGCCATTGCCATCCCCGCGTGGTCGAAGCGATCACCCGGCAGGCATCGACGCTGAACACCCACACGCGCTACCTGCACGAGGGTATCCTCGACTATGTCGAACGACTGACCGCGACGTTCGATCCTAGTCTAGACACAGCGATCCTGACCTGCACCGGCAGCGAGGCCAACGACATTGCCCTGCGCATGGCTCAGGCGGTGACCGGAAAAACCGGGGTCATCGCCACCGATCACACCTATCACGGCAACACTGCCTCCGTTTCGCAGCTTTCCACCCGGATGCCGCCGGTCGGCGGCTCCGGCGGCCATGTGCGCCACGTGCCGGCACCGGATAGCTACCGGCCACTCGGCGGCGTTTCCGGCGAAGCCTTTTCGATCGCGTTTGCGGCCGAAGTGGAAAAGGCGATCGCCGAGCTGCAGAAAAGCCCGTTTGGTTTTTCCGCGCTGATCATCGACCCGTTCTTCGCCAATGAGGGCTTCCCCGATCTAACTGAGGGCTTCCTCGACAGGACCGTTGCGGCCGTGCGGAAAGCCGGCGGCGTGGTGATTGCCGACGAGGTCCAGCCCGGTTTCGGCCGCACGGGCGGGCACATGTGGGGCCACCAGAAGGCCGGCATCACCCCCGACATCGTCACGCTAGGCAAGCCGATGGGCAACGGCCATCCGATCGGCGGCGTCGTTGCCGGCAGCGATGCGCTGAACGCGTTCCGCAAGGCGTTCCGCTACTTCAACACCTTCGGCGGCAATCCGGTGTCCTGCGCCGCGGCAATGGCCGTGCTCGACGTCATCGAGGATGAAAAGCTTGTAGATAATGCCCGCGAGGTCGGCGCCTATTCCAAGGCCGGCATCGACCGGCTCAGGCACAAGCACGCCATCATCGGCGACGTGCGCGGCAGCGGCTTGTTCTTCGGAGCGGAACTCGTGCTCGACCGGGGTAACAAGACGCCGGCCGCCGAACTCGCCACCAAGGTCATCAACGACATGCGCGAGCGTGGCGTGCTGATGGGCAAGCTCGGCATCCATCAATGCGCGACAAAGATCCGCCCGCCGATGCCGTTCTCCAAGGAGAACGCCGACCTGATGTTGTCGACCCTCGACGACGTGCTTTCAGGCTTGTGAACGCGCCATGGCCGAGCATCTGCCACAACATCTGCTGCTAGCACTCGAGGCCCGCGCACTGGAGGCCATAACCCACTGGGGACTTGCCGACGTGCGGCCCGAGCTGCTGAAATATCGGGAGAACGCCGTCTTCCGGGTCACCCTCGCCGACGGCGAGCCGGCTGCGCTCAGACTGCACCGACCGGGTTATCACGACGAGGCCGCGCTGCGCTCCGAACTGCAGTGGATGACAGCCTTGGGCGACGGCGGCCTTACGGTGCCGAGCGCGATTGCGACACCGGACGGCCGTCTTCTCGTGCATCTCGACCCGACCGATGATTTTGGCGCACAGCATGCCGATATCGTCAGCTGGCTGGACGGCTCGCCGTTCGGTGAAAGCGGCGTTCCGCTCGCGCATAGCGGTGAGAGGCAGATCGTCCTGTTTCATGCGCTTGGGGCCATGATGGCCGACATGCACAACCTTGCCGATCGCTGGTCGGCGCCATCAGGCTTCAAACGTCCTGCCTGGGACATCGCGGGCCTGCTTGGCGAAAGGCCGGTCTGGGGCCGCTTCTGGGATTGCGAGGGCCTGTCGGTCGAGCAGAGGTGTGGGCTCGGCATTCTGCGCGATCGGCTTCGGAGCATTCTGGAAAACGTGCCTGCGGGCGAGTTCGACTACGGCCTCGTCCATGCCGACCTCGTGCGCGAGAACGTGCTGGTTTGTGACGACGGCGTGGCGTTCATCGATTTCGACGACGCGGGCTTCGGCTTTCGCCTGTTCGATATCGCGACGGCGCTCCTGAAGAACCGCAATGAACCGGCCTACGAGGCGATCGAAAGGGCGTTGATCGAAGGATACAGAAGCAAGCGCCCATTGACGGATCCGGCACTTTCGGCGCTGCCGATCTTCATGGCGCTTCGTAGCCTCACCTATATCGGCTGGTTTGCCGCGCGCCCGGAACTTCCGGACGCGGAGGCGCGTGTGCGTCGTTACGCGGATGAGGCGTTGCTCTTGGCGCAAGCGCTACCGGTCCTCGCATGAGGAATGCAGATGCCTTATCAATCGCCGAGCGTTGCGAGCTCGTCCAGCATGTCGAGCAACACCTCAACACGTTCGCGGCCGTAACGCGCTTCGAGCTGGTCGTAGATCGCCCGGCTTTCCGGGCTGACATCGGCAATGACGCGCATGCCCGCGGGCGCGATCTCGAGCAGCACGCGACGACCGTCGTCGGCGTCCTTGTGCTTGGTGATCAGTCCGCGCTCCTCGAGCGAGCGGATGATACGCGTGAGGCTCGGCGCCAAAATGAAGGCCTTGTCGGCCATCTCGGACGCGTCGACCTTGCCGGATTCTGCGAGGATCCGGATGACGCGCCATTGCTGCTCGGTGATTTCGTGACGCGCCAGCATCGGTCGGAAATGCCCCATCACCGCTTCGCGCGCGCGCAGAAGCGCGATCGGCAGCGACCGACGCGTATTGTGGGGAAGAAGGGCGTCGGGCCCAAGCTCGATCGGGGTTTTCGCACGGCTCATGCGCGATCTATGGGCGATTTTTCACCTTTCTGCAATTGCCGGCGAGCTTCGGGCGACAGCGAAAGTCGCTTGACACGGAACGGCATATTGTTAACGTGTTAATTAATAAACAGAGAGACACGGGGGACAGGAAATGCCGCACTTCACGATCGAACATTCCGCCAATCTCGACGCGCGCGTCGACTTCGACCGCCTGTGCCGCACGATCCACAAGACCATCCTCGGCACCGGTCTCTTTGAAACCGGCGCCGTTCGCGTGCGCGCAATCCGCAGTGCCGACTACGCGATTGCCGATCTCTTGCCTGAGAACAGTTTCATCGACATGTCCTTCCGAATCGGCTGGGGCCGCTCGGACGCCGAAAAGCAGGCGACCGGGACGGCCATCTTCGATGCCGCCACACAAGAGCTCGCAAGCCTTTTCGACACACCTCATTTCGCCCTCAGCCTGGAGATCCGCGAAATCGACCCGGATCTCAGCTGGAAGAAGAACGCGATCCACCCGCGCCTTCGAAAGCAGGGCAACTGACCCCGGCAGAAGTCGGCAAGAGTTTCTGCGCCCGCACAACGGCAGCGCACCACGATTGGAGAATGACATGTCCAAACTCGACGAGAACTTCAAGAAGGCGGACGCCTATCTCGCCCGCTTCGGCACGCACGGCGTCTTGAACCACATCAATGGCGAAGCCGTGCCGGCGCTGGATGGCGACAGCTTCGAGACGATCTCGCCAGTCGATCTCAAGCCGCTTGCAACCGTCTCACGCGGCAAAGCAGCCGATATCGACCGCGCTGCCCGTGCCGCGAAGGAGGCCTTCCCAGCCTGGGCCGCCATGCCGGGCGAAACGCGCAAAAAACTTCTGCACAAGATCGCCGATGCCATCGTCGCGCGCGCCGAGGAGATTGCCTTCGTCGAATGCATGGACACGGGGCAGTCGCTCAAGTTCATGGCCAAGGCCGCTCTGCGTGGTGCGGAGAACTTTCGCTTCTTTGCCGATCGCGCACCGGAGGCCCGCGACGGCAAGGTGCTACGCGGTGACAACCAGATCAACATGACCACGCGCGTACCGATCGGCCCGGTCGGCATCATCACGCCCTGGAACACGCCGTTCATGCTGTCGACTTGGAAGATAGCGCCCGCGCTCGCGGCCGGCTGCACCATCGTCCACAAGCCGGCGGAGTTCTCGCCGCTGACGGCCCGCCTGCTCGTCGAGATCGCCGAGGAAGCCGGTCTACCCAAGGGTGTCTGGAACCTGGTCAACGGCTTTGGCGAGGACGCCGGCAAGGCGCTGACCGAGCACCCTGCCATCAAGGCCATCGGCTTCGTCGGCGAAAGCCGGACGGGATCGCTGATCATGAAACAGGGCGCCGACACGCTGAAGCGGGTGCATTTCGAGCTCGGCGGCAAGAACCCGGTCGTCGTCTTTGCCGACGCCGATCTGGAGCGCGCCGCTGACGCCGCGGTCTTCATGATCTATTCGCTGAACGGTGAACGCTGCACCTCCTCTTCTCGGCTGCTGGTGGAAGACAGCATCTACAACAGCTTTACCGCGCTGGTTGCCGAGAAGGCCAAGCGCATCAGGATCGGTCATCCGCTCGATCCGGAAACCGTAGTCGGGCCGCTGATCCACCCGGAGCATGAAAAGAAGGTGCTCGAATACATCGGCATCGGCCAGGAAGAAGGTGCGACGGTTGCTGCCGGCGGTGCAAAGTTCGACGGCCCCGGTGGCGGCTGCTACGTCCAGCCGACGCTCTTTACCGGCGCCAACAATTCCATGCGGATCGCGCAGGAGGAGATCTTCGGGCCGGTCCTGACCGCCATTGCCTTCAAGGACGAGGCGGAGGCGCTGGAGCTTGCCAACGACGTTCAATACGGCCTTACCGGCTACCTCTGGACCTCCGACATCACGCGCGCCTTCCGCTTCACCGATCATCTCGAGGCGGGGATGATTTGGGTCAATTCCGAAAATGTCCGTCATCTGCCGACGCCCTTTGGCGGCGTCAAAAGCTCCGGCATCGGCCGCGACGGCGGCGACTGGTCGTTCGACTTTTACATGGAAACCAAGAACATCGCGTTTGCCAGCTCGGCGCATGCGATCGCCAAGCTCGGCGGCTGAGCGCGAGACACGAACCGCGCCGCCCAAAACTGGAGGAGACAAGAATGCCCTTACCGAAGCCGAACCTTCACCCGCCTTTCAACATCGTGCGGCTGAGCCATGTCGAACTCGCCGTCACCGATCTCGCCAAATCGCGCGCCTTCTATGTCGATGTGCTGGGCCTGCAGGTGACCGACGAGACGGCCGACACGATCTATCTGCGCGCCATGGAAGAACGCGGCCATCACTGCATCGTGCTGAAGAAGGCAGCGACTGCCGAAGCCCGCGATCTCGGTTTCAAGGTCTTTGGTGACGAGGACCTCGACAAGGCGGCGCATTTCTTCAAGCAGAAGGGGTTGCCGGTCGAATGGATCGAGCGGCCCTATCAGTCGCGCACCTTCCGCACCCGCGATCCGCAGGGCATTCCCTTGGAATTCTATTCGAAGATGGACCGCCTGCCGCCGATCCATCAGAAATATGCGCTTTATCGCGGCGTAAAGCCGCTGCGCATCGACCATTTCAACTGCTTCTCGCCCAATGTCGACGACGCCGTCGCCTTCTATAACGAGATCGGTTTCCGGGTGACCGAGTATACGGCCGACGAGGAGACCGGCCGGCTCTGGGCGGCCTGGACCCACCGCAAGGGCGGCGTACACGACATCGCCTTTACCAATGGTCGCGGCCCGCGCCTGCATCATACCGCCTTCTGGGTGCCGACGCCGCTCAACATCATCGACCTGCTCGACCTGATGTCGACCTCCGGCTGGCTCGCCAATATCGAGCGCGGCCCCGGACGTCATGGCATTTCCAATGCCTTCTTCCTCTATGTCCGCGATCCCGACAACCACCGCATCGAGATCTATTGCTCGGACTACCAGACCGTTGATCCCGATCTCGAACCGATCAAATGGGATCTCAAGGACCCGCAGCGCCAAACGCTCTGGGGCGCGCCTGCGCCACGCTCCTGGTTCGAAGAGGGCAGCCAATTTGCAGACGCCGAGACGGTGGAACCGGCGTTGAAGGCGCAACCTATCATCGCCCCGTAAATCGAGGCATGAAAGGTGGATGCCGGCACAACAGGGCCGGCACCAATGGCGCAAGGGGAGGAACGTTATGGACGAGAAGACTTTCGGTGAGTGGTCGCAGAAAGCGGCGGAATGGGGATCGGCCTATCGGGCGTCGCTACGCGACAGGCCTGTTCGCGCCCAGACGGCACCGGGCGCGATCGCAGCCCAGATCCCGAGCAAGCCGCCCCAGACCGGCGAGGACATTGCGGCGATCTTCGAGGATTTCGAAAACATCATCCTGCCGGGCATGACCCATTGGCAGCACCCGCGCTTCTTCGCCTATTTCCCTGCCAACGCCGCCCCGGTTTCCGTCATCGCCGAATATCTGGTGACGGCGATGGCCGCCCAATGCATGCTGTGGCAGACCTCCCCCGCTGCCACGGAGCTCGAAACCAGGGTGATCGACTGGCTGCGCCAGGCGATCGGCCTGCCCGACGGCTTTTCCGGCGTGATCCAGGACTCGGCGTCCTCCGCCACGCTCTCCGCCGTACTCGTCATGCGCGAGCGCGCCTTGAACTGGAAAGGCAACAAGCAAGGACTGAGCGCACACGCGCCCTTGCGCATCTACTCCTCGGACCAAGTCCACACCTCGATCGACCGGGCCATCTGGGTGTCGGGCATCGGCGAGGAAAACCTCGTGCGCATACCGGCGGCCGGGCCGCTCCACGCAATGGACTGCCAAGCGCTCGAAGCGGCCATTATCAGGGATAAAGACGCAGGTTTCCTGCCGGCCGGCGTCATTGCCTGTACCGGCGGCACCAGCACCGGCGCCTGCGACGATATCGCCGAAGTCGTTCGCGTCGCCCACAAGCACGGCCTTTATGTCCATGTCGATGCGGCATGGGCCGGGTCGGCAATGATCTGCGAGGAATTCCGCTCGCTCTGGGCCGGTGTCGAAGAGGCGGATTCTGTCGTCTTCAACCCGCACAAATGGCTCGGCGCCCAGTTCGACTGCTCTGCCCATTTCATCCGCAATCCCGATGATCTCGTCCGCACGCTGGCGATCCAACCGGAATATCTGAAGACCCATGGCCGCGACGGCATCATCAACTATTCTGAATGGACGATCCCGCTCGGAAGGCGCTTCCGCGCCCTGAAGCTGTGGTTCCTGCTGCGCTTCCACGGGCTGGATGGTCTGAAGACGATGATCCGCAACCACGTCGCCTGGGCAAATCGCCTGGCCGCGCGCCTCGGCGCGAACGAAAACTTCGAAATCGTCACCGCGCCGCGCTTCTCGCTGTTCTCGTTCCGCCATCGCGGTGGCGCCGACAGCGACGCCCACAACATCGCGCTGGTCAATGCCATCAACGACGATGGCCGCATTTACCTGACCCAGACGCGGGTCGACGGCCGCGTCGCCATCCGCTTCCAGGCAGGCCAGTTCGACATGACCGAGGCGGACGCCGATGTCGCCTTCGATGTCATCACCGAGGTCGCTGCGGGCATGGCTAACCGGTGATCTGCGGGATCAAACATGTCTGCCCGTCGGCATCGCCCGACCAGGCCGGAGGATTGAAATGACGCTTGCGAAATTCGCCAGTTTTTACACGAGCGACGGTCAGGGATACGGCCTTGTCAGCGACCACGGCATCATCGATCTGTCCCGGCGTTATTGCTCGAAATGGCCGACGCTGCGCGAGGTCATTGCCGACGGCGCCCTGACAAGGCTTGCGGACGAAGCCGCCACCCTCGCCCCCGACGTGTCGCTCGCCGATATCCGCTTCGAAATCCCGATCCCCGCGCCGGAAAAGATCATCTGCGTCGGAGTCAATTTCCCCGATCGCAACGAAGAGTACCGGGATGGGCAGGCAGCACCTCCCAACCCGTCGTTGTTCATCCGTTTTCCGCGCTCCTTTACCGGGCACGGACAGCCGCTGATCCGCCCGCCTGAAAGCCCGCAGCTCGACTACGAGGGCGAGATCGTCATCGTCATCGGCAAGGGCGGCCGGCGCATCCCCGAAGGCTCGGCGCTCGACCATATAGCTGCGTTGTCGCTCTGCAACGAAGGCACGATCCGCGACTGGGTGCGCCACGCCAAGTTCAACGTCACGCAAGGCAAGAACTTCGACCGCACGGGTTCGATCGGGCCATGGCTGGTTCCCTTCACCAACGAGGCGCAGATCGCAGACATCAAGCTCGAAACCCGCGTCAATGGTTGGGTCCGCCAGCAGGACCGAACCAGCCGGATGATCTTCTCCTTCCGCAAGATCATCAACTACGTCTCGACCTTCACCACGCTGGTGCCCGGCGACGTGATCGTCACGGGAACGCCGACCGGTGCCGGCGCCCGCTTCGACCCGCCGATCTGGCTGAAACCCGGCGATGTCGTCGAGGTCGAGGCCGATGGCATCGGCCTGCTTCGCAACCCCATCGCCGACGAGGTGTGAGCCGTGTTGAACGCCAGCGAAATCGCCGATGCCGCAAGGACGCTCGATGCGGCGGAGGCGAGCCGTATCCAGACCGGCCTTCTCTCCCTGAAGCATCCCGACATGACCATGGACGACGCCTACGCCGTGCAATCGGCCTGGGTGAAGCAGAAGATCGCCCGCGGACGCAGGGTCATCGGCTGGAAGATCGGGCTGACGTCGAAGGCGATGCAATATGCGCTGAACATCGATATTCCCGATTCCGGCGTGTTGTTCGACGACATGATGTTCGAGGACGGCGCCACGATCCCCAGGGATCGTTTCATCCAGCCGCGCATCGAGGCCGAGATCGCTTTCGTCATGAAGGCGCCGCTCGCCGGCCCCAATGTCAGCGTCTTCGACGTCCTCAATGCTACCGACTACGTCACTCCAGCGCTCGAGATTCTCGACACACGCATCCTGCGTGTCGATCCGGAAACGAAGAAGGCCCGAACCATCGTCGACACCATTTCCGACAATGCCGCCAATGCCGGCATCGTCATCGGCGGCCGCGCCATGCGCCCGCAGGATGTCGACATGCGCTGGATGGGCGCCATCGTCTCGCGCAATGCCGCGGTTGAAGAAACCGGGCTTGGTGCAGGCGTCCTCAACCATCCGGCCCGCGGCATCGCTTGGCTTGCCAACCGGCTTGCCAGCTATGGCGACCGCATCGACGCCGGCCAGATTGTGCTTGCCGGCTCGTTCATCCGCCCCGTCGAGGCCCGGCACGGCGACACCATCGTCGCCGATTTCGGGCCGCAGGGAACCGTCAGCTGCTTCTTCGAATAGGGTGCGCCCATGCCTGCTCCACGCAATATGTTCAAGCTTGCCCTTTCCGAGGGCCGGCCGCAGATCGGCCTTTGGCTGGCCCTCGCCAATCCCTACACCGCCGAGATCTGCGGCGGTGCCGGTTTCGACTGGCTGCTGATCGACGGCGAACATGCCCCGAACGACGTGCCGCTGATGATGGCGCAGCTCCAGGCGCTCTCCAGTTCGACGAGCCATCCGATCATCCGCCCGCCGATCGGCGAGGCGTGGCTGATCAAGCAGCTTCTCGATCTCGGCGCGCAGACGCTGCTGGTGCCTATGGTCGAGACCGGCGAACAGGCCCGCGCGCTGGTCCGTGCCGTGCGGTATCCGCCCCACGGCATGCGCGGCGTCGGCGCAGCGCTTGCCCGCGCGTCGGCCTTCAACCGCATTGATGATTATCTCCCGACCGCCAATGCCGAGATCTGCCTGCTGTTGCAGGTGGAAAGCCGTGCGGGACTGGCGGCACTGGACGATATTGCGTCGACCGAAGGGGTCGATGGCGTCTTCATCGGTCCGGCGGATCTGGCGGCCGACATGGGCTTCCTTGGCCGGCCCGGGGCACCCGAGGTGCAGGAGGCGGTCGAGGCTGCACTCGCGCGCATACAGTCGCACGGCAAGGCTGCCGGCATCCTGACCTCGGACACCGCACTCGCCAAGCGCTACCTCGAACTGGGCGCGCTCTTCGTCGCTGTTGGGAACGATGTTAGCCTGCTCGTGGGAGCGACCAGCCGCCTGCGTGCGAACTTTGCCGAACAGCCGGTTGCGCCGCCCGCATCCGGCTATTGAGAGGCAACGCCACCGAGTGCATAGGGTCGCTTCGATTGCATTTGGTCGAGCGCCCGCGCCACGCCGGCCTGAAGATCGATGCGCGGCGCAAGGCCATAGGACGCCTGCAGCGCCGTATCGCCACAACGGAAGAACACGCCCTCGGGCTTGTCTGACCGGCCGCTTACTCTCGGCTCCCAGCCGATGCACCGGCTGACCAGTTGGGCGAGTTCAATGAAGGAGGTGGCGATGCCGGTGGAGATGTTGAGAGATGCGCCGTTCTGCAACCGGGTAAAGGTTCGCCAGACGAAATCGACGCAATCCGAGATATGGATGAAGTCGCGACATTGCCGGCCCGAGCCCCAGACGAAAACCTCTTCCGTGCCGCGCTCATCGAGGAGCCGTCTGCAGATCGCCGGGAATGGATAGCTCAGGTCCTGATCCTCGCCGTAGCCGCTGAACGGCCGGTAGGCGACCGCCCGCCCGCCATAATTCTCGACATAAAGCTTCATGAGGTATTCGCCGCTGAGCTTCGCCCAGCCGTAACTCAGATCCGGGACGCCGATCGTGTGCTCGAAGTCGATCATGTCTTCGCTCAGCTTGCGGTACCCTTCCGGGCGCTGGAGGCTCACGGGATAAGCGGCACTCGAGCTGAAATAGATGACGGATCCCGGACGCGTGCGCGCGGCCCAGCGCCACATATCGGTGTCCACCGCGAGATCCTCAGCAACCAGAAGCGTCTGGGTCTCCAGCATGACACGACCGCCGACCATCGCGGCGAGATGAAACACCATGTCGAAACGGTCGTCGGAGCGATCGAAGTAGCGGCGGCAATCCTCCTCGATGAGGGAGAAGCCGCCCCTCGGCGGGTTCGGCCAATCCTCAGGACGCATTGCCCCGGTTCCGCGCGCGAGCTTATCGACGCAAACGACCTCGACACCTTCCGACATCAGCTTGCCGCAGAGATGGCGTCCCACAAATCCGGCTCCGCCGGTCACCAATGCACGCGCCATCCTCTCTCCCTTTCAGATCCGGCTGGCCATCCCAAACTCTGGATGTCCAGGTCGCCCCACCGCCCCTGTCATCACATCACGGATCGAAAATTTGATCCGTCCGGCATAGATATCGACCATCCGCTGGTGCCATTCATCGCGCGAAGGCGCGATCCTCTTGCCATAGGCGAATGCACCCTCGCTCAAACGCCGAACGAGATCGTCGTTTTCCATCAGCACCATCTTCTCGGCGAGGGATCGGGCATTGCCGCTCTGAAAAACCAGCCCCGCCTGGTTCTCTTCGATTTCTCTGGCAATGAGCGCATTGCTGCTGGCGATCACCGGTATGCCCGACATCAGCGCCTCGGCGGCGACGAGACCGTAGGGTTCGGGCATCCGCGACGGCATGAAAAAATAGCGTGCCTTGGCCGCGACGGCGGTAACCTCGCCGTCATCAAGCCATCCCGGAACATGACAGTGAGGAAGTGTGTGTTGTATTTCCTGGAGCAACGGCCCTTGTCCAATCAAGGTCGCCGCCTTGCCCGTCACGTTGAGCGCCTCGGCCAGCGTACGGACGCCCTTTTCTACCGTCATGCGGCCAAGAAACATGGCGCGTTCGTTCTTCCAGGCTTCAACGGGAAACCGCGTGAGCGGCGTCGACGGCGTGCGCAACGTCAGGAAGTTTCGAAGCGAGCCCGTGCTCAGGTAAGGTTCCATGGCTTCATGCGCGAGAATGACACCGACGCGGCCCCAGAAGACCTCACCCGCGGCGCTCTGGGTCATCGAACGGCCGAAACGCCACAGCTTGTGAAGGTAGTTGCGCTTGTCGCAGGCGCTGGCCAAGCAACCGGCAGTCAGCGGTTTCTCCTCGCAGATATCGCCCTTCCCGAAATGAGCATACGCGCCGTTCGGACAGCTCAGAAAGAAATCATGCGCGGTAACGATGACCTTGGCGTCACTGCGCTCCAGCGCGTGAAAAATCGAAGGGGACAGGATCTGTGACCAACCGTGAACATGAACGACCGTGTCACTTCCGGACTTGAGCAATCGGCGCAAGGCACGGTAGGCGCGGCCGTTGAAATTCCTGTCGAACAGGTTTGCGAAGCGGACGCCGTCGCGCAAGGGGCGCTCGCCCAGCGCCTCCACCTGTACGCCCGGGAATCGCAAGCGAATGCCCGCACCGTCATCCCCGACCAGAACGGAACAGTCGAGCCCCGCCGCAACGCCTGCCTCAATGCATTGGAGCGCGACCTTGGTCGCACCGCCCAGGGCCTCCGACACGTCGTTGACAACGATAAGCCGCATGAACACTTGCCTCTCGGAGACTTTACTGGGCGACCTGGATCTCCCCCATTTGGCTGCCGCTTGCCGACGGTTTGCAAGATATCAATTTGCGGTAGACGCTGCGCGCGGATGGACGGAATAACGCCTTGCCAAATACCTCAAGGCGCGCACTGTCGGGCCGAAATGGCCGTTAAGCCTTTGCCTCCACCGACGGCAGGCAGGCTTTCGGCACAGCTTCGCTGTTGTTATTTTGCGAGAACGTAGACGCCGTAAAGCAGGATCAGCACGGCCGCAGCGACGGCTGCAATCAACCCCAGGCGCTTCTCGATGAAATGCCGGACGGCTTCGCCGTGCCGGCGAAGAACCGCCGCCAAAATGAAGAAGCGCGCGCCGCGCGTGATCACCGCCGACGCGATGAACATGCCAAGGCTGACATTGGCGGCACCAGAGAGGATGGTGACGACCTTCATCGGCGGCACGTGCGCAAGCCCCGATGTCACCAGCAGAAGCACGATTGCCTCCATGTCGACCGAAGCGCGCATCGATTCGAACGCATCGATCTTGCCGTAGAACTGCAGGATTGGACGGGCGATCGCGTCGAAGGCGTAGTGTCCGAGGAACCAGCCCGCGATGCCGCCGAGCACCGAGAACAGTGTGGCAATGAAGGCATAACGATAGGCCCTATGCGGTTTTGCCAGCACCATCGGCAGGAACAGGACGTCTGCCGGAACGACGAAGACGGAGCTTTCGACAAAGGCTACCAGCGCCAGCCACCATGCGGCGGACTTCCGGCCAGCGAGGTCCATCGTCCAATTGTACAAACTGCGAAGCATGGGAAATCCGGTCGTTCATCGGGGGCGTCCCGTGCGGGACCTTGGCGGGAAGCGTTCCGATCCCCGATGCCGGGGACAGAGGCTGAACACGCAACGATAATATCCAGTCGACTACCAAACAGGCGGACTTTTGTCTGCCTTGAAATCGCGCCAGAGCAACTTGAGCGACGGTCCTATTGGTCCGCCCCGCCAGCAAAGCTATCCGTAGCCTCGCGTCTTTCGGCCGGAGCCGATCCTGAGGCGCCAGCCATCGCCGCCAGGCTCAGTCATGGAACTTTTGTTGTTTCGTGATATTGAAAGCCAACTTCACGTAACTTATAAAGATACGATCTTGAGACGAAGAGGCCCGATATGACCCATGACGTAATCATCCTTGGCGGCAGCTACGCCGGCCTTTCCGCCGGCCTTCAACTCGCCCGCGCCCGCAGGAGCGTGCTGGTTATCGACACCGGAATGCGGCGGAACCGTTTCGCCGCGACATCGCACGGTTTCCTGACCCAGGATGGCAGCGCGCCGGCTGAAATCGCCGCCGAAGCCCGCTCGCAATTGATGGAATACCGGTCGGTCGAATGGCTGCAGACTGCCGCCATAAGTGCCGAACGTGTGCAGGATGGCTTCAAGGTCGCCCTGCAGCAGGGCCCCGATGTCACTGGCAAACGGCTTGTCCTCGCCACCGGCGTCACCGACGTCCTGCCGGATCTTGACGGGCTTGCCGAACGCTGGGGCAGGAGCGTCTTCCATTGCCCCTATTGCCATGGCTACGAACTCGACCAGGGTAGGATCGGCGTGCTCGCGACGTCGCCCCTTTCGATGCATCAGGCGCTGATGCTGCCGGACTGGGGTCCGACCACCTTCTTTCTCAACGGTGCATTCGAGCCCGACGCGGACCAGCTACAGCAGCTTGCATGGCGCAATGTCACGCTGGAGCACGGGCTTATCGACAGGATCGAGGGTGAACGGGTCGATGTCGTCATGAAGGACGGGCGGGTGTTGCCGATGGACGGCATATTCACCACCACCAGGACGGTGGTCTCGGCGCCATTTTCCGAACAGCTCGGCTGCACCTTGGACGACGGCCCGCTCGGACGCTACATCCGAACCGATGCGATGAAGGCAACGACGGTTCCGGGCGTCTTTGCCTGCGGAGATGCGGCAAGGCCGACGGGGTCGGTCGCGCTCGCCGTTGGAGACGGTGCCATGGCCGGAGCTGCAACCCACCGCTCGCTGATGTTCGACTGACAGCGACTGCAGCGGGTCCGGGCGTCACGCCGCTGGACAATGAAACGGCGGCCTCCCCCAAGGCGGCACTATCCATGCTATCAGATGCGAAACAGGGAAGATTGCCAATGCGCCAGGACGGACGGCTTTCACGGCTGCTGCATGTGTTGCTGCACATGGAAAAGCACGCAGCGCCGATGACATCCGAAACCATTGCCCGGATGCTCGGCACGAACTCCGTCGTCGTGCGCCGGACGATGGCCGGCCTTCGCGATGCCGGTTACGTGTCGTCCGAGAAGGGCCATGGCGGCGGTTGGACGTTGTCGCGGCCGCTTTCCGAGATCACCCTCCTCGACGTCTATCGAACCATCGGCAGTCCCGGCTTCTTCGCCATGGGTGTCGCAACCGACGAACCGCAATGCCTGGTCGAACAGGCTGTCAATTCGGCGCTGGAGCGAACACTCGATGAGGCAGAGACCCTGCTGCTCGCGCGATTGGGCGAGATCGCCATCTCCGATATCGCCGCCGATTTCGAGCGGCGCTATGGCGCTGTCACGGGCAACCGATTGTCCTCGTGCAAAGGTCATCCGACAGAGCCGAGTTGAAGACCTCGTCACTGATTGAACCGGACATCGTTTGTTTTTCCGGCTGATGACAGGTTCCCTCAATGAACGTGCGCGAGGATCGCCGCGCGTCGGAGCGTCGTGCGGAGTGAAGCGGTTTCATGCGGGTGCTATTGGTCGAGGACGAGGCAGAACTTGCGGGGGCGCTGAAGACAGCGCTTAGCCAACACCGCATGGTCGTCGATCATGCGCGTGACCTGGCGGAGGCGACCCTCGTTCTCAGCGATGCGGTCTATGACGTCGTCGTGCTCGATCGGCGGCTGCCGGATGGAGACGGGCTTTCGCTCATCCCGGCGATCAGATTGCGGGGCAACAGCGTGCCGGTGCTTGTGCTGACGGCGCTGGGCGAACTTGCGGATCGTGTCGCCGGACTTGATGGCGGCGCCGACGATTATATCGGCAAGCCCTTCGCATTCGAGGAGCTTCTGGCGCGCCTGCGGGCGCTGGCGCGGCGCCCTGTCGCCGTACAATCCGACGTCGTGGCGGTCGGCCGCCTGTCGTTCGACCTCGCCCATCTTGAAGCCAAAGTCGATGGCGTGCCCCTGAAAATGCCACGCCGTGAACTGCTGGTTCTCGAAACCCTGACGCGGCGCATGGGGCGGATGGTGCTGCGTGCGGCCCTCATGGAAGCCGTGTTCGGCCTTGACGACGAAATCCAGTCGAACGCCCTCGATACCCACATATCGCGTGTGCGGAGAAAGCTTCTCGACGCCAATGCAGGCGTCACGATCAATGGCATTCGCGGCGTCGGCTACCTCCTGCGGGAAGCGCAATGATCACCGGCACGCCGCACTCCTTCAAATGGCGGCTCGTCCGCTGGCTGGTGCTCTTCGAAACAGCCGCCATCAGCCTTGTAATCGCCATCGCGGTCGGTCTGCTCTGGGCGACTGGCTATCTTATCGACGGCTACGAGAACGGCAATATCGATGTGCTCACGGACGCGATCGTGCGCGATGGGCAGAACAACCTCGTGGTCCAGGAAACCCCAGAGCTGGCGCGGCTGCGGCGCGAAGTAGGCGAGATCTGGTTCATCGCTCGCGACCGCGCCGGACACAGGCTTTCCGAAGGCGCGGTGCCTCTGGCATTCGCCTTTGCCACGGCCGGTCTCGACCGGATGAACGACGGACGCTTCAGGCTCTCGCCCGACAAGGATTCGCGGCCGGAAGCCGTCGTCAAATGGGTCGATTCGCCCGCGGGGAATATCCAGATCTTCACCGGCACGGAGGGGCAACTCACGCTTCGCCGGCTGCTGCTCGGCACCTCTGGCGCGTTCCTGACCATTTTCGTGCCTATGCTGCTGTTGCTGGCACTCGCCACCATCATCGTCACGCCGATCGTCGTTCGCCGGATGCTGGCCGGTCTCTCGCATGCAGCAGCCCATGCAGCCCATATCGAGTTTGACCAGCAGGGCGTGCAGATGCCGATCAAGGGCGTTCCGGCCGAATTCCTGCCGCTGGTCGAAGCTTTCAACAATGCCCTTAAACGCCTCGACGAGGGATATGCCCGCCACAAGCGCTTTCTCGCCCAGGCGGCTCACGAGTTGCGCACCCCCATTGCAATCCTCAACACGCGGGTAGCAACGTTGCCGCCGAGCGACGGCAAGGCGCGGCTGATCGAGGACACCAATCGCCTGGCGACACTCGCCGGCCAGCTGCTCGACCTGCAGCGCCTCGGCAAACGAACGACCCCGTTTTGCCCGCTCGACCTCAGGGCACTCGCCGAACGCGTCATTGTCGATCTGGCGCCACTTGCCTTTGCCGCCGGATACGAAATGTCCTTCGATCCGGCAGACGAGCCGATGATCGTCCTTGGCGATCATTCGTCGCTCGAACGGGCTTTGACCAATCTCGTGCAGAATGCCATCGAGCATGGCGGTCGTCGCGGCAAGATCACTTTTCGCGTCATGGCGCCGGCGCGCGTCGAAATCTGCGACGAAGGTGACGGCGTCCCACTTGCAGAGCGCGAACGAATTTTCGAGCCGTTCAGCCGGCTTCATCCCGGCGGCAAGGGCGCCGGGCTGGGCTTGAGCTTGGTCAGGGAGATCGTGCACCTCCACGGTGGCCATGTCGCGATCGTCGACGCGACATCGGGCGGCGCATGTTTCAGGATCGACCTGCCGCCGGCATGACGCGCTACTGCATGTTTCCTTAAATCGTATCCGATTCAAGGATAAAAACATGCAGCAATTTAAAGTGCTACAGCGACCTTTGCGCGTCTGATAAGACGCGCGGCGCTGTAAAGAAGCGTGTTCTCTCTGCGCCATGCTCGCCGCTTCGACTTTTCGGAAAGGGGGTCGATCGTAAAGATTGTATTTAATCTTTTCCGGTAAGTTTCCGTTAGCAATTTCACATCAATGGGGTCCCGGCGGTACTGTTGTTCGCCGTCGACAATGTTTTGCGTACGGGTGCTCATGCGTTTTTCAGCTGTGCCAGCAATGTTCCTTGCCTGTCTGGTTTTGGCGGGCTGCACGTCCAGTTCGACGCTGGACACGATCGTGCCGCAGCAGCCCTCGCGCGAAACGACGAGTTCGGTCGTGCCGACGTCTCCCGTGCCTTCGGCCAATGTCGGCGTCGCAGCGGCTCAAGCCGCCCCGCCGCAGGAGGTGCTGGCCTGGGCCGGAGCAGTTCCGGAACCGGAAGCCTTCCGACCGCAGGCTAAGACGGCGGCAACGCCCATGCCGCTGGAGCGGCCCGTTGCCGTGATCGCCCCGGCAACACCCGCGGTCCTGACGACACCGGGGACACGCACGCAGATCTACAGCCATCGCTTCCGCGATGCCAAGCCGATTAATTTCGGCCGCGCATCCCCGCGCAAGATGGCCGTTCATGGTGTCGACGTGTCGCGCTGGCAGGGCGAGATCGACTGGCCCAAGCTGCGCGCGCAGGGTGCCAACTTCGCCTATATCAAGGCGACCGATGGCGGCGACCACCTCGATCCGATGTTCAAGAAGAACTGGCGCAAGGCAAAAGAAGCCGGGCTGAAGCGCGGCGCCTACCACTTCTTCTATTGGTGCCGCACGGCCGGCGAGCAGGCCGACTGGTTCATCCGCAATGTTCCAAGAGAAGCCGGCGCTCTGCCGCCTGTCATCGACGTCGAATACAACGGTGAGTCCAGCTGCAAGCGACGCCTGTCGCGCGCCCGTGTGCTTGAAAAGATGCAAGTCTTCATGGACAAGCTCGAGGCGCATTACGGCCAGCGACCGATCATCTACACCGCCCCGGATTTCTATCAGGACAACCTGACCGGCGAACTGCTCGACTACCCGTTCTGGCTGCGCTCGGTGGCAGCTCATCCCTCCAAGAGATATCCAGGCCGCAAGTGGATCTTCTGGCAGTATTCGGGCTCGGGCCTGTCGCACGGCGTCGAAGGCAAGATCGACCTTAATGTGTTCCACGGCAACGAGAACGAATGGCAGAACTGGCTCGCCAGGCGGGCAAGCTAGGTTTTGCGACAGACCAGGCGCCTGACGTGTGCCTGGCTGGCCTGATCTCTATTTCACAGCTGCGTTGCCCCTGAGCCGAAGCCTGCTGTGGTGCCGTCCCTATGCACTTGGGCCGCCGCATTGCGCGCGGGAGCAGCCGCGCGCTCCGGGCCCAGTTTCAAATCCTGAGTGATTACAACCTGCCTTGTTGGAGTGGACGGCTCCCAACGGCATCGAATGTGCCAGAATGAGTTCGTTGAAATCTCAATCGAGGGAGACCGTCCGTGGAACAGATTATCCGAATTGGTATGGATACGTCAAAGAGCGTTTTCCAATTGCATGGTGTGAATGCGAGCGAGCAGCCGGTGCTTCGCAAGAAGCTCTCACGCAGGGAAATGGTGAAGTTCTTCGCGAAGACGCCGACGACCACTATTGCGCTTGAGGCCTGCGGCGGTTCGCATCACTGGGCGAGATTGTTAAGCTCGTTCGGTCACGAGGTGAAGCTGATCGCGCCGCAACTGGCAAAGCCCTACGTCAAACGTGGCAAGAACGATGCGGCAGATGCAGAAGCATTGTGCGAGGCGATGAGCCGCCCGACCATGCGCTTCGTGCCGGTAAAGACCGCCGATCAGCAGGCAGCCTTGATGCTGGTCGGAGTGAGGGAAAGGTTGATCCGCAATCGCACCCAACTTTCCAATGCTATCCGCGGTTTTGCCATGGAGTTCGGCATCGTCGCGGCCAAGGGTATGTGCCGGATCGAACCGCTGTTGCAGCGCATCGCCAGTGACGAGGCTCTGCCGGAATTGGCACGTGAGCTCTTCGCCATGCAAGGTGAGGAACATCGTGATCTTCTTGCCGAGATCAAAACCGTCGATGAGAAGCTGATGACCTTGCATCGTGCTGATGAATGCAGCAAACGCTTGGCGGAAATCCCCGGTGTTGGACCGATTGGCGCATCGCTTCTGATGATGAAGACCCCGGATCCGACGATGTTTAAATCGGGGCGTGATTTTGCCGCCTGGATCGGTCTGACGCCCAGAGATCATTCGACCGCCGGCAAAGTCAGGCTTGGTGTGATCACCCGCGCTGGCGACGAGATGCTACGAAGCGTCCTGGTGGTTGGTGCCACCGCCCTTCTTCAGCAGGTTCGGATAGGTCGAAGTAAACACGCCTCCCGATGGCTCCTTGAACTCCTCCAACGCAAGAAGCCGAAGCTGGTTGCGGTGGCGCTGGCGAACAAGATCGCCCGTGTCGCCTGGAAGCTTATGGTCAGCGGCGAAGCGTGCCGAAGATCACAAGATGTCCCGCAGGCTGCGGGGCTGGCGGCATGACAGATTGGCCATCACGGTGAGCACACAATGAACGCTACCGTGCTGAGCTGATGCTGTGAACTTGCAAGAGAAAAGCAGATGGTGCGATCGATCGATCCAAGACGCGTGAAACTCCGTTATATCCAGTGGCCATTTAAGGTCGTTGCCTTGTTGGGAACTCGCGTCGCGGAAACCATCTTGGCCAGTGGTCATGTGCGACCGCATTCAAAGGCCGCACATATGGAAGCAAGCGATCCGATCGAAAATATCTGCAGAAATGACTTGCAAGCGGGAGCCGTCCACATATGCATAAAGGCAGCTCCCCAAAAGAAAAAGCCTGCCGCGGGAGGAGGTGCGGCAGGCTTTCAAAGGGATTGAATGGCAACCGGGAGGAGGAGTGTCGCCATTCCGGCAAGCGCTCGTTGGGAGGAGGAGAAAGCGCTTGCACACTCGAAGTCCTGCGGGAGGAGATGCATCGCTTCGATGAGTTGACTATACAAGAATGCACGCGATTTCGTAGATCTGACTTCGCAGACCAGCCATGCGCGGAGCGCCGGTCAGGCACTCCGAGGGCACCATGCAGGTTCTACAGCGCCGCGCGTCTTATGAGACGTGCAAAGGTCACTGTAGCACTTTGAATTGCTGCATGTTTCTAAATAGGATTTAGGGAAACATGCAGTGGTCTTGACTGAAGAGACCATAGAAATGCCGGCGCACGGTTACCCCTTCGCGTGGGCGCGCCCACCAAGTCGGCAAAAAACGATAATATTCCAAATGGTTAGTTGAATATTAGCGACAGCGCCTGCAAGCGTCACGCCCATGTCACGGGAACGGTCCCACAAACCGTGTTATAAAATCCCGTCATCGCGTGTCTCGGACATCCCTCCGCCATCGGTTGTGGATGCGAGAAGCATTGAAAGCCCATGCAAATCGGAAAGGATCGGCGGACTATGCCCCGCTACATGTACCATATCCATGCGGCCGGCGTGACGAGCCGCGATCAGGCCGGCAAACAGCACCCCAATGACGGCCGTGCGGTCGCTTACGGACAACTCATCGTCGACGAACTCGCCGAGGAATACGAATATCGGGGCGCGATCGTCGACGTCCTATCCCCGAGCGGGCGCCTGATCGCGCGTCTGGTTTCGAGCCGGGCGTTCCCGCCGTGGCTGCAATCCACACCACCCGAGCAGCGCGCGCTTCACTGATCCGCGTTCGGAAGTCTGTGCGGAGGCCGTCGCAATGGCCTCCGCTTGGACAATGCCAGTGAACGGGTTGGTTGAGGAAACATGCTTGGTATCGGCCATCGTCCGCTGGAACCGCTCCATAGGGTAGAAGCCGCGCGCTACGGCTCTCGCTGCGCGAATGAGCTAGCGCCGTCTCGCGCGTGACACAAGCACGTTGCGGATCGAAAAGCTGGAATGAATGCGCAACACGCCCGGGAGCTTCGCAAGGATTTCCTTGTGGATGCGCTCGAAGTCGCCGGCATTTTCGACCTCCACCCGCAACAGATAATCGGACCCGCCGGTCATGAGGTAACATTCCTGGATTTCCGGGTGTTTCCGCACCGCCGCCTCGAAGCGATTGAGGTGCTCCTCCGTCTGGCGTTCGAGCGTGATGTTGATGATCACCGCAATGGCGTTGTCGCCATCGGCGTTTCCGACCAGCGCCGTATAACCGCGGATCACGCCGCCCTGCTCCAGCAGATTGATGCGCCTCAAGCAGGCCGAAGGTGACAGCCCCACCTCGGCGGCGAGCTTTGTGTTGCTCATGCGCGCATTGAGACGCAGCAGACGAATGATGTTGCGATCGATCGCATCCAAACCGGACATGCAGATTCTTTCATTTTCCCGCCGATAATTCTTAAGATCAGCGAATACTCGAATATTCAAGCGCTACTTCGCATGATCGTGCTCGATTATTTCACTATGTTCGAGCGCAACTTCTGCCGGGTTTGGGGGCTGGTAACAGCGAGCATTTTGCGCGTACCTCAGCCCGTTTGACGATCGATCTGTGATCCTGAGGATGCGATGAAGATTACCATATTGGGCGCCGGTGTGATCGGCGTCACCTCCGCATATTATCTTGCCAAGGCGGGTCACGAGGTGACCGTCCTCGATCGGCAGTCCGGCCCTGCTCTGGAAACGAGCTTTGCCAATGCCGGCGAAATTTCTCCCGGCTATGCCTCGCCGTGGGCGGCACCCGGCATCCCGCAGAAGGCACTCAAGTGGCTGTTCATGAAGCACGCGCCCTTGATCATCCGCCCGATGGTGGACGCTGCCACCTGGCGCTGGATGACGGCAATGCTGCGCAACTGCACCTCGGCGCGTTACGCCGTCAACAAGGGGCGGATGGTCCGCCTTGCCGAATACAGCCGTGATTGCCTGATTGCGCTACGCGGGGAAACGGGCATTGCCTACGATCACCGCACGCAGGGCACCCTGCAGCTCTTCCGGACCGCCAAGCAACTCGACGGCATCGGCAAGGATATCGAAGTGCTGAAGGCCGATGGCGTGCCCTTCGAAGTGCTCGACCCGGCCGGCTGCGTGGCCGCTGAACCAGGCCTGCAACCGGTCCGCGACAAGATCGTCGGCGGCCTTCGGCTGCCGAATGACGAAACCGGCGACTGCTTCAAGTTCACCAACGAACTGCAGAGACGCGCCGAGGCTCTCGGCGTGCAGTTCCGCTTCGGCGTCGATATCCGCCGGCTTCGACAGGAGGGCAACCGCATCGTCGCCGTCGAGACGGCAGAGGGCGAGATCCGTTCCGACATCTTCGTCGCCGCCCTCGGCAGCTATACGCCGGCGCTCCTAAAGCCGCTCGGCCTTCGCCTGCCCGTCTATCCCGTGAAGGGCTACTCCATCACCGTTCCGATCGTCGACGAGACGCGGGCGCCGGTATCGACGATCATGGATGAGACCTACAAGATCGCCATCACCCGGCTTGGCGATCGAATTCGCGTCGGCGGCATGGCGGAGATCGCCGGCTTCAGCAGTGCCCTTCCCCAGACACGTCGCGCGACGCTCGAACATTCGGTCGAAGACCTGTTCGGCGGCGCTGGCAACCAGAGGCAAGCAACCTTCTGGTCCGGCTTGCGGCCGATGACGCCGGATGGAACCCCGGTGGTCGGTGCAACGCGCTTCGCCAACCTGTTCCTCAACTCCGGGCACGGCACGCTCGGCTGGACCATGGCCTGCGGCTCGGGCCGCGTGCTGAGCGATCTGATCAGCGGCACCAAGCCCGAGATCGAAACGGCGGACCTGGCGATCAGCCGATACCACTGATGGGCATTCGTATCGCTTCGATGCCGAGCGTAAACGTCAGAACATACTGGTGATCCGCCGGGCCGTCACGAGTCCGCCTCGCCGGAGATCTGGCGTTGAACGCGCAAGCGGCATCCCCTTGCCCGTGCGTTGCAGGAACTGTCGATAAGCCGGATGCTCGATGAGAAGCCGTCGGCCAAGGCCTGACAAAAAGTCGACATCGTCGGGCTTCAACGTCAGGCGGTTGTGCAGCCGCATGATGCGTTTTGCCGTTGGCGGATCGGCGGTATCGGCGAGCGCCAGGCGAACGATGCCGACATCGAGATCGCGACAGCCTTTGCCGGAACGCTGAGTGGCGCAGCGCCATCTGATGACCTGATCACGCCAGACGGGCAATCGATTTTGCAGGGCATCGAAGCTCTGGAAGTTCGGAATGTTGATCATCGCATCGATCGCGGCCACGATCGCATCGGGGGCTTTCGGGCTCTTTGCATTGATGGAAAGATCACCTCCAACCCGCGTCGAGGCATCGACGACGATGACCAGCAGGTGCCGGAGCCGTCGCGCGCGGGCGGCAGGAAGCGGTTCCGGCGCTGGCCGGCCCATCAGATGCAGCAGGCTCTGTGTTCCGATGCCATCGACCAGGCCGCCGTCGTATAATTTGAGATAGTTCAGATCCGGCGCCGTCTCGTAGCGGCCGAGCGCATTCCAATATTCGCGCTCGACAAGCGACGTCGCGCCACGAGCAGACGACTGTGCTCGCGGGCTTCCGCCATCGCCTGGCAAACAGCTTTTGCTGAAGTTCTGCAGGGTGACCGGCGCAAACACCACCGGGACAGCGGCGGACGCCGCCACGGCATAGGCCAGCGGATAGTCATTGTAGTTGCTGCAGATTGCGGCAAAGGATGGACGATCGAAAATGAACGGGTTGCGATTGTAGAGGTCGGTGGCGTGGATCACCAGCCGAGGACGGTCAGGACGGCTCATGTCGCCAAGTGTCGCGCCCCGGAAGAGCTTGCGATCGAGCCAGGACGGGAACCCCGAGAGGTCGTTCATGCCACCCTGATAACCGCGCAGCAGATTTTGCGGCGTGAAGGCCGTGTGCAGCGAGGCTTCCACATCCTGACCGAGAAAATTCCGGCGAAAATCGTCAAGACCGGTCCGCCCGCGAAGCGCGAAATGGGAGGCAAGGACCGCACCGCCCGAAACCCCAGCAACGACTGCGACGTCATCGGCGAGCATTCGGTTCTTACCACCGGGCGAAGGCTGATCAGCCAGGGCGGACAGTACGCCATAGCCGAAGGCGGCAGATCTGGCACCACCGCCAGAAAAGGCAATGATGATGCCGACGTCGCCAAAGTTTTGCGCGTCCCGGAACTGGATGCTCCCGGTGGTGAAGACAAGTGGCTTGTTGGTCGGGCGCGTATCAGGCGCCATGCAGCCGGACAAGATCATGGCGCCGACAAGGACGCCTCTCCTCAGGACGCGGCCGGCGGTGATCCATAACCGCCGCAAATCGCGAACATCTGACCGCACGAGATGCCACCTGTCCCATCGTTCTCCGCAGTTCATCGCCATCTCGCTCCGTCCGCGGGCTGATCCAGCCGGGCCGACATTGATGTCGGCGCCGACCGTTCGAACACCTTACGGATCTAGATTGAGACAGCATGGCATGCCGCGGCGGGCGAAGCGAAAGCGGCGGCTCCGGCTCCCTCCGACAACGGTTTCTGGAAGATGGGATGCCTCCTCCGGCACCGTGGCCAAGCGGTTCTATCACTGAGGTCAACATGACTCTGGCCGCGACAGATGCCTTTATACCCGCCCGTCGTACCGATTATCCTCGGCGCCGCCGCGTTCGTGGCAATAACCGCAGGCAGTCCCGCACCAAGGCGTACAGTGCTCTTTCATTGGAAAGCAACCGCTCGGCATCGACTTTGCGCGCCACCAATCGCGGTGGCCTTCGGGGTCAATGGGACTTCGCCCTCGTCGGCTCGGATCGTTTCCGCCCGCCATCGAGATTCAAGCTGAGCTGCACGCCGCGGCTCAGCTTCGGCAAAGGTGCCGTGAGGTCGATACGGCCAAAAATCTGCTTGCGGCGCTCACTGTCGCGCTCCCGCTTCAGGCGAGAATCGGCGACGGCGGCCAGTGCGCGATTGATGATGTCAGTGCGGGTCATCGTTCATCTCCACATCTGTTCTCTTTTTGTTCTATTTTTAGCAGAATGTCAAGTGACCAGATCCCAGGTTGAGAACAGCGGCAACGCGGGCCGGTCGGCGCGACAGCAGCACGTGAGCGGCGGGTCACCCCGGCAGCCGCTAAAGCGCGTCGCGATCTCCAGGATTCTCTTGTTGCGCTTTAAGCTCTGGTTCTGCGCATGCCGTTATCGCAAAACCGCTGCGCACTGCGCGACATGCTTTAGAACGTGATCTTCACCGAACTGGCGCTGCGGTTGGCCGGCCCGTGAAACACCGCCTCAATGTTGTTGCCATCGGGATCGAGCAGGAAGGCGGCGTAGTAACCTGGGTGATAGGGGCGTTCGCCGGGTGGCCCATTGTCCTTACCGCCGTTTTCAACGCCGGCCTTGTGAAAGGCGTCGACCATGGTGCGGTCCCGGGCCTGGAACGCGAGATGATGGCGCCCGGTCAGCTTTCCTTGGGCCGCTTCGCTATCGGCGGTCGACACGAAAAGCTCGTCGGCCCAGAAGTAGTCTTTGCCCTCGCCTCCCATCGGCACATCGAGAGCTTGAAACACGGCTTCGTAAAACCTCCGGCTGGCGCCGAGATCCTTGATCACGAGTTGAATATGGTCGATCAGCCGACCGCGGTGCAATTCCATCCGGAAATCCTCCGTTCGCAATCGGCAGAAATTTAGGTCCGACCTGAGGTCCGTCAATGGTGGCGGAGCATCGGCACCTTGGCCGCCTCAGGTCTCCGGGGCCGAAGACAGGATTTGGACGATGTGATTATAAGGGCTTGAAATAGCCGCAATCGCTCGCCATATGGGGCATAACGAATTGATCGTTGAGCATAGACAGTCTCGGTGAGACGGATGTGTTCCGGTCAGAGTTTGCGCTAAACCGCTGACCACGGATGTACTGGCAGGGTAAAGCAGCGAACGGGAAAAGGTCGGCATTGCCGGCCTTTTTTGTTTTGGGATCCCTCGGTCTCATCAAAATCCGAACAGATCGGTTGCGCTCGACTGCCTTTGTCTGGCAGAAGACCCGGGAACGCGATCGCCATCAGTTTTAGGGTGGGGTCGGGCGGGCGATTGACGTCTACCTCGCTGCCACGAGACCACGTGGCCGTTCACGAATTTTCCGCGGCATGAGCCGTCGGAATGGCGGCGCCGCTGACATGCGAAAGAGCCATGATCTCATTCAGACCTATGCTTGAGAGCGAGTATGCTGGATATCTCGCCTATTTCATCCCCGACTATGCCACGGAGATCGCCGCCAACTACGGGCTCCCCGACGCAGACGCCCTCGCCCAGGCAACCGGTGAAATCGCCGAGGACCTGCCGCAAGGCGTCGGCACGCCAGGCAACGTCCTGCTGTGTCTGATCGACAGCGAAAGCGCCGAGCATGTCGGCTATCTCTGGTATCGACCGGACGCGAAGGGCCGCTCAGCCTTCATCAGCGATTTCCATATTCTGCCCACCCACCAGGGAAAAGGCCTTGGAAAGCTCGCGATCGAAGCACTTGAGGCCGAGCTCTTGGCAAACGGGTTCGACCAGATCAAATTGCGCGTCGCCGAAGACAACAGCCGCGCCCGGCATGTCTATGAGGCAACAGGGTTTCGGGTCACCGGCACCAATATGAGCAAGACGCTCAAGCCGCGCTAGAACTCAACGCATACTCAGATATGGCATCGGCGGTTGCCCCCGGTTACGATCCCATGCGGAACTTAAGCCGGCCGTCGTCGTTGGTACCTTGCTGCTGCATGTTTCCTTAAATCCTATTCGATTTAAGGATAAAAACAGGCAGCCATTCAAAGTGCTACAGCGACCTTTGCGCGTCTAATAAGACGCGCAAAGGTCGCTGTAGAACAAACGAGGTGCAAAAAATGGCAAATGACATTCAGCGATCCGTCGAAGACCAGATTTCCGAGCTGCGGGCACAGGTTGCCGATCTGACACGATCGATCTCCGCACGCGCTGGCGAGGCTGCAGGCAGTGCCGCCGATCTGGCGGAGGACGCAAGAGGACGGGTGAGCTCGGCCGCACGTGTTGTGCGTGCACAGGGACAAAGCGTTGTCGAAGCGGCAAAGGACAACCCGGGCACCGCGACGACGGTCGTCAGTACGGCGGGACTGATCGGCTTTGCCATCGGAGTCCTTGTCGGCGTGTCCTTCCAAAGCAACGCGCGGTGGCGATAGCAGGCAGAGCCTGAGGTTGACCCTTCCGTCAACCGCAGGGTCAGGCGCTACTCTATTGCATCGGCATGTTCACCAACAGGGTGCCGGCCACCCCGAGCCCAATCAGGATGAAATGGGTGATCTGCATGGTCTCCTGACGGACATAGTAGGCAAACCAGGCACCGCCGAGCAGCATGATCAGGCTGAGAGCGATGAAGGCTGCGAGAGCGAGGTTCGCCCATATCATCGCGGCGGCACCGTCCGATAGTCCGAAGAATGTGCCGATAAGCATGATGGCGGCCGCCGCCAAAAGCATCATGGTTGCCACCTCCATCACCAGAACGAAGCTGAAGACCATACGATGCCACACAGCGTTCGTTACACGGCGCGACAACAGCGGTGTACGGATGGGCGGTTCCTGATCGAAGAGCTGCATGCCCATCAGCATACCAACCGCAAAGACGCCATTGCGAAATGCGACGACGTTGTTGAGGACGATAACGGCAAGCCAGAGCGCGAGCCCGGAGAGCAGTACGGCTTTGATCAGAAGAAGCGAGGTTGGTTGAGTCATTTCGATATCACCATGGGTTGGGCCTGCACGCTCAAGCGCGATACCTTGATGACGATCGGCAGTGGCCGCCCGTGACACCCGAATGACGCTTTTTTCGCTCAGCGTCGCTTTTTCCATGCGGACGGAGGCTGTCCACAGCTTGAGCAATAAGTTGGGGATCAACCGGCAGCCCGCGATGTGCCCGCTCCCGACGCGTCTGGACGCCTTATTGAGGCCACGAAAGCAGTGGCACCATTCCTGTCGGCGGGCCTAAGACCCATTGCCTTGCGCGGGATCGAACGAGGGCCTGCGCAAGGCATGATCGGCAAGGCGCCTGTCGCCAGTATCTATCAGAGCGAGTGATGTCAGAGGCCGCCTATTACGGCTATGGCGCTTGCCTGCGCAATTCGGCGATTAGCGGCGTCGTTGAGTCAGCGCCATGCCTGCCAGGATCAGAACCACGCCAAGGGCGCTTGCAAGGAAGGTTGCGGATGTTCCCCGCAACAGATCGAGCGCCACGCCCGAGACCATCTGCCCGCCGATCACCAGCAGGGCGGTATTGACGGCACCGATGCGCGCGATGAGCCAGCTGCCGGCGGCAACGAAGACCACACCGATCGAACCACCGAGATAGGCGTGCCAAGGCGCGTCCGCAGCGCCCGCCGGGATCAGCCCGCCGACCGACAGCCCAAGAATGCTCAACGCGACGAAGCCGACGACATGGTTCCAGAACGATGCGATCAGCGGTGACGTCGAGAGACTGAGCCGGCCATTGACCTGCCGGCTGACACCAACAAGCACACCGGCGAGACAGGCGAGAAGGATCGGCAAGGTCATGCGCTGCCTCTGCCGAACAGGATGATAAGGGCGCTGCCGGCAACGATCAGTGCCATGGCTGCCAGATCGCGGCGATCCGGGCGGCGCATCGGCAGGCCGAACAGCCCCCAGCGATCCGCAGCGATGCTGAATACCACCTGGCCCGCCAGCCCCAAGGCAAGAGTCCCGGATAGTGCAAGCGGTGAGTTCACGGCAAAAGAGGTCAACATGACGGTCACGCCGCCGGAAATCCCGCCAAGATAGGCCCAGAGCGGCGCATGCGGTTTCGTCCCGGCATTCCGGTTGCGCCAGGGATAAAGCATGGCGAGCATCACAAGCGCCGCCACAGTCCCCGTGCCATGCGCCGCCCAGGACGAGAACAACGCGTTGCCGTAGCGTCCCAGTTCGCCGTTGAAGTGAACCATGAGGGTCAAGAGCCCGCCGGTACCAAAGGCGGCCAGGAGATGCAGCGGATTGAGTGGGTGCCCGGAGGGACTGGTCATGAAGGGGTGCTCGCAACAGAATCGGTCATGCGACAATCATCACCTGCCGATTGCCTTTCCTCCAGAGACTTCGATGACAGACTGACAGCTTTCACTCGGTTTCGCCCAACAACCCGACTGGCTGCAGTTTCGCCTTGCGATGTTCTGCGCGGGGCCGCCCGGCGGCGTCTACGGCGTGGGCGCCACAGGCGGCATCACCTATATGAGGACGATACACCACCGGCTGCAATACGAACTGCACGATCACGCCCGCTTTCCAGGCGTGATCCCGGGCAGCCGAAACATTCAGCGCCCGGGGATCCAGGTGATGAAACGGACGAGTTTGTCCGTCAGCCCCTTGTACGGCGGCGAGATCAAATCGCTCGGCGCCGGATCGTATTTTCTGAGCACCGACATCGACTTGGAAAAGGTCAGGAAGCCTTCCCTGCCGTGGTAGTGGCCCATGCCGCTCGCCCCGACACCGCCGAAAGGCATGTCGTTGCAGGCAAACTGGTAGAGCGTATCGTTGACGCAAACGCCACCGGCAACGATGCGGGCGAGGATCGCTTCGATCTCGGCCGCATCTGCGCTGAAGCAATAAAGCGCCAGCGGCCGATCGCGACCGAGCACATAGCCGATCGCCTCGGCCGGGGTGCGATAGCCGATGACCGGCAGGATCGGCCCGAAGATCTCCTCGCGCATAACCGCGCTGTCTTGGTCCGGATCGAGCACTACGGTGGGCTCGAGCATTCGCACCCGCGACGGTGGCATCTGTTTCATGTCCAGCAGCGAAACCAGTTCGTATCCGCGCGCGCGCGCATCGTTTACCAGAGTGGCGAGGCGGTCATGCTGGGCTTCGTTGATGATCGACGTGTAGTCCTCATAACCGTTGCCGGCACCGTAGCGCTCGCCCATCTGCTGCTTCAGCAGGGTGACGAAAGCATCGCGTTTGCTCTCATGAACAAGGACATAGTCCGGCGCGATGCAGGTTTGGCCGGCATTGAAGAACTTGCCGGTGGCGATGCGGTTCGCAGCACGCGGCAAATCCGCCGTCTCCCCGACGATGGCGGGTGATTTGCCGCCGAGCTCCAGCGTGACCGGGGTCAAATTTTGAGCGGCAGCCGCCATCACCTTACGGCCAACGGCGGTGGAGCCGGTGAAGAACAGATGGTCGAACGGCAGGGCGGAAAAGGCCGCCGAGAGATCAGCACCGCCGAGCACCACCGTCGCGCGCGTGTCTGGGAAAACATCGGCGATGAGCGTGCGCAAAAACTCCGACGTGCGCGGCGTATGTTCGGACGGCTTGAGAAGCACATGATTGCCGGCACCGATCGCCGCGACCAGAGGCGCGAGCGCCAGATTGACCGGGTAGTTCCACGGCGAAATGATCCCGACGACACCAAGCGGAACGAACCGAATTTCTGCCTTTGCCGGCCAGAGCTTCCATCCGGCCGCCCGGCGTTCGGGCTTCATCCAGGCCTTGAGCCTGGCCAGCGTGTGATCGATCTCCGAAAGAACCACGCTGCCTTCGCCGAGCAGCGTCTCGTGAACTGAGCGATGGCCGAAATCGGCGCTGACCGCCTTCGACATCTCATCCAGGCGCTCGCGGAAAAGACGGCGCAGACGCTTCAGATCGTCCCGGCGCTGCTCGTAGGACGGACGCTGTTCGAGCCAGGCGGCACGCAGCCGCTCGAAGCTGGGCTGCAGCTGAAACGGATGGTTATCTTGCATGCGCATTGCCTTTAGTCGAGCGCGCGAACAGCCATTGCGCCGTGTAGTAGGTACCCAGCACCCAGACGGCATTATAGGGAATGTTCCAGCGGAACCGCCCATAGGCAAGCAGCGTGTCGCTGACCATGAAGAACAGGCCGCCGAGGGCTGCCGACCGCGCGGCGGATTTCTGCGGCGCTCCAACCGCCAGCTGTCGATCACGGGAAATTGCCTGTGCGGCCATTGCTGCCAGCGCCAGCGCATAGATGACAACGGGAAGGCGCATACCGGGCGGCAAGGACGACCACAATCCGGTAATGACGATCAAACCGATCCCTGCGAAGATCGCGAATATCCCCTTGTCGGCGGCAAAGCGGCTATCGCGGGTCAGCGCCCAGATATAGGCGCAGTGGGTCAGGAGAAAGCAGACGAGGCCGGCGAGGAAATAGTCGCCCGGCAACATCAGAAAGAAGTCGCCTGCCGCCGCAAAGGCGAGCCCGGCGACAATCGCCAGCCCATAGGCCCGCGATGGCGGGCCGATGTTGCGTAGAACAGCAATGAGCAAAAGTATCGTTGCCGTCGGCTTGGTGACGTAATGCAACCACCGCCAGCCGGATTGATCGCCGCCGGCCAAGAGACTGCCGATGATGGCGAGAACCGCGCAAACGGCAAACAGCGCATAGATCGATGCGTTGTTTCGCGCGCTCAAAGTACTGCTCTGCCTCATGCCCGTCCCTCGTTATCAGCGAGACTGGCTCGCCCTTATTGCCCAACAACGACCGGCATCGCCGATCCGCAACCGTTTATTCGAGGGACTGTAGTCAAGCCCCGGATATTGTCCATAGCTGAACAAATATGGAGGCGCTGTTCCTTGCGCGTAAGGCTGAGTGGAATCCATTTCTAGTGCCGCCCGGCATCCGTCTGCATCGGAGAAGCAATTGGTTGGCGATCAGCGGTGTTCGCTACCGGCGAATGCTTTCTATAATTATCACTACATATTTCTGCGGTCAGGGTTGCGGGAGATATTTTTGCTATTTATATAAACTTCACTACAGAAAGGAGTGCTCATGGCGACCAGGGGACGGCCACGTGGTTTCGACCGCGATCTTGCGCTTCAAAAAATCACGGAGGTGTTTTGGGCGAAGGGTTACGAGGCCGCCCAGCTCAACGACCTGACGGCGGCAATCGGCATCACGCCGCCGAGCTTCTACCCCGCGTTCGGGTCGAAGGAAGCCGCGTTTCGCGAGGCGGTCAGCCTCTATGCCGCGACAGCAGGATCGGGCCCGATGCGCGCACTCGATGAGGGTGAAACGGCGCGACAGGCGATACGCGCGATGCTTCTCGCCAGTATCGAGGTCGCGCTTAGGGCACCGCAATCGAACGGCTGCCTGTTGATTCTCGGCGTGATGAATTGCCAGCCAGAAACCGGGCCACTCTACGACCTGCTCAAAGGCATAAGGAAAGAAACGGTGGAGCGCGTACACGCAAGGCTGGAGCGCGGCGTGGCCGACGGCGACCTCCCGCAAACCACCGACATACCGACACTGGCGACCTATTACGGTGCCATGATGCAAGCCATTTCCATGCAGGCCCGCGATGGCGCGACCCGACAGGAGCTCGAAGCCCTCGTCGGTCCATCCCTCGCCGCACTGCAGGGAATACCGGCTGCCGATCAAGAAGTCTCAACACCTTGAGAAAGAATATGATGCAGCCCATCGGAACGACCGTCAACGCTGTGCCCACCCGGACCGGAAAGGTCGTGATACCGGCCGAACTCCAGTCGGATGTGGATCAGTTTCATTACGCGCCCGCGCGCCGTGCCGGTGATTTCGTCTACCTGTCCGGCATTGTTGCCGCAAACGGCGACACCGAACCGATGGACGCCGAAGGATTTCGTCGCGAACTGCGCCGTGTCTTCACGTTGATCGAGCAATTGCTGGCTGCGTGCGAGGCGCGCCTCGATGACGTCGTCGAACTCCAGATGTTTCATGTGTTCGGAAGTGACCGCCTGGCATTGGACACGGCGGGGCAACTGGCCGCGATCGCCGCGGTGCGGGACGAGTTCTTTGCTATCCCCTACCCCGCCGCGGTCGAGCTTGCCGTGGCCGACCTCAATCCGGACGGTGGGCTGGTCGAGATCAAGGCGACGGCATTCGCACCGCTTGGTTGACGTGTTTTCCGCCCGATCAATAATATCGGGGCCTGTCGAGCGCACCGACGCTTTCATTCGTTTGCCGGCCAGCGGCGCGCGCAGCCCAGGCGACCGTGTCGGCAATGCCGCCGAAGGGGTAGAGATGCAGCATGACCGTGCCGAGATCGCGGCCCGCCATGCCGCCTGCAAGCCGGCTCATGAAACGATCCGGCCCCACCTTGTTGACGAGGTTGGCCAGCGAGAACCCGTATTTCCCGACGATCGCCGCGGACGAAGCCACACCGAATTGCGCCGCAAACCGCAGCAATCGCTTCACATCCGCAGGTCCAGGCACGCCGATGCGGATCGGCGCATCGATGCCACGCGCCCTGACCTGCGCGATCCAGTCGACGACCGCATCCGCATCGAAGCCGAATTGGGTGGTGATCTCGACGCTGCAGCCGCGGGCCTTCAGAAGCTCGGTCTTCTGGCCAAGGGCCTCCCACAGGCGCGCCTGGTCAATCTTCGGATGGCCTTCCGGGTAGCCGGCGATCCCGACGTTGACGATGCCATGGTCCGCGACGATGCCGCCGGCAATTAGATCGAGCGAGTCCTTATAGGGACCGGTTGGCGACGACGGATCGCCACCCACGAACATGAACCGGGCAGGACGCGCTGCGCTGATCAGGCCCGTGAGCAATTCGTCCCGATCCTGCACCGATCTCAGCCGCCGGGACGAAATGATGGGGACAGGCTCGAAGCCCCATTGCCGGATACGCGCGGCCGCCTCGATGCGTTGCGCGTGGCTCTCGTTGCCGAGGTAGGCGATATTGATTGGCGTGCCGGCAGGAATCTCGGATTTCGCAGCTTCGATTTGCCAGATATCCTTGCCGGTAATCTCCAGTGAATAGTCACGAAACAGAGCAGAACCGTGTTGTATGAGCGCGGTCATGAAGATCCTTTGCCGGTGCGACGGGCTTGGGTCGCCTCGAGTCAACGGCGCGAGCTGTCGGGCTCGGGCATGCCTCAATCTAAGGCTTGGTCGAGTTGGAAGCGGGCACGGTTTTCTGCGGCGGCCGAGCCACCATGCCTCCGCGCATGCGGCATTGATCTAGCCGATCGAAATTGCCGCGTCGACGCGCCAAGCGTCGCAGGCCCTCAACGCATCCAGTCCGAGGAAAATATGGGACGCAAGCGCCGACCTGCCGAATGGCTCCGGGGCTCGAAGCGCGGCGCTCAGCGACAGTGTCCGGACCGAACGAGCAGCGTCAGAAATAGAAAGCGCCCGCTCGTTTCCGAGCGGGCGCTTCATGAAATCTTTGATGGTCTCAGGCGCGGTTAGCGGCCGAAGGCATTGCGGGCAATGCTCGGGATGTCGGCGCGGTCGATGCCGAGGTCGCGCAGTTCGCGCGTGGACATGCGGCCCAGTTCGGAGACCGTCTGCCGGTACTTGAGCCAGTTGTTGAAAGAGCGTGCTACGTTCATGATGATCCCCTTTCCGTGGGCTTTCGAAGCCTAGCTGCCAGTCCTTGGCGCTTCGTTCACTTCGATGAGGGATATATAGTCGATCACCCCCGCAGATAGCAGCGCTAAGACTTCACTCCACCCCTGCAAGCCGCGCATGGATCGTTGTGCCCCAGGGAACTGCGGCGGCCGGCAGATGGATCGGCGGGAACAGCCAATGGGAGCGACTGCCCTGAAGGACGGATATGCCCAACCCCGGTCAAGTTGGACTGACCGGGGCCGAGCTACTTCGGACTTGGCGGAATAACGGACGCTTTAAACTCAGCGCATCATCGCCCCGACATTGCCGCCGTCGACCGTGAGCACCGCGCCTGTGCTGGTGCGCGCCTTGGCGAGGTGGACGAAGGCGGCCGCGACGTCCCGTGCCGTTACCTCACGTCGAACCAGGTTGCCGCGCATGTAGCTTTCCGGCGAAATACTCCGCGCCTGGCTGCGCTCCTCGATCATTTGGTCGGTCATCAGGCCGGTGCGAATGCGGTCGGCGTTGACCGCGTTCGAGGTAATGCCGTCGGCGCCATGTTCGACGGCATATTGGCGCATCAATGCCATCAGCGCCGCCTTCGACGTTCCGTAAGGGCCGAAGTCGGGGCCGGGATTGACCGCCTGCTTCGAGACATTGAAGACCAGTGCACCGCCAGTTCTCTGGGCTTTCATGATCCGGACCGCGCTGCGGGCAATATAGTGGTGCCCCCAGAAGTTCAGCGCGAAAGCCTTCTGGAAGACCTCCTCCGAAACATCGAGCAGGGCGCCCTGGAAGGCCGCACCGGCGTTCGAGATGACGATATCGATGCCACCGAAATGCCGGGCCACATCGGCGAGCGCCGCGTCGACCGCCTCGGGCTTCGTCACATCGCAGACGAGGCCGACACCACCAAGCCTTGCCACTTCCTTCTGCAAGGCATCCTCGGCAAGGTCCAAGAGCGCGATCTCGGCGCCTTCGGCGTGCAGAGCCTCGGCAATCGCCAGCCCGAGGCCACCCGCACCACCGGTGATCACCGCGACCTGCCGGCTCAGCGGCTTCTCCGCCTGCTTCGTCAGCTTAACCTGCTCGAGCGACCAGTACTCGATGTCGAATAGGTCCTCTTCCGACAATGCCTCGAAGCTCTCGATGCCTTCGGCATTGCGGATCACGGCAATCGTCGCCTCGGCAACGTCGGCGCCGACACGGGCGGCCTTCTTTGTCGGGCCGGCGGCAAACAGGCCGACACCGGCAACATAGAAGACACGCGGCATCGGATCGAGCATGCGCTTGATCCCACCGACGCGCGCATTGTTGCGCTCGAAATAGGCGCGATACTCGTCCTTGTAGGTGGCGACGGCTGCGCGCACCTTGTCGGCCCAGCCGGCCATGTCGCCGGCAACGGGGGCGGGCAGCGCCACGCCAAAGCGCTTGATGTGGATGACGTGCTCAGGGGTCGCATTGCCGCGGTGAACCAGATCGGCAACATTCTCGGCATTGCAGAAATCGAGGACATCAGGGCCGGAGCGATGTTCCAGCACGAAGCGGCGCGGGCAGCCCTCGATGCCGCTGTCTATCGCGATGGCGCCGCGCAGAACCGGGGCGATCTGAGCTGCCGTGGCAAGCGGGGCCGCCGGCTGGACGACCATGAACGGACGCGGGTTGCCGCGGGCGATGCGGCGCTCGGCCTTGTCGATGGTGGCGATCATCTTCTCATAGGATTCACGCGGATCTTCCGACCAGGTGAAAATGCCATGCTTCAGCAGGATCATGCCGTCGGCGCCCGGATTGGCGCGGAACGCCTCGTCGCAGGCCTTGGCGAGATCGAAGCCCGGCATCACGTAGGGAACGATGATGGAATCGGGGAACAGTTCGCGCACCAGATCCTCGCCATGCGGCTGATTGGTCAGCGACACGATCGCATTGGCATGGGTGTGGTCGATATGCCGAAACGGCAGGTTGGCGTGCAGGATCGCTTCCACCGAAGGGTTCGGCGCTGCAGGATCAAGCAGCAGCCGGCGCTGCAGCATCACCATGTCGTCGTCGCTGAGCGTCGGGAATTTGACCATGGCCTGAAGCGGCTCCAGCCTGACGGCAGGCAGGCCCGCCGGTTCGATCGTGCCCATGTCCCAGCCGCTGCCTTTCACGCACAGAACGGCAACCTCGGAACCGTCCATCTCGGTAAACGTGGTCTTGACGGAGGTGTTGCCGCCGCCATGCAGTACTAGTTCGGAATCCGAACCCAGAAGCCGTGTCGTGTAGGTGCGGATCGCTAGGTCCCGGTTGACGCCGGCGTTGACGTAGGTGTCGACGACACGGGCGAATTCGGTTTCTGACCATCTGGATTTCATAAAAGGCTCCTGTCTTCCCGCGCTTGGCAGCGTTTTCCATGGGGTTTGAAAATCAAGTCCTGTCGTCAGCAGCCCTTGCTCGGCCTGCGCGCCGAACGGACGACCGTTCCCCGCACGCCGTGAGGACAAAACGGCGACGCTATCCGTCGGTTGGCTGCAGGCGGCAACCTGCGTCTGCGCCATCACGCCAAGGCTGCATGGCCTCGGGATTGCGGTCGACGTCGAGAGCGAGCTGCAGCCGATTTGTGGGGGCGGGAAAGACACCAAGCCGCGCTTTGCCGATTGGTTCGTTTCCAACCCACTGGCACGCGCCTATAGTCGAGCATTCCATCTCGGCGTCTCCCAAAACCTTCGTCGAGACAATTGCCACCATGCTGTGTCATGTGTCAACACGCATGGCAAATTTGTTTGACGGCGGACACTTTTTCCGCTTCAGGAGAAGCCATGACAATCCAGGGGAGCAGACGATGATGGATACGGCGCGGGGAAACCGGGCAGTCGGCGAAGGCATAGTCTTGCCTGCGGAGTTCGACGACGGCGTCGTCTGGGCTGCCTGGCTCTATTATGTCGACCAGCTCACCCAGAGCGAAATCGCCAAGATGCTCGGTGTATCCAGGGCAACGATCGTCAACTACCTGCAGGAAGCGCGCGAGCGTGGCCTGGTCAACATTCGCCTGAACACGGAAGTCGGCTCCCGGACTGGTATCGCACGGCGTCTGAAGGACAAGTTCAGCCTGGAGGGTGCGCTGGTCATTCCCGCCCTCGACAACAGCGACCTGGTGCAACGGCTTGGCGAGGCCGGTGCTCGCCTGCTTGCCGATATGGTTCAGCCAGGCGACACGATCGGCGTCGCCTGGGGCCGGACGGTGCTGGCCGTGGCCGACAGCATCTCGCTTCCCGAGCCGGTAGAGGGATTGACGGTGGTGCAGGTCTCCGGAAGCTCGATCGCCAATCCGGATTTCGCGCCTGAATTCTGCACATCCTTGATGTCGCGCCGCATCCACGCCCGCTGCATCAACCTGCTTGCGCCGGCCCTGCTGTCGACACCCGCCTTGAAGCAGGCGCTTCTGGCCGAACAGGTGCTGGTCAAGCAGTTCGAGCTCATTCATTCCTCCAACATCATCCTCTTCGGTGTCGGCGACATCGGCCCCGAGACGCTGATCCGCTCGGCCAATATCACCGGGCAGGAAGACATCGACGCCTACCAGGCCGGAGGAGCGGTCGGGGTGCTGATCTGCCGCTTCATCGACGCGGAAGGCCGGCCGGTGCGCGGTGATCTCGACAACCGCATGGTCGGCATCGAACTCAACGAGTTAAGCCAGGTGCCGCGGCGCCTGTGCGTTGCCGGGGGCGCCAGCAAGCTGACGGCCATCAGGGCGACGTTGAAGGGCGGCTACGCAACCCATCTTGTCACTGACATCGCGACGGCAGAGATGCTGCTGCAATAGCCGTCCTGCTGCCCGATACAGGATCGGGCAGCAGCCACGACTGGCGTCAGTTGGCCTTCACGCGGGCATTGTTCATGAAGTCCCAGGTCGCCTCGAAAGAGGTGATCCCGGCGTCAGAGCCGAGACCCGTCGCCACGAGCGCGGCGGATGCCTGGGCGAACTTCAAGGCGGTTTCCGTCTCCATGCGATGATGAAGCCCGGCAATGAAGCCGGCATTGAAGGCGTCGCCGCAGCCGGTGGTGTCAACCACGTCGATCTCGAATGCCGGGAGGCGCAGGCTCTTACCGTCGGCATCGAGGAAGCAGACGCCGTCGCCGCCGAGCGTAAAGATGCAGTGCTTGACGCCGAGATCGGCAAAGAAACGGCCGGCATCCTCGGCGGTCTTCTGGCCGGAAATCAGCATCGCCTCCTCCACTGAAGGCATGAAATAGTCGATAAAGGGGAAAAGCGGCCGGATCAGCGACAGCGTGTTGTCGTTCGCGCCCAGGAGGTCGAAGGTCGTGGTTCTGCCGAAGCGCTTGGCTTCCTCGAGCAAAACGCGGCTGGGTTCGCCGTCGAGGCGATCGAGCAGCCCAGTGCCGCCGAGATGGACGATCGGCGGCGCCAGCACCCGCTCGCGCGCATCCGCGGGGATCTCGAAATGTCCGGAGGCGCCGCGTACGTGCAAAGCTGGCCGTTCGCCATTGCGGCGGATGTTGAGAATGCTCGCGGATGTCGGCACGCCGGCAATGCGCTGCATCTCCGACCGGTCGACACCGAAGCGGTCGAGCGTGGCGAGCACGAAGTCCGCCTTCTCATCGTCACCGACCGCACCGACCGCGAGGCAGTTCAGCCCGAGTTTGGCAAGGTCGACGACCGTACCGCCGGCAGTGCCCGCAACGGTCAAGCGGATCTCGTCGATGAATTCGACGTTGCCGCCGGACGGGATCCGGTCCACCGGTCGGCCGAGAATATCTAGAATGTAAAGTCCGATTACAGATACGTCGTGCGCCATGCACTCAACCTTCCCTACTGAATTGGTGACCGCGGATAGCAGTCCTTGACCCGCTGGACGACGGCCGAAGCCCGTTAGTCTTTTGCACGAAGCGAGAAGACGGTGCCGGCAAGAACGATGAAGACGCCGATAATGGCGAGCTGCCACGTGCTCGGAATGCCGACGAGAATGAGGACGTTGCTGACAAGCGTGATCAGCACCACGCCGAGCAACGTGCCGATCACGCTACCCGAACCGCCGGTGATGCGCGCACCGCCGAGAACGACCGCGGCGATGATCTCAAGCTCGGTTCCGGCAAGGTCGAACGGATTGGCAAGCCGGTTGCTCGCCACATGCATGATCCCGGCAATACCGGCCAGCAGGCCCGCATAGGCAAAGACGAAGATATGCACGGTGCGCAGATTGAAGCCGAGGCGTTCGGCGATGCCGGGATTGCCGCCGACCGCATAAACCGCCCGGCCCATCAAAGTACGCTCTAGGATCCACCAGGTCACCGCGGCCGCAACAGCGAGCACAAGCACGAAGGCCGGCAGCACCGAGATGGAGCCGTTGGCGCTTTGATGGGTGAAAAGCGCGAGTTTGCCGAACGCCTCCATCGAGCCCGGAATGTTCATGAACAGGGCAGTGCCGACAAAGGTCAGCAGGAAGCTGCGAATGACGTATTGCGTTCCGATCGTCACAATCAGCGACGGCGCGCGCAGCGCGTGGACGAGCACGCCGTTGAGCGCTCCGAAGCAGGCGCCGCCGGCGGCAGCGACCAGCAAAATCACCGGCATCGGCAACCCCGGCAGCAGGTTCGTGACCAGCATCGTCACCGTATACATGACGAAGGCGGCAATGGCGGTGAAGGAAACGTCGATGCCGCCGGACGCCAGCACCACCAGGACCCCGAGCGCGAACAGCCCGCGCACGACGGAAGCGCGCAGGATGTCGAACAGGTTCGACACCTGCCAGAAGTCCGTATTGATCGAGCCGACCACCAGGCAGACGAGCACGATCAGCGCAAAGGTCACGACCGGCGGATGACGCAGCAGCCAGCGCCAGGCGGAGCCAAGCGAAACCTTGTCGTTGCCAGCTGGGGTGGCCCCATTGAATGTCGTATCGGTCATTGCGGGGTCCTCACGGTCGTCTCTTCTACAAGGGCGCGGTAAAGCGCCTCTTCCTCCAGCGCCTCGGCCTGAAAGGTTTCCACCACTTCGCCTTTGCGCATCACCATGATCCGGTCGCAGTTCTGCAGAAGTTCGAGCAGGTCGTCGCTGATGATGATGACGCCCATGCCTTCGTCCGCGAGACGCTGGATGATCCGGTAGATCGTGTCCTTGGATCCGACATCGACGCCGACGGTCGGCCCGTGCAGGACCAGAAGCTTCGGATTGATGGTCAGCCAGCGGCCGATAAGCACGCGCTGCTGGTTGCCGCCCGACAGCGACTGCACCGGGTTGGCGACATCCGGCGTGACCACCTGCAGGTCTTCGACCGAGCGCTTCGCCAGCGCGCGGCTGCGGCGGCCGTCCAGGATGCCGAAGGCGCCGCGCAGGCGATCGAGCACCGGCACGACAATGTTCTCTTCGATCGGCTTCTCGAGAAAGAGACCTTCCGAAAGGCGATCCTCGGGGACGTAGCCGATGCCGGCATCAATGGCGTCGGCGGGCTTGCGGGGCGTCACATCCTTTCCATTGAGGCGGATGCGTCCGGTATCGGCTGGAGCGACGCCGGCAATCGCCCGGGCCAGCTCGTTGCGGCCGGAATCCAGAAGCCCGGTGATACCGACGATCTCGCCGCGGCGCATGGAGAAGGAAACATTGGCGAAGGTATCCTTCAGCGACAGCGCGTCGACGACAAGCAGATCCTCGCCGAACTTCGGCGCCGAACGATAGCGCGCCTCGTCCAGCACCTTGCCCGTCATCCAGAAGCCGAGTTCGGCCTTGGTGTGATCGGCGATGTCGCATTCGGCGACCTTCTGGCCGTCGCGCATGATGACGGCGCGCCCGCCGATCGACTTGCACTCGTCGAGCTTGTGGGTGACGAACAGCACTGCGACGCCCTTGGCGCGCAGTCGGTTGACTATGCAGATGAGATTATCGACTTCGTGCTTCGTCAGTGCCGTCGTCGGCTCGTCCATGATGACGAGGCGCGCATCGGAAGCAATGGCGCGCGCAATGGCAATGAGCTGACGCGTGGCCATCGGCAGCTCGTCCGTGCGGGTCGAAAGAAAGGCGCGGGTCGTCGGCAGGTTCACGGCCGCGAGCGCCCGTTCCGCCGTCTGGCGCATTCGTCCGAGATCAAGCCGCTGGGCAAGCTTGCCGGAGGCTGCGACCAGTTGCTGCGTCAGGCCGACATTTTCGGCGACGGACAGGTTGGGCAGCAGAGAAAAGTCCTGATAGACGGTCTCGATCCCGGCCGCGAGCGCGGCAACCGGTGTGAGATGGCCCACGGGCTTGCCATCGATCAGCAGTTCGCCGGCATCGGCCGGCTGCGCGCCGGAAATGATCTTGATGAGCGTACTCTTGCCGCAGCCATTCTCGCCCATGAGATGGTAGATCTGTCCGGGCTCGATCGAAAAGCTGACCCCCTTCAGCGCGCGAACGCCGCCGAAGCGTTTCTGGACATCGCGAATTTCCAGATAGGGAATTGCGGCTTTCGAGGTTTCGCCGCCGGGATGCGGCGCGCCGGCTTCGTGCTTGAGCTGCATGGCACTGTCCTGACCAAAAAGAACGGGCCTGCTGCACGTTTCCTTGGATCGCCATAGATCCAGGAGACGATTGCAGCAGGTCTAAAGCGTTACAGTGTCTCTGGCGCATCACATTCGACGCGCGACGCTGTAGCGGCACTCGACGCGCAACGCCGGGCCCATTGTCGGGCCCGGCATCGCCATCATCTCGACCCAATCAGAACGGGTACTTGGCGTAGTTCGACTTGTCGACGTCGACCCATGCCTGGCCGACCACGATCACGCCGTCGCCGGCACCCTTCTTGACGGTGACCTTTTCGTAGCCGGCAACGCCGAGGTCCATGCCGTCCTTCAGTTCCTCGTCCTTCAGCACCATGTCGGCGACCTTGTTCATGACGTAGCCGGCATCCTTCGGATCCCAGAAGCTGATGCCGTCGACAGCGCCCGATTCGAGGTAGGAGCCGGTGTCCTTGGGCAGGCCGATGCCGAATACGCAGGTCTTGTCCTGCAGGCCGGCTTCCTCGACGGCACGGCCGATGCCGATGACGTCGATGGCCGAACCGCCCTGGAAGCCCTTGATGTCGGGGTACTTGCGCAGGATTTCGCGCGCCTTTTCATAGGCGCGGTTGGCATCGTTGAAGGATTCGTTCTTCTCGGAGACCAGTTCCATCTCGGGGTATTTCTGGGCGTTTTCCGAACCGCCATCGGCCCACTGCACATGGGTCAGGCTGCCGAGCGAGCCGACGAAGGAGGTCCACTTGCCGGACTTGCCCATGCATTCGGCGATCTTCTCGTTGAAGCGCGCGCCAAAGACCTTGTTGTCGAAGGCTTCGATGTCGACGAGCGTGTTCTTCATATTATCGGCTTCATGGGTGATGACCTTGATGCCGCGCTGGGCGGCGCGCTTCAACACGCCTTCAAGGGCGGAAGCATCCATCGGCACGACGGCGATTGCGGCGACCTTCTTGGCAACCAGGTCTTCGATCAGCCGGCCCTGCTGGGCTGCGTCGGCCTTGCCCGGTCCGACCTGGCTGGTGGATACGCCGGGATTTTCCTTGCCATAGGCATCGACGCCTTCGTTCATGCGAGTAAACCAGTTTTCGCCCGTGACCTTCACCACCGTGACGATGCTGGGGTTTTCCTCGGCAATGGCGGCCGTGGTTGCAGTCATTGCTCCAAGCGCGACGGCGCAGGCAGCGAATTTACGAATGGCAAGCATGCATTCCTCCCAAAGAACCTTCGAATTTTGACAGATCGACCGGCGTGCGAAGGCATCTCGCCGGCCCTGGAACTTGGATCAGCCGCGCAATGCCTTGAACCAGGCCTTGGCGTCGAAGCCGGATGTCGCGAGAAAGACGAGCAGAAGCACGCCCCAGGCGAGGTCGCGGAAGAAGTTGGAAATGTCAATGAAGTTGAACAGGCTCGACAGGATCTGCAGCGACGTCGCCGACAGGACGACACAGATCACCCGGCCATAGCCGCCCTCAGGGCGAACGCCCGCCATGACGGCGATGAGAATGGCGATCAGCACGTAGGAATTGCCGTAGTCCCACTTCACGCTCGATGTGCGCGCGGCGATCACGATGCCGGCGACCGACGCAAGCACGCCGCAGGCGGTATAGGTCAAAAACAGGATGCGCTTTTCCGCAATGCCGGCATAGCGCGCGGCCTTGGCATTGTTGCCGAGCAGCAGGAGCCTGAGGCCGAACGGGCTGTAGCGCAGCACGCCGCCGAGGATGAGAGCAATCAGTAAGAAGAGCGCAAAGCACAGCGGCACACCCAGAACCGGTGTGTTACCGAAGGCGTCGAGCGGCTCGATGAAGCCGAGGCCCAGCGCCGAACCGTTGGTGAAAGCGATCGCAAGGCCGGTAAAGAACAGCTGCGTGCCAAGCGTCGCGATGATCGGCGTCAAGCCGGCGCTCGAAATCAGAAACCCATTCAGCATTCCGCCAACTAGGCCGACGAGCAGTGCTATGCCGGCAAAGCTCCAGCTGAACAGCAGCGGCGCGTCATCGGGCGAAACCGTGTCGCGCAGCAGAAGATAGGCGACGACGCCCGACAGGTTCGCAAGCGCGATCCCGGACAGATCGATACCGCCATTGCCGGAGATCATCGCCAGCATAACGCCCAGCGCAAGAAGGCCGAGTTCGGGCACTTGGCCCGCCATGGATTGCAGGTTGTAGATGTCGAGGAAACTGGCACCGACCAACACGCCGCCCGCTACCAGCACAGCAACGTTGACGACGGCCAAAAATGCCAACTGGCGATCAACCCGAAATTCCAAAGCGCGCCCTCCGTCATTGTCGTTCGCAGGCAAGCGCAATCACGGCTCCCAGCGTGCTCCTAGGCACGCTCCGTGAGCGCGCACCCGGACCTCTTTCGAGTTCGGATGCCGCGACGGCCGACCTGATGAGGCCGGCGATGACATTTGCCAAAGACTGTTGTGTATTGTCAACACCAATCTATCGCGGCCGGCTTATTTATCTGAAAAGTTTGGCGTTTCCCCCAGCGGAGAACACTCCCCATGCCGCAATTTTCGGCGCGCATTCCGCGCATCAGGAGAAAATGAACGACGTCGAGAGCTAACGACGTCAAGGGCTCGTGACTTATGAAGCTGCCAGCGCCACGTGCGATCCACTCTGCAGCGGCCCTGCGTCGTCGCGGTGATAAGAAAAAACCCGAGTTCGAGGAGATGCACCCTTGTCGACGGCTCTGTCGTGATGGAGAAATCCTGTTTGCAGAGTGCAGGCTCTGGTCGTGCAGCACGATAATTATGTCGTAGACAGGCTCTAATCGCAGCGCCGCAAATCCTAAAATCCGGCTTCAGTTTCAATCAGGGTCGCAATCAATGGCAGAGTTTCCTCAAAAGGCGAAGGTCGTAATCATCGGGCTGGGTGGCATCGTTGGTGCCTCGATCGCGCATCACCTGATCGAGCGCGGTTGGGACGACATCGTTGGCATCGACAAGTCCGGCATCCCGACCGATATCGGCTCGACGGCGCACGCGTCCGACTTCTGCTACACGACCAGCCACGATTATCTTTCGGTTTGGACGACGCAGTATTCGATCGACTTCTTCGAGAAGATGGGTCACTACGCCCGCATTGGCGGCCTGGAAGTCGCGCGTACCGGCGACGATGTCTGGATGGAAGAGATCAAGCGCAAGCTTTCCTCCGCCAAGGCCTTCGGCACCCGCGCCCACTATGTCTCGCCCGCGGAAATCAAGAAGATGTTCCCGCTGATCGAGGAAGATCAGGTCATGGGCGGCATGTTCGACCCGGATGCCGGCCTCGTCATCCCGCGCTCGCAGACAGTTGCTGGCAAACTGGTCGATGCGGCCGAGAAATCCGGAAAGCTCCAGATCTTCGGCAACACGCCGGCAAGGTCGCTCATCGTCGAGAACGGCCGCATCAAGGGCGTCGTCACCCATCGCGGCACGATCATGGCCGACCATGTCGTCGTCTGCGCCGGCATCTGGGGCCGCCTGATCGCCGAAATGGTCGGCGAGGATCTGCCGGTGATGCCGGTCGACCATCCGCTCACCTTCTTCGGCCCGTATAACGAATTCGAAGGCACCGGCAAGGAAATCGGCTTCCCGCTCCTGCGCGACCAGGGCAACTCCGCCTATATGCGCGACACCGGCGATCCGAAGACCACCGAAGGTGGCCAGATCGAGTGGGGCTATTACGAGACCACCAACCCGCGCCTCTGCCATCCGCGCAACATTCTCGAAAAGCACGAGGCACGCCTGTCGCCCTCGCAGCGCGACCTCGATATGGAGCAGATCATCGAGCCGCTCGAGCGCGCCATGGAACTGACGCCGATCCTCGGCGAACTCGGCTACAATGAAGGCCATTCCTTCAACGGCCTGCTGCAGGTCTCGGCCGCCGGCGGCCCCTCCTGCGGCGAGAGCCAGAAGGTGCGCGGCCTCTGGTACTGCGTCGCCATCTGGGTGAAGGACGGTCCCGGCTACGGCAAGCTGATCGCCGACTGGATGACGGACGGGCGCACTGAGATCGACCACGCCTCGATCGACTATTCTCGCTTCTACCCGCACCAGCTGGAGGAGAAGTTCATCGAGGGCCGCTGCTTCGAGGCGGCGCAGAAGATCTACTATCCGGCCGTGCACACGCGCGAGCCCTATGCCAGCGGCCGCAACGTCAAGCGCTCGCCCTTCTACGAGCGCGAGAAAGAGCTCGGCGGCTACTTCATGGAACTCGGTGGCTGGGAGCGCGCCCATGGCTACGCCGCCAACGAGCACCTCCTAGAAAAATACGGCAACCGCGTTCCAGTGCGCCAGAACGAGTGGGACAGCCGCCATTTCTGGCGCGTGTCCAACGCCGAACATCTGGCGATGAGCGAGGATTGCGGTATCGTCAACCTCTCGCACTTTCATATGGTTGACATCGAAGGCCCTGACCACGTCGAGTTGCTGGAGTGGCTTTGCGCCGCCAAGATCGGCGGCGACGGCAATATCGGCAAGGGCATCTACACCCATTTCCTCGATGACGAAGGAATGGTACGGGCCGACTTCACCGTCTTCCGCATGGCCGATCGCTGCCGTCTCGTGAACGGCGCCGATGCCGGCCCGCGCGACTTCCAGTACATGCGCCGCGTCGCCGAAGATCGCGGCATTGACGTCACCATCACCGACGTTTCGGAGAAGTTCATCACCATCGGCATTTGGGGCTCCAACGCCCGCGAAACGCTGAAGAAGGTGGTTGCCGATCCGGCCGGCCTCGATCTCGAGAACTTTGCTTTCGCTGCGATCAAACCGATCGAAATCGCCGGCAGGAAGGTCACCGCCTTCCGCATCTCCTATGTCGGCGAGCAGGGCTGGGAGTTGCACATGAAATATGAGGACGGCCTCGCCGTCTGGGACGCACTGCGCTCAACCGGCGTCATGGCCTTCGGCGTCGAAACCTATGCAAACTCGCGCCGTCTGGAAAAGAGCCTGCGCCTGCAGAATGCCGATCTTCTCACACAGTACAACCTCATCGAGGCCGATCTGGCTCGTCCGAAGGTGAAGGACGTGGACTTCCGCGGCAAGGCGAAACATCTTGAATACAAGGCACGTGAGCACCAGCCGGCCATGCTCTGCACGCTCATCCTCACGGAGAATACCGATAGAAACGGCGTGAAGCGCTACCCGGTCGGCAGCCTGCCGGTCATGGACCCGGAAACCGGCGCGGTGCTGGTCGACGAACTCGGCCGCCGCTCCTATACCACCTCCATCGCCTACGGCCCGACGATCGGCAAGAACATCGCGCTTGCCTATTTGCCTTGGTCCCACTGCCAGGTCGGCCGCAAGCTGAACGTCGAATACTTCGCCGAGACCTACCCCGTCGAAGTCGCCGGCGTCGGCTACAAGCCACTCTACGACCCGGAGAACCTGAAGCCGCGGAGCTGAGATTTTACAACCCCTCGGCCCACCCGCGGTGGACGTCCCGTCACGCGCCTGCTTGCTTCAAGCGGGCGCGTTCGTTTTTGGCGTTCGTTCATTATGCCTGCGCCCCTGGAATTTGTCTGTTGTTCGGATACCGGAGCCGCCAGTGTGCGAAGGACATGACGTTGGTGAACTTTGAGCCGGCGCGCTTTGCCATCAGCCTTTGTGCGGGCGGCGGCAACGTCATCGGCAGGCGAGATCGTCGGGTTCTGGACGATGCTGATGGTGCAGCCGTCCTGCTTCAAAATGTCGTAGACACTCCTCCAGCCGGCGCCATCGGCGGACCCACGCTACGAAATGCCAGCCGAGGAGCGATGGTACACCTCAATTCGGAGCGTCCATCCTGATCGGGTAGTCAATCGATAGACGATGGGTTGTGCAAAGTTTGAGTTGACCGTTTCCGATGGCGAGGCGACACTTGCAACCTGCAGCAAGACAGGAGGAAAATGATGGCCGAGCCAGATCCCTGGCGCCACATGGCAAGCGCGCCGAAAAACGGCAGTCGGATCCTCGTTACGATCCGCCCGTCCGAACAGGGGGCGGCAGAAGTTGACCTCGCATATTGGTCGAATGGCGATCAGTTCGGTGCAGAAGGCTGGCGCGCCTCTGATTCCTCGCCCGGCCGCATCATCGAATACGCCGAGCCCGAATTGAAGTGCTGGATGCCGATGCCCTCGGCCAATCTCAATCGCACCTCAATGCCCTCACCCTGGGAAGGCGAAGACGAGCGAGAGCTCGACGGATCAGGGATTTAAGAACTCGCGCCGCCATGTTGCGCTTCCTCGTACACGACGGGGTCAAAAGGACTTTTGAGACGTGTGCTTGCAGCCTGTGGAACGCCTAATCTCAATCCGACGTAAAGGTCGCCTTGGGTAGAATTGAACCACTGCCCCTTGGCCCGTCTGTTACGAATGTCTGTCGTAGCATTAGACCGCCGGAACCAGTGGCTATCCTAGCCAGAAACGCCGCACCGTTGCGCATAGGCCTCCATCTCGGGCTTCAGCCCGGCAAAAGCCGAGAGCACGTGCATCTTGAGTTGCAGCGCTGCTGGCCCAGGCGGCATCAGTTTTGATTGCACGAAGCCAAGCGCGCGCGGCACGCCGCTCGGCAGGATGGGTAACGCGGTGATGTTGTCGGTTTCCCGCCGAGCGAAGACCACGCCGAAGGGCAGCACGGCGAGGCTGTCAGAATGGGCGAGATGGGCGAGAATGCCGGCGAGCGAGGCGCCGGAGAAATTGATGCGCACATGCTCGGCGCCCAGATTGACTAGCGCAGTTCTGAGATCGGCGCTCAGCGGACTTCCGGCAGGTGGCTCGATCCAGGGATACCGCAGCAGGTCGGCAGGCAGGAGCCTGTCCGATGCAAGAAGCGGATGTCCCGAGCGACAGGCAACCACATTGCGCCCTGTCAGGATCGGGTCGAAGGTCAGATCGCTATCTGCATCGAAGACCTCGACCGGACAGATCGCGAGGTCCAGCTGCCCAGCTCTGATCTTTTCGGCAAGGCTCGTCGTGTAACCATAGACCTGCTCGATTCTAACGTTCGGCCTTGTCCGCTGGAATTGGCCGACCATCGCCGAGACCAGCGCGTCCATGAAAAACGGCGTGCCGCCGATCCTGATATCGCCACGCTCGCCACGCCTGAATGACTGGGCCACGTCGCTCGCTCGCGCCGTTGCGCGCCGTACCGCTGCACCGAGATCGGCAAGATCCCGACACAAGGGAGTCGGCTCCATCGGGCGGCGGTTGCGCAGAAACAATGGCTCACCCAGCCGCTTTTCCAGAAAGGCGACTGTGCGTGACAAGCCGGGCTGCGTCATTCCCAGCATTTCCGCCGCCTCGGACATGCCGCCGGCATCGACGATCGCCCAGAGCTGTAGCAGATGGCGCGGATCAATCTGCAAGAAGAGATTCTCCCAAGTTCCGTGTTCCGCTCACAACATAACATAATGGTATGTTATCTGGAGATATCATTATTCGAATTCACCTTCGTCCGTCGCTACTGTTTTCCTCGAGATGGAGCCGCAAGCGATTTCGCGGCCCCGTTCAGGGAGGAACCGATGAGGGAATTCGACTATCAGGGGTCCCCGGCAAGAATTAGGTTCGGCGCCGGCGCCCGCGCGGGGGTGGCAGAAGCTGTTGAAGCCTTGGGCTGCAAGCGTGCCCTCGTGCTCTCCACACCACAGCAAGCCAACGATGCCGGTGCCATCGTCAACCTTTTGGCGGATCGCGCCGCTGGATTGTTCACGCAGGCGACCATGCACACGCCCGTCGAGATCACCGAACAGGCGCTCAAGGCCATGCGCGACAACGACGCGGACTGCACCGTCGCTTTCGGCGGCGGCTCGACTACCGGGCTCGGCAAAGCGATCGCCTATCGCCTCGATACGCCTCAGATCGTCATACCCACAACCTATGCCGGCTCGGAGGTCACACCCATCCTTGGGCAGACTCAGGCGGGGCGCAAGGAGACGGTACGTGCAGCGTCGATTCTGCCGGAACTGGTGATCTATGATCCGGAACTCACGCTCAGCCTGCCGGTCCCAATGACGATGACCAGCGGCCTAAACGCCATGGCCCACGCCGCCGAGGCACTCTACGCTCGCGATCGTAACCCGATTTCCTCGCTAATGGCGACGGAAGGCCTGAGAGCCCTCGCTGAGGCCCTACCGCGGCATCGCTATGGCGCCGCGGGATCTGTCGGCCAGAAGCGATGCACTCTACGGCGCCTGGCTGTGCGGCACTGTGCTTGGCACAGTCGGCATGTCGTTGCATCACAAGCTCTGCCATGTGTTAGGGGGGGCCTTCGACCTGCCGCATGCGGAGACCCATGCGATCGTTCTGCCCCACGCAATCGCCTTCAACGCGGCCGCCGCTGCCGACGAACTTCGGCCGCTCAGTGCGATTTTCGGGGAAACCTCCCCCGGTGCGGCAATACACGGTTTTGCGGTCAAGATCGGCGCCCCGACAGCCCTCAGGGAGATCGGTTTTCGGGAGGAAGATATCGGCCGCGCCGCGGAGATCGCCACAGCGAACCCCTATTGGAACCCGCGGGAAGTGACACGGGCCGATATTCACGCGCTGCTCGCCGCGGCATGGCGAGGCGACGCGCCCTGAACGCGCGCGCCGAGACATATCTGCAAAACGGGAGGATAACATGAATCAATCCAAGGCATCGCCGCCTGTGGTGCACCGGCAAGTGGCCGTTATCGGTTGCGGGCCTGCGGGCCTGACTGCCGCCTCGCTCCTCGGACAAGCCGGCCATAATGTCATCGTTATCGAGCGCTGGCCCGAACCCTACGGCCTGCCCCGCCTCAGCCATATCGACGGCGAGACGGCACGCCTGGTCGCCTCGGCCGGGGATATCGGTCATGCCCTTCGCGACGCGCAGGCGATCGACACCTACCACTACCTCGACGATCAGGGAAACATTCTGATCGATCTGGACTGGAAGGGGCAGCAATGCGGTTTTCCCGCCCATATTTCGATCTTCCAGCCGGAAATCGAGGACGCGATCTATTCCCGCGCACAGCCTCTGCCGAACGTCGAGTTCCTACGCGGCTGGGAAGTCTCCAAGCTCGAGCAGAGTGCGGATAAGGTCGTTCTGGAAGCCCAACCCTGGGACGGTTCGTGGAAGGCGGTTTCTGACGGGGGCGATCCAGTCCGCAGGATCGAGGTGGACTATGTGATCGGCGCGGATGGCGCCAACAGTTTCACGCGCCGCGCACTCGGCATCGCGCGTCACCAGTACGGCCATCATGAACGTTGGCTCAATCTTGATTCCGAATACGTCAAGGATCTCGGCGACCGCTTTGCCATTACCTCGATCTATTGCGACCCGGCACGGGCGCACATGTACATGCCGATCGGCAAATCCCGCGTGCGTTTCGAGATGCGCGTGCTGCCGGGCGAGGAAACCAGCTACTGGGAAGACATCAAGAATGGCCTTGCCTGGCTCAGCGAGCAGCATGGCATCGGGCTCGACGAAATCCGGCCGATCCGCAACGTTGTCTATACATTTGACCCCGCGATCACAAAAAGCTGGAAGGAAGGCCGGGTCATGCTGGTGGGCGATGCCGCCCACACGATGATGCCCTATATGGGCCAGGGCGCCTGTTCGGCCATTCGCGACAGCGCCAATCTTGCATGGAAGCTGGACCTCGTGTTGCGGGGCAAGGCCGAGCCGGAGCTTCTCGATACCTATGAAGCAGAGCGGCGCCCGCATGTCACGCAGATCACCAAGACCTCGACCATGCTCGGCAAGGTCGCCAACGAGGACGACCCGGCGAAGGTGGCTGAACGCAATGCACTCTTCCTGTCCGGAAACATGCCGCCGCCCCCGCCCTTCCCCAAGATCGAGACCGGCGTGGTGCATGTGGAGCCCGATGGTAACCTCCTCACCCCCACCGGTGCACCAACGCCACAGGGTCTCGTGCGCGCCGGCGGCCGCGAAGGCTTGATGGACGACGTGGTGGGGCGCGGCTTCCTGATCGTCAGCCGGACCGACCCGAGCCTCCATCTGGATCCCGCGACCCACGCTTTCTTCGACGCCATCGGTGGTCGCTGGATCGTCGTCGGCGACACCGATGCTGCGCCCGATCAAGTCGCAGATCTTGACGGCGTGCAACTGGCGTTTCTGGAGAGAAATGGTTTCGCCGCCTATCTGCGCCGTCCCGATTTCCTGATGTATGGTGCAGTCCGGGATCTCTCCGATCTCCCCACCCTGCTGCGCGGCCTTCGCGACAGGCTGCACTGGCTGCATCAGCCTGTACCCACCTTTGAGACCACCATGGAGGCACGGGCATGACCGAGGACTCGGTCATCAAGGCGAACCTTGCCCATCAGCGGGCCATGCCACTGACGCGGCTTCTCGACTGCGGCATGGACCCGGGGGATGCGCGCCGGCTTCATGCCCGCATCTCGGAGGGCGAGCCCTGGGATGCGGTGGCAGAAACCATCGCCACCGAGCGCCTGCAACAGGCCGACCGGGCCGAGGCTGAAGGAAACATCGTCACCGCCGGCGAGGCACGGCAGCGCGGCATCGCCGCGCTGGTCTACGCCCAGATGGCCTTCAATTTCGACGAACCCCGCAAGGTCGCGCTGTATCGCAGGCTGGTCGCCGCCTGTCGGAAGCTCACCCCTGTCTTCGGCCTGCCCTTCGAGCGGGTCGAGACCGGATATTCGGGAAAAAGCCTGATCGGCTGGCTGGTGCGCCCCGCAAGCGGAAGTGCAAACGGCACCGTCATCCTGTTCGGCGGCCAGAGCGGCTGGGGCATCGCCTATCTGCCAATCGCCCGGGAGCTGGCGCGCCGCGGGCTTGCCACCCTTCTCGCCGAAGGCCCCGGCCAGGGCGAGACCCGCATCGAGCAAGGCCTTTATCTTCAGGCGGGGGTCGAGGCCGCCTATAGCCGCTGGGTCGATGTAATCCTGGACGATCCGAGCCTCGGCGCGCCGGGCATCTGGGGCAACAGCTACGGCGGCCTGTGGGCGGCACGCACTGCGGGCAGCGACAGCCGCATCCGCGCCTGTTGCGTCAACGGCTCCTTCGCCCACCCCGCCATCCTGCCCTTCCGCACGGCCTTCGAGCAGAGCGCGGCAATGATCGGCACCGAGGATCGAGCGATGATTGAGGCTGTCATGGAAAAGCTGCGTTTCGATCCGGCGCGGGACAGAATCGCCTGCCCGCTTCTCGTCCTGCACGGAGGCGCCGATCCGCTGGTGGCACTGGAGGACCAGCAACCCTTCCTCGATGCCGCGACGGGCGAGGCCGCCCTCCGCGTCTGGCCGGACGGTGAGCACACGATATACAACCACAGCTTCGAGCGGACGGCACTCGTCGGCGACTGGTTCGCCGCACGGCTCGACCGATCCGCCTGACAGGGAGCGATTGATGCGCCGTTATTTCACTGAGGAACACTCCGCCGAGACTGTGAACGGCAGGATTGGCGTAGACGTGGCACCGCGCATGCGTCAGGTCATGGCGAGCCTCGTTCGACATCTGCATGATTTTATCAAGGACGTGGAGTTGACCCAGCGGGAATGGGAGTTGGCCGTTGATTTCCTCACCCGCGCCGGCCAGACCTGTACCGACACACGGCAGGAGTTTATCCTGCTCAGCGACGTCCTTGGGCTTTCCATGCTGGTCGACGCCATCGGCAACCGTCGTCCCGAAGGCGCGACGGAGAACACCGTCTTCGGCCCGTTCCACGTCGCCAACGCGCCGATCCGGGCGATGGGGGAAAGCATCAGTCTGGACGGTAAGGGCGAAAGCTGCCTGTTCCACGGCCGGGTGATTGATCTCGACGGCAACGCAATAGAAGGGGCAACGATCGACGTCTGGTCAGACAATGCCGATGGCTTCTACGACGTTCAGCAGCCGGACCTGCAGCCGAAATGGAACAACCGCGGACGCTTCGTCACGGGCGCCGACGGCGCCTACAGCTTCGTCGGTATCAAGCCTGTCAGTTATTCCATTCCCGACGACGGGCCTGCTGGGGACCTGTTGGAGGCGCTCCATCGCCACCCCTGTCGCCCGGCCCACATGCATTTCCTTGTAACTGCTCCGGGCCACCAGAAGGTTGTCACCCACATCTTCACCGGCGGCGACCCCTTCCTCACTTCCGACGCCGTTTTCGGTGTCAAATCCTCCCTGATCGCTGATTTCGAGCGCATCGACGGCGCGACCTCGTGGCAGGCCGCATTCGATTTCGTCATGGTGCAGGAGGACAGATTCGAACATCGCAGCTGCAGTAACGTCAGATAGTCGTGAACTGTAGCTTTTGAGTGAGGTCGAACGCGGACCCCGCCGGCAGCTTGGGAGAATAATGAGCGTACCAGGCGACGGCAACAGCGCTGCCAGAGCCCGTTCGCGCGCGGCTTGACCGGTTAAAGGCCTCGTCTCGGAGGATCAGCATCGCGACGGCCAACGGCCGGGATCCGGGAGGCCTAGGCCCGGCAAGCCGCTCCGTTTGATTGAGGGATCGCAGACCACGAGGTTTTCGAGACCTCGCCCCTGACTTCCCCGCTCTGACCCGCGACCGAGCAATTTCGATGATGTCGTCCCGGGCCGCGGTTGGATCGTCCTTACTCCAGGCGACCCCAAGACCGATCCGGAAGTCGATACCCCTCACCTTCCTGAGCTCGAAATTGCGGTTGGGAAGATCCAGCGTCCATTCCGGCGCAAAGCCGATGCCAAGACCGGCCGAGACCAGTGACACCACCGAGAAGGTGTCGTCGCAGGTATAGGCGACGCTCTTTGCAAGATCGTGCGCCTCGAACTTTTCAGCAAAGCAGCGCTCGGTGAACGACAGGTTCTGACGCGAGAACGAGATGATCTTCTCGCCCTTCAGATCCTCGATGCAGATCTCGCTTCTGGCCAACGGCACGACATAGGGTCACGTACGGACCAGGCTTCTCGTCGGTGCACGCATCGGCGTTCGGTCCTCAACCATCGAATTGATCGAGAAGTCAGAAGCGGTAGGGGCGATCCAACTCAACACGCCGCGCCGCGCCGCCGAGGCCGCAGATTGCACCCCTTGTCCACATCCTCTCTGGGGCTCTGGAGAAACATGACGGACCTCTTCTCGTCCTCGAGCATGTCACAGCACGTCCTGACCTATGGCTTCGTCTTTCCGCAGATCTTGGCTTTACTTCAAAGCAATTCTCCGCAGTTCCCTTTCGATATCTAATATAGATTTCAAATTAAATTGCCTCCATTTGGAAGATTAATTCGGAGTTGATTTACGCAATTAGTTAAATAGATTTGATGCTTGGTGATTTTATTCGAGTGATCGCAAGTATTGGCATAAGTCTATCGAAAGGTATGGCGAGATGGCAAAGATCGTAGGCTCGTACTCAAACGATGCTTTGAAAGGCTCGGAGGTAACCGACTACATCTGGGGCCTGCCCGGCAGCGATACGATCGATGGGGGCGGCGGCGACGATTTTGTCGATGGTGGGGCTGAAAGCGACACCCTGACAAGTTCGAACGGCTACGATCGCCTCGACGGCGGTGCCGGTGATGACCAGATCGTTCTCACCGGGACCGGCGGCGCAGTTACCGGAGGCAGCGGTTACGACGGCCTTGTCGTCGACTTCTCGCAAAGCGCAGACCGGATGGTCTTCAACGGTGCCAGCGGCCATGGCTATGCTGGCGACCCGAGCGCCACAAACCGGCACATCTTCTTCCACGATATCGAGTGGCTGCGCCTGCTCGCCGGCAGTGGTGACGACCGGATCACCGGAACTGCCGGGGGCGATCGGATTTCGACCGGTGCCGGCAACGACGTCGTCAATGCGGGCGCGGGACAGGACATCATCACCAATACGGGTGGTCACGACCGTCTCGACGGCGGTGATGGAAATGACCGCTTCGTGCTTGTCGGGACGGGCAGCGCCGTTTTCGGCGGTGCCGGAGACGATACGCTGGCCGTCGACCTCTCGGCATCGGCCGCTCCGGTCGTGTTCAACCTGGAGAATGGTCACGGCATCATCGGATACGGGACGCAGGAGGAGCGGCATCTCTTCATCCAGTACCAGGATGTCGAGCGGATTGTGCTGACGACGGGACGCGGAAGCGATCATATTACGGGTAGCGCACTTGGCGACGTTATCGAGACGGCAGGCGGCAACGATTTCGTCGACGCCGGCGCGGGCGATGACATGATCACCGACGGGCTCGGTGCCAACCGTCTTTTTGGCGGCGACGGCCGCGACCAGATCGTCTCGACACTCTACTCCGCCGAGATCGATGGCGGCGCCGGCCAGGACTGGCTCTATATCAAGGAGACGCAGAGCACGAGCGACCTCACTGTCGATTTCGCTGCCGGTGAGGCCTCGACCGGCACAGTGTTGCGCGGCATAGAGGAGGCAAGCCTCGCGCTTGGCAGCGGCAACGATCGGGTCATCGCGGGTGATCTTACCTATCTCGTGGTCGATGCCGGCGCGGGAAACGATCATCTCGAAGGCGGTGCCAGGCGTGACCGGTTCGATGGCGAGGAGGGCAACGACTACATCGATGCCGGCGCCGGAGACGACATGATAGAGACAGGCGCTGGCGATGACGTGGCTTTTGGCGGCGACGGCAGGGATACGCTTGCCAATGACGGCGGCAGCGACATGCTCGATGGCGGCGCCGGCGATGACTGGCTGCAGGACACCTTTCCCGGCAGCGGCACCCTTGGCGTCGCGTCGATCCTGCGCGGCGGCGCGGGCAACGACACGATCAATGCCCGTTACCTCGGAGAGGTCGATGGCGGCGAAGGCCGGGATCTATTGAACCTCAACTATGGCGGCTTGCCGCAGGTAACCGACTTCGACGCGACACGCGGCGCAACACACACCGGCTTGGCCTTCACCAATGTGGAGTACTTCAACGTCTCATCCGGGCGCTACGACGACGTGCTGCGCGGCGCCGACGACAATGACACCCTCTATTCGTCGAGCGGCAACGATATCCTCGATGGGCGTGGTGGGGACGACACGCTGAGGGGCGCCTCGGAAAACGACCAGCTTTTCGGCGGCGAAGGTGCGGATTTTCTCGACGGCGGCTCGCAGGACGACCTGTTGAGTGGCGGCAATGGCGCCGACCTGTTGAAGGGCGACAGCGGCGCCGACACGTTTCTGTGGTCGTCGGAAACCTCCGGCCAGGCGGGCCTCGATCACATTCTCGATTTCGTTGGCAGGCAGGGCGATCGGATCGCCTTTTCCGAAGAGGCCCAGGACGCCACAGGCATTCACAGCTATGCCGATTTTCTTGCCGCCGCCAGCGATACGACCGACGGCTTGTTCATCGCCTTCAACGGCTCCGATGTCGAAGGCATTCTGATTGAGCATGTTTCGCTCTCGGCTCTCATGGAAAGCGATGTCGTCTTCGGTCTCGGCTGACGGCACGCTAGGCCTCAGCTTTCCGGAGGCCCGCATTCGCCTGCAGCCGCGGCTTCGTTGGCCACCGTGGTCAGGCGTCCATCGATGGGATGACGCCGCCGGTCCATACGCCGTGTCGAGGTCGTGGATGACCGCGAGGAGCCGGGATGCCATGGTTCGCCGATCACGACATTGTTGCCGCCCGCGGCCCTGCCTGCAAGCCACCATCGGAGCGCAAACATGGTTCTGCGATCCACAATCCCCGTGGCAGAAAGGAACCGTCGAAAACACCAACAGACGGGCCAGGAAATGGCTTTCGAGAGAGGTCGATCCCCTGTCGCTCAGCGACTGCGATCTAACCGAAATCTGCAATCATCTGAACGCAACACCGCGCAAATGCCTCGGCTACAAACCACCCGCCGAAGTCTTCCGCCAGAAACGCGCGCGCAGATCAGGCGCACCGGTCAGCCTCTCAAAGCCCGCAGGTCGCGGTTCAGCGTGAACGCAAAGCGCATTGAACTATTGCCCAATGCGACGCTCCTGCATTTCTTCGCCCACAAAGCAATTGTAGTCTGCTCGGTCGTCGACGCGTTGCAACAGTGGCTCGAACCGCTTCAGGTCGCTCACGTTCGGTCCAAGTATCTCGACAATGAGCTTGCTCAGAATAGCCTCCGCAAAATCGCCAGGATCTGAGACTTTCAACAGAAAGGCCCCATCTCCACCGATGACACAATTCTCATAATAAGCGTCGAGGTCCGGAATCGATGCGGAATCCTGACGCGTCAACATGATGGGCAGTCCATCGATCACGATGCCTTGGGCGACAGTCGAATTACGGGCAACGGGTACCGGCACACCGGAGTTGTTCGGCCCATCTCCCGATATGTCGACCACGCGTCGCATTCCCTGGAACGGGCTAGCTAAGAAGAGGTTTCGTGAAAACGCCAGCGTGTTGGAAATCGAGGTGAACGATATCCTCCTCATCGGTTGCTGGCGCAGAGCATCGGCGAATTGGCCCGCAGTGCTGGGGCCATCGATCAGCGTCCAAGGCATGATCTGGACAGCAGAGCCACCCCACTCAACGTATGTCACGGCGATTTTGCCGATAGGCCCGTCCTCTATTGCATTGACGAGTTCGGGCTGGAGAAATGCATTCACATAGCCTTGACGTTGCGCACGCTGTTCGTCGATCTCCATTGAGTAGGAGACATCGACGGCAAGAACCAACTCAAGATCAACGTCAAATTGAGAAAGCTGAGCGGGCGTGCTGCCCCCCAGAAGGCCAAAGCAGACAAGAAGCGCGCATTGCGGTTTCATCGCGATCGGAAGCCCAGTGCACGATCATACTACGCCCGTTCAGCGAGCTCGCAATACAGGGATGCTAGCTCAGATTCAGCACCTGTCCGCTCTTGGCGCACCCACCCATTCCAGACGAAAAGGGGCGGGCCGATGGACCGGCCGCCCTTCGGAAAGCCAGCTGTGAACCCTTGCCTTGAAGGGTTTCGAACCGCCGACCTCGCTATGCCTGCCAGCAGAGTCCATGAACCCCAAGATTAGGGAATCACACGACAACTCGATCACCATCTCCAGCAGTGCACAGTTCTTCTGTGCCGCGACACCCTCGTTCTCCCGATTCAGGGTGCCAGTTCACTGTCGCGGGCGTTGCGCCGGATAGTCTGGGGCGGCTGTCCGAGTGCCCGCAGAAAAGCCCGGCGCATGCGATCGCTATCGGCGAAGCCGGTTTCCTCCGCGATCACATCCATGGAGTGGCGGCCTTGTTCCATCAGCAGCCGCGCCGCCTCGACGCGCAGGTTCTCCACCGCCTTGGCCGGCGACTGCCCCGTCTCTGACCGGAAGGCGCGGCTGAACTGGCGCGCGCTCAAGCCCGCCGCATCCGCCAGTTCGTCCACCGACAGAACGCTGCGCAGATTGGCCTTGGCATAGTTGACCGATTTCTGGATCCGGTCCGACTTCGGGTCCAGTTCGAGCAACGCCGAGAACTGCGATTGGCCGCCGGCCCTGCGGTGGTAGACCACGAGCTTGCGTGCGACCGAGCGAGCAACGTCCTGACCATGGTCCTTCTCGACCATGGCGAGAGCCAGGTCGATGCTTGCCGTCATTCCCGCCGACGTCCATACGGAGCCATCGACGATGAAGATGCGATCCTCCTCGACCTTGACGGCCGGGAACCGCTCCCGGAGCTGGCGCGCAAAAAGCCAATGCGTCGTCGCACGGCGCCCATCCAGCAGCCCGGATTCTGCAAGAATGAAGGCGGCGGTACAGGGGCCAGCCAGCCGACGCGCAGTTTGCAGGGAATGGCGCGCGAACTCGATAAGGCCCGGTGTCATCGGCTCGATCGTCGTGCCGGCTCCAAACATCACGGTGTCGTAGGTCGTATCGTCGAAGGCTTTCGTGATGACACCAAACCCAGCCGACGACTTGATCTCTCCGCCGGCTTCGGAAAGCAACGTTATCTCGTAAGCCGGCTCTCCAAGCTGAATGTTGGCCATCTCGAAGGCAGTGACCGCTGCAAAACCGAGGAGCTGGAATCCTGGAAACACGACGTAACCGATCTTGTGCATGGCACACCACCTTTTGTCTGAAACCGCCGCTTATATCACATTTGCGCCATCGCAAGAAGCGCCCTCGTCCGCACGCGAAGTGGATGTTGCATACATTGACGGACGCCAGCAGCGGATCTTCGACGACGCTATCATCCGTGCCCCGCAAGAAGGCACGGCGCCTCGTCGGGAACCGGATGCCGTCCGCCTCATCGTAGTCGTAGACGCCCTGCGACAAGATGCAGACGGGTACGCAATCCGGTTTTCGGTGGATTGCGTACCCGAATACGGCCTCGCGGAGGGTTACAACGGTAGCGGCTTGCCGGCCTGCTCCTGTACGATGTAGTCGGCGTACCAGTCCGGCCAGTTCTCATCATGCTTGCCGCCGGTTCGCTTTTCGTGCTCGCCGTGGGCGGCTGCCGCGCGCCGTAGCGCGCCTGCGAGTTCGCTCGACGAGGTGAATGTCGTGATGTCCGTGTCGACGCGTCCAGGCAATCGTTCGGTGACCTCCTGGAGCAGCCAGCCGTTGCCGTCCGGATCGGCGAACGAGGCGGAGGAGCGGTAGCTGCGCCGTTCCGGATCCCTGCCGCTGATTGGCGGCTGCCCAGGACCGGCGCGGTGGATGATCTCGCTCACGTCGGCGCCGCGACCGATGAGTTCGGCGCGGGCAGCTTCGATATCCGAGACGACGAGATACAGCCCGCGTGCCGATCCGGGTGCCGCCGACGTCAGCCCTGTGCCGAAGTGGATCGAGCTCGGTGATCCCGGCGGTGTGAACTGTACGACCCGGAATGTGTCACCGACCGCGAAGTCGGCGTCGAGCCTCCAACCCAGGCCGTCATAAAAGCGTTTTGCGCGGTCAACGTCCGAAACAGGGATAACAACGACCTCAAGTTTCAGGTCGACCGTTTGCAGTTTGAGGGTTTTGGTTGCAATGGTCATGGCTTTTTCCTTGTGGCTGGGAAGGCGGCGCGCCAATGGCGCCCCTTCTTTCTCAAAATCGACTAACGCAGCGACCTGAAGGAGACTCGCAACTCTTCAGTGAAGACTTCCGGCTGTTCCCAGGCCGCAAAGTGCCCGCCCTTAGGCAGACGATTGTAGTGGATCAGCTTCGGAAAGGCTTTCTCAGTCCAACTGCGGGGGGCGGTGTAGATTTCGTCAGGAAAAGCACTCACCGCGACCGGGATGGTCACGCCCTTGGGCGCGAAGAAAGCGAGCTTGCTTTCCCAGAAGAGACGGCCCGAAGACAGCCCCGTGTTCGTCAGCCAGTAGAGCGTGATGTTGTCGAGGATGTCATCGCGCGTCAGCCCTTCACTAGCCCCGTCAAAGACCCGGCCGATCAGCTTCTGGCTCTCCGGATCATGATCAATCATCCATGCGGTAAGGGCGATGGGTGAATCGTCCAGGCCGTAGAGTGTCTGTGGCCGGGCTCCCATTTCCAACGCGTAGCCGACACGATGCTTGTAGAAGAAATCGAGCTGCTTCCACGCGTACTCCTCGTCGGCCGTCAGGCCCGTCGGCTGCGGACCGCCGGCCAGCGCCGCGGAAATGTTATCGGGAAGCGTGCCGGGCATGTTGGTGTGGATGCCAAGCAGCCCTTCAGGCTTCTGTAGCGCCATCTGCTCGTTAACTGCGTCACCCCAGTCGCCGCCCTGCGCAACATATTTCTTGTAACCCAGGCGGTCCATCAGAACGGCCCAGGCCCGTGCGATACGCTGCGGATCCCAGCCGAGCTCGGTGGGCTTGCCGGAAAAGCCGTACCCGGGGATTGATGGAATTATGACATCAAACGCATCGGCTGCGGTACCGCCGTGCGCTGTCGGATTGGTCAACGGATCGATGATCTTCAGCTGCTCGATGATCGAGCCGGGCCAACCATGTGTAATGATAACCGGCAGCGCGTTCGGGTGCTTCGACTTCACCTGAATGAAGTGGATATCGACGCCGTCGATGTTCGTCACGAACTGAGGCAAGGCGTTCAACCTCGCCTCCACCTTTCGCCAGTCGTGCTGGTTGGCCCAATAGTCGGCAAGCTTCCGCATCGTGGCCAGTCGCACGCCCTGAGTATCGTCCGTGACCAGCTCCTGATCGGGCCACTTGGTTGCGACGATGCGCCGCTTGAGATCGGCAAGGGCCTCGTCGGCTGCACGGAACTGGAATGGACGAATGGTTTCGTCGACAGCCGGCTGGGCATCGGACGCACCGTTTACGGAAGCCTGCGCAACCTGGATGCCGCTGCGCGCAGAAGAACTCGTTTCGGCGTGAGCCACGACCGCGGGAAGAAAAATTGCGATCGTTCCAGCGAGTGCATAGGCGGCAAGGCGATTGCGCTTGCCAATTATCGAATAGGATCTCGACATGATCATTCTCCTTGTTTCGAGGATCGGCGAGACGCCGCCGACATAGGCGTGCATTTCAGTGGGTCGCTGAAGACCGGAATTACCCTGCGGCTCGATATCGAACAGCAGGCGCGCTGAGCGAAAGGTTCGGCATGAGCTTTTGCCGCGCCGCTTCGTAAGCCTCCCAGTCGCGTGCGTCCGGAAGCGCCGGAATGGTGACCAACTCGCCGAGGTCAAAGCCTGCAAGCGAGGCATCCACCATATCCTCGGCGGACATGACGATCTCGGTCGGCACATGTTCCAGGGGCGTCCCGGCGATGCCCCAGAAATCGGTCGCCGTGGCACCCGGAAGAACGGCCTGGACGCGGATATTGTTGTCGGCAAGCTCCTTCTGGAGCGACAGGGTGAAGGCCAGCACGAAGGCTTTGCTCCCGCCATACACACCATTCAGCAGCTCCGGTGCGATACCGACGATCGAGGCGATGTTGATGATCGCGCCGGTGCCACGCTTCACGAAGCCGGGCACCGCAGCATAGGTCAACCGCGTCAGCGCATTGACGTTCAGCGTGATTAGCTCTTCCATCTTGTCGATATCGGACGCCAACAGCGGGGCGGTCGCACCGACGCCGGCATTGTTGACCAGCGTGGTTATGCTGGCATCGGTATGTAGCACTTGCTCTACGCGACCGAGATCGTCCTTGTTGCCGAGGTCCGCTCCGATCACTTCGACAGCGCGACCTGTCTCGTCGGTGAGCCGCTTGGCGAGCGCATTGAGACGCGCCTTGTTGCGGGCCACGAGGATCAGGTCATAGCCCCGGCGCGCCAGCCGATCGGCGTAAATCGCGCCGATACCAGAAGAAGCGCCGGTAATCAGTGCGGTATCCTTCGAATTCCCAGTCATGACAATCTCCATCAGGTTGAATTTCCAGCCCTGATGTTAAGACGAAGCCCGCCCGTCTCAAATGTCGTATATCCGTCAATTTAGGACGCGCGCCCAGCGCCCGGCTCGAATACGAGGAGCGTTCAGCGCGCGGGCACGAAGGATGGCGGTCGGCTCGCTTGAACTCTTTCAGCGCAAGCGCGACACAGCAGACGACATCCTGTCGTCTGACTGCTTCACGGGGCCGTCTTCGACGATCTCGACCAGCGTTATGATCCGATTGGCCGGCGGACAGGCTTGGCACGTGGGCGCCGGACCGCAACTAGGCCTGCAGAAACGTCAGCAGCGTCATGGTAGCACAGCCGGACGAAGCCGGGTTCTGGCCGATAACCACCCGATCGTCCATGACGGTAAAATCGGCCCATTCGCCAGCTTTTTCATAATGGCCGCCCAGACGTTTCAGTTCGTCCTCGACGAGGAAGGGCCTCGTGACCAACAAATCCTCGCTTCGGTCCACTCAAGTACAGGCTGTCCTATCCTCGGGTGTAGCCTTCCCTCTCCCTTGATCCGATCGACCGCCAACATCCGTCAACATAGACTCCGCCACGTGACACGTCTCAATCACGCAAAACAGGAGCGCATCATGTCGCAGGCAGAGCTGGTCGCCTGGTATGACCTGCACCGCTCGAAGGCGACGCCGAAAAACGACTGGAGCTGATGGCCATGGCCTCGGATGAGGCCACCCCGCGCGCCTGCGCGCTGCTGTGTCAGAATGCCCTCGCCGTCCTGCGGGTAGCGACGCTCATTGGTACCTTCTTGCGCGACGGCGTCGGCTTCTGGCTGGTGACGGGTTTGTGCGCAGCCCCTATGGCTGCGGCTCGCATCCGTTGGCCGCTTTGCGCCAAAGAACGAACCCGCTCGCGCGGGAGGGGCGCGGGCTGAGGCGTGTGCCTCGTTGACGGTATCGGCGAGGCTTTGATCGGACCAGGGGTGACGAACGGCCGGAGTCCTCCGAGCATGAAGGGGTCAACCTTCAGCTTGAGAGGAGCATCCGATGACCGTCGTTCCTAATCCATCCGGTAGCGCGCTTCGTGAGCGCATGATCGAAGACATGTCCATGCGCGGCTTCACCGAGGCCACGCGCCGTGACTACATCCGTTGTGTGAAGGCGTTTGCCGCCTTCATCGGCCGCTCCCCCGACATGGCGACGGCTGAGGATCTGCGCCGGTTCCAGTTGCACCAGACCCGGGTGGGCATGCAGGCAGCGAGCATCAACAGCTCAGTCTCGGCGCTGCGCTTCTTCT
>NZ_PVZR01000110.1:0-552 GCF_003024455.1 Ensifer sp. NM-2
TTGAACAGCGGCGTCACCAGGGAGATGACGGGGAACATCGAGACCATCAGGGACACCGTGAGCACGATCCGCTTGCCCGGGAAGTCCAGGCGGGCGATCGCGTAGGCGCACAGCGTGGCCAGGATGACGGCGATGATCGTGGCGATCACGGTGATGCCGATCGAGTTGCGCAGCGCCGTGAGGAACAGCTCGCGCGAGCCGCCCACGAAGATCTCCTCGTAGTTCACCGTGGACCACTGGGTGGGCAGCAGCTTGCCGTTGGCGAGGTCGGCGGGCGTCTTGAAGCTGGTCGCGAAGATCGAGAACAGCGGGAAGAGGCACCACACGCCGATCACGACGGTGAGGATCCACCACAGTGCGGTGGCCTTCCCGGTGCCGCGACGGTGGGGCGCGCGGCCCTCGGGGGCGGGAGCGGATGCGGCGGTGCTCACTTGGAACCTCCTCGGTCGGCCAGGTCCACCTTGAAGCCCTTGACGGCGATGACCGCCATGAGGGCCACGCACAGGAACAGGATCACGGAGACCGCCGAACCCATGCCGATCTCGAGCCGGC
>NZ_PVZR01000111.1:0-544 GCF_003024455.1 Ensifer sp. NM-2
TCACCACCGTGACCAACACCGGAGACGAGGTGGACCCCGACACCGAACTCACCCTCGGCCTCAGCGCCTGACCCCCATGAAGGATCAGACCGCTACACCATCACGAGGGGCTTGACCGGCACGGACGCGTGTTCACCGGAAGCTCCGCGATGTCGTGGAGCACCGCTCCGGTCGGCCGATGGACAAGACTCTCCGGTCTGTCCGCAAAGCATGGCGCTCGGACCTGGTGCTCGCCTTCCTGGAAAAAGAGGCGCTCTCCGCCTCCTGGGCTAAGCGTCGAGGGATGATGCCCTACGCCGGAAGGCCACTCGTCATGATCGCGTGCTGGCTGGCAGATGAGCTCCAACGGATGTCCCCTGCGCAGCGAACAGCCGTGGTCACTTCTTACAGCGGGGTGGATCTGATTCTCGTCCTGTCACGGAACCAGGTGGAGATCCTGGTGGAGGCGGGGTTCGATGCGGCGCGAATCGAGGCCGTCACCTTCGGCTACGACCCTGGACAGTTCCCGGTGTCCAATGATGCTCGTAGGTACGGGATCGTCTCC
>NZ_PVZR01000112.1:0-540 GCF_003024455.1 Ensifer sp. NM-2
ATGAGCAGGGTGTGCATCAGGCGCCTCCTGCCACTCGGGTCAGGTCGAAGCCCACACGCTCGAGGTCAGCGCGCAGCCGGGTGTCCCCGGGGGGCTGCACAGGCTGGGCGTGGTCGTCGCCCGGGCGCATCTCGAACAGCGGTGCGACGGAGATGCCATCGGCGCTGTCTCCAGGCATGACCTCAGCGATGGTCACGACCTTGCGGCGCCACAGCCCCTGGGCGTCCTGGATCTTGCGCATCTGCAGGACGATGTCAAGGTGGTGGCCCAGCTGCCGGGTCATGAAGGCCTCGGAGAACTCATTCATGCCCAGACCCACCAGACGGTGGACCGCTTCCTGGGCACTGTAGGAGTGGACGGTGCAGAACGTGCCGGCGCCGGTCTGCATGGCTTGGATCATCGCGGTGATCTCGGTGCCGCGGACCTCGCCGACGAGGATGCGACGGCTGTTCAGTCGCAGGGCCTTCTCCATGGCCTGGGCCAGGGTGTACTCCCCGATCCGAGAGCCGTCCGCGGTGCGCTCCCCCACCCCCGGTCGGT
>NZ_PVZR01000113.1:0-536 GCF_003024455.1 Ensifer sp. NM-2
GCACAGCTGAAGAAGCTCGGGGATCTGTTTGGCAAGGCCGGCCGCGTCCAGCTGGCGCAAGTCAACGTCTCGGAGATCGACCGCATCCAGATCGACCGTGGCCTCGCCTTCATCGGCGACATTGACGGGCGGATCAAGCAGTCGGAAGCAACGATCCGGGCGATGACCAATGCCAATGCCAACGTCAAGCTGCTGAAGACGATCCCCGGCATCGGCGAGTTCTTCGCAAGGCTGGTCGATGCGGAGATCGACGACATAGCGCGGTTCCGCAGCCCGAAGAAGCTTGCCGCCTATGCCGGGCTGGTGCCGTCGACCTATTCGAGCGGCGGCAAGACCTTCCACGGCAAGATCATCAAGCAGGGCAACAAGTGGCTGCGCTGGGCTTTCGTCGAAGCCGTCACCCCCGCCATCGCCAGCGATGCGCAACTTCATGACCAGTACGAGCATCTGAAGATCAGAGGAACCAACAAGGCGCGTGTGGCGATCGCGCGCAAGCTTTTGACGATCGCCTTCCAGATCCTGCGTGACCAGCGCGC
>NZ_PVZR01000114.1:0-536 GCF_003024455.1 Ensifer sp. NM-2
GGGGCACGGCCCGCACGTCCCAGCGGCACTCGGTGACGTCCGCGATCATGCCCACCTGCTCCATCTGGGCCACGCAGCGCTCGAAGTCCTCCCACTCCTGGAACTGGAACGGCAGGCCGGCCGTGGGCAGCTGCTGGAACAGGAGGGTGCGCTGGGACTGGTAGCCCGTGTCCGTGCCCGCCCAGAAGGGGGACGAGGCCGAGAGTGCGAGCAGGTGCGGCACGCGGTTGACCAGGCCGTTCACCACCGGCATGGCCTTGGAGACGTCGTCCAGGCCCACGTGCACGTGCACGCCGAAGATCAGCAGCTGCCGACCCCAGTACTGGGTGAGGTCCAGCATGCGGTCGTAGCGCTCACTGGGCGTCGAGGGCTGCGCGATCGCTTCCGCGAACGGGTGCGTGCCCTGGCAGAACAGGGAGATGCCCCGCGCGGCCGCGGCGTCGGCCACGCGCGCGGCGATCCGGCCGAGGTCCGCCGTCGCGGCGTCGACGCGCTCGTGCACGCCCGTGACGAGCTCCACCGTGTTCTGCAGGAGC
>NZ_PVZR01000115.1:0-532 GCF_003024455.1 Ensifer sp. NM-2
GTGCCCGGCGTGCCACGGGGCCCGCCTCAACCCCACGGTCCTGAACGTGCTCGTGGGCGGCCTGTCCATCGCGGACGCCACCCGCCTGCCCATGCGCGAGGCCATGGAGTTCTTCTCGGGGCTGCGGCTGACGGACCGGGAGCGGCAGATCGCGGACCAGGTGCTCAAGGAGATCCTGGCCCGGCTGGCGTTCCTGCTGGACGTCGGCCTCGAGTACCTCAACCTCGAGCGGCCGGCCGGCACCCTCTCCGGCGGCGAGGCCCAGCGCGTCAAGCTGGCGCGCGAGCTGTCCAAACGCGGTACCGGGCAAACGCTGTATATCCTTGATGAACCGACCACCGGTCTGCACTTTGCCGATATTCAGCAGCTGCTGGAGGTTCTGCACCAGCTGCGCGACCAGGGGAATACCATCGTGGTGATTGAGCACAACCTGGATGTCATCAAGACGGCTGACTGGATCGTTGACCTTGGGCCGGAAGGCGGAAGCGGCGGCGGAGAGATCCTCGTTTCCGGTACGCCGGAAACGGTCGCC
>NZ_PVZR01000116.1:0-530 GCF_003024455.1 Ensifer sp. NM-2
GCTGATGCCTGGATCGCCGCCGGCGCCCGGTACGAGCGCCTGTACACGCGAGCGAATTGGGCCCCGTCGCACTATGCGGGGGCACTGATCCACGAGGCCCACCCGGAACTGATATGGACAGCGGAGTTCTCCGACCCCCTGTCCCTGGACGTCCAGGGGAAGCGGCGCGGTGACCTGCTCGACCGTTCCGACCCGATGCTTGCACGACTCACCGCGCCCGTCGAAGCCGACTTCGGACGCATCCCTGACGAGCACTTCTCGATCTTCGGACTAGCCGAGATCCTCCCGTACGCACTCGCCGACAGCATTCTGTTCACGAACGACCACCAGATGGCCGAGATGCTGGACCACATCTACAGTCCAGCGCTGCGAGAGCGTGTGCAGGGGCGGGCCGAGGTGTCGCATCACCCGACACTGCCGCTGGAGTACTACGATGCCCGTCCCGTCACGTACGAAGTGGATCCCACTATGGTCAATGTGGCCTATTTTGGTGAGTTCTACGTGACGCGGGGCATCACTGACATCACCCT
>NZ_PVZR01000117.1:0-529 GCF_003024455.1 Ensifer sp. NM-2
GCGCCTGCCCGCGCGCTGGGTCATCCACACCGTGGGCCCGGTGTGGGCCAAGACGATCGACAAGTCCGACACCCTCGCCTCGTGCTACCGCGAGTCCCTGAAGGTGGCGGCCGGGCTCGGCGCCCGGACGGTCGCGTTCCCGGCGATCTCCGCGGGGATCTACGGCTGGCCCATGGAGGACGCGGCGCGGATCGCCGTCGAGACCTGCCACGCGATGGCGGACGAGGTGGGCGGCACCGTGGACGAGGTGCTGTTCGTGCCCTACGGCGACACGGCGGAGGCCGCGTTCCGTGCGGCGCTCGGGCACCTCGAGGCCCCCCAGACCACCGATGACGAAGGAGACACCGGACGATGACCATGCGTTTCTGGACCAGGACCGTCGCCGTGACTGCGGCGAGTCTGCTCGCGCTCACCGGCTGCGCGACGGGAGGGGAAGAGGCGGCGACGTCGTCCTCCCACGGCGGGCACGCGGGCCACGCGATGGACGGCGGCCCCGCCCCCGAGGGCATCGAGCCCGCCGCGGACCCGG
>NZ_PVZR01000118.1:0-522 GCF_003024455.1 Ensifer sp. NM-2
CGCCGAGGATCTTGCGCAGCGTCAGGCTGCCCGCCCCGCCGAAGCCGCCGGTGGGCCACTCGCGGTCCAGGTCCCACAGGGTGAGCCCGTGCTCGCGGATGTCGAGGTCCGGGTGGTAGGCCATCGAGTACTCGAGGGGGTCCACGTCCGCCAGCAGGTGGCCGCGGTCCCGGTACGCGTGGATCAGCTGCTGGATGCGGGCGACCTTGCCGATCTGCTCCTCCGGGTTCACCTGCACGTCCTGGGCCCAGCGGACGGGCTCGTAGGGGATGCGCAGGGAGTGGAAGACCTCGTCGTAGAAGCCGTCCTCGCCCAGCAGGAGGCCGTGCACGATCTTCAGGAACTCGCCGGAGCTGGCGCCCTGGATCACGCGGTGGTCGTACGTGGAGGTGAGCGTGATCGTCTTGGAGATCGCCAGGTTGTGCAGCGTGGACTCGGCGGCGCCCTGGAAGGCGGCCGGATAGGTCAGCGCGCCGACGCCGATGATGGCGGCCTGGCCCTGGGACAGGCGGGGCACCGAGT
>NZ_PVZR01000119.1:0-520 GCF_003024455.1 Ensifer sp. NM-2
GGTCGGGTTGAACTCGGCATCCTTGACGTGGAACATCCGGATGCGATCCTTGTAGATGTCGATGTTGTCGAGATAGTCGAGGCACTGCAGCACATAGTGCGAGGGGTCGTAGAGCATGTTGGCGCGGCCATGGTTGCCGGTGCGCTCTAAAAACATCTCGAAGGTGATGCCGTCGTGCAGGTCCTCGCCCGGATGGATCTCGTAGCAGATGTCGACGCCGCAATCCTCGGCATGGTCGAGGATCGGTTTCCAGCGCCGCCCCAGTTCGTCGAAGGCGGTCTCGACCAGGCCGGCCGGCCGCTGCGGCCAGGGATAGACGAACGGCCAGGCAAGCGCGCCGGAGAAGCTCGCCATCGCATTAAGCCCGAGGTTCTTCGACGCCGTCAGCGCCATCTTCACCTGCTCGACCGCCCATTGCTGCCGTGCCCCAGGATTGCCGCGCACTTCCGGCACGGCAAAACCGTCGAACACCTCGTCATAGGCCGGATGGGTGGCGACCAGCTGGCCCTGCAGATGGGTC
>NZ_PVZR01000011.1:0-226698 GCF_003024455.1 Ensifer sp. NM-2
CCTTTCTTTATCAGGGGTGGGGGAGTTGACGGTTTCCACCGGACTTCCACCTGTTTCCACCTGACTTCCACCGGACAAAGCGGAATTCCGTTGATTGCGCTTCCGCTGGCGATCCCACTCGCGTCGCTTGTCAGCCACGCGGTCTACGGCAGGCACAGCTTCGCGCTCCATCTCCGCAACAGCAGCTACAATGGCGTCGTGGTCCATTCCTGCGGCAAGCATGTGCTTCAAGGCGGTCGCAATGACGCTCATTTCACCACCTCGACTTCCAAGCCGTGGCAGGCCTTCATGAGCTTCTGTTTGATACGGAATACCGGCGTGACAACGCCCTTCACATCGATGACGCGGTGGCGCTTCATGGCGACGTCCCAAAAGACGAAATCTGCCCTGTAGGTGCACACCAGCACGCCATTGATCGTCAGCGCATATGAGCGCTGCATTTCCACGTCTTCGACCTCGCCCGCCTTTTGACGAAGCTTCAGACAGGCATAGTATGCGGCCTCAGCCTTGCTATCGAAGCAAACGCCGTCGAGCAGTGTGCGTTGAGCATTGTATTTGTTCCCGCCCTTCGGCTTGGCGATGGCCGCCTGATACTGCTTCGCGGACATGTGCTCGGTCATGCCGCGTCCTTTCGCTCTGCGCCTTCGACGCCATAGTCGCGCAGGCCCCAGTAAGGCGGGCTCGTAACGACGCAATCGACCGAACCGGAAGGCATGGAGCGCATGACGTCGAGGCAGTCGCCGACGTGGATCGTGCAACGTCCGTCGAGGATGGAGCGGGTTTCGATGCTCATGCCTCGCCTCCCTGCTCGCGGAACAAAAACGGCGCGGTATCGGTTGGCCTCCTGAAGAGGAGTCCATCATGAGCAAGAAACCTACTGAACCGATCCCGATGCCCGGCCCGGCAGGCCTGACGCCGCCTGAGCCCGAGGTGGTTATGGTCCCAGGCCCCAGAGACCCGAAAAGGCCCGAGGAAGTTCCACCAGATGTCCCCCCCGATTCCCTGCCCGATCCCGATCGCCCGATTGAGGAGCCGGGACCTGATGATGTCCCGGAAGAGGCCCCCGACATTACGCCAGTGCCGGGCGAGGAAATTCCGGCGAAGATGGGCGATTGAGCTTGCCATGCTGCCACCCAGGATCGCCTCCTTGGAACAGATTTCCCTAATATACGTTTGTGGGAAACCTGCCCAACGGAGGACGCGATGATCACCATCTGGGATGTAAACGTTGAGTTGAAGATTGACGGTCGTTTTCACGTCATTAGGAGCGCCCGGGAGGCGGTCGCATTCCTGATGAAATCCTGGCCCGAGACGAAGAGCACCAGTTACGCAACAGCTCGGAAGGCCTGCCTGGCAGCAGCCGAGGGCATGGTTCCTAGCGCGGAAGCCAGGGCCGCGTTCGAAGCTGCGGCGAAGGAAGCCGGCATCCTGCGATAAAATTGATGCCGCCCTGCCAGAGGTGAGAAACTGAATCATCATGCCGCCGCCCTCGCTGCTACACGCATCGTCTGGTGTTCGCCGCCGTACGGCGGTTGAATGACCAAATCTGCGAAGGCTCGCACGGGCACGCTGACGACATCGCGAACGCGCACGGCAAGCTCCTGGACCATCTCCTCCATGCCGCGAATTTCTCTGCGACCACCGACGTATTCCGAGACGAACGCTGCGAGGTCCTCAACCGGGAAGACAATTGCATTCGGGATGTAGCAAACGGTCAGCTTCGAGCCCGGCAACGGGTTGCCAGAAACTGGGCAGCACTGCGGGATCGGAACGCTGTGGCTGACGAACGTCTTCTTATCGGGCTGGCATGTCCTGATCATGCGAAAAGCTCCATCTGCCAAGGCTCGCTATTCTGATTGGCGGCGGCATTGATCCGCTCCACAAAACGGGCCGCTTCACGCCAGTCGTTGGCGTCGCGCCCCTGCTTCCGAGCTGCGAAGCTCCAGGCCATGCTGTCTGCAGTCGCGAGCAAATCACGTACGCCCGGGTGCAGCAGAGACGTCTGCTTGACACCAAAGCCGTGCAGCAGCAGATCCGGGCGGATCGAATGAATGGCTTGAAGAACGGCGATGATCGACCGCGGGTCTCCCTGCCGTTTGCAAACACTCCCTACCCCAACCCACATCCCAGGCGTCAGGCGATTGCCATACATCCGGACGTGCCTGGCGTAGTCCTCAGGCGCGAAACCTTGGATGACAGGCACGATGTGAAAGGGGCAATCGCCGCCGAACAAACGGCTTAGCTCGGCAACCAAGGCGTCATAGCGTTCGATCGTGAGGCGTTGATGCGCCTCGATCGTCAGACCTGTCTTCGCCAGGATGAAAGGCTCGCACATGTAGTCTTGCGCAACCGCAGCTGCGATATCGACGACACCAGTGGTGTAAAGTCGGTGTAACTCAGCTGCATATGCTGCAACGCCATGGCGATAGGCGCCGTGAAGGAAGAGTTCGGTGAAAGCGCCACTGTCGACGAGGACATCGCCGCACGGGACGGGTTTCTTCCGGTTCCACAGCCGCTTGATACTGATGCAGGCCAGATCGAAGTGTTGCGCATCACCGGGCTGGTGAAGACCGACGTAGAACTTCACCGCGCTCATGCCGCCGTCCTCGCTTTGCAGATGCTGATGACAGCGTCGAGCATGACGATGTCCCGCATCTTGTTTTCGCTCTCAGTTTCAGGACGGGCGCGCTTGGAGTTCGGGCCGTGGTCATCCAGCCAGGTGAACTTCTGGCGCTTCTGCGCCTCGGCCCATTCGACGAGTTCCGCATAGGTGATTTTCATGCAGCTCCCCTCTTCGCATTAACGTGAGCGCAACCCGAAGATGCGACAACGCGATCAGCCGATCTGTGGGGGAAGCTATGTCTTGGGGTTTTGAGCGGGGCCGGATCTACAATCGTCGAGCCGATATACACGGCAGGTTCAACGGACAGCAGCGCGGCGGAATCGTCACGCCCGCAGCGCATCCAGTCGTCATCATCTTCACCGGTGAAGAGGGCGAGATCCACGGGTATAGCGACCGATGGCGCGATGACGGCGTCTTCGAGTATTTCGGCGAAGGCCAAATCGGTGACATGATCATGCAGAAGGGCAACCGCGCGATTGCGGAGCATGCCGTCCAGGGCAAGAGCATTCTGCTCTTTAAAATCCTGCCGAAAGGCGTGGAGTTTGAAGGTGAAATGATCTGTGAGGGCTATCAGACGCGCCGAGCACCAGATCGAGCTGGGAACATGCGTGATGCTTTCGTTTTCGAGCTCCGGCCGATCGACAATGTGACAACCGTCGTCGACAGCATTCCCACAACGACTGACAACTTGGAAGAGTTGCGCAAGCGCGCGTTCGCAGCAGCCATTGCCACTCCAGGCAAGTATTCGTCCACAGCCTCCGTTTTCGAACGTAGCCGTGACGTGCGCGACTATGTTGTTGCACGGGCAAAAGGAGATTGCGAAGGCTGCCAGCAGCCGGCGCCGTTCCTTCGCGGCAACGGCGTTCCATATCTGGAACCTCACCATATTCGACGGCTCTCGGACGGTGGACCAGATGACCCGCGGTTCGTGATTGCACTTTGCCCGAACTGCCACCGACGTGTTCACTCGGGCGCCGATGGCGCGGGGTACAACGCCAAGCTCCTGTCCACCATGAATGCGATTGAAGTGAGCTGAGACGGTCATAGCCCCTCATCCCTCAGTTCCGGCGCGATCCAAAACGCCAATCAACGCGCGAAACGCAGCAACCAGCGTCCGATTTTGATCCGTTTCCGATCTCGCCAGGAGAGCATCGGCACGGTCGATGAGTTCGGAGATTTCGCGTGCTTCTTCCCGGCCATATTCAATTCCTGCCTTGTCCTCGATTGCCCGCAGTTCATCGCCGTCGATCGACACGCGCGGGTCGGCGTACCAGACGTCTTTTGTTCGAGAGATCGACCAGCCCATCTCGCGAGCGGCCAAGGTGATCCGACGCTTCACGCTCCCGAGACTTGGCGGGGCGATGCGCTCTTTCAGAGCTGACTGGCAGAATTCAACTGTGCTCATTTTCGGATTTTTCCGACTGTTTTTCCGCATTTTTCCGAAGCCTCTTGTGGTTCTCTGTCCCTGTTGGAAGACAGGAGCGCCACATGGGCCGCACTTCAGAAACTGATGTTCGAGACGGAGGAGAAAGCCTTCCAGGGCTATTGCCCTCCGTCTCAGGCCCGCCCGACGGGCCAACCGTCATTCCTTTCCGCAAGACCGCCGCCGCAACTGTTGGTCTTGCTGCCGGTGACGATCCCTCGTCGTCACCGGCCATTCCCTTGGGTTCCGCTGTTCAGGCCGTTGTTTTGAAGCTGGCGAACAAGCGGATCCGGTTGAGAGTTGAGAGCCCCAGCCGGGAGGAGGAAGACTGGGGCTCTCGTTGATCGCGAGGGAGGAGGGAAACCGCGATCAATCCTTTGGCGTGAAGCCGTTCCTGCGAAATTCGAGTTCGGAAAAAAGAGCGACCCCGCCGAGAAGCAGCATTGCAAAGACGATGGTGCCGGCGAGCGCGGCGGCGATGAACATCAGGCCGCCCTCTTCACGATTGGAGTAAGGCCCTTGGCCGAACGGATTTCATCGACCTTCAACATGACCTTGCCCCAGGTGGTCCGAGGCGCCCTGCCCTTGGCGCCGACGCGCACCAGGGTGAAGTGGTTGCGCTGCTGGCAAAGGTTCCAGCCGTGATCAAACAGGAACTGCTTGATCGCCGCGTATTCAGCCGAAACACCCTGCTCGAACCGGCGAACGCCGTTCTTGGCAATGAAATCGGAAACCATGATCGAGACTTCGACCCGGCTTTGAGTGGTACGGTCGAGGCCGACGCCGCGTTCAATCGCGCGTTGGGCCAAACTGTCGTTGCCAAAGGAAATCTTCATCACTCTGCAGCCTCCAAAGCTTTGGTGCATGAATGGCAGTGATTGGGGCCGTAGCCGCCGCACGCCTGCGGGTTCCGGCAACGGGGCCGGAGCGGCGATGGTGGCTTGGCTGTGAATGGGCTGCCGGTGAGGTTCTGACCGGCATCGTCTTCCGACACGTCGCTTTGGTGCCTGCTTTCCCCTGCGACTGGGGAGCGTCCGTCGAGCACCTTCGGACCTTCTGCCGTTTCCGGCGAATTGGTTGCCCGTTCTGCCACCGGGCCAGTGGGTTCGAGATTGATGGGGCCCACCGGACCTGCGCGCTCTGCGCTGCTTTCTACATCGTCTCCTCCTGCGTTGGCGCCGGCAGCTTCCGCCTCAGCGCTGTGGGATTCGATTTCGCCCTGAGTGGCCGTAGCGATCTCGGTGTGCTTGGTGATGATGTCGAGGCCACCGTCGGAACGGCGTTCCTCGGCTTCTTCCCGCTCAATCATGATGTCGACGGCAGCGATCAGCGCCTTGCGTCCGTTCTCGGTCTGGACGCCGGCGGCGATCGTCTGCACGAGCTTGGCATCAACAGAGCCGAGGATTTCGCCGGTCGAAGGATCGAAATCCTCCTCATGCGTGTGCGTAGCAACTCGCATGCCAGATGCTCGCTGATAGGCACTGAGATATGTGTCGAACACAGCTTCCGCTTCGTCTGCCGCTTCAGGACCGGACTTTTCGATCTTGCGGAGGTACGCCACGAGCTTGCCCATGACGGTCTTGTCGTAGCCCATGCTTTTCGCTTCGCCGTAGACGTCGCGAATGTCCTTGCTCAGTTCGTCCTGCTCTTCCTTGAGGCGGAGAACACGATCGATGAAGCTCTTAAGCTGGCCGTCCGCGCTCATCGAACCGCCTCCGGCTGCCCGCCGAAAACGTCCGGCCGCTGCTCATGCCGGGAGATGCCAGTGATGCGCTCGATGTCGAGCACACGTTCCGCAGGGACACGGTTCCAGGAGTACAAGGCCGTGTGCTTGATGCCGAGTTCACGTGCGAGCGAAACTACGCCCCCCGCCTTCTCTGCTGCTCTTTCGACGATCTCAATCATGTAAGTGAAGGTAAGCTACACTTACTCTTTCTGTCAAGCGCTATGTAGGTGCTTTTTACGTAGGGGATAATTACAAACAGCGAATGGACACGATCGGCGAGAGAATCCGCGCTAGGCGCAAAGCGTTGAGCATCACCCAGCAAGGCCTGGCTGAGGCATTCGGCATAAGCCGAGTGTCCGTCACGCTATGGGAGAACAACTCCACCTCGCCAGAACGCGATAAGATCTCTCGACTTGCGGAAATCCTCGAGGCCGATCCGGAATGGCTTTTGACTGGGCAGGGAACTCCGCCTGAAGAGCCACCACAGGCTTACCGAATGAGAATGGTTCGGGAGAGGGTTCGTCCGGCAACGCCGAAGCCAAAGCCGAACGCGAGCTTTCCGCCTCGATGGCAAGCCTTTCCTGCGGACGTCAGAATTCCGCTTCGCGGCCATATAGCGGCCGGCGCCAACGGCCGGTTCATTCTGAATGGGCAGGACATCGCCCATGTCTTCTGCCCTCCCGGGCTGGAAGGCGTCGAAGGCGCTTATGCGGTGCAGATCGAAGGAACATCGGGTGAGCCGCGCTTCTACCACGGCGAAACCGCGTGGGTGAACCCGCACACGAAGGTGCGCCAGGGCGACGATGTAATCGTGCAGATCCTTGGCGATGACGACGATGACGAGGTTTCAAGCTATCTCAAGCGCTTTGTCTCGCGCTCGGGGGATGTCCTTCGCCTCTACCAGTACAATCCTGGCAAAGGCGAAAGCCACGAGCTGGAGTTCCCAGCCGACAAGGTATTCAGCGTTCACAAGGTCGTATTTCACGCCATGCTTTGAAGCAGCTCGGCGCCCCGCCATGAAGGCCTGATGGTCAAGTTGCGGAACGCTGTCGGCATCTTTGGGCACTCGCTGCAGCGGATCTTCCTGCAGAGCTGCATGTAATTATGCACGCCCAGATCGGCGGCCTTCTGAAGGTTCGTCAGGTGAAGCACACGCGAGTGCCCACAATCATCACAAGCCACATAAACGCTTTCGAGCTCGACGACCAAACGAAGGGCGTCGGGATGATCTACGGGAGCACTACGCGACATTCTTCTCTCCTGTGTTCCTATTTTGTTCTCACAAAAACAGCAGGAATGCAGCCCAGAGTCGAGTCGCTTTTCTGAAATAATTTGCTTGCCACAAGAGCTAGCGGCCGAGCGCGGCCCCGCCGCTAGATATCTGCTCGCCCCTCCCCGCCCCGTCAGAATCGAGCTGCGCATCAGAATTTCCGCTGCTTACTCCTTACCTTACGAGAAAAAGTAGGGCTTACCTACATTCGATATTGACGAGTAAGGTAAGTTGCGCTTACATTCCTTACATCAGCAAGACGCTGACGAGAGGACGAAGCGATGATCAGCAAATCGGCAGTGATGAAGGAAGCCTGGGTTCAGTACCGGCTTGCGCTCGCCGAGAACGCAAAGCGCTTCACCCCCTACGAGAATTGCACCTTTGGCGAATGCCTGCGTCTGACGTGGCAGGCAATGAAGCGCGCGGCGAAGCGTTCAGGCCCGGTTGTTCCGGCTGCGAACGTGGAGCGCGTGACCCGCCTTCGTCAGGAAATCGAGAACCTGAATTACCGGCCGTTCCGCATGCCGATCGCCGCAGAGCGCGCGGCTTTGGAAGCAGAGATCAACACGCTGTCGGCCTAATCACCGAAGGATTTACCATGCCGCAAATCAGCGAAGACGTATTGAAAGTGTTGGACGCAGCTACGCTTGAAGGCGCCAAGGTCTTCTTGACCGGCGCACTGGACCGAAAGCTCTACACCGAGACAAACAAGGTGCTCGAAGCGGCTGGCGGCAAATGGAACCGCAGCGCGAAGGCGCATGTGTTTGACGGCGACGCTGCAGACGCCTTGGAACCGATCATCCTGACCGGCGAATACAGCCGCACAAAGCAGGACTTTGGTCAGTTCGATACGCCCCATGTGCTCGCTGAAAACGTCGTCGATCTGGCTGACGTTCAAGCTGGCATGTCTGTGCTTGAACCCAGCGCCGGGGTTGGCCGGATCGCCGCGGCGGCGCGACAGGTTGGTTCATTCGTCACGTGCTGGGAGATCGACGAGAAGCGCGCCGAGAAGCTGGCTGACGTCGCCCACTCGCTGAATGTCGGCGACTTCCTCGCTGCCGAGCCTGTCAGCGCCTTTGACCGCGTCGTTATGAACCCTCCCTTCGCCAAGCAGGACGACATTCGGCACGTGCTCCACGCACTGCGGTTCCTTAAGCCCGGTGGCCGGCTGGTCGCGATCATGTCTGCCGGCGTGATGTTCCGCGAAAACAAGCTGAGTTCGGAATTCCGCGACCTCGTCGAGCAAAGCAGCGGCTCAATCGAGCGTTTGCCTGAGGGGGCATTCAAGGCCTCCGGCACCTCGGTCAACACCTGCATCGTCACCATCAACGCCTGATCCCCTTCGGCGTCGGCCTTCGGGCCGAGTTCGAAAGTGATCTTCCACCGAGGAAACGAACAATGCTCACCTCCTCCAACATGCGCACGATCATCGCCGCCATCGGCTGCGTCGAGCGTGAAGAAATCGAAGTTGCCGGCGAGATGTCCGACAAGCGCTGGCGGGACTTCCAGACTGACCCGCATCGCACGTTCATGAAGCTGAACGACGAGCAGCAGGCCGTTGTCACCGATATCGTGAACCGCCGGATTGCGATGGGTCACAACTCCGCTGCTCGCCGCGATTTCGCCAGTGTCGAAGGGGCGCGCCTCTAATGGAACGCGCGGTCTCCTACGCCTGCGAGCCTGCCAAGCGCTACTGCGAGTGCGGATCCTGCAAGCTTCCGCCGGCACGCAACATCGATCTGGACGCGATCGCCGAGTTCAACCGCGCGTCCTACGCCACCGCCTATTTCCTTCTCCTCCTGTGCGCCCTCCTCGCCTTCATGGCGATTGGGCTGGTGCGGACAGAGGAAGTCCACAAATCCATCATCGCTGACAGGAGCGTCTGAAATGACCGCAGAAACCAATCTTTGGAGCTGGTGGCAGAACGCCCTGGCGGGGAACCTTGGCCCGATGCATGAGGGCCAGCCGGAACAGGGCTATTACCGGACGCGCTTCAAGGGCGGACAGTGGGAGCCGGTTGCGATCTGGCTTGACGACGCCGGCGGCTGGCTTGCGATGCGCGGCGAGCGCATGGTCGATGCTGCGGACGCCTGGAATTTCTGCCGCACGCACTCGGTCAGCTATGAGGCCTACCAGAAGGCAATAGAGGGCGCGGGTTGGGATGACGAGCCGCCGGCACCTGCCATGGGCCACAACTTGCCCTCCGATCCGTTCGAAGCATTGAAGCTCGAATATCAGGCGGAGGCCGAGCAGGCGACCGCCTTCATGAAAACCCCGATCACGACGCAGGATCAGGCCGACAAAGCCGCTATCTGGGCCAAACGCCTGACCGCGATCAAAACCAAAGCCGAGAGCCTGCACAAGGTCGAAAAACAGCCGCACCTCGATGGTGGCCGTGCAGTCGACGACAAGTGGCGCGACCTTAAGAGCGATCCCGACACCCTTGCAAAGAAGCTCAAGGCCCACGTCACGCCGTTCCTGAAGGAGCAGGAGCGCCTTGAAAAAGAGCGCCTGCAGGGCGAACGCGAGGAAGCCGAACGGAAGCGCCGCGAAGCCGAAGAGTTGGCCGCAAAGGCAGACGCAAGCGACACCGACGCGCAAGTCGAGGCAGAGCGCCTGCAGCGCGAAGCCGACGAACAGGAACACGCGGCTCAGGCGACGAAAACGCAGGCAGGGCGCACCGGCGCACGCGTATCTCTGCGGACCTTCGTCTCCGCCCTCATCACCGACTACGACAAGGCTCTGAAGGCCTTGGGCAATCACCCTGAAATGAAAGCGCTTGTCGAGACGCTCGCCAACCGCGCGATCCGCGCCGGCGTCGAGCTCGATGGCGTTCAACGCTTCGAAGAACAAAGGGCCGCCTGATGACCGACCAAGCACCCCGCACGATTGTCGCCGTCAAGTTCGCTTGGGAGAAAGCCGACAAGACATACGACTATTTCGCAGATTTTCCCGTCGCGGTCGGCCAGCGCATCTATGTGCCGACAAAGCGAGGCGAGGCGAAGGTCGAGGTCGTCGAGATCAAGACCGCATCCGAAATGGCCTCGGTTGCTGCACTCCGCCCGGTCGAAGACCTGCGAACCGATGAAGAGAAGCAGGCCATACACCCCAATGGACAGCGCATGTTCTCGGAAGACCGCACGATGCTCGATGACAAGGGCAATCGATCGATTTTTGACGACGTCGACCAATAGGAGGAAATCATGAACGCTTACGTTCCAGCCCTCACCGGTGGCGGCCAGGTAATAGCTATCGTCCCCCAGACTTTCGAGGAGACGTTCCGCGTTGCGCGGGCCGTCGTCGCCTCTGGGCTCGCACCATCGGCGCTGATCGGCAAGCTCACCGGCGACGATGCTGCAAGCGCTGTCGCCGTCGCGATCATGTCTGGCGCTGAGCTGGGCTTAAAGCCGATGGTCAGCCTTCGGAGTTTCACGGTCATCAACGGGAAGCCGGCCCTCTACGGCGACGGGCTGATCAACGTCGTCCGCATGTCGGGCAAGGTTGCATACCTCCGCACCGGCTGTGACGAGGTCAACGGCAAGCTCATCGGCTACTGCGAAGCAAAGCGCCTCGACACTGGCGAAGAGAAGCGCGTCGAGTTTTCGCAGGACGACGCTATTCGCGCTCGCCTCTGGGATGATCGCGCCACGATCAAAAAGAAGGTCTGGGAGAACGGGCAGCCGGTCTGGAAAGACGGACAGCCGAACGACGCGCCCTGGTACCGTTTCCCGAAGCGCATGCTTGCATGGCGCGCCGCCGGCTACTGCCTGCGCGAGCTGTTCGGCGATGTGCTCGGCGGTATCCGCGACGAGTTCGAGGTGCGCGAGATCGACGAAGCCGAGACGATGCGCGACATCACGCCTGCTAAGCCAGCGCATCCGCCAAAGCCACCGGCACCTCCTGCCCCGCCAGCGCAAGCAGCCGCACCAATCGAGGCCGAACCAGCCGCCTCGAGGACCGAGCCTGAATTCGAACTCGGTGATTTCCTCGAGCAGATCGAGACCGGCCTCGCCGGCGCCAAGGACGAAACCGAGGTCGAGGAGATCTGGAACGACTTCGACGCGCCGGCAGTGCTTGAAACCAACGGCCACGCCGACATGATCGACACGGCCTTCGCTATTCGCGACCGGCGGCTCGCCCAGCTTGCACCGCTGAACGGTGGCTGACCATGGCGACGAACAACCGCATCGTCGAAACCGAGCAGGCCCGCGAAATGCTGCTTCGGTTCGTGAAGGAGAGGAAACTCCCCTTCACCGCCAGCGTCACCGACGGCAAGCACCGGACCAGCGACCAGAACCGGTTGCAGCGCCAGTGGGTGTTGGAGATCGCCGCTCAGCTGGGAGACCAGACACCGGAAGAGGTTCGCGGATACTGCAAGCTGCATTTCGGCGTGCCGATCCTTCGCAACGAGAACGACGTGTTCAAGGCCGAATATGACGCCGTGATCATGCCGCTCCCCTACGAGCACAAGCTCAAGCTGATGATGGTCCCGTTCGACTTCGGAGTTACCCGGATCATGACGACGCGCCAGAAGACGGCGTTCCTCGACACGATGCACCGGCACTATTCCGAACAGGGCCTCGTCCTAACCAATCCAGAAGATTTGAAGCGCCGGAGGGCAGCATGAACCCGAAACTCCTCCACATCCTTCAGCACTCCCTCGGCCTCGACGAGTTCGGGCGCGGCTCGATGTGCCGGAATCGGTTTGTTACCGGCGAGGGCAGCATCGACCACCCGCTATGCATGGAGCTCGTCAAGCTTGGGCATATGACGCGGATCGCGAACGTCGAGATGTTCGGCGGGAGCGATTGCTTCACTGTCACCGAGGCCGGAAAGATTGCTGCCGTAGCTAATAGTCCCGCCCCGCCGAAGGTCTCGCGCAGCAAGCAACGCTATCTCGACTACCTGGCGTTCGACAGTTCCATGACCTTCATCGAGTATTGCAAATGGCGCGACAGGCGCGATCGGAGCGCGGCATGAGCGGCCCCTTCCTCATCTGCGACCTACGCCCTGAATGGAACTGGCGCCCATACGTCACCTTCTGGCGTCCGAACAACGCCAACTATGCCTATCCGCTCGGGTGGTCCGGAGACTACGCGGAAGCCGAAGTCATGAAGGGCGGCAGCTATTACACTACCGTCGAGAGCGGAATCCTTATCCGCTTCCCGATCCTGCGCTCGCTCGTAGAGCCGATGGCGGCCGCGCCTGAGCCGGGACACATCGATGGTGATACCGGCCCGGTAGTCCGCAACAACTCACGAATGCGCGCGAAACTGAGAAAGCTTGCCTATGGGCCTGCTATCTCGGCGTTCGTCAATGAAAAGGCAGGTGCGGCATGACCGAGAAGCGCATCGCCCCACCCTTCGACGGCCAGCAGTTCACCAGTCACCAAGAATGGGTGAACAAAGCGCGTTCATGGCTCACGAGCCATCCGCAATACAACAACACCGAGCACAGCGAGACGAAGGGCTGGCGGGGGCCCCACTTCACCGCCATGTGCTTCGACAGCCTTGGCCGTCGCGTCAGGAACGGCGGTGATTTCCGTCGCGCCGAAGAAGACGGCGCCTTCCCGGTCTGGTGGATATGGCCTGACCAGATCTGCGAACTTGTTGCCCGCGATCAGGCGGTGCCAGCATGAAGAACCCGAACCCAATCAACCTTCAGACGTCAGAAGATGTGCGCAAGGCTGGATGGCAGGCCGAGAGCCGCGATGCTGACGGCCACCTGATGCGCGTACATGCGCCCTTCGAGACCGACACGGAAATAGTCTGGCTGGTTCGCGAAGCACTTGAGCATGGCGAGACCGTAACGATCTGGCCAGCGAAGGGCGGTGCGGCATGAACGCAAACGAATTCCGCGCCGAACTTTTGAAAATCATGCCTGGATACTCATGGACAGTCCACAAGACGCCGAAGGGCATGACCTACCTCAAGGCTACCGGCATACAGAGCAGTGGCTCTAATCGGCTTTCTACTCTTTCCGTCATCCGGAGAGAGCGAGATGGCCAGGTTTCCTATGAAGCCAAGTCCGCCGGCTACGGTCTCCGGGCTAAGTGGCTCCACACGACAACCGATGGGACGCTCGCTAGAGCCCTTCGTGGCCTTCAAGACCACTACGAGTACACCGCGAACACCTACCGGAGCCACGCCAGCGCCCTGAAAATCGGTCGGCAGGGGGAAGGCGGTACATCATGAACGCCGTGATCAACCTCCTGTCCCTCTGCATAGCAGGCGGCCTCATCACATCAGCCGTCCGAAAATTCCTCGAAGGGAAAGATGTCACATCAGCCGTCAGGCTCGGCATCGGTCTCTATGTCCTATTTCTTACCGCAACGGTCATCGTGCCATGAGGAGGGCCGCGTAATGCCGATCAGATCCGATCGCATGAAGCTCTATCCGGGCGGCGGGACCCACTCGAAGGAATGGAAGACCTTCCGCGCCTCCCTAATCGAACGCGCCCGCAACGCTTGCGAGGGCACGCCTCAGCACCCGGAATGCCGCGCCGCCAACGGCCAGCCTCACCCGGAGACCGGAAGCAAGGTCGTGCTGACGATCGCCCACATGGATCACGACGAGACGCACGCCGACCCTGAGCGATGCAGAGCGCTCTGCCAGCGCTGCCACCTGAAATGGGATGCGAAGCATCACGCGGCAAACGCCCGCATCACGCGATCGACATGGAGGATTTCATCGATGCGCAGCGTGCCTGAATGGATCGGCAAGACCGATGACGAGAAGGTCCCGCCGCGCGTCCGTCTTCGCCTGTTCGAGCAATACGGCGGCATCTGCCAGCTTTCGAAAAGGAAGATCATGGCCGGCGAAGCTTGGGACCTCGACCACATCAAGGCCATTTGGCGCGGCGGCCAGCATCGCGAGACGAACCTGTGGCCGGTCCTGAAACAGCCGCACCGCGAGAAATCAGCCGAGGAGCAGCACATCCAGTCCAAATGCGACCGGACGCGCAAAAAGCACCTGGGCATCTATCCGAAATCGAAAGCCAAGATCAAAAACCGCGGCTTCGCGAGAACGAGGGACGCATGACCCCTATCACCGACGAAATGAAGCTGGAAGCCACCCGAGCAATTCAGGATTGGCACCTATCGACCAGCGGATTCCCAATGAGCATCGACGAGGCGCTCCTCGTCGCGACCAATGTCCTTGAGGCAGCCCTCTCCTCCCGCTCCGCTGAAGCAGGCAACGCGATGGCGCAAGCCGCCGCCTCCGATGTAGAGACGACGGCCAGCTTGCACCCTGTTCCGAAGCAGGGGCTCCCTCTCTTGCACGAAGAGGGACGCACCGAGACTGTAGCCGGGACTGATCATCCAAACTTTCATGAAAGTGCCAAGTTATCGAAATCGTGCCATGAAAACACGAGGAAGAGCGCCGCTCCCCAGCCCAACCCGAGCGCAGTTGATGTGGAGGTCGAGCGACTGCGGAAAGCGCTGGAGCCGTTCTCAAAAGCGGCCGGCGAATTGTTCGTTCGAAATTGGAACGCCAGTCAGGTCGCCATGTCGTTCTCCACAGAGGATGACATCGTGAGCCTAACGGCTGGCGATTTCTTCGCCGCACGTGCCGCCCTCGCAGCGCAAGGCACAGCAGAGGGATCAGCAGAATGAGCGACCTCCTCATGACACGACGAGCGGTATTCTCAGAATGCGGCCTGTATCGCTATCTGCTTGAGCATGACTTCGGTGGCGCAGGCCCAGTGATCTCGCTCGGTATGGTCAACCCTTCGCTTGCAAATGGCGAGAAAAACGACCCCACAATGACCAAAGTTGACGGCTTTGCCACTCGCCTTGGCGCCAGCAAGATCAAGGTTTGGAACCCTTTCGCGCTGATCGCCAAGGACGTTCGCGACCTCCGCGACGCAATCGACCCGATAGGGCCAGAGAACGACACCCACATCGCGCAGGCGATCCATGACGCCGATATCCACATCGTCGCTTGGGGGCCGCTGTCGAAGCTTCCGAAGCAATTGCGTGGCCGGTGGCGGTCTGTGGTCGATGTTCTCTCGCAAGCCGGTGCAAAGCCTATGTGCTGGGGAACAGCTCTCGACGGACAACCACGTCACCCTCTGATGCTGGCCTACGCCACTCCTCTTGTTCCATGGAGCGTGCCGTCCGCCCTCGCAGCGCAAGGGGAGAATCCATGAGCTACAGCCTCCTCAACCGGTCAGCCACCAAAGCCCGTAAGACGCATGTATGCATTTGGTGCTGCTTCCCGATCCTGTCTGGCTCGCAGTATGTGCGGGAGACATCGACATACGATGGCCATTTTCAGAACTTCGCTTGGCACGAGGCCTGCCGTAAAGACGCCGACGACTGGTTTGGCAACGGAGAATCAGAGTTCACCCCCGGTGACAGCGAGATGCCGTTCTACGCCCTCTATAAGTTGGAGGCCCATCCATGAGCACGCTCGACCTATCCAACAGCCCACTCCTCCTCAGCAGCGAGCAGGCAGCCAAGGCCCTGAACGTCTCAACCAAGACCTTGCGCGAATTCGTGAAGGCTGGCGATATAGCCTTTGTTCCGAGGGGAAAAGGCACTACTAAGCCCCGCCTCGGATTTCACATGGACGATATCAACGACTTCATAAAGAGCCGGAGAAACCGCGCGTGTCCGTCTACAAGCATGCCAAAAGTCCGTTCTACCAATACGACTTCCAAATCAACGGTCGTCGCTTTCTCGGATCTACAAAGGCTCGGAATAAGCAAAAAGCCCAAGAGATAGAACGGCAACTGAAGGCGCAGGCCAAGAAGGACCTGGCGGACGAAGCGCGGACGGGCAACGTCCCCCTAACGATCGACCTTGCCGCCGGCCGGTACTACACCGAGGTCGGGCAGTACCACGCCTGCAGCGCCGACACCTATCGAGCGCTTGAACGTCTTGTAAGCTTCTTCGGGAAAGACAAGCGGCTTTCCGATATAACCGACGGCAATGTCACCGCGCTTACCACCTGGCGGCGGCAGCAACAGCGATGGGGCAAGAAGGAATACAAAGACAAGCGAGAGATGCCGACCGTATCGCCCGCCACCGTCAATCGCGACACAACCGCAGTCCTCAAGAAGCTATTCACGCGGGCTAAACTGACGTGGAAGTATCATTTCCCGTCCGAACCGAATTGGAAGACCCACTGGCTGAAAGAAGCCGATGAAAGGGTGCGTGAGCTTCATTTGGAGGAAGGCCATAAGCTGGACGAGGCAATCAGGGCCGACTACGAGCCATGGCTAGAGTTTGCCCGCATCACCGGTCTACGACGCCGAGAAACCCTGATCAGATGGCCCGAGGTGAACTGGTTTGCAAAGCGCATCACCAAGATGGGCAAAGGAAGCCGCAAGGTTACGACACCGATCACGCCTGAAGTTTGGGCCATCCTAGAGCCCCTAAAGGGCCACCACGATGAATGGGTTTTCACCTACGTCGCAAAACGCAACAGCAAGGGAAAGACCAAGGGCCAACGCTATCCGATCACGTATTCCGGATCGAAGTCCGAATGGCAGCGCACCCGCAAGCGTTCTGGGATCGAGGATTTCCGCTTTCACGACATTCGCCACGATGTCGCGACGAAAGTCCTGCGAGCGACTGGCAACCTTAAGCTAACGCAGAAGGTGCTGAACCACGCGAGCATGAAGACTACGGCTCGTTACGCACACGTACTGGACGAGGAAGTTGCGGACGCATTAGAGAAGGTCGCAAAATCCCGGAAAAAGTCCCGGACCAGCGGAACAGATGTCGCGTAACTCTCTGTAAAATAATCGCAAAATCGGAAAGCGCGTCCATTCCTTCTAAGCAGGTTGTCGCAGGTTCGAATCCTGCAGGGGTCGCCACCACTTTTCCATCTAGTTGATACTCTTGGTCTTACCTGAAATTGGGTGCGACCAAAGACTGTGCGCCAACTGTTCTCACCTCGCCGCATGCTGTCGGCATAGGGCTAAGCTGGCGCGCCGCCAGGCGAGACAATCGATGAGGCCGACACGGCCGTCCCAATTAGCTGGGCGTCGACTACAGCGCACACGTTATCGAGGCGACCCTACATCGCGTCGCACCGACTCTCGGCTGGCGCTGAGCCGCAGCTGCTCGTTTCCTCATGCTGAACGATCGGGCGCTCAGGGAACTGGTGGCGGGTGCGCGATCCCCTGGTAGTAATCACCTTCACCGGGCCCCATGAACTCATTCGTATAGCGTTCGCGTTCGTCACCCAACGTCCGGGCCGGCGGACGGTAGTAACCGTAAGCGCCGTACATCGGCATCGGCTCCACATACACATTGCCCGTCGGCATGGGATCAACATAGACGCCGCCGGGTGCAGGCTCGTAATAGTAGTTGTCGGCAAAAGCCGGTGCGGTGTTCCCGGCCAAGGTGACGACAAATGCGACGCATGACATTTTCGTAGAAATTCTCATGGCGCTGCTCCTATCTCCGGTCGGGATTCAGTCCCACCTGACGAGATACCAGGCAGCCTCTGCCTGCGGGCTTACGCTGCCTGGTAAGAATAACGCTTGATCGCTGCAACCGTTCCACCAGGCAGTCGGTTTCGACACGCAGTCGGTCGACTTGAAGCCTGGATCGGCGATCCTAGAGCGTTTCCGATTTATGCGGAACCGCACAAACGCTCTATCTCTTTGTTTTTACGCATATCCTGACGGAAAACCCGCTTCGCACTTTTCCTGGAAATGCTCTAGACGAAGCGGCCGAATAAAGGCGACCGACGCACGACCCAATTGCTCCCTGGACGACCTTAGGCTGACTGGGCATGAGGTCGTCCAGTATCAGCGGCAAACCGTGACGAAAGAACGAACGTGAAGCGTTAAGCCGGTCGGGGCAGTCCGGCAGGACCCTGCACGACTGCAACGATGGCTAAGAATGCCACCACCCCGGCTATGCCAATAGCCACAGTCATCCAGATGGACGGCACGACGCCGATCCCGGCCATCGACATGGACATGGCGAGCGGCGCAATCGCCGACATCATCTGTTTGGCCGACGTGGCCCAGCCGAGACGACTGCCGTATCCCTTTGGTCCGAACAGTTCGAGCGGCAATGTCCCGCCGACAATGCTTGTCAGACCGGAGCCTAATCCGAAGCAGATAGCGAACATTACCGCTCCGGCCACCCACGGTGTCGTCATCAGGAGGATCGTCAAACCGATTGGCAGGAGCCCGGTCGCGATAACAGCCAGCCATTTCTGCGACAGTTCACGGCCGAAGAGCAGGTTGATCAAGCGACTTGCGACCTGAGCCGGACCGAACAGCGAGGCTACCAGGAGACCTGCGGCACCAAACCCGAGCGCCTGTGTGAGCGGAACCATATGAACCAGGATCGCCGACAGCGCATAGCCTTCGATGGCAAAGCCAAGCAGCATGAGGGAGAATACAAGCGTTCCGTTCGCAAGTGGCCGGTGTTCGCCAACGGCCGCGACGGTACCCCTGGAAGCGAACACCGCAGTCGTCGTCAGCCGCGCCAGCGCCAAATGCACTGGAAGACAGACGAGGAGGTTCAACGCGGCAAAGAGCAGGTAGACTTCTCTCCAAGACAGAAAACCATGCAGCCAGGATGTCAGCGGCCAGAACAGCGAAGAGGCGAAACCAGCGATCAGTGTCAGGTGAACAATCGACTTCTGGGCTTTGTGTCCTCCAGTCTGAACGATAGCCGTGAAGGCAGTGGCATAGAGGACAGCGACAGAGACGATTTCGGTCAGCGCCAGTGCGACAGCGAAGGTGATTGGCCCGGTGGATACCGCCATCAAGACGAGTGTCGCGGAGGCTAACAGCGATCCTGCCGCCATCAATCGCCCCGCACCGATCCGGTCGGCAAGGTAGCCTGAGAGGGGTGCGGCAAGGCTGCCAACGAGCAGAGCCACCGAAAAGGCTCCGAAGACCCATTGCTGCGATTTGCCGATGTCTTCGGCGATTTCTGGCACCAGGATGCTGAAGGCATAATAGAGCGTGCCGTATCCGATAATTTGTGATGCGCCGAGGCCCGCCAGCGCCCATGTAGGAAGCTTCCGTCCTTCCATGATCACGCTCGCTCTTCTTCAACGACCGACGCCGAGCAACCACATCCGGACTTTCCCTCGGATTTGGCGGTCGCGTCGGCGACACAACAGGCATCCGTTTCTAAGGGCGCAGGTCCCCCACAGCATCCGGATGATGTGGCATTCACTGCGAGGTCGACAGAGCACACTCCTGTCTCGGGAAGGACAAGTTCGACCCGTCTGGCGGCGAGATGATCCCCTGCAAGCTCGGCGACCACGGAACGAACCTGTTCGTAGCCGGTCTTCATCAGGAATGTTGGAGCGCGGCCATAGGACTTCGAGCCGACGATGTAGAAATCCTTCTCCGGATGGGCCAATTCATCGACGCTGTGGGGCGGGACGGTACCGCAGGAATGAAGGTTCGGATCGATCAGTGGAGCCAGGGCTGGCGGGGCCTCCACGGCAGGATCGAGATCAATGCGGAGTTCTCGAAGAAACGATAGGTCAGGCCGGAAACCAGTCGTGACCACCACATGGTCGAGCGCCAGTGTGATAGGCTCTCCATTTGACACGGCTTCGACCACCACCCCTTCGCCTTCTGATTTCACACTTCTGGCAGCAAAGGACGTCAGCATTTTGAGGCGACCCTCGTCCATGGCCTTCTTCGCAGCCAACCCGAGGGCACCGCGCTCGGGTAGCTGGTCATTGAGACCGCCGCCAAGAAGGCGAGCTACACCATGGTGACGGAGCGCCCAGAAGATTTCAGTCGCAGGATCACTTTCCTGAAGTTCCAATAAGGCCAAGGCGACATTGATTGCGGAGTGACCACTTCCGACGACCAATGTTCGCTTGCCAACGAAGTCAGCCCGCCTGGTCCCGGCAACATCTGGAATGCCATAGGAGAGCCTGCCGGAGGCAATTTCACCAACAACAGGCAGCCCGTTGATCCCCATCGGGTTCGGTTGCGTCCATGTGCCGGATGCGTCGATAACGGCCTGTGCCTGGACGTCGTGCTCACCCGTTGCATCGTTGTAGCGGACCACGAAGGGCGCAGCCTCACGACCATTTGATGAGACCTTGTCAAACCCCGCACGCGTAATCGCCTTGACCGTAGCACTGAGTTTCAGGTTGTCAGCGATCTGAGGGATAGCAGATAGTGGAAGCAGATAGTTTTGAACGATCTCCCGACCCGTCGGCACACCATCTGCTCGTGGAGCGCTCCAGCCGTGGTCATCGAGCAATCGCCGCGCGGCATCGTCGATGTTGTATTTCCAGGGTGAGAACACGCGGACATGGCCCCAGTCAACAAGTGCTGAGCCGACGGAAGCCCCCCGTTCCAGGATAAGCGGTGTGATGCCTGCCTCGACCAGTCTCGCGGCAGCTGCGAGGCCAACAGGACCAGCACCAATCACTGCCACAGGAAGGTTACTATCTAAAGCCATCTGCATATCCTTTCGTATTTCTGGAAGTTTCGAAATTAGAGTGCGAAAAAAAGCCCTCAGGCTACGGTTTCGTCGGTCTGCTTTGAGCAAGCTGCGTCGGCGCAGCACTCATCGGCAAGGTAGCCAATCAGCGCGTTCATGTGCTTGTAGTTCGCGGTACAAATCAGTGTCGTCGCCTGACGATCCTGGATAACAAGGCCTGTATCGACGAGCCGCTTGAGGTGGTGTGAAAGGGTCGATGCCGGAATTTCCAGCTTCTCCTGCAGCTTCCCGACCGGCAGGCCATCTTCACCGGCACGCACAAGCGCACGGTAAATCTGAAGGCGGGTAACGTTGCCAATCGCTTCGAGCTGCGATGCTGCTTTTTCGATAATCATGGAAATAAGCTATGGCGAAAACCGCCTCCGGTCAAAGAGTATTTCGGCATTTGTGGAAATACGGTGCGCGTAGAAGTATACCGTCAATCTGGGTGCTCGTACCGCCCGCACCGGGCATGATGTTTTTAGTTGTTGGGCTCACGTGCCGTGCCAAGTAGAATCACCCTGTCTACTAAAGCAAGGAACGATGGTGCAGCTTCAATCGACCCTTACCTGTCCGCACTGCGGGCAAACGGCAACGGAAACGATGCCCGTCGACGCTTGCCAGTTTTTCTATGAATGTATCGGATGTGGCACGATGCTCCGGCCAAAAGCTGGTGACTGTTGTGTGTTCTGCTCCTACGGTGACGTACCTTGCCCGCCGGTCCAAGAAGACAGGCAAAATAGAACAGGATCGTGTTGCTCCGCCTCCTGATAGGTCTTCATCCCCTGGTGGAGCTTCGAACAAGGCGTTTGTTCAGATGGCCTTGAGCTGAACCCGCTTCTCCAGCTTCTCCGCATCCTCTTTCCGCTCACTGTAGCGGTCAGTGAGGTACGACGACGCATCTCGGGTAAGCCACGTAAACTTCACCAGCTCTTCGCAGACGTCGACGACGCGGTCGTAGTAGGACGACGGCCTCATCCGGCCATCGCCGTCAAACTCCTGGTAGGCCTTGGCAAATGAAGACTGGTTCGGGATCGTGATCATCCGCATCCAGCGACCGAGAATGCGCATCTGGTTGACCGCATTGAACGACTGGCTGCCGCCGGACACTTCCATGACCGCCAGCGTCTTGCCCTGAGTCGGTCGAACGGAGCCGAGGGAAAGCGGGATCCAGTCAATCTGGGCCTTCATGATGCCGGTCATCGCGCCATGTCGCTCCGGGCTGACCCAGACCTGGCCCTCGGACCACTCGGAAAGGTCGCGCAGTTCTTTCACCTTGGGATGGCTGATCGGCGCTTCATCGGGGAGTGGTAAGCCCTTGGGATCGAACACCTGTACCTCGCAGCCGAAGCGCTCCAGCAGGCGGCGAGCTTCGTGTGCCAGAAGACGGCTGTAGGAGATTTCCCGGAGTGAACCGTACAGGATCAGGATGCGCGGCTTGCGTGTCGAGAACGCGGGATGCAGCGCATCGAGATCGAGCATACACAAGTGTTCACTGGCGGCGGCAGGAAGTGTTTCAGACAATGCGCCGTCCCTTCTCATCGAGGACGCGCTCGCCATCCTCCTTCGTGAACGCACCCTTGTGAGTGTCTGGAAGGATATCGAGGACGAGTTCGGACGGACGGGAAAGACGGGTACCCATCGGCGTGATGACGAACGGACGGTTGATCAGGATCGGGTCCTTCAGCATGGCATCGAGCAACTGATCATCGGTCAGCTCCGGATTATCGAGGCCCAGTTCCGCATAGGGCGTGCCTTTCTCGCGGATCGCCTCACGGACCGTAAGCCCCGCATCGGTGATCGTCTGCGCGAGCCGGTCGCGTGTTGGAGGCGTGTTCACGTAGTCGATGACAGTCGGCTCGATACCCGCGTTGCGGATCATTTCCAGCGTGTTGCGCGACGTGCCGCAGGCCGGGTTGTGATAGATAGTGACGTCCATGATCATGCCCTTTCGGCAACGGCTTTTTCGACGATGGTGTTCTTGGCGACGGCAGTGCCTGCTTCGTACCAGCCCTTCGAGCGGTTCACGATCCAGACGACGGACAGCATCACCGGGACCTCGATGAGGACCCCAACGACGGTTGCCAGCGCAGCACCCGACTGGAAGCCGAACAGGCTGATGGCCGCCGCGACCGCGAGTTCGAAGAAGTTTGATGCCCCAATCAGTGCGGACGGTCCCGCAACGCAATGCTGTTCGCCAGTCATCCGGTTCAAAAGGTATGCCAGGCCGGAATTGAAGTAGACCTGAATCAGGATCGGAACTGCAAGCAGTGCGATAATCGTCGGCTGGGCGGTAATCTGTTCACCCTGGAAGCCGAACAGCAGGACCAAGGTTGCCAGAAGCGCCAAGAGCGACAGAGGCTGCAGCTTGGTGAGAAGCCCATCGAGAGCCCTCGTCGTGCCGTCGGCCATCAACATCTTGCGAAGGACCTGCGAGATCGCCACAGGGATCAGGATGTAGAGCGCGACCGAGATCGTCAGCGTGTCCCAAGGGACCGTGATTGCCGACAGTCCGAGGAGTAGGCCGACAATCGGCGCGAACGCGACAATCATGATGGCGTCGTTGAGTGCGACCTGGGAAAGCGTGAAATGCGGCTCACCCTTTGTCAGGTTCGACCAGACGAAGACCATGGCCGTGCACGGCGCTGCGGCGAGAATGATCAGGCCCGCGATATAGGAGTCGATCTGGTCTTCGGGCAGCCACGAACGAAACAGGTAGCCTACGAACAGCCAACCGAGCAGCGCCATTGAGAACGGCTTGACCGCCCAGTTGATGAACAGGGTGACGCCGATCCCGCGCCAGTAGCTGCCGACCTTAGACAATGATCCGAAGTCGATCCTCAGCAGCATGGGGATAACCATCAACCATATCAGGACGGCGACGGGGATGTTCACCTTGGCGATTTCCGCTGCCCCGACGACCAGGAAGACGCCTGGCATCAGATGACCAAGCGCGATGCCGACAACAATGCAGAGAAACACCCAGACGGTAAGGTAACGTTCAAACGTCGACATCAGCTTGCCTTTTCCTGAGGCTGCGTGGAGCCTTCCATCCTGCCGATCTGGCGCAGGTGCTGTTCGAGGGCGAGCTTGTCGATGGAGGAATGCGGCAGGCTGAGAAACGCCGATATGCGGTTCTTGACGAACCTTGCAGCTTGAGCGAAGGCCTTTTGCACCTCGACTTCTGTCCCTTCGACGACTGCCGGGTCTTCGACACCCCAATGTGCGGTCATGGGATGGCCAATCCACACAGGGCACGCTTCGCCTGCTGCGCTGTCGCAGACGGTGAAGATGAAGTCCATCTGCGGTGCGCCTGGCTCAGCGAAGACGTCCCAGCTTTTCGAGGAAAACCCCGTGGACGGATAACCGAGTGCGTCTAGCTCCCTGATGGCGTGAGGATTGACCTCGCCCTTTGGATTGCTGCCCGCGGAGTAGGCGCGGAAGCTGCCCTTGCCCTCGGCGTTGAGGATGGACTCGGCAAGAATAGAGCGAGCGGAATTGCCCGTGCACAAGAAGAGCACGTTATAAACACGTTCAGACATTGGAGCTGTCCCTAGTGGTGTTGGTCCGACTTTAGAAAAATAAAGCCAGTCATGCGCTCACTCCCACGGGTGGGCAGCACGGCATGAGTTCGGCAATCAAAGGGGTGCAAATCTCCGCATTGCCGCCACAGCAGTCCTTGATCAGGAACAGTGTCAGTTCGCGGAACACATCGAGCTTTGCACGGTAGATGATTGAACGGCTGTGGCGCTCACCGGAGATCAAGCCAGCCTGTGTCAGCGTTTTGAGATGCGCAGACATGGTGTTTTGCGGCACGTCGACGATCTTCGCCAACTCGCCAACGGGCAGCCCGTCAGGCTCATGTTTGACGAGCAGCCGGAACGTGTCCAGACGAGTGCTCTGTGCGAGTGCGCCCAGCGCAGTGATGGCTTCCAAGTTATCCATATATCCAACCTATTGGATATATGGATACGAGTCAACGCGTTCTTCGAACTTTGAGCGCCTAGTACCTCTTAACAAGAATTTCTATGCCGGCACGACAGCCCGGCCTTCCCGACTGGGTCATCCGGTGTCCGACGGCACATAGAAAAACTCAATCAGAGAAACTCGTCCTCACACGCCCACGACAAATCCAAAAACGCGACTATCACAAATACTACTACTTCCCGTAGCAACAATATTCGGCTAGGACGGTTGCGCAACAAATTGCGCTGCCTTTTCCTGGAGTTCCGCTTTGCCTTTGTAAACCCCGGTCTCGCTTGTTTCACCACGTACGCCCGATAGCGATCGTCGCTGTCGGATCGCAACTCAATGCGTTCGTCGAGGTGACGGTTCGAGACCGGAATGGCATTGCCGACCTGTCGCCGCACAATTGCTTGTGCGGATCGAACCATCACCAACAACGCTGCCAGACCGCGTCCCCTGAACGGGTGCTCAAACCGTCGTCTTGATGGACTTCCAATCGGAAGAACCAGACGACATGTCTCACACATACCTGTTCCAGTGGACCATCAAACCCAAAATCGCGCCGCGTCCCTGGCTCGCCTGCAACCGTTGCCGAGCAGCACGTCCATTCGAGCCGAGCGGCAAGACACGGCTCAATGCCAATGGTCGGCGGCTGGATGCCTGGCTGATCTATCGCTGCTGCAGTTGCGACAGCACCTGGAACCGCCCCATCTTCGAACGCCGCCACATCCGCGATATCGATCCGCACACGCTCAACGCGCTTCAGACCAATGACGAAGCCTGGATCGAGAAGGTCTCTTTCGATCTCGACGGGTTGCGCCGGGATGCGGGGCAGATCGAGGAGTTTTCCGAGGTTCATGTGCAAAAGACGATTCTGAACCCGGCCGCCGAATCATCCCCGCCTCTGGAGATCGTTCTTGACCTGGCGATGAAAACATCGCTGCGAACGGAGCGGTTGCTATCCATGGAACTCGGCCTATCACGCAAGCGTATCGCCATACTTGAAGAGGCAGGCCGCCTCTCCACAGCACCATCGGGCAAGAACGCTCTACGGCGACCGGTGAAGGATGAAATGCGCATCACCATCGATCTTGCCGGCGAAGCCGATCGTAATGCAATCCTCAGCCGCGCCGGGCCTTAGCCGAAGATTGGCTGGGGTCTCGGCCCCGATCAAAGCGTGAAGAGCACGATGACGACAGCAAAGAGGGCTCCGTGCCATCGGCGCCCTCTCCTCGCATTCACAATCTTTAGAACTTTACGCCGATGCCGACGGTGAATTGATGCTGGTCGAAATCGACGTTGTAGCCGCCGACATCCTTGTCGCCATAGTCGTTGTAGCGATATTCGGCCCGACCGAACAGGCTGTCGGTGAAGGCGTAGTCGACACCGGCACCGATCGTCCAGCCATTGAAGGTTTCCTTTTCCTTGGAAGCCCCAGGCACATCGACAAAGCCGCGCGTAATCGCCCAGCCGCTGGTCGCATAGACAAGTGCCTTGTCGTTGACGACGTAACCCAGACGGCCGCGGACGGAACCGGATACATCGGTTCCGGCTTCCGGAGAGGCGCCGAAGATATCGAAGGTCTTGTCGTTCCAGTTATAGCTGACATCGCCTTCGATACCGTAGACCCAATCGCCTTGTTGGTAGTTGAAGCCGGCGAAGGCACCGAGAAGGCCGCCATTGAAATCCTGTGAAGCGCTTCCGCCCGGCGTACTGAAATCGCCATTAAGCCAGCCGCCACCACCCTGTAGACCGACATAACCGCCGGTCCAGACAAAGGTAGGCGCTGCTTCCACGAGGGGCGCCGGCTCGAGGTTTTCGGTCAGATCGGCGGCCGATGCCGCGGGCGCGAAGGCGGCCGCAGCAATGATTGCAACAAGCACATGCCTGATCATCACAGATGCCTCCTGTTGGTCCGATAGAAAGACTACCAACTTATGTAGGGCGCGTCTGCCGAAAAGGCTCGCTGCAGTGCAAGAATAATGAATTGCGCTTTTAAATCAGCTGGTTGGAAAACGTTAACCGGGCCACGTCGGACACCGTGCCCTGCATCATCAGTTACCGACGATACGAGCGCCTTCCAGCCGATCACCCGGCTTGATGCCGAGCCGTTTGACGGTTCCGGCATTGAGTTCCAGCACATAGGCCACCGGCTCACGCGAATCGATGATCGCCTCGGAAAACGGCACGGCATCCTGATGGATCGTCCGCACAGTACCGCTCTTGTCGATGAACAGCATGTCGAGCGCCAGATAGGTGTTCTTCATCCACATCATCACCCGACGGGTATCACCGAAATCGAACAACATTCCGTGATCGGGTGCCATTGAGCGCCGAAACATCAGCCCCTGCTCCCGCTGATCGGCATCGATGGCAAGCTCGACCGTGAACTCATGGATCTTGTTGTCGGCCGTCACCAGCCGCATCCGGTCGCTGGTGAATTGCGCTTCCGCTAGCGCAAAGGCTGCAAACAGTAGCGCCGACAAAAAAAGCGCCGTGGCGGCGCTTCTTGCAGAAAAGGTTCGAGCCATCGACATCAGTGCGAACGGCTTGTCGGTGTTGGGCCATCGGGATGGATCTCGGCCGCCATCAAGCCCTTTTCACCGTCGCCGAAGCGCACGAGAACCACTTGGCCGGGGCGCAGTTCCGTCAGACCGAAACGGCGCAACGTTTCCATATGAACGAAGATATCCTCCGTGCCCTCGCCGCGCGTCAAGAAGCCGAAGCCCTTGGTCCGGTTGAACCACTTGACCAAGACACGTTCGAGGCCGCTCGTCGGCGTTACCTGCACGTGGGTTCTGATCGGCGGCAGTTGCGAGGGATGAATGGCCGTCGACTGATCCATCGACAGAATGCGGAAGGCCTGGTAGCCACGGTCGCGCTTCTGGATGAGAGCCACGACGCGGGCCCCTTCGAGCACCGTCTGATAGCCGTCGCGCCGCAGGCAGGTCACGTGCACCAGCACATCCTGCATGCCGTTATCAGGCACGATGAAGCCAAACCCCTTGGCGACATCGAACCATTTGATCACGCCGGTGATTTCGACGAGGTCGAGGGCGTCGCTGCCAAAGTCGTCATCATGCATGACGTCTTTTGAAGATGTCCTATCCGCCATTCTCTCCCAGCCCCTCGTTTACGCGCGACTACCGACTACGGTTAACTGATTCTTATTGACCAGAATAACATCGTCCCGCCGCTGGTGCGCAAGACCCTCGGCGTATTTTGGCCTGGATCCAATGTAGGGACGCAGCCTTGCCTCTGGCTTGCTGGCAGATAAGTATACGCCATCTTCTTCGAAACAGGGACATTGCAATGCGTTATCTGCACACGATGGTTCGCGTCAAAAATCTGGACGAGGCCTTGAACTTCTATTGCACGCTTTTCGGCCTCAGCGAAATCCGTCGCTACGAGAACGAGAAGGGCCGCTTCACGCTTGTCTTCCTGGCCGCCCCAGGCGATCTCGACCGGGCAAAGGGCGAACTCTCGCCGTGCCTCGAACTCACCTACAATTGGGACAGCGAAGATTATACAGGCGGTCGCAACTTCGGTCACCTGGCCTATGAGGTGGATGACATTTATGGCTTCTGCCAGCACCTGATGGACAACGGCGTAACCATTAACCGCCCGCCACGCGATGGGCACATGGCCTTTGTGCGCTCACCCGACGGTATTTCGATCGAGATCCTGCAGAAGGGCGAGAACCTGGCGGCGCAGGAGCCCTGGGCGTCCATGGCCAACACCGGCGCCTGGTAAGCCTCGCGCAATTCTGGCCGCCGATGATTGACGTCTGCAGCCGGGAGTTTCGGCTTGGCACAGTCGAGTCGCGGATCCGTTGAATTGACGAATGATCCGGGGCCCGGCATCGACACCGGGCCTTCGCATGCTTGGCGCATGTGGGCTCAAGGTTAGCGCCAGTTTACAAATCACGTATCGTTCAGTAACTTTCCGCGCGAAACGTTGATACGGGGTTCTATCCGCGATGTCTCGTGGCGACGCCCCTAACTGTATTTGGCCTAATCCTTCCCGCGGCGATCCGATTGGTCGCCGCGCGAAATTCGTGTTTGTTTGTTCTGGGCGATGTTTCGGAACTGAGACTTAATGCATGGAAAGGCGACGATCTCGCCGATCATGCACGGAGAGCGGGGATAGGACGTTGCAACATCGGGAAACAAGGGGAGCGCTGCTGGCAACTTTCAGCCGCGCAGCCGCGATATCCGTTTCGCTGTTCGCGTTGAGCGGCTGCGTGTCTGCCGTCGCTGATAGCGAAGCAGCAAATGCGTTGAAGGTAGAGGAAGCGCAAGACGCTCTGCAGGTCGCCGATTCGCCCCAGACCGGCGCGACCGTTCGCGACGCTCAAGTGTCGGCGGTTGGCAGCAACCCGCAGGCAGCCCAAGGCAATAGCGCTCTCGCGCCGGGTCAGGCCCCCGCGCAACAGGGTGGGCCGCTGACCATGCAGAGCACGGGCCTGCGTGCGGCCTCATCGAGCATCTATGGCCAGGCTCCGGCCGCGGCCGGTCAAGCGGCGATGGCGGGCGCACAGCCGCAGGCGACGGGCTCCGTCCCGGCCACAGGCGCTGCCCAGCCGAGCATGAACGCAACGACGAACAGCCTCTTCAGCGGCAGCCAAGGACAGGGGCAAATCCAGCCTCAGCCTCAGCCTCAGCCGCAACCCCAGCCGATCATCCAGCCGCAGCAAGGCGCATCGAATGAGACTTCCGGCGCCCCGTCCGATACAGCAGTGATGGCCTATGCCGCCCCGGAAGGCGCTACTCTTCCCGCCTCGGTACCGCTGCCCTTGAGCGCGCAAGCCGCCCTCGGCGGCAAGACATCGCGCGTGCTTCAGCCCGTACAAGCTGTTGAGCAGGCGCAGGCGGCAACAGACGTGGCGACCCAGGCCGCCACGGCCACGCCGAACGCCAAGGCCAGCGAAAGCGGCTCCAAGGAAGTACCGAAGACCTGGACGCTTGCGAGCCTGTTTGCGGGAAAACGCAAGGAGAAACAGCAGCAGGAAACGGCGCGCGCAGCGCAGCCGGCTGAGAAAAAAACCATCACCACCAGCAACGCCAGCCAGCCGCAGATGGCCTCGCTCGCCTATCAGGGCCTGCCCGGCGTCAAGATGAGCCCGCTGTTCAGCGTGGCGCATGAAGACCACGCGGCGGACGAAGAGGACGCACCGGTTCAGGTCGCCTCCCTTTCCGGCTTGGCCCGTCTGGCACCAAGCGGCCTTATCCTGCAGACCGAAAAGGTCGAGGCCGGCTGCTTCAAGCCGGAGCTGATGCAGATGCTCAAACAGGTTGAAACGCATTACGGCCGCCAAGTGATGGTGACTTCGGGCCTGCGCCCGATCAAGGTCAACCGCGCAAAGCAATCCCTCCATACGCGCTGCGAGGCGGCAGACATCCAGGTGAAGGGCGTCAGCAAGTGGGAGTTGGCAGATTTCCTGCGCAGCATTCCCGGGCGCGGTGGCGTTGGAACCTACTGCCACACGGAATCGGTTCATATCGACATCGGCGCCCAGCGCGATTGGAACTGGCGCTGCCGCCGCGGCAAGGGCTGAAGGCAAGCCCTTGTTTCCATGAGCTAATCCGCAGGATCCGTCCATCTTTTCCGGCTTTTGCATTTTTTACAGAAAAATGAAAATTGCCGCTTGCGGTAATCAAATCGCCTGACTATAAGACGCCCACACAGCAAGTGCGCCCTTCGTCTATCGGTTAGGACACCAGATTTTCATTCTGGGAAGAGGGGTTCGACTCCCCTAGGGCGTGCCACTGTGACCCTCCCCTTCAGATGATTTTGTTATTGGTGATCGGCAGTTTCTTGCCGAGAATTCAGCGTGCGCTCGAATATGCGATGCGCACATGCACGCCGAACGGGTGCAGATTTTTCCGTTTCTTTTTCACGGGAAAAGCACACGAATTTTCAGATTCACGCTTGCAGTCTGCAAAGGCGCTGCCTATAAGGCGCCCACACAGCAAGTGCGCCCTTCGTCTATCGGTTAGGACACCAGATTTTCATTCTGGGAAGAGGGGTTCGACTCCCCTAGGGCGTGCCACTGTGATCCCCTCCCCAGCACATTCGTTTCCGTTTTGGCGCCGATTGCATCGACCCATGCCCCTCGGCTTCAGGCATCTGCGCCATGTTCTTAGCCGTTGATTTTTCCTGCATTTTCCCCAGAAAAACCTCAAAAATCCTGACATTAGCGCTTGCAGCCGGCAAAAGCGCTGACTATAAGACGCCCACACAGCAAGTGCGCCCTTCGTCTATCGGTTAGGACACCAGATTTTCATTCTGGGAAGAGGGGTTCGACTCCCCTAGGGCGTGCCACTGTGACCTTCCCCTCGACATTGTTGATGTTCGGCCTGCACGTCTTCGCAGGACCAAAAATAGTCATGCTCCGTCCCGTGGCGCGGAGTACTTCTGCCCCGTCTCTGACGCAGGTTCACAGGAGATGACTGGACTCGATCCCGGCAGATAGTCATGCATTCCAAGCGGCACCGCAGAGCTTGACGGAATATAGATTCAGGCTGCCGGCTACATTGCCTTGGCAGCGTCGCTTACACGCAACTGCACGCGCCGCTGGCCTTGCCAAAGATCGGCCGAAACCGAACCCGCAACATGAATGGATGCGCCACGGCTGGCGAACAGGAAGTCGCCGAGCGGCGTCTCCACGGCCCGAAAGGCGATACCTTCGAGGCGGCTGCCGTCTTGCCCTTCGAGGGTCACCTTGATGTGGTTGGCTCCAACCTGGCGGCAGTCGCGCAGCCGATGCAGGGGGAAGGCGAAGACCGGCTGCGGATGGGCGGAGCCGTAGGGGCCGGCCTGCTCCAGCAGATCGATCAGTTCCAGCGTTGCGCCAGACGCGCCGAGCGCGCCGTCCACCTTCAGCGTCTGCACCGCAACGAGGTCCCGCACGGCTGCTTCAGCCTTCTCCTCAAAGAATTGGCGCAACCGGCCGAGCTTTGCCCGCTCGACCGTCAGGCCTGCGGCCATGGCGTGGCCGCCGCCTTTCACCAACAATCCGCCGTCGACGGCGGCACGAACCATCTTTCCCATGTCGAAACCAGCAATCGACCGACCCGATCCGGTGCCGCGACCATTCGGATCGAAGGCAATGGCAAAGGTCGGGCGACGGAATTTCTCTTTTATTCTCGCCGCGATCAGCCCGACGATACCGGGGTGCCAGTTCTCCCGCGCCGTCACAATGACGGAGGCGCCCTCGCCCGTGCCGTACTCAGCCAGAACCTCGGCCTCGGCCTCGGCCAACATCGCCGCTTCCATCGCCTGCCGCTCGCGGTTGAGCTCGTCGAGCCGTGCCGCAATCGTTTCAGCCGCAGCACTATCGTCCATCGTCAACAGGCGGCTGCCAAGCGCCGCGTCCCCGATGCGCCCGCCCGCATTGATGCGTGGCCCGACCAGAAAGCCGAGATGATATGGCGTCACGGGACCGCCGATCGCCGCCTTGCGCAACAGCGCGGCCAGCCCGACATTGCCCATATGCCGGGCTGCAATCAGCCCCTTGACCACATAGGCGCGATTGAGCCCCTTCAGCGGCACCACATCACAAACGGTTGCGAGTGCCACGAGATCGAGTTGCGCCAGTAGATCGAAAGTCCCAACGCGCGCATCACCAGCGGCGCGCAGCACCCGCACGGCATTGACGAGAACGAGATAGACGACGCCGGCAGCGCAAAGGTGCCCCTGGCCGGAGAGATCGTCCTCGCGGTTGGGATTGACCAGTGCATGGCATGGCGGCAACGTCGAGCCGACCTGGTGATGGTCGATGACGACGACGTCGATACCGCGTTGGGCCGCGACAGCGAGCGATTCATGGCTGGTCGAGCCACAGTCGACGGTGACGATGAGCCTGGCCCCGTTATCGATCAACTGTTCGATCGCCTGTGGGTTGGGGCCATAGCCTTCAAAGATGCGATCGGGGATGTAGATCTCGACCTCGAGCCCGAAATGTTCGAGGAAGCGCGCCATCAGCGCCGAGGATGCAGCGCCATCGACGTCGTAGTCGCCGAAGACCACTACCTTCTCGCGCCTGGATATTGCCAGCGACAGGCGCTCTGCCGCTTTGCGGCAGTCGGTCAAGGTGTCGGGGTCCGGCATCAGCGAGCGAAGCGTCGGGTCGAGGAAGGTCGCGGCATCGTCGAGCGAAACGCCACGGCCGGCCAGCACGCGTCCAATGAGATCGGAATAGCCATGAACCTGGCTGATCGCCAGCGCGCGGTTCTGCCCGGCCTGGTCGAGACGAGAGACCCAGCGCTGACCGCTGATCGATCGCTCGACGCCCAGAAAAGCTCGCTGTATCGGGTCTACCGGTTCTTCCATGCTGTCCACCTGCCTCAATCTCTTCGTTATTAGCGAACAATGCGCGCACGCAAAACCCGGCATGAAAAAGGCCCCACCGACGCCAATGGTCGATGGGGCCCGTTCTCAACAGCTTTGCACCTTGAGCTAGGCTGCCTTCGGCCGCTCGATGCGGATCACCTGCGGCTCGCCGACCAGATAGCCCTCGCTCTTGATCGCGACGATCGCATCGCGCACCGAATGCTCGGCGGTCGCGTGCGTCACCAAAATGATCGTCTGCGGCTCGTCCGATTCCTTCGGGTGCTTGGAATGCTGCATGATCGATTCCAGCGAAATGCCGTTTTCGGCCATGCGCGAAGCAATGCTCGCAAAGACGCCTGTGCGATCGACGACCTTCAGGCGGATGAAGTAGCCGCCTTCGTGGCTCTGGATCTGCGCGCGCTTGTAAGGCAGCAGCGCATTGGTCGGACGACCAAATGCGGGCACATGCTGGGCGCCAGGGCGGCTCTTGGCGATATCGGCGACGTCGCCGAGAACGGCCGACGCCGTCGCGTTGCCGCCGGCACCCGGACCGACCATCAGCAGCTCGCCGAGAATATCGGATTCGATCGCGACCGCATTGGTGACGCCATCGACCTGAGCGATCACCGAATCATAGGGAACCATCGTTGGATGTACGCGCTGCTCGATGCCGCTTTCGGTGCGCTGGGCGACCCCGAGAAGCTTGATCCGGTATCCGAGATCGGCCGCGGCATTGATATCGTCGATGGAGATATTGGTGATGCCTTCGAGATAGATGTCGTCGGCCGCAATCGCCGTGCCGAAGGCAAGGCTCGTCAGGATCGATAGCTTGTGGGCGGTATCGTTGCCTTCGATGTCGAAGGCCGGGTCGGCCTCAGCATAGCCGAGCCTCTGGGCTTCCTTCAGGCAGGCCTCGAAGGACAGACCCTCCTTCTCCATCTTCGTCAGGATGTAGTTGCAGGTGCCGTTCATGATCCCGTAGACGCGCGAGATCGTGTTGCCGGTCATGGATTCGCGCAGCGCCTTGATGACGGGAATGCCGCCAGCAACGGCAGCTTCGTAGTTGAGCAGCGCGCCGTTGTTCTCGGCAATGGCCGCAAGCTCGATGCCATGTGCTGCCAGCAACGCCTTGTTGGCGGTGACGACATGGATACCACGGCCGAGCGCCGTCTTGACCGCAGCATAGGCCGGGTCGCCGGAACCGCCCATCAATTCGATGAAGACATCGATATCGGCATTGGCAGCGAGCGAGACGGCATCGTCGAACCAGGTGGTCTTCGACAGATCGACTCCACGATCCCTGGAGCGGTCACGCGCCGTTACGGCTGTAATTTCGATTGCCCTGCCACATGTCGTTGCCAGCATCTCGTGACGATCCTGGAGGATTCGCACGAGCGAGGCACCGACGGTACCCAAGCCCGCAATGCCAATTTTGAGGGCATCTGCCATAGCCATTTCCTAACATGTGAGGGTCCCCGCCAGAACGGCGGGGCCGTTGCGGTAGGGGCGCGCGCCTGGCACGCCCCCGTCTTTTACCGATGCGCGTTGAGCGAGATGACGTTGTGCATCGTCTCGTCAGCCGTGGACAGGAACTTCTTGATATTGCGTGCCGCCTGACGAATGCGGTGCTCGTTTTCGACGAGCGCCAGACGCACATAGTCGTCACCCTGCTCGCCGAAGCCGATGCCCGGCGCTACGGCCACATCGGCCTTCTCTACAAGCAGCTTTGAGAATTCGAGCGATCCGAGATGACGGAACTTCTCCGGGATCTTGGCCCAGGCAAACATCGTGGCTGCCGGCGGCGGCACGTCGAAGCCGGCCTTGCCGAAGCTTTCGACCATCACGTCGCGACGGCGCTTGTAGATGTTGCGGACCTCGGCGATGTCGCTGCCGTCACCGTTAAGTGCCTGGGTGGCGGCAACCTGGATCGGCGTGAACGCACCATAGTCGAGATAAGACTTCACGCGCGTCAGCGCCGCGATCAACCGCTCGTTGCCGACGGCAAAGCCCATGCGCCAACCGGGCATGGAAAACGTCTTCGACATCGAGGTGAACTCGACCGCGATGTCGATCGCGCCCGGCACCTCGAGCACGGATGGTGGCGGCGCATCGTTGAAGTAGATTTCCGAATAGGCCAGATCCGACAAGACGATGATGTCGTGCTTCTTCGCGAATGCCACGACTTCCTTATAGAAATCGAGCGTCGCAACCTGCGCCGTCGGGTTCGACGGGTAATTGAGGATCAGCGCCAGCGGCTTCGGGATCGAATGGCGAACGGCGCGCTCCAGCGGCCCGAAGAATGTGTCGTCCGGCTCGACCGAGATCGAGCGGATGACGCCACCGGCCATCAGAAAGCCGAAGGCATGGATCGGATAGGTCGGATTAGGGCACAGGATCACGTCGCCCGGCGCGGTGATCGCCTGAGCCATGTTGGCAAAGCCTTCCTTGGAGCCAAGGGTGGCGACGACCTGCGTGTCCGGGTTCAGTTTGACGCCGAAGCGGCGGGCGTAATAGGCGGCCTGGGCACGACGCAGCCCGGGAATGCCCTTCGACGACGAATAACGATGCGTGCGCGGGTCCTGAACGGCCTCGCAGAGCTTGTCGACAATCGACTGCGGAGTGGGAAGATCCGGATTGCCCATGCCGAGGTCGATGATGTCAGCACCGGCCGCTCGCGCGCTTGCTTTCAAACGGTTGACCTGTTCGAAAACATAAGGCGGCAAACGCCGGACTTTGTGAAACTCTTCCATCTCCAAACCTCGTTTGGCGCACGTATCCGCCAGCGGTTGGCCGTCGCGAAAACATGCGCTTTGGTGAACGGCCGTCATTGCGGCCATTGAACGCTTTGCGTCCAAATCACCTGAAACGCAAGTGCTAATTCGTGATCTGTTTCAACGTGTCGGAGCCGTGGTCTTCGGCAAGCTTTCGCATTTCCTTCATGCGACGCTGATACTCCGCTTCGGAGATGGAGCCGGATTTGCGCGCGGCACCGAGCGCGGACAGCCGCGCCTGCATATCGGCGGCTTCCTGATTGGTCATCTGCTGCGTTGCCGCAGGCTTCTGACCGTAGACGGAGGGATAATTTTCGAAATCGGTCTTCTGGCTGTTGCAGCCCGCAAGCGTGCCGAGGAGAATGATCCCGGCAACCCAGGTGATGGAGCGCTGTTTTCCGACGGCGAGCATACTGGCAAAGACCTCTGTTTTCGTGGCGCGACGATGCGCTAGCCCTTGTAATCATTTTCGGGCAGAATGTAAAAATACAAAACAAACAAGATGCTGTGGAGGAAACCGGGTGACAGCAGACAGGAATGCCGAAGGCAAGGACGGCTTTGCTGGCTTCGACCCGAAGTCCGTTGAACCCTACATCGTCAAGGATCCCGAAGGCCTCGCGGTCAACCTTGCCCGCGCAATGGAGCAGCTCGGCAAGGCGGCCTCAGCCTGGCTTGCGCCGCGCGAAACCGGCGAAAAATCCGACGTCTTCTCCGAACCTGTCACCGACATGGTCAAAACCCTCTCCAGGGTTTCCGAGTATTGGCTTTCCGATCCACGCCGGACGCTCGAAGCCCAGACCCATCTGATGGGCAGTTTCTTCGAGATGTGGTCTCGAACCTTGCATCGCATGTCCGGTGATGTTGTCGCCACCGATCCCGTGAGCTTGCAGCGCACCGACAAGCGCTTCGCCGACGAGGACTGGGTAAAAAACCCGTTCTTCGATTTCGTCCGGCAGGCCTATTTCATCACGTCGGACTGGGCTGACAAGATGGTGCGCGACGCGGAAGGGCTGGACGACCACACCAAACACAAGGCTGCCTTTTACGTCAGGCAGATTTCGAGTGCGCTCTCTCCGACCAATTTCGTCACCACCAACCCTCAGCTCTACCGGGAAACGGTTGCGACGAGCGGCGCCAATCTCGTCAAGGGCATGCAAATGTTTGCCGAGGACGTGGTGGCCGGTCGCGGCGATCTCAGGATGCGCCAGACCGATACCAGCAAATTCGCGATCGGCGAAAACATCGCGATCACCCCCGGCAAGGTGGTCGCGCAGAGCGACGTCTGCCAGGTGATCCAGTACGAGGCCTCGACGGAAACGGTGCTCAAGCGTCCGCTGTTGATCTGCCCGCCCTGGATCAACAAGTTCTACGTGCTCGACCTCAACCCGCAGAAATCCTACATCAAGTGGGCGGTCGATCAGGGACACACGGTGTTCGTCATCTCCTGGGTCAATCCGGACGAGCGGCATGCGGCCAAGGATTGGGAAGCCTATGCCCGCGAAGGCATCGGCTTTGCGCTCGACACCGTCGAACAGGCGACCGGCGAACGGGACGTGAATGCCATCGGCTATTGCGTCGGTGGAACGCTATTGGCCGCAACACTGGCGCTCCATGCCGCAGAGGGCGACGAGCGCATCCGCTCGGCAACGCTGTTTACCACCCAGGTCGACTTCACTCACGCCGGTGATCTCAAGGTCTTCGTCGACGAAGACCAGATCAGCCAGATGGAAGCCAACATGCGGGTGGCCGGCTATCTCGACGGCTCGAAAATGGCGACCGCGTTCAACATGCTGCGCGCCTCCGAACTGATCTGGCCCTACTTCGTCAACAACTACCTCAAGGGGCAGGAGCCCCTGCCCTTCGACCTGCTCTACTGGAATTCCGATTCGACCCGGATGCCGGCGGCCAACCATTCGTTCTACCTGCGCAACTGCTACCTGGAAAACCGTCTGTCGAAGGGCGAGATGATGCTGGCCGGCAAGCAGGTATCGCTGGGTGACGTCAAGATCCCGATCTACAACCTGGCAACCAAGGAAGACCATATCGCTCCGCCGCGCTCCGTTTTCCTCGGCAGTTCCTCCTTCGGTGGCAAGGTCACATACGTGCTTTCCGGCTCGGGCCACATCGCCGGCGTCGTGAACCCACCGGACAAGGGCAAGTACCAGTTCTGGACCGGCGGTCCTCCCAAGGGAGAGTTCGACGATTGGGTCAAAACGGCCACGGAGACCCCCGGGTCCTGGTGGCCGCACTGGCATCAGTGGATCGAAAAGCTGGACAAGAAGCGCGTGCCCGCGCGCAAGCCCGGCGGCACGCTCAACACGCTGGAAGAGGCGCCCGGCTCCTATGTGCGCGCCCGCGCCTGACCAAAGTGTGAACAGATCTTGATTTTCGATCGGCCACTCGTGCCCGCCACGCTCGTGCAGCGCTACAAACGCTTTCTATTCGACGCTCTCCTCGCCGATGGTACGGCATTGACCGGCTCATGCCCCAACACCGGGTCGATGCGCGGACTGACGACGCCGGGTTCGCGCATCTGGATGTCGGAGCATGATAGCCCGACGCGCAAGTACCGGCAGATGCTCGAAATCGTCGAGGCGGATGGTACGCTGGTCGGCATCAACACCGGCCTGCCCAACCGTCTGGCGGAAGAGGCCATTCGGCTCGGACTTGTCGCCGACCTTCATCTCTACGAGAACCTCGCCCGCGAGCAGAAATACGGGCGCAATTCGCGAATCGACATTCTCTTGAGCGACAGCCTGCGCGGTCTTGCCTATGTCGAGGTGAAGAATGTGCATTTCAGTCGCAACCCTGGCGTGGCCGAGTTTCCCGACAGCCCGACTGCACGTGGCGCCAAGCACCTCGAAGAACTGGGAGACATGGTCGAAGCCGGCCATCGCGCGATCATGGTCTACCTAGTGCAGCGCAGCGATTGCGATCACCTGCAGATCTGCCGCGACTACGCCCCTGTATATGCCGCTGCCTTCGATCGTGCCATGACCAGAGGTGTCGAGGCCTATGCGGTGAAATGCCTGGTATCGCCCTCCGAGATAGCACCGATCGGCTTGATCGCAATCGATGAGGCAGGTGCCAGCGCTATTCGCAACTTCGCCTGAGTTACCGATTTGGCACGCACGGCATCGCCAACCCTTAGCAACCTGCAACATTCTACGGATAGGCGCAGGCATTGATCCGCGTTAGGCTTGCCGATCTGCTTAGCGGAAGATCGCGGCTGCGAAATACTGTGCGCTGCGCCCTATATCAGTCCCTCAAGGTGCACGGCAGTGGACGAGGCTGCCCCTGCTGGATTATGAAATTCGACAGGAAACAACTGAAAGTTCTGGAATGGTGACTTACATCGAGGCAGGGTCCGCGCCCTATAAGAACACCGGCGTCATCCGCCTCTACGGACCGGAGGGGTTCGAAGGTATGCGCAAGGCCTGTCAGGTGACGGCGCGTTGCCTCGACGAACTGGTGTCGCGCGTTCGGCCCGGGGTGACGACCGAGGAGATCGACCGCTTCGTCTTCGAGTTCGGCATGGACAACGGCGCGCTTCCGGCAACGCTGAACTACCGCGGCTATACCAAGTCGTCCTGCACCTCGATCAACCACGTTGTCTGCCACGGTATTCCGAACGACAAGCCGCTTCGCGACGGCGATATCGTCAATATCGACGTGACCTATGTGATCGATGGCTGGCACGGCGATTCCAGCCGCATGTATCCGGTCGGCGAGATCAAACGTGCCGCCGAGCGGCTTCTCGACGTGACGCATGAGTGCCTGATGCGCGGCATTGCCGCCGTGCGTCCTGGCGCCCGCACCGGCGCGATCGGCGAAGCCATCCAGGCCTATGCCGAAGCCGAACGGTGCTCGGTCGTACGCGACTTCTGCGGACACGGCGTCGGCCGGCTTTTCCACGACGCTCCCAACATCCTGCATTACGGCCGCGCCAACGAGGGGCCGGAACTGCGCGAAGGCATGATCTTCACCATCGAGCCGATGATCAATCTCGGTCGCCCGCACGTGAAGGTGCTTGCCGATGGCTGGACGGCGGTAACACGCGACCGTTCTCTCTCGGCGCAGTACGAGCATACGGTCGGCGTCACGGCTGATGGCTGCGAGATCTTCACGCTCTCGCCGGCCGGCCTCTTCAAGCCTGACATGGCCGCCATGGGCGCCGCATGAAGAAAAACTCCCGCTCATCCGCAGGCGATGCGACGCAGCCGGCGGACGAACGGTCGTTTTTTGCGGATCTGCAGCCGCAGGACGCGCATGTCTCAGACGCGGCAGCTCAGGCGGTCGAGGCGCACTATCTTGGCCACCGTGATCGGCTGCGAACACGGTATCGCGAGCACGGCGACGCCGCGCTTGCCGACTACGAACTCCTCGAAATGCTGCTGTTCCGGCTTATCCCGCGCAAGGATACCAAGCCGATTGCCAAGGCGCTGCTGACGCGCTTTGGCACGCTTGCCGGTGTATTCGGCGCACCGCTCCCGTTGCTGCAGGAGGTCAAGGGTGTTGGCGAATCGGTCGCGCTCGACCTGAAGCTCGTCTCGACGATCGGGCACCGAACGCTGAAGAGTGACCTGCGCAAGAAGCACATTCTCTCGTCCTGGTCGGCGGTGATCGAATATTGCCACGCGGCTATGGCCTATGAGACCAAGGAGCAATTCCGGATATTATTCCTCGACAAGCGTAATGCGTTGATTGCCGACGAGGTCCAGCAGACGGGCACGATCGACCACACGCCTGTCTATCCGCGCGAGGTCGTCAAGCGCGCACTCGAATTGTCGGCAACCGCGATCATCCTTGCGCATAATCACCCCTCAGGCGACCCCACGCCGTCGCGGGCGGATATCGACATGACCAAGCTGATCGTCGAGACAGCCAAGCCGCTCGGCATTGCGGTGCACGATCACATCATCATCGGCAAGGACGGCCATGTAAGCCTGAAGGGGCTGCGCCTCTTCTAGAGCGTTTCCGATTTGGACGGAATCGCACAAACGCTTTTTTACGCATTTCCTGATGGAAAACCGCTTCGCACTTTTCCTGGAAATGCTCTAGCCGCCGGGCTTTGCAATCAAAGCCATCGGGCGCGGCGGAAGAAGCGATACAGCGTCAGGCAGAGCCCGATGATCACGGCCAGCACCACGAAATAACCGTAGCGGAATTTAAGCTCCGGCATGTCGTCGAAGTTCATCCCGTAGATACCGGCAATTGCCGTCGGCACTGCAAGGATAGCTGCCCAGGAGGCAAGCTTGCGGGAGATCTCCGTCTGCTCGGATTGGCCGATCATCAAGCTGGCTTCAAAGGTGAAGGCCAGAACCTCGCGCAACGCATCGATATCTTCCTGCACGCGGCGGACATGGTCGGTCACATCGCGAAACAGCGGTTGCAGTGCCGCCTCCATGCCGGGCAGATCGATATGCTCGTGCCGCCGGCAGACATCGACCAGCGGCACGGCGGCATTGCGAAGCCTGAGCAGGTTGCGCCGGAGCAGATAGAGCCGTTCGATATCCGCCTTCTCCAGCCGTTGGCGAAGCAGACGATCCTCGAGCCGTTCGACTTCCTCGTGAATGGCCTCGATTACCGGCATGTAATTGTCGACGATGAAATCGAGGATCGAATACAGGATATAGTTCTCACCATGAGCAAGGGCAGCGGGTGACGCTTCGCATCGCTGCCGCACGGCCATATAGGAGGTCGAGGCGCCGTGGCGAACCGAGACGACGTAGCCGCGCCCGACGAAGAGATGCGTTTCGCCGAACGCGATTTCGACTCCGACCATATGAGCGGTGCGGGCAACGACGAAAATCGAATCGCCATAGATCTCAAGTTTAGGACGTTGATGCGCCTTGCAGGCGTCTTCGATCGCCAGGTCATGCAGATCGAACTCGCGCTGCACCTGGCGAAGCAACGCAGCATCCGGTTCATGGAGACCGATCCAGATGACGGCATTCGGGCGGTTTCGCCATTTGCTCGCATCTTCCACCTGAATGTCCTGGATGCGCACGCCGTTTTCGTAGACCGCAGCGGCGATCACGCCCTGCCTGTCCTCCCCATGCGGCGGTTCCGTGGTGCGCGAATAGTCCGAGCTTGGCTCGTTCATCAGGTCGAACGCCATAGAAGACCTCCCATGCCCGCATGAATTCCATGCACCGGTATGCTATTGGGTCATCGAGCATACGCGTATTTCGTCATATTCGCACCCAACAGGTTTCAAAGACGAAAACCACTTCATCAAACTGTGCGATTGACGATATAGACGCATGCGAGCGAGACTTTTCGCAGCGCACAACGATTCTTCCTTTTTTACGGAAATGCCCATGAACCAGTTCGATCTCATCGTCGTCGGAAGCGGACCCGCCGGCCGCCGTGGCGCCATCCAGGCCGCCAAGCTCGGCAAGAAGGTTCTCGTCATCGAACAGGGCAAACGCGTCGGCGGCGTTTCCGTGCACACGGGCACGATCCCGTCGAAGACCCTGCGCGAAACGGCGCTCAATCTCTCGGGTTGGCGCGAACGCGGCTTTTACGGCCGCTCTTACCGCGTCAAGGAGGAGATCAGCGCCGAGGATCTGCGCCAGCGACTGATCATCACCCTCAATCATGAGGTTGAGGTTCTCGAACACCAGTTTGCCCGCAACCGCGTGCAGCAGATGCGCGGCAAGGCAAGTTTCGTCGATCAGACCACGCTTGAAGTGGTCAAGGACGACGGCGAGACTTTGCTCGTTTCGGCGACCAGCATCATGCTTGCCGTCGGCACGAAGCCATTCCGTCCGGACTACATGCCCTTCGACGGCAAGACCGTGCTCGACAGCGACGAGCTGCTCGATATCTCGCAGTTGCCGCGCTCGCTCGTGGTGATCGGCGCCGGCGTCGTCGGCATCGAATATGCGACGATATTCAGTGCGCTAGACACGCAAGTGACGGTGATCGACCCGAAGACGACGATGCTCGACTTCATCGACAAGGAGATTGTCGAGGACTTCACCTATCAATTGCGCGACCGCAACATGAAACTCCATCTCGGGCAGAAGGCGGAAAAGGTCGAACGGCTCGACGATGGTAAGGTTCTGCTGACGCTCGACAACGGCCGCAGGATCGTGACCGACATGGTGCTCTTTGCCGCCGGCCGCATGGGCGCGACCGACACGCTCAATCTTCCGGCCGCCGGGCTCGAAGCCGACAGCCGCGGTCGGCTCAAGGTCAATCCCGAAACCTTCCAGACCTCAGTGCCCAACATCTACGCCGCCGGCGACGTGGTCGGCTTCCCGAGCCTTGCCTCGACTTCGATGGAACAGGGACGCATTGCTGCTCGCGTCGCAGTCGGCGCCATCGCCATGGAGCCGCAAAAATACTTCCCTTACGGCATCTATGCCGTTCCGGAAATCTCCACCTGCGGCCTTTCAGAAGAGGAGGTCAAGGAGCGCGGCATTGCCTATGAATGCGGCATTGCGCGCTTTCGCGAAACCTCGCGCGGCCACATCATGGGGCTCGACTCCGGTCTTTTGAAGATGATCTTTTCGCTAAAGACGCGCCGCCTGCTCGGCGTGCACATCCTCGGTGAAGGCGCGACCGAGCTGGTTCATATCGGCCAGGCCGTGCTGAACCTCAAGGGCACCGTCGAGTACTTTGTCGAGAACACGTTCAACTATCCGACGCTTGCCGAAGCCTACAAGATTGCCGGCCTCGACGCCTGGAACCGCATGGGCGAGATCAAGCCGACGGCTTAAAATGCCGCGAGGCCGGCCAGGTCGGCCCCGAACAAACCGCCGCGAATCAGATAGCCTCGCCGCCCTGACGTCGCCAAATCCGGCCACTTGAGAACGGCATCAAGTGATCGGCCTGGGCTTCGTTTTCACGCATACGGCCCGAATATGCTGCGCATCGTCGGGCCGTGTTTTGGCGAGCGATTGAGCATGGCACTACGCATCCTCTCCCAGAATGCCTGGGGCGGCAAGCTGCATGCGCCGCTGATACCGTATCTTGTCGAAGTCAACGCAGACATCCTGTGTCTGCAGGAGGTCGTGCGCTCTCCGGAGACGAGGTCAGAGTGGCTCCTTTACCGCGATCGCGATGTCGAGCTGCCGCAGCGCGCCAATCTCTTCGACGAGATCTGCGCAGCCCTGCCTGATCATGACGGGTATTTCTGCCCGACGTCGAGAGGCGAGCTTTCCGATGGCGATCGTATGGTCCATTCCGAATTCGGATTGGCGACATTCGTGCGCAAATCCTTTCCCGTCATCGGCCAGGCGCTCGATTTCGTCCATGGCGAGTTTTCGCCCGACGGTTGGGGCGAACATCCGCGCGCCCGAAATGCCCACTGCCTCCGCCTCTTCAACTATGAGCATGGCTTTTCCATAACCATCGCGCAGATGCACGGCCTGCGGACCACGAACGGCAAGGGCGACACGCCGGAGCGGCAGGCGCAGGCGGATGCGCTGGTACAACTTATCGGCCGCATTTGGCCCGGAAACGAAAGGCTCGTCGTCTGCGGCGATTTCAATGTCCTGCCTGAAAGCGCAACCTTTGCGGCGCTCGGCAGTCTCGGCCTGTCCGATCTCGTCACCGGTCGAGGTCACACGGATACACGCACATCGCACTACGGCAAATCAGGGCGTTACGCCGATTACATGCTGGCCACGCCGGATGTCGATGTCATCAGCTTCGACGTTGTCGAACAACCGGAAGTCTCGGATCACCGGGCGTTGCTGCTCGATCTTCGGTAAAGCAAAACGTCTCTGTGCACCCACCACGCACGACAAACATTTCCCCAACAGAAAAGGCCCCGCCGTAAACGGCAGGGCCTCAATTTGTAAGCAATCGAAGAAGTGATTACTCGGCGCTGTCGTCAGCAGCCTTTTTCTTGGCCGGAGCCTTCTTCTTCGGAGCAGCGGCTTCTTCGCCTTCAGCGGCGTCAGCCTTGGCAGCGGCCTTCTTCTTGGCCGGAGCCTTCTTGGCAGCCTTGCCTTCGGTTTCTTCGTCGTCAGCCGTCAGCTCTTCCTTGGAAACCGTCTTGTCGGTTACCGAGATCTCGGAGAGCAGGTGATCGACAACCTTCTCTTCGAACAGCGGAGCGCGCAGCGAAGCGGCGGCACCAGGCGTGTTCTTGAAGTAGTCGAGGATCTGCTTTTCCTGGCCCGGGAACTGGCGGAGCTGTTCGAACAGCGAACGCTGCAGTTCGTCGTCGCTGACCTGAACGCCGGCCTTTTCGCCGATTTCCGAGAGAACGAGGCCGAGGCGAACGCGACGCTCAGCGAGCTTGCGGTATTCGGCGCGTGCTTCTTCTTCGGTGGTTTCTTCGTCAGCGAAGGTCTTGCCGGCCTGCTGCAGATCGGTGTTGATCTGACGCCAGATGTTTTCGAATTCGGCTTCGACGAGGCGCTCCGGCGTATCGAACTGGTAGAGTTCGTCGAGCTGGTCGAGGATCTGACGCTTCACCTTCTGGCGGGTCAGCGAGCCGTACTGGCTCTCGATCTGGCCGCGAACGATTTCCTTCAGCTTGTCAGCCGATTCGAGGCCGAGCTTGGTGGCCAGTTCGTCGTTGATTTCGATGTCCTGGGCCGAAGCAACGTCCTTGACGGTGATGTCGAAGGTGGCTTCCTTGCCAGCGAGGTTCGCTGCCGGGTAATCGGCCGGGAACGTCACGGTGATGGTCTTCTCGTCGCCAGCCTTGACGCCGACGAGCTGCTCTTCGAAGCCCGGGATGAAGCGGTTGGAGCCGAGAACGAGTTCTGCGTCTTCGTCCTTGCCGCCGTCGAAGGCTTCGCCGTCAACCTTGCCGAGGTAGTCGATGGTGACGCGGTCGCCGTTGGCGGCCTTGCCCTTCTTCGATTCGTAGGTGCGAGCGCTTTCAGCGATACGCAGGATCTGCTCGTTGACTTCGTCTTCGGCGATCTCGACGACTTCGCGCGTCACCTTGATGCCGCTGACGTCCTTGAGTTCGATCGCCGGGATGATTTCGTAAGCGACGGTGAACTCGAGGTCAGCCTCAGCGTTGAGGATCTTGTCGGCTTCGGACTCGTCCTCGGTCATCGCGATTTCCGGCTGGGTCGCCGACTTCTCGCCACGGCCCGAAAGGATCTCGGTCGGCTTTTCGCGGACGATCTCGTTGACGAGATCTGCCATGATCGACTTGCCATAGACCTTCTTCAGATGCGCGAACGGCACCTTGCCCGGCCGGAAGCCGTTGATCTTCACACGGTCCTTCACTTCGGCCAGACGCTCGTTCATCCGAGCTTCCATGTCCTTGGCCGGGATAACGACCTTGAGTTCGCGCTTCAGCCCTTGAGCGAGCGTTTCGATAACCTGCATGTTCAAACCTTCATTTCACGTTGACTGTGCTCTTCCCCTTAGAAAGGTCTGGCGAGCACGTGAGCCGATCCATTTGCCGGGAGTGGCTTTACGCAGTTCCGTAACCGTTTTGCAAGCAAAATGGCACTCCAGCCCCCTTCATCATAGCAGAATCCGGACTTTTGGCGCGATGCTTGTCTTGGTGCGGGTAGAGAGACTTGAACTCCCACGCCTTGCGGCACCAGAACCTAAATCTGGCGTGTCTACCAATTTCACCATACCCGCGTTCAGACAATCGCACCGCCTGATCGTATTCCCGCAAGACCAACCAACGGAAATACCGCAGATAGAATGGGCATGCTGAGGTTCAGGGCTTTCCCGAGCGCGGCGTCTCTATATCACTCGTTTTCGCGGGATCAAAGGGAAAATGCGGTTACCCACGACAGATCGATCCGATCCCGCAGCAAGCGGTCAATAGAGCGTCTCTTCGTAGACAGGCGTGCCTTCGACGGCGATCTGCCTTATCTGTGCGCGCCCCGCATTATTGACGCGAACATTGACCGAAAGCGCCTCGGCATTGCGCGCTTGCTCCAGCACCCGGCCCTCGCCCTCCGGAACATAGAATCGCTCGATGCCATATGCGACGTTTATCGATGACGGGTTTTCACTCGACGAAGGGTAATAGGTGAACGGTTGCGATTGAAGCACGACACTGTCATCCGTCGGCGCAAGGGGCTTGAAGGACGCTTGCGCCGCACCCCAGAAGCCGTCCGGTTGTTTTGCCAGACGCACGAAAACCGTCGCTTCCGCCGGCGCCGTCGGCAATCCGTCCTTGAAAAGTGCCGGCGGCAGCCAGGAAATGTCATAGCTCAGGATGACGTAGTCGCCGCGCAGCAGATCCCTCGGATCAACCGGCACGGTCTTCAGCAGGACTTCCTTGCCGTTGCGCAGGATCGAAGCCCGGCTTTCGACCATGTAGCCAAGCGCTGCCGTCTGAAGGACGGCGGCAATCAGCGCGGCGATGAGCGGCGGCAACCAGCGACGCTTTGGCGAGAGACCAGTCATGGCGAAACCTCCTCGCGTCGCGTCCGCATCAGGCGCCCTTCGATCCGGATCACCAGCCAGGCGATCGCCGCCACCAGCAGGCCGGAAATCAGGAAGAAGCCCGAGGTTCCGAGCATTGAGCCCAGCGTCTCGAATGCGAGATAGAGAAGTTCACCAGCAAACGCCGCATAACCGAGGTAACGCACTGCCCCGTTCTGCGCGCCGGCAAGTGCGATCCCAAGCAGAGCGACGATGAGCACGGCCGCGCCGGCGGCCACTTCACTGGTCAAACCGTCAGCTTCAAACTGCAGCACCGAGAAACCGATGAGTGCCAAGGCGAAGGAATAGAATGCGGGCGCGGAGCCGGCTTCAAGCGCGATGGGGCGAAGCGGCGAGCCCGGCATGGCTGCCGCAAGGAAGGCGACAATGCCGCCGCCTGCCAGCGTGCCGGCAAAACCCAAGGACGAGTTCTCGATATAGAGCCAAATCAGCCATCCCGTGACGAGAAGATAGGCGAGGTGCCGCGCGCGACCTGCATCCGTCACACGCACCAGAATGACCACGAGGATGGCGAGCGCCGGGACGAGCCAGGTCTGCCATTCGACGATATCGCCAAGACCGCCCTCCGACAGCAACGTCAGGAAATAGGCCCAGGCCAGCCCGCCGCACACTGTTGTGACAGCCGCCGATCGAAAGGCGAGCGCCGTCACGCAAGCGCCGGCGATCCAGAGCAGGATCGCATCGGCTGCATCACCCGAGAGATGATACATCTGCCCGACCAGGGCAATGCCGGCACCAAACGACATCGCCGCCAGCACCAGAGCCGCCGCGGCCAGGCCGCCATTGCCTCGCCGGAGAAGCAACGCACCGGCAAGATGAAAGCCCCAGATCAAGGCGACAATACCGATCAGGCGGGCAAGACGCGGCAGTGCTTCCCAATTGGCCGCGACAAGCAGCAGGACGGAGGCCGACAGCAGCAGGGCGGCGAGCACCAGCAGAACACGCCCCGCCCGAAAGGTGGATTCGCGACCATCATACTCCGCAAGCATCTGTCGCGCGGAAGCCTCCGGCAGAAGCCCCATGCCAACCCAATGCTTGAAGTCCTTTTCCAGACGACCGCGATACATGCTGCCCCACCTCCTTCGGCGGCCCTGCCCTTGAAGACAAAAACCGAGGCGCTTACCTAATCACGCAATGGCGGAAAAACACAACCATTCGATCGCTCGGACCAGACGTTGGTCCGCCAGGATCTGACGGCTTGCGCAATGCGCATATCTTCCATGCGGATATTGCACTGCACAAATCGATTTAAACACCCTATATTCAAATCATCAGAAGCGAACGAAGGCAAACAGCCAAGCGGACGCTAGCGGCAATGGTCAACCGCCCCGGAGTGCCGGGAAAGACCCGGACGAAAGTTCGATGGAATTCGGAGCGGCGCACTCCTCCTCCCAGCGCCCCTCCGATACGATTGGCAACACTCCTCCTCCCAGTTGCCAATCACCTTCAATGACGCTCGCTGGACCTCCTCCCCCAGCGGGCGTTATTTCTTTTCAGCCCCCCCGTTTTTCATCCATCGCGACCAAGCGAAGCAATTGCACAATATTTGCGCAGATATCTGTCGACTTCACATCGAGGTATGCGCCGCATGCATAGGTGCCATGAGGCAACTGATCTACCCAAATTCGGCAGACTGAAGTACCTTCAACTCATCGATCGGGGCGGCGCACTCCTCCTCCCAGCGCCCCTCGATTTGGATTGGCAGCACTCCTCCTCCCAGTTGCCGATCAGAATAAAACGACGCTCGCTGGATCTCCTCCCCCAGCGGGCGTTGTTTGATTCAGCCATCCTCTTCTCTCTGCAGTCTCTTACGGTTCTGTCGGCATCCGGCAGCACATTGGTGGTATGGCGTCGACATCCCGGCCAGAATGAGACTTGCAATAGCTGCATGGGTGCGATGCAGCATTATCTCTGTAACTTCTGCTAAAATCGATTATATTTCGGGTCATCAGATGACGGCCAGCCGAGAGATAAGCGCTGGCACACGACCCTAGAAAGGATAGGATCATGAACCTCGCACGCTCTTTCAACAATTGGCGCAAGTATCGTCAGACCTGCAACGAACTCGGCCGCATGAGCGACCGGGAACTGAGCGACCTCGGCATCGGCCGCGGCGACATCCAGTACGTTGCACGTCAGGCCATCAAGTAATTCCAGGAGCGCTGCTTCGCGCAGCGCGCCGGACATTACCAACGCCCTCCGGTTCATTCCGGGGGGCGTTTTTCGTTGTCGAAATGCTGCCGCAAAATCACCTTCGCAATTGCGAAAGCGCGTCACCGATCGAGTTCTGCTTATAGCCAAGCAATCGTGCCTGGATTGAAGCTGGGAACCGCGGCGACACCGTCGGGCATCCGCGCAGAAAATAGCGCGATTACAAATCCTTAACGGGCCGCGCACGCACTTTAATCAATCTTTAAGTGATGGCGCGTTTTCGAGCGGGTGCAAATGTTGCCCAGCAATTTGGCGATGCACTGCACAAATGCATAGCAGCTGCATTTTCTTTGCACTCCACCTTCCAATTAGACAAGCGTATAAGAACCTCAACGACGCAGACAGATGGCTGTCGCGACAAACCGATCTTGAGGAAAAAGTCATGAACCCGATTCGTATCGCAAAAAGCTGGATTAACTACCGCCGCACCGTTAGCGAGCTCGGCAACCTGTCGAACCACGCTCTCAATGACATCGGCATCACCCGCTACGATATCCGCAACATCGCATCGCGTTCCTTCCGTTAATCGGAACGAACGACCAGACTTCCAAGACGGCGCCTTCAGGCGCCGTTTTCGTTTGTTCCCGGCGCAACGACGGTTGGAACGACAGGACGAGCATGGTAGGAAGCCGACCATGAGCAAAGACACCTCCTCCCACTCTCCCATTCATGTCATCGGCGGCGGCCTTGCCGGCTCCGAAGCGGCCTGGCAGATCGCCGAGGCCGGCGTTCCGGTCGTGCTGCACGAGATGCGCGGCGTCCGCGGCACCGATGCACATAAGACGGACGGCCTTGCCGAACTCGTCTGTTCCAACTCGTTCCGCTCCGATGATGCGACCAGCAATGCCGTCGGCGTACTCCACGCCGAAATGCGCCTTGCAGGCTCGCTGATCATGAAGGCGGCCGATGCCAACCAGGTTCCGGCCGGCGGCGCGCTTGCCGTCGACCGCGACGGCTTCTCCGACGCCGTCACCGCGGCGATCGACGGCCATCCGCTGATCACCGTGGTACGCGAAGAAATCCGCGGCCTGCCGCCGAAGGAATGGGACCTTGCAGTAATTGCAACCGGTCCGCTGACAGCGCCTGATCTCGCCGAATCGATCCGCCAGGAAACGGGCGCTGATGCGCTTGCCTTCTTCGACGCCATCGCGCCGATCGTCTATACCGAGACGATCGACATGGACATCTGCTGGTACCAATCACGCTATGACAAGGTCGGCCCCGGCGGTACGGGCAAGGACTATATCAACTGCCCGATGAACGAAGAGCAGTACAACGCCTTCATCGACGCACTCGTGGCCGGCGACAAGACCGGCTTCAAGGAGTGGGAAGGCACGCCTTACTTCGATGGCTGCCTGCCGATCGAGGTGATGGCGGAGCGCGGACGCGAGACGCTTCGCTACGGACCGATGAAACCGATGGGGCTCACCAACGCCCACAATCCGACGGTCAAGGCCTATGCCGTCGTCCAGCTTCGTCAGGACAATGCGCTCGGCACGCTCTACAACATGGTCGGTTTCCAGACGAAGCTGAAGTATGGCGCGCAGGCGGAAGTCTTCCGGATGATCCCCGGTCTCGAGAACGCCGAGTTCGCGCGCCTCGGCGGCCTGCACCGCAACACCTATATCAACTCGCCGACCCTGCTCGACGGCACACTAACTCTCAAGTCGCGGCCAGGCCTGCGCTTTGCCGGTCAGATCACTGGCTGCGAGGGTTATGTCGAGAGCGCAAGCATCGGCTTGCTGGCCGGCAGGTTCGCCGCGGCGGAACGCAAGGGTGAAACTTTGGCTGCACCGCCGGCAACGACGGCCTTCGGCGCGCTGCTCAACCACATCACCGGCGGTCACATCGTTTCCGACGACGAGCCGGGCAAACGTTCGTTCCAGCCAATGAACGTCAACTTCGGCCTGTTCCCGCCGCTGGAACCCGGCGCCATCATCAAGCCCGAAGGCGCCAAGCGCTTCCGCGGCAAGGAAAAGGCCGCAGCGAAGAAACAGGCCACGGCCGCCCGAGCGCTCGGCGACTGCGCCGCCTGGCTGAACGGATGCGCCTGAGAGCCAAACATTTCCTCGCAAACCGGATCCACTCCGGTTTGCGAGGGCTTTCCTTTTACAGAACTAAACTGATGTCATGAATGCCCGCAGCGTTTGCTAGCGGAGCGCCGGCTATTCGCTCGCCTGCGCCGAAGACGGCACATTTGCCTCGTCTGCCGTAAACTCGGACTTCGGGCTGAAACTGCCCAACAGCCACAACGATACCTCGGCCGCCTCGGCAGCGTTGTGAAATTCGAACGCGTTGTCGAGATAGGCGAAATCAGGGAAATGGACAATCAGACCGCGGCCGCTGTCCGAACTGTTGACCCGGACTTTTCCCGGCTGAATGACGTGGCAGACATAATGCGTGCCGTGCGACTGGATGAAACCAGCCTTGCCGTCATGCAGCCGCAGAAAAATTGCCTTGCGGTCCGCCGTCGAATGAAGTGCACGGATCGCTTCGTCCGGAAAGGCGCGCCCGAACTCGACCATTGCCGAGCCAGCATCCGGATCGTCCCAATCCCGCTCGGCCCGTGCGTTCATCCACATGTAGAAGGCGCCGGCGAGAATGGCGATGATGATGAAAAGCAGCCAGAGCATCAGACAGGCCCCCTAAGTCGGTAATGAGTCGATAGGGTGTGTTTATACGATGCGAGCCTTGCGCCAATTTGACCAGCCTCGTGCCGTGGCTAGCTGGCCTACAACATGCCGCGCAGGTCTCGGCACCAAAGCGCGCCGCCATCTTTCGCTAACGTTTGACTTCGCTTCAAGCTCTGGTTTTTGTGCAGGTCGTTATAGCAAAGCCATTGAACACATTTGCGCGGCCGGCTTCAAAACCGCTTGCGCCTGCTCGCCCACCACATCCACCACTGCCGCCGCCATTGCGCCGGCCTTATCGGATTGCGCAGCAACTCTGCGCCGACAGCATCCGCGCGATTGAAGATCGGCTCGGCGAGGGCCAGGGGAACGAAGGCGGCGAAATTGTCGGGTGAGATCGTGTCGAGCCGGGCGCGCGCCTTGGCCAGATGATCGCGGCCGAAACCGGCGAAGGCCCGGATCGCCCGCCCGATTGCTTGCCCGTCTTCTCCGGCGAGCAGCGCTTCGCGGTCAAGCCCGGTTGCTCGCAGAAGCTCGGCCGGCAGATAGACCTGGCCGCGGCGGGAATGTTGCGGCAGGAGCAGAAGCAGGCCTGCGACGGTCTGCGCGACGCCGGCATGACCGGCTGCCTCCGCAGACCTTGCGGCGTTCTGCGGATCGAGGACGAGCGACGACAGCTGAATGAGCGCCGAGGCGGTCTCGCCGGCGTAACCTTCGAACGCCGCCCTGTCCTCCATCGGATCATCGTAGAGGTCGAAGATCCGTGCATCGATCATGTTCTGAAATACAGCGATCGGAAGCCGATGCTTACGAATGCACGCGAGCAACGCCCGCGCGAGCGGATGCCCCTCGCCCGTCGCCGCTTCGTTCTCCAACAGCTCCCGCCACCATTGCATTCGGATTTCACCGGGGATGGGCTCGTGCACGAGTTCGCGAATGCGGGCGAGCTCGGCGTTGAAGGCATAGAGCGGAGCGAGTGACGGCTGGCTGGCCACCGGCGCCAGCAGACAGGCGAGGTAACGGTCGCGATCCGTGTCCCTGAGGTCGGTCAGGATCTGGGCATCAATGTCTTGCACGCAAGTCTTCCCCTGGCCGCGATCAGACGGCAATCAGCGCGACGGCGACCGCACGCGCTTCGGCCAGCATCACGTTGTAGGTTCTGACAGCTGCTCCCGTGCTCATCGGATCGGACGAGATGTTCAATGCACGCAGGGCCGTTTTCAGCTCGGCCGGCAGTTGCCGGATATCGAGGCCGGTGCCGACCAACAGCACCTCGATGTCACTCGCTTCGTCCAGCACGCGCTGGAACTTCTCGACCAACAACGGATCGCCTTCAACAACGTCCCACGCATAGACGCCCGATGGCAGCATCAGCACGGAGCCGCGGTGCGACATATCGGCAAAGCGGAAGCCGCCATTGCCATAGGCATCGATCGGGGCGCGCCCCGGAAAATGCGCTTCGCGGATCTCGATACCCTTGGGCATTTCAGACTGAACCCTTTGCCGTTTGCGCCGCTCCGGCGCCCGGGCCGGAGGAATTCTCCCCGCCCTGGAAATGGTCCGTCCGCTTGCGGAAGAGAATGAGGATCGGACCAGCGATATAGATCGAAGAGATCGTGCCGACGATGACGCCAAACAAGAGGGTAACGCTGAAAGAGCGGATAAGACCGCCACCGAAGAGGTAGAGCGCCGCCAGCGCCAGCACCGTCGTCAGCGCCGTCAGGATCGTGCGCGACAGCGTCTGGTTGATCGAGGCGTCGATCAACACCGACAGCGGCATCTTCTTGTAGCGGCCGAGGTTCTCCCGGATACGATCATAGATGACGACCGTATCGTTCAGGGAGTAACCGACGATGGTCAGAACGGCGGCGATGCTGCCGAGATTGAACTCGATGCCGGTTATCACCAGGAAGCCGATCGTCAGCAGCACGTCGTGCAGGGTTGCGATGATGGCGCCGAGCGCGAAACGCCATTCGAAGCGCAGCCACACGTAAAGCAGGATCGCAGCAAAGGAGACCGCAAGCCCAATAGTGCCGGCGCGCGTCAATTCGCCCGAGACAACCGGACCGACGACTTCGACGCGCTTGAACGCATATTCGTCGCTGAGCTCTGCCCGGATGACGCCGATCGCGGTCTGCTCGGCGTTGTCGCCGGCTTCCTGTGACGGCACGCGCACCAGGACATCGTTACCAGAACCCAGATGCTGTACCTGAACTTCGCCGAGGTTCAACTCATCGAGCCGCACGCGCAGATCGGCGATATCGACATTGCCGGCCTTGCTTTCGAGTTCGATGATCGAGCCACCCTTGAAGTCGACCCCCAGATTGAGACCGAGACTTGCGAGCAGCAGTACGGAAGCAACCGACAAGGCGGCCATGACGATGAAGACCGGGTTGCGGATCGCCATGAAGCGGATGTCGAGATCGCTGAAGCGTCCCGTACGAATACCCTTCGGCAGATGCTGCGCCTTCCAGCCGCGCAGCCAGGCCTTGGCGATCCTGCGGGTGATCGTGTAGGCGGTAAACAAGGTCGTGAAGCTGCCGATCGCAAGCGTGACGGCGAAGCCGCGCACGGGACCAGACCCAAGGTAGAAAAGGATCGCACCGGCAATCAGCATCGTTAGATTGGCATCGAAAAGGCTGCTGAACGCGCGCGCAAAGCCCTTGTTGACCGATTGGACCAGCGGTTGACCACCGCGCGCTTCCTCGCGGATGCGCTCATAGATCAAAACGTTGGAATCGACAGCCACGCCGATGGTCAGAATGATTGCGGCAATACCCGGCAATGTCAGCGTCGCACCGGTGAGTGAAAGTGCGGCGATGATCAAAATGAGATTCACGGCCAGAGCCGCGACGGCGAAGATGCCGAAGACGCCGTAGAAGAAAATCATCGAAACAGCGACTGCAACGGCAGCGATGAAGCCGGCCTTGAGGCCGTCACCGATCGCGTCATCGCCCACGCCCGGCCCGACGGTCCGCTCCTCGACGACAGTCAACGTCGCCGGTAGTGGCCCGGTTCTGACGAGGGCTGCGAGATCGGTGGCACCCTCCTCCGGCAGATCGGCGGTAATGATTGCCGTATCGCCCTTGACGGCAGCCGCAAGTGTCGGCGCAGCGACGACCTGGTCGTCGAGAATGATCGCGACTTTCTGGTCGGCGCCCTTTGCCTGAAGTGCGGCAACACGGCCGGTTGCCGCCGGTGTCAGCTTGATCGCGACCGACGCCTCGGCACTTGTCGCGTCGATATCCGGCTGCGCGGCGGTGAAGTCTTCGCCCGACAGCAGCCGGGTCTTCTCGACGAGATAGGGTATCGGCGGATCGTCGAAGGAATAAAGAACTTCGCTGCCGGCCGGCGGCTGCGCTTCAACAGCCTGCTCAACGGGCACGGCGACATTCAGCATCTGGAAGGAAACGCGGGCGCGCTGGCTAAGCAGGTCCTTCAGGCGCTGCGGATCCGCCAGACCCGGCACCTGGACGATAAGCCGATCATCACCCCGGCGCTGGATCAGGGGGTCTGCCACCCCGACTTCGGCAATCCGGCGCCGAACGACGTCCATGGTCTGTGCCAGAGCCTGCGACATCCTGTAGTCGATGCCTTCGTCGCTCAGGCGAAGGCGGATCAAGTCGTCTGCCTCGGCGCTGTCGAAGGCAAGTTCGGTAACTTCGTCGCTGACCAGACCACCAGTTTCCACCGGTGCCATGAGCGGAGCAAGCGCCGCACGCGCTGTCGGCAACTTGGCTCGGTCACGAACCCGCAGCGAGATCAACTGACCTTCGCCCGACAGGCCGAAATAGGCAATGTCGGCATCGCGCAGCGCTTTGCCGACATCATTTGTCACCGCTTCAAGCCGCTCGGCGAGAATGTCCTCGCGCGAGGCCTGCAGCATGAAATGCGAGCCACCCTGGAGGTCGAGCCCCAACGCCACCTGACGGTGCGGAAGCCACGAAGGCAGCGCATCCGCCTGTTCCTTCGTCAGGAAGTTCGGCATCGCGAGCGCGACACCCAAAAGCACTGCCAGCCAAACAAGAGCGCTCTTCAACGGCTTCAGATTGGACATGCCTCAAACGCTCCGTTTCCCGGACACATCCGGTTGTGGCTGGACTTCGATTATTCCTTTACGGGTTCGCCCTTGACGCGAACTTCCGATACGCCGCTGCGAACGACGCGAATCTTGATGCCTTCGGCAATTTCGACTTCCAGCTCGCTATCGTCGACCACCTTCGTCACCTTGCCGACGATGCCGCCGCCGGTCACGACCTGGTCACCGCGACGGATGTTCTTCAGCAGCTCGTCGCGGCGCTTCATCTGTGCACGCTGCGGGCGAATGATGAGGAAATACATAACAACAAAGATCAGCAGGAAGGGCAGAATGGACATAAGGATGTCCGCGCCGCCGGTCGACGGGGCGCCGGCTGTCTGCGCAAAAGCTTCGGTAATGAACATCGATCACTCCTTGAGTTCAAAATATGCGGCGGTTCCTCCGCGCCAAATCGGCCGGAATATAAGGGCGCGCAGCCGCAATGCAAAGCGACGGCACCCGTATCCGTTCCAGTGCCTCTGACATAATTTGGGCAAGAGGAGAACCCCCTCTCCCACCCAGTGCGGCCTTTTCCAGCGCAAACCTGCGTGCTACCCGGTTAAACCGAAGCCAAGTGACTGATTCAGCAAGCGGAGATGGACCGATGAGTGAAACAAAGATCGACGTTCTCATCAAGGAAATGCAGAAGCTTTCCGCGGCGATCGAACGCATCGCCGGCCCCGCTGCCGCTGCCAACGATTGGGACGCGGCAGAGTGCTTCGTCTGGGCGCCGGCAAGCCACCACTTGCAGCCGGTCAAAAGACCGAACCGGATCGAACTGTCGCTGATCACCGGCGTCGACCACGTGCGTGATATCCTGGTCGACAACACGTTGCGCTTTACCGAAGGTTATCCGGCAAACAACGTGCTTCTGTGGGGCGCGCGCGGCATGGGGAAATCCTCGCTGGTCAAATCGGTTCACGCACAGGTCGCACGCGATACGGGCATCGCCGTGAAGCTGGTGGAGGTTCACCGCGAGGATATCGCGACGCTACCGGCGCTGATGGAAATCCTGAAATCCGCGCCGGTGCCGGTGATCGTTTTCTGCGACGACCTTTCCTTCGACCATGACGACACGTCCTACAAGTCGCTCAAAGCCGTGCTCGACGGTGGCGTCGAGGGGCGTCCGACCAACGTATTGCTCTACGCCACGTCCAACCGGCGTCATCTTCTGCCGCGGCACATGATGGAAAACGAGCAATCGACCGCCATCAACCCATCGGAAGCAGTCGAAGAGAAAGTATCATTGTCGGATCGCTTCGGACTGTGGCTCGGCTTCCACAAATGCAGCCAGGAAGATTATCTGGCGATGATCGACGGCTATGCGGCTCACTACGGCCTTGCGGTGGACAAGGATATTCTGCACGCCGATGCGCTGGAATGGTCGACGACGCGGGGAGCAAGGTCCGGCCGCGTCGCCTGGCAGTTCATTCAGGATCTGGCCGGTCGCCTGCGCCACCGGCTGGAAGGCTAAGCCGCCTATTCCAGGAACGTGGCCGGGTTCACGGCGCTGGCGTTCTTGCGCACTTCGAAGTGGACTTGCGGCTGGCTTGCGCGGCCGGTCATACCGGATGCCGCGAGCGTCTGGCCGCGCTGCACCTTCTGGCCGCGCTGGACTTTCAGTTCGGAAGCATTGCCGTAGACGGTGACCGTGCCGTCGTCGTGACGGATGAGAACGGCGTTGCCCAGTTCCTTCAGGCTGCTGCCGGAGTAGATGACCACACCATTTTCAGCTGCCTTGATCGGCGTGCCCTCGGGCACGGAGATGTTGATGCCGTCGTTGCGGTTGCCATCGACATTGGCGCCGTAGCCGGCAACGACCGCGCCGCGTACCGGCCAGCGATACTTGCTGATACCCGTCGACTTCGGCGATTCCTCGTCAACGTCAGGGGTCTTGCTGGCGACTTCGGACACGCTCTGCTTGGCAACGGGAGGCTGGTACTCGGCGGGCTTGCTCTTGTCGAGCGCGGCGACCTGACCTTCGGCTTTCTTGGGCGGAACCGATGCCGTCTTCACCTGGTCGGTCGCTGCGCCCGGCACCTTCAACGTCTGGCCGACACGGATCGATTCTGCCGTCAGGCCGTTGGCCTGCTTGAGGGCGCCGACCGAAACACCCGTTGCCTTGGCGATACGATTGAGGGAATCACCCGGCTTGACGGTGTACGAGCCGTTGCCGCTGCCCTCGCCCGTCGAAGCGACCTTGCCTGCAGCAACATCCGTCTTGCCTGCACTCTTATCGCGGGACTGCGACTGACCGGGCAGGATTGCGACATCGCGCTGATCGGTCGGCAAGGGCGATGGCTGGCGCTTGCTGCCATCCAGATCGGTCATCGTGTTGGACGCGGCAGCCTTCGCGGCACTGCTCGCAACACCGAAGGTCGGGATCACCAGGCGCTGACCGGGCTCGACCTGTCCAGCGGTCTTCAATCCGTTGGCCTTCAGGATTTCCTTTTCAGGAACACCGAAACGCTTGGAGAGAATGGACACACTGTCGCCCTGGCGAACCATGATCGAGGGAGCATTCTGCGTCGTCCAGCCGCTCTTGCTCGCAGTATCGTTGACGGCAGCGGGCAATGCCTGACGCGTGGCCGTGGAGACCTGCTCGACCTGGCGTGCGGCTGGGAACGGTTGCGGATCAATACGCTGGCTGGAGGCCGCCGTCGGATCGGCGAGGGTCGAACGCTGCACGCTCATCGGCGTCGAGGCGGCGCGGGCGCTGGAGACCGGCGTCGACGCCGTATTGACCGGATCGTAGCCACCGTTCGCCGCGGGATAAGGCTGCCCGAGAGCCGAGTTGCGCGTATCGGCCGGAGAGACAACAGCCATCTGGCCGCTGTCGACATCGCCGCGCGGCACCGGCGTGGTATTTCTCTGAATTGAGCTGGTCGTCAGCGTGTCCGATCGCGAAAACAAGCCGTCGAAACGGCTGGCGTCGGAGCTGCACCCTGTGGCAACGCCTGCCAGCAAAACTGCTGCACACAGGCGGATCGTGGACTTTCCAACCTTGGGAGATACAAACTGACGCATGACGCTTACCCACTCCGAACGCAACTCGATGTGGGATGATTAAAGCGTATTAGAGTTACCGCACGGTTAAGGGCGACACCACCAAAGACCTAGTTTGACAGAATGCTAACCATAGACCGGTGCAAAGGCTCGCCTTAGCGGCGCTGCAAACTTAGATCAGTTCGGAATAGAGGCGTTCGATCTCGGAGACGGCACGCCGCTCGGTTGGCTCGCCCTCATAGCTAATGCTTGTCAGATCCCAGGCAAAAATCTGGCGTCCAGCCGGCGCTGCGGGAGCTTCCGACTGCGCAGTCTTGTCTTCCTCGAGAAGCACGCTCACCAGCGTCTGGAACGTCGTCTCTCCATCAAGGCCGCTTGCCTGATCGTATTCGAGCGAGCGTAGCCCGGCGACAGCCGCCTCACGCGTCCCGAAATAGCGCAGGCTATGCTGGTCCTCGGACCGCAGGCCATCATAGTACTCGATGAAGCCCTTGTAGTAGCCACTGTGATCACCGGTCTCCAGGAACTTTCCGAACGCCTGGTATTCCCGCAAGGCCAATTGCGGCGACAGGCGGTTGTTCCACTCGTCGCGCGTCAGGGCCGGTTGGCCGTCGGAGGATCTTCTGTTCTGACTGAGATAAAGCAGCGCATCGGCGGAAAGCGAAATCCGCGGCGTCGGATCGAAGAACGTGGCCTGCATCGCCTGAGCGGCATTTTCATCCTTACCGCCTGCGCCGGATTGCCCCGCCGCACGGCCGGCAAGGTTGCCCAGTCCATCGCCTGATGCCGCGGCCGTCAGCCTGTTCGCAATCTGCATGTGCCGTCTCCGTCAACCGCACGACCAGATCGCCTTTCCGAACCGCATAGAAATTCAGCGACTCGCAAGGCCAAACCTTTCGTGCAGCCGAAGGCGTATGGCGCGAAGCTTGCGCGAAACTGGAGAGATTAGGATTTTGTTAACCAATAGACGGTCGTCGGGGCGATCCGCCCGCCCTCATCACGTGGCCACGACGAGGATCTCTGCGTCGCACTTTTAAAAGAGCCGCCATGCCTACTGCATGTTTTCTTAAATCGCATTCGATTTAAGGATAAAAACATGCAGCAATTCAAAGTGCTACAGCGACCTTTGCGCGTCTAATAAGACGCGCGGCGCTGTAGTGTCCTGAGACGTCACGATCCGTGAGCACGGCTCTGACGAGCCGCGCCATGCTCCAATTCCCCCACATGAATGTGCATGGTTGGGCTCCAAGCCGTAGCGGGACAGCACAGATCACGCAAGTGGGTTGCTAACCTAGAGGTAAGACGCCAGTTGCGGAACGATCGGAAGGTAAGGCGCGTCGAACAGATCCTCACGATCGAAGCGGCTGCCGGTGCGGCTGACACGAACGATGCGACAATGCGTTTCGCTCATCATGATCGGAACGACCAGCGTTCCGCCGGACACGAGATGGTCGGAGAACATGCGCGGCAGGCTGTTGAACGCAGCGGTAATCAAGATGCGATCGAACGTGCCCTCGCCCGGTACTCCGGCACTGCCATCGGCATGGCGGACGATGACATTGCGCACACCCGACTTTTCCAGGCTTTTCTGCGCAGTGGAGACGAGTGTCTGGTAGCGGTCGATTGTCAGCACGCGCTCGGCGATGCGGCCCATCACTGCAGCGGTAAAGCCGCTGCCGGTTCCCACCTCGAGGATGCGCTGCCCGGACTTGAGGTTAAGGCAGTGCAACAGCCGGACGGCGAAGTCATAGCCTTCCATGAACGAGCCGCAGTCGAGTGGGATCGTCCGCTGCGAATGAGCGTCCGCCTGGAACTGCGGCGGCGCGAAATGGCCGCGCTGCGTCTGCTCGACCGCGTTCAGCAGGCCCTGGTTGCTGATGCCTTCGGCGCGCAGCCGCAAGACCATCGCCGCAAAGCCTTCCTGTTCCGAAACACGTCCGCTCAAGCGACGGTCCCTTCGCTCAAGGCCCGTGCCAGACGGTCCTGCACTGAATAGTCGGTCAGGTCGAGCTTGAGCGGCGTCACCGAGATCCGGTTTTCACGAAGCGCGTGGATATCGGTACCGGCGCGAAAATCACCGAAGCGCTCGCCAAAACGCAGCCAGAAGTAGGGAAAGCCGCGACCGTCGGCACGCTCGTCGATGGAAAGACCGAAGTCGAGCTTGCCTTGCGAAGTCACTTCGGTGCCGGCGACGGCATCGGCGGAGCACTTCGGGAAGTTGAGGTTGAGCAACGTACCATCAGGAAGATCAACTGCCAGCAGGCTGCGGATCAACGCAGGCGCGTGACGCTCGACCACGTCCCAGGCCACCGCCTCGCCGACGACGTGGCTGTAGGCCTGGCTCAACGCCATGGAGCGGATGCCCTGCAGCGTTCCCTCGATCGCACCGGCGACGGTGCCGGAATAGGTGACGTCGTCAGCCATGTTGGCGCCGATATTGACGCCCGATAGGACGAGATCCGGCTTGCTGTCCAGCACCTTGCGCACAGCCATGATCACGCAATCAGTCGGCGTGCCCCTGAGCGCAAAACGCTTCTCGGAGATCTGACGCAAGCGCAGCGGTTCCGACAACGTCAGCGAATGGGCAAGACCGCTCTGATCGGCCTCGGGCGCCACCACCCAGACATCCTCGGAAAGCGTCTTGGCTATCCGCTCGAGGACCGCAAGGCCTTCGGCGTGGATGCCATCGTCGTTTGTCAGCAGGATCCGCATTGCGATTTCTTTCCCGTCAGGCAGCTTTTTCGATACGTTTCTGGCCGCCCATATAGGGAAGCAATACATCCGGCACCGAAACCGAGCCGTCGGCGTTCAGGTAATTTTCGATAACGGCGATCAGGGCGCGGCCGACGGCGACGCCGGAACCGTTCAGCGAGTGAACGAACCTTGTGCCCTTGTCTTCCTTGTTGCGGTAACGCGCATTCATGCGCCGCGCCTGGAAATCGCCGCAGACCGAGCAGGACGAAATCTCGCGATATGTGTCCTGTCCCGGCAACCAGACCTCGAGATCGTAGGTCTTGCGGGCGCCAAAGCCCATGTCGCCGGTGCAAAGCGTCATCACGCGGTAGTGCAGACCCAGACGCTTCAGCACTTCTTCGGCGCAGGCAGTCATGCGCTCATGCTCGGCAACGGACGTCTCGGCATCGGTGATCGACACGAGTTCGACCTTGTTGAACTGGTGCTGGCGCAGCATGCCACGCGTGTCGCGGCCCGAAGAACCGGCCTCCGAACGAAAGGACGGGGTCAACGCGGTAAAGCGCAACGGCAGCTTTTCGCCATCGAGGATCTGCTCGCGCACGATGTTGGTCAATGGCACTTCCGCCGTCGGGATCAACCAGCGATCGTCGGTTGTGCGGAACAGGTCTTCGGCAAATTTCGGCAGTTGGCCGGTGCCGTACATCGCATCGTCACGCACCAATAGCGGCGGCTGTACTTCGGTATAGCCGTGCTCTTGGGTGTGCAGGTCGAGCATGAACTGGCCGAGCGCGCGTTCGAGCCGGGCGAGCTGGCCCTTCAGGATGGTGAAGCGGGATCCGGCAATGCGCGCGGCTCCCTCAAAATCCATCAGCCCGAGCGCCTCGCCGACTTCGAAATGCTCGCGCGGCTGGTGGTTCCAGGTGGGTTTGGCACCGATAACCCGTGTCACGACATTGCCCGCCTCGTCCGAACCAACAGGGACGTCGTCGAGCGGAATATTAGGAAGACGCGACAGGGCGTCGTTCAGTTCGGCTTCGACCTGGCGGCTCTCTTCCTCGAGCGCCGGCATTGAATTCTTCAGTTCGGCAACTTCGGCCTTGAGCTTTTCGGCGAGCTCATTGTTCTTCTGTGCCATGGCCGCGCCGATATCCTTCGACGCCGCGTTGCGGCGCGACTGCATGTCCTGCAGCGACTGAAGGATTGTGCGGCGACGTTCGTCGATGGCGATCAGCGACGCAGACGATGGTTCCGCGCCCCGCTTCGCCAGGGCGGCATCCAGCACATCGGCATTCTCACGGATCCATTTGATATCAAGCATTGTCGTTCCACGCGTTTTGCAGGTCACGGCGCGGAACCGTCGAATGCTCAGCCCTTTGCGGGGCCAACCTCTTCGGAAGTTTCTTCCTGCGACTGGGCAGCCTCACGCTTGAGCGCATCCGCTGCCCGCTGTCTCTCGACGAGTCGCGCCGTATAGATCGAAATTTCGTAGAGAAGGATGGCGGGCAGTGCAAGGCCGATCTGGGAGACTGGGTCCGGCGGTGTCAGGACGGCCGCGACAATGAAGGCAATCACGATCGCGTATTTGCGCTTCTCGGCAAGTCCCTGTGCGCTGACGAAGCCAACGCGGGCCAGAAGCGTGGTGACCACCGGCAGCTGGAACACGAGGCCGAAAGCAAAGACCAGCGACATGATCAGGCTCAGATATTCCGAGACCTTGGGCAGAAGCTGGATTGCAACATGCCCCTCGTCACCGCCCTGCTCCATCGCCAGGAAGAACCACATGACCATCGGCGTGAAGAAGAAATAGACGAGCGCGCCACCGAGCAGGAACAGGAGCGGCGAGGCAATCAGGAACGGCAGGAATGCCGCACGCTCGTTCTTGTAGAGGCCGGGGGCGACGAACTTGTAGATCTGCGACGCGATCACCGGAAAGGCGATCACGAGAGCGCCGAACATCGCCACCTTGATCTGGGTGAAAAAGAACTCCTGCGGAGCAGTGTAGATCAGCTCGACATTGCGTTGATCCATCCCGGCCCAACCGACCGCCCATTTGAACGGCAGCACCAGAAGGTTGAAGAGACCCTTGGCAAAGTAGAAGCAGACGAGAAAGGCGATGAAGAACGCGCCAACGGCCCACATCAGCCGCTTTCTGAGCTCGATCAGATGTTCGATCAGCGGCTGCGGCCGGTCCTCGATATCGCCGCTCATACGTCACCTTTCTTGCGCGTTGCCGCGCGTGTCTTTTGTGTTTTTTCTTTCGGCTGCTCTGCCTCGACCTTGGAAGGCCTCTTTGCAGCCGTCTTGGCGGGTGCAGATTTGGCGGTTGCCGCCTTCGCCGGTGAGGCCTTCTTGGGCGCGGGCGTAGCGTCTGCCTTGGCCTTCGTTACCCGTTTCGGCTTTGCCGCAGGCTCAGAAGCTTCGGCACGCTGCATTTGCCGGCTGGCAGAACCAATCGCCGCGGCCGCAATGCTGTTGGCTGGCTTTGCCTCGGCCGCGCCAACGGCAACCGGTTCCACGGAGGAAACTGGCGGCTCTGCAGCGGATACGGGCGCCTTGTCTGGTGATGCGGCCTTCTGGAGATCGGATTTGATCTCGTTGCCGATCTGGCGCAACGGGTTCATCGCGTCACGTAGCGCATTTGCCGGATTGAGGCTTTGCGCGTCGCTGATCGTTTTACGGACGTCTTCGAGATCCGCCTCACGCAACGCCTCATCGAATTGCTGGCGGAAATCCGACGCCATGCCGCGCAGCTTCGACGTCATGCGGCCAAAGGCGCGCAACATCGGCGGCAAATCCTTCGGTCCGACAACAACGATCAGTACGATGGCAATGACGACTAGCTCGGTCCAGCCGATATCAAGCATTCGATATGTCCTGCAAACCCGTGGTGCGGCCGGCCGGGAGGTAATCCCAGCCTGGCGCTATCGGTGCTCGATCGTTAGCGAACTTCGTCAGACTTGTGATCAACAGTCTTGCCGTCGAGCGGCTTGTCGGCGGAAGCGACGTCGTCGTCGTTCATGCCCTTCTTGAAACTCTTGATGCCCTTGGCAACGTCGCCCATCAGTTCCGGAATCTTGCCGCGACCGAACAACAACAGCACCACGACCAGAACGATCAGCCAGTGCCAGATACTAAAGGAACCCATGCGTTTACTCCCTCTGAGCCTTCCCCGATTTAGGCCCTATTCGCGTGTCAATTTTCAGGCGCGCCACCAGCACAGCCTCTTTTCGCCACAGACCCTAAGATGTCGGAACATCTTTTTCAAACAGCAATATATCCCGCTCGTTAACTGAAAGCATTACATCGCGCAATCCTTGCGGCAATTGGTCCGCGCGGATACGGGCGCGCACGGTTCCATCGCAGCCCGCCACAGCCAGTTCGAGCAGTTCGACAACGCCGATGAAACGGCGCGAGACGATCCGCGCCTGTATGTCGCCTTCGTCCTTGCCGACACGCAGCCCCGAAAGCCGCACGGCCACGGAAAGGCGCTGGCCATCGCGGTACTTGCTGGCATCCACGCCGCCGAGCGGCGTATCGACGCGACCGTTGCGCACCTGGGCGTCGAACACGTTGATTTCCGAAAAGAAACCGGCGGCAAACAGGTCCCGTGGCTCTCGATAAAGCTCGTCGGCGGTGCCGACCTGGACCAGGCGCCCATCCTTGAGCAGAGCGATCCGGTCGGCCATGCGCATCGCTTCCTCGGCATCATGCGTGACGACGATCGCGGTGGCACGCGTCTCTCTGAGGATGGCGAGCGTATCGGCGCGGATCGAATCCTTGAGCCGCGAGTCGAGCCCGGAGAACGGTTCGTCCATCAACAGCACAGCAGGCCGCGGCGCGAGCGCACGGGCGAGCGCCACACGCTGCTGCTCGCCACCCGAAAGCACATGGGGATAACGATCTCCGTAATGCGAAAGACCGACCCGTTCCAGGGCTGCGTCGGCCTGGATCAGCGCTTCTTTCTTCGGAAGCGCCGTCAGCCCAAAGCGAACATTGTCGCGGATCGTCATGTGCGGAAACAGCGCAAAGTCCTGGAACATCAGACCGACACCGCGCTTTTCCGGCGGCAAGAAGACCGACGGGCCAGAAATCTCCTGGCCGTTAAGCAGGAGGCGGCCGGCGCTTTGCATCTCGATGCCGGCGGCGATCCGCAGCAGCGTCGTCTTGCCGGAACCGGAGGGGCCGAGCAGGCAAAGGACCTCGCCGGCCTTGGCCGCCAGGCTGACGCCCTTGATAGTCTCCTTGGAATGGTAGTTGTGGTGGATATCCTCGAATGTCAGGCTCGCCGCGAAAGATACGCCCGCCGTCCGTCGCGTTGCCATGACGGGCCCGTCCTGCGTATCTGAAACCATGCTGCGTATTCCTTGACACCGGTGGCACCGCGGCGACCATGCCGGGTGCAGGCTCGATGGAGAAAGCCGATATCTCCAATCAGGTTTTTTAATCGGCCTCTTCGCCCTTCGGAGTCAAGAGCCCCAGTTCTTCCAGATCGAGCTGGGTGATCGGATCCTCGTTTTCCGCCAGGTCATCTTCGCCGACGGGCACGGGAATATGCAGGTTGGACGGAACGCGGCCGGAGAGAAGCCCCGCTCCCTTCAACTCCTCGATGCCAGGCAGGTCGCGCAGTTCCTCCAGGCCGAAGTGGTCGAGAAAATCGCGTGTCGTTCCGAAGGTGACCGGACGCCCGGGCGTGCGGCGGCGGCCACGGAAGCGGACCCAGCCCGCCTCCATCAGCACATCCAGCGTGCCCTTGGATGTCTGCACACCGCGAATGTCTTCAATTTCGGCGCGGGTAACCGGCTGGTGGTAGGCGATGATCGCCAGAACCTCTAGCGCGGCGCGCGACAACTTGCGAACCTCCTTCTCATCCGTCTGCACGACGAAGGACAGGTCGGCGGCCGTGCGGAACGCCCAGTGATCGGCCACCTGCACCAGATTGACGCCACGGCCTGCATAAAGCGCCTTCAATCGCGCCATGATGCGCGGGACATCGGCACCGCGCGGCAGGCGGGTGGCGATGTAAGCCTCGGAGATTGGCTGCGCGGAGGCAAACACCAGCGCTTCGGCAATTCGCTCGGTTTCCTGCTCCATGCGCGGATCGAACACAAGGCCGTCGTTCTCGCCGTCTTCGTCTGTCACGTCCGGGAGGTATTTCTGCGGCTCAGCCACGGGCTGCCTCCATATCGGCGAGCGTCGCCGCATCGATCGGGTTCGGCCCACGCCGCAGATATATCGGCGCGAACGCTTCTTCCTGGCGGATTTCCAGGCGCCCCTCACGTACCATTTCCAGCGAGGCGGCAAAGGAACTGGCGATGGCCGTCGCCCGCTCCTTCGGCGTCGTCATGTAACGCAACAGGAAGTGATCGAGCGCGGTCCAATCGTCCAGATGGCCGATCATGCGTGCCAGGATCAATCGCGCATCGGCGAGCGACCAGACGTGGCGCTTTTCGATCGTCACTTGCGTGATCGCTGTCCGTTGCCGCAAGCTCGCATACGCGGTCAGCAGATCGTAAAGCGAAGCGTCATAGTCCGACTTCCGCTCGGTGACGATATGCTCCGGCGCACCACGCACGAAAACATCGCGGCCGAGGCGGTTTCGGTTGATCAGCCGGGTGGCGGCCTCGCGCATGGCTTCGAGGCGCTTCAGCCGGAACGCCAGCGCCGATGCCATTTCCTCACCGGAGGGACCATCATCCTTCGCCTGCTGCGGGATCAGCAGCCGCGACTTGAGATAGGCAAGCCAAGCCGCCATGACGAGATAGTCGGCGGCCAGTTCGATGCGGATGCTGCGCGCCCGCTCGACAAAGGCGATGTATTGTTCGGCCAATGCCAGCACCGAGATGCGAGCAAGATCGACCCGCTGGCTGCGAGCAAGATGGAGGAGCAGATCGAGCGGGCCCTCGAAGCCGGCGATGTCGATGACCAGCGCCTCTTCGTGCAATCCGCGCTCCGCAGTCTCGTCCTGCCACAAGGGATCCATCGGCGCTTTCGCCCCGGACCTGCCTTGCTTTTCACCCGCGTTGCTCACGACAGCCTGATCCTTTCCCGCCGGCCGTACCCGTCCTCAAACCGTCGCGAACAGGCTGTTGAATTCGGCACGTAGTTCCTGCTCGTTCGCATTATCAGGCTTGCGGAAGGCGGCCTCTGCGGCCCTTGCCCTGCGCAATGTCTCTCCGGCCAGAACCGGGACGACATCCGCTACAGCCTTCATCTCGTCCATTATGCCATGACAATGCAAGACGAGATCAAGTCCGGCGTCGGTGATGTTGCGCGCGCGGGTGGACATGTCGCCGGCCAGCGCATTCATCGAAACGTCGTCGGACATCAACAACCCGTCGAAACCGATATGGCCGCGGATGATCTCACGCACAACCTTGGCCGAGGTCGTTGCCGGATTGTCCGGATCGATCGCCGTGAAGACCATGTGCGCCGACATCGCCATGACCTCGTCCTTCATGGCGATGAAGGGCAGGAAATCGCTCTTGGCAAGCTCGTCGAAGGTTTCGCTGACCACCGGCAGGCTGTGGTGGGAATCGACGAAAGTGCGGCCATGGCCGGGCATATGTTTCATTACCGGCAGCATGCCACCGGACTTAAGGCCTTCCGCCATCGCCCGACCGATCGCCGTGACACTCTGCGGATCGTGTCCATAGGCGCGATTGCCGATCACATCGTGACTGCCGGGAACCGGCACGTCGAGCACCGGCAGGCAATCGACGGTGATGCCGAACCGCATCAGATCGAACGCATGCAGCCGCCCCATCAACCAGGCCGCACGCAAACCGCCCTCGGCATCACGGCGGTAGATCTCGCCGATCGCCGCACCATTCGGATACTGCTGAACAAGCGGCGGCCGGATGCGCTGAACACGTCCGCCTTCCTGGTCGATCAGCACGGGTGCCGCGGGATTGCCGATACTGTCACGTAGCGCCGCGACCAGATCGGAAATCTGCTGTTCCTCGCCAATGTTGCGGCCAAAGAGGATGAAGCCCCAGGGCCGCTCGCCATCAAAGAAGCTGCGCTCTTCGCTCGAAAGAGAAAGACCCTTGCAGCCGGAGATAAATGCTTTTGATTCGCTCATGCCAAAAGCATAATGCGCGGCTTGCCCACAGCGAAGCGAGAATAGCTATCGGTGCGCGTCATGCACAGACTACTGTCACTGAAACGTGAAAGGGCGCGGCATCTCTGCCGCGCCCCTCTGGGGATAATATTGCTGCTGTGACTACTTGGTCACGAGGCAGCTGCCACCAGCGCCCTTGTAGCGCGAGCAAAGCGCATTGGCCTCTTCGCGCGAACCGGCCGGGATGCGGACACGATAGTAGGTGCCCTTACCCGCGATCTCCGCCTTGCGGATATCCACGCCGCGACCACCGATAACGCTTCCGAACTTGTTCGAAAGGCTGTTGTAGGACTTCTTCGCTTCGGCCTCGGAGGGCAGCGACGCCACCTGGATGAAGTAGGTGCCAGCCGGCACTGATGCCGTCGAAACCTGCTGGGTATCCGTTGCAGGGTTGGCGGCGGCCTGCGTTTCCGCCGGACGTGCGCTTGCGCTTTCAGGTACGGCGCCAGCCACGTTGCCAGCCTGCCCGGTCGGGCGGGTCTGAGGCAGCGGTGCCTCAACGCCAGCGGCGTTTACCGTGGCGTCGCTCGCGGCAGCAAGTGCGACCTGGTCGGCACCTGCAAGTGCCTTGCCGGCTGCGCGAAGTTCGGAACCGGCGCCCGTGGCTGTCGCCTGGCCCTCAGTGCCCGACGCCGCAACCTGACCCGAAGCCGTTGCCGGAACCGGCTGGGTGTTGCCAGCAACTTCCGTCGCCGGTTCAGCAACCGGCTCTTCGCGGGCGACGAGCGTGCCGTCCGGCTTGACGATCATCGTGCGTACTTTTCGCGGCGCGACTGCGGGAGCCTTGTCCTCTTCCTGATCAGCCGGCACGGCAGCACCGTCACCAGGCAGAAGGCGGGCAGACTCCTCGTCCGCATTCGGTGAAGCACCCAGAGCATCCGCTTCATCGCTGCCGTCATTCGGCAGGTTTTCCGGTGTCAGCGTCCGCTGGACGACGTCCATCGGTTCCTCGGTCGAGGAGACGAGTGCCTCCTGCCGAGGACCCGTGCCCTGAGCACCGGCAACGCGGTCATAGACGGCCTTGTCCTGGTTCGGCACGGTCTTCCCGCCCTTTTCCTCGGGCACGACCTTTACCGGGGACTTGTCGGCGAGAATGATCTTCGGACCCTCGCCGGACGAAACGGCATCGCTGCCACCCATCCAGGCGTAGACGCCTGCACCACCGAGAATGATGATGCCGGCGACGCTTGCAGCGAGCAGCATTGTGCGCTGCGAGCGGCGACCGGAGCCGTATTCGTTATAAACACCGGCGTCGGCCTGGCCGGACATAGGCTGAGCGCGCTCGGATTCGCGCGGCGTGTTCTGACGTTCGACCATCGAGCGACGGAAGTCTTCTTCCATTGCCTTCTCGAACTCGTCGAAATCATCCATCGGTGCTGCGCCGAGCGATGCGGCCGGCTTGGCTGCCGGCGCGGAGCGTGCAGGTTCACGAGCCTCGACGGGGCGAGCCTGCGTCTCCCTGACGGATGGTGCCGGCGTCCCGAAGAGCTGGGCCATTTCCGCGTCGATATCGAGATCGTAGTCGGCGGGATAAGCGACCGGCTTTTCTGTCTCGATGACCGGCAGTTGCGGTACATCCATATCGGCGATCGGTGCGACGCCGGTATCGGCTTCAGCGATCATCGACGGATCGAACGGCAGAACGCTTTCAACCGGCGGCTCTTCGATTTCTAAGGGCGCAGCTGCGACCGACGGTGCTACGAAGGGCTCTTCATGCTGTACCGGCTCCTGCTCGATAGCGGCGAAAACCGGCTGCTGCACTGCGGCGGCGATATCCTCAGAAGCGTCGAATTCCGGAAGCTCCATTTCCATCGCCACATCCGAGAGCTCCATTTCGAAGTTCTCGATGTCGAAGCTCGGCTCGTTCTCCGGCTCGGTAGCCGGAAGAGCGGGCTCGACGACAGCCTCTGGCGCAACCGCTGCGGCCACCGGTGCGGCGGCTACAGGTGCTGCGGCAGCAGGGATCGACGAGACGATCGGACCAGCAAAGGCGCGCTGCTGGCCGGCACCCGAGGGCGAAGCGACCGGGGTGGCGCGACTGAACGTCGGCGTGAAGGGATAGGGGCTCTTCTTGACAGGTGGCGCAGCCACGACAGCCGGCTCGGCCCGCGCATGAATCGCAGGATGAGTGTGAACTGCAGCGGCGACCAGGCCGGTCGCAGCCGGTACCGGAAACCGCTCGATATCGGCAAGAAGCTCATCGACGGCGTTATCTGTTGTCGGCTCTGCCGCAACCGCAGCGACCTGCTCGATCACTGCCGGTTCGTACGAGTAGGCATTGTCCGACGCATAGGCGTTGCTGCCCTCGGCAGCCGGAGCCGGTTCGAAAGCCGGCTCTACGGCAACCGGAGCGACCTGCTCGATCACTGTCGGTTCGTACGAATAGGCATTGTCCGACGCATAGGCGTTGCTGGCCTCGGCGGCCGGAGCCACTTCGAAGGCTGGCTCGACGGACAGCGAGGCCTGCTCTGTTGCCAGTTGATCGGCGAAATCGGAAACGTCGAACGAAATGTCCTCGACCGGCGCATGCCATTCTTCAGGTGCACCAACGTGCTGTTTGATCGGCGCAATCTCGGCCGTCGGAGAAAGATCGACGTCACCGAGCGAGAGCTCGAGTTCGCGTTCCAGATCGAAGGTCGGCTCGACCGCTTCCGAAACCACGTCGTATCCCGTTACGTCAGTGATCGAAGTGGACGTCGCCTCGGGAACCGCAACGAATTCGGCGTGGCCGCGGTCGACTTCTTCAAGAGCGGCCTCTGGCCATGTCTCTGCGAGTTCGACCGGCTGATACTCCGGTTTAATCGCCGGCGCATCTTCGATTGGCGCCGATTCGGCCACAGCAAACTCGGCTGGCGCAAATTCAAGCACCGGCTCGACCTGCTGAAGCTCTTCTGCGGGCGCAGCTACAGTTTCAACTGGATCGTTGTCCGGCTGAACATCTGCCGCGCGCGGCGCATCATAGGTATCGAACTCTCGAAGGAGCTCTTCCTCGAGATCGAACGTCGGATCTTGCCGGACGGCTTCCTGGTGGCGTTGCAATTCCTGCAACTGCTGGACAGCCGGCCGGGCATCGTAGCCGACGATCCGGGCGAGTTCGGCCAACGGATCATCGTCTGCCAATACATCGAATTCAGCCGGCCCGCTTCGTGCGAATTGTTTGTCTGCCATGCTCTCCACTCACAATTGCCTGCATTCACTTGCCAGTGCATTGTGGGAAAATGGTGACAATACTTATCGCATTTCTTCCGGTGCAGAGGTGCCTGTAATGGACAGGCCCGACTTCAGTACGGAAGCGACAGCATGCACCAGCCCGAGTCTGGCAGTACTTAATTCTCTATTTTTATCGTTAACAAAACGTAATTCCGGATTCTCTTTACCTTTGTTCCAGTGTCCATGGAAGGCAGCGGCAAGATCGTAAAGGTAAAACGCGATGCGATGCGGCTCTTGCGCCAGTGCCGCAGCCTCCACGACGCGCGGATATTCTGCGAGCTTGGCGACCAGCTGCAGCTCCGCCGGATCGACGATCAGGCCATTGATTGCGCCGGCAAAATCGACGGTGGACAGGTCGAGTTCGGGGAAAGCGTCCGCAGCCTGACGGAAGACAGACCGGCAACGCGCATGTGCGTACTGCACGTAGAAGACCGGGTTGTCCTTGGACTGCTCTGTCACCTTCGCAAAATCGAAATCCAACGGCTCGGAGTTCTTCCGGTAGATCATCATGAACCGGACCGGATCGCGTCCGACTTCATCAACGACGTCGCGCAACGTCACGAAGTCACCGGAACGCTTGGACATCTTGACCGGCTCACCCTCGCGATAGAGCTTGACCAACTGGCAAAGCAGTACAGTCAGCTTCGACGCACCGCCAGACACCGCGCGTGCCAGCGCCTCAAGCCGCTTGACGTAACCACCGTGGTCGGCGCCGAGCACATAGATCATTTCGTCGAAGCCGCGGTCAAACTTGTCCTTGAAGTAAGCAACGTCGGCAGCGAAGTAGGTATAACTGCCATCCGACTTGATCAAAGGCCGGTCGATATCGTCGCCGACCTCGGTCGAGCGGAACAGCGTTTGCTCCCGGTCTTCCCAGTCCTCCGGCAGCTGGCCCTTCGGCGGTGGCAGCGTGCCCTTGTAGACGTGGCCCTTGAAGGTCAGGTCGTTGATCGCGGTGCGGATCTTGGCAGCGCCATTGGCATGCAGGGTCCGCTCCGAGAAGAAGACATCATGGGTGACGTTCAGGGCGGCAAGATCCTCGCGGATCATGACCATCATCGCATCAATAGTGCGCTCCTTGACCAGCGGCATCCACTTGTCCTCGGGCATCAGCCGCAGGCTCGTGCCGAACTCGTCGGCCAGCGCCTCGCCGACGGGTACGAGATAATCGCCGGGATAGAGGCCCGACGGGATCTCGCCGATCTCCTCGCCAAGCGCCTGCCGGTAGCGAAGGAAGGCCGAACGCGCCAACACATCGATCTGCGAGCCGGCGTCGTTGATGTAATATTCCTTGGTCACCTCGTAGCCGGCAAAGGCTAGCAGGTTCGCAAGCGCGTCGCCGACGACGGCACCGCGGCAATGGCCGACATGCATTGGCCCGGTCGGATTGGCCGACACGTATTCGACGTTGACCTTGCGGCCGGCACCGGTCGTGCTGCGGCCGTAGTCCGCACCGGTGCGAACCATCGCGGTCAACAGCTTCTGCCAGTAGGAGACGGAAAGCCGCACGTTGATGAAGCCTGGACCGGCAACGGAAACATCGGTGACCTCAGGGTCCTGCTTGAGCTTCTCGACGATCAGATCGGCAAGCGCGCGCGGATTCATGCCCAGCGGTTTGGCAAGCACCATCGCGGCATTGGTCGCGACATCGCCATGGCTGGGGTCGCGCGGCGGCTCGACATTGATACGGGCGAAGTCAAGTTCGGATCGCTTTTCTCGAACGACATCAAGCGTTTCGAGAATATCCTTAATTCTTGATTCGAAGTCCGTGAAGAGATTCATCTGATCCGTCCGCTTTTCCCGACAGAATATGGTCGGTGCAAAACTCAAAAGGAGGCCCGGTTCGGTTGAACCAAAAGCCTCCGGGCGGGGCGTCCCTACCGCAAATCGGGCGTATGGTCAAACAAACGGCGGTGGACACTGATGGCGAAGGTATCCGTCATTCCGGCCAGATAGTCGCCGACATGACGCGCCCGCGCCGGCTCGGCCATACCAGGGATCTGGTCGATCCAATAATGTTCGCGCATCAGCAAAGGGTCGGCCATGAAGGCGCGATAGAGATCGCAAACGATCGACGCAGCTCCTTCGCGCACCCGCATCACCTCGGGATGGCGATAGATCCGCGTCATCAGCAGTCTCTTGATCTGTTTGTCGGTCTCGCCCATCTCGTCCGAGAATGTCGCTATGACCCTACCAGCCTGCCTGACATCCATGGCACTTTCGGGCCTGATATCCCGGAGGCGCGTCTGCGCGACCGCAATCACGTCCTCGACCATCGCCGTGATCTGGCGGCGCATAATCTCATGGGTGAAGCGGCTCGCTTCAAGGCCGGGATAACGATCGCTGACCTCGCGCATCAGGCGGGCGAGAAACGGCACGTCCTCCAGCATCTCGAAGGTCAGGTAGCCGGACCTCAGACCGTCATCGATATCATGGGTGTTGTAGGCGATATCATCGGCGATCGCCGCCACCTGTGCTTCGAGGCTCGCAAAGCTTGCAAGCTCAAGGTCGTGAATAGCGCAATAGTCCAGGATCGGCTGCGGCACCGGGCCGTGGGTGCCCTGCCCGTCAAGGCTCAGAAGCGGCCCATTGTGTTTTACCAGCCCCTCCAGGCTTTCCCAGGTGAGGTTCAGGCCGTCAAACTCGGCGTAGCGCCGCTCGAGTTTGGTGACGATACGCAACGATTGGGCGTTGTGATCGAAGCCGCCATAGGGCTTGAGCATCTCATGCAGCGCATCCTCGCCCGTATGCCCGAACGGCGTGTGGCCGAAATCATGGACGAGCGCCACGCCTTCGGCGAGGTCCTCGTCCAGCTTCAGCGCTCGCGCCAGCGCGCGTGCAATCTGCGCCACCTCGATCGTGTGGGTCAGGCGGGTGCGATAGTGGTCGCCGTCGGCGGCGATGAAGACCTGCGTCTTGTGTTTTAGCCGGCGAAAGGCGGTCGTATGCACGATGCGGTCGCGGTCACGTTGAAAATCGGACCGCGTCGGGCTTGTCGCTTCCGGGTAGAGCCTGCCGCGCGTCGCCCAGGGATTCGACGCGAATGGCGCATGTTCACCGTAACCGAAGCCGAGCGCATTTTTGTCGAACGTCATTTCACACCTGCGTGGTCGCCCCATTGACGGGACATTCAAGCCTTCATACCTATAGTGAAAGCTACGGGAAAGCGTCGACCAAACATCGACCGATTCCGGAAGTCAAAGCAACGGTTTGGCGCTCGACATTAAAAGACATGTCGAAACCGGCCAAGTGCCGAATATGCAATGAAAACGAATCTCTCCGGTTCTTGACCCCGGCAGGAGGCAAATATGACACAGGAAACAGTGACCCTTTCCGACGCGGCCGCCAAGCGGATCGCCACCATTCTGCATTCGGACGGCCATAAGAATGCCATGCGGGTTTCCGTCGAGGGCGGTGGCTGCTCGGGCTTCTCGTACAAATTTGATCTGGTCGACGATGCGAACGACGACGACCTCGTGCTTGAAAAGGACGATGCCAAGGTCCTGATCGACAGCTTGTCGCTCGTCTATATGGGTGGCTCGGAGATCGACTTCATCGACAACCTGCTCGGCCAGTCCTTTCAGATAAAGAATCCGAATGCTGTCGCAAGCTGCGGATGCGGAACGAGTTTTTCCATCTGACCCAAGCGGGCGCATTCCCGTGCGCCGCTCATTGCTACAGATATGGCGATCCCAGCCAGAGCAGGCGGTTTGCCAAGCGCGCAGCTAAAGGCTGGGCATTCAAATCCTTTAGCGTCACCTCTTCCGCAGACTCCGCGATTGCGGCGATGCGGCTGCTGACATCGCGTGCGAAGCCGTCATCGAGCACTTCGAGATCGAATTCGAAGTTGAGGCGTAGCGACCGCGGATCGAGGTTCGTCGAGCCGACATAGGCCCAAGTCTCATCAACGGCGAGCAGCTTGGAGTGATTGAAGGCACCCTTTGCGCGCCAGACGCGGCAATGCCCCTTCAACACCTGATCGAACTGCGCTGTCATGGCGCGGTCGACCAGCAGCAGATTGTTGACCGCGGGCACGACAATATCCACCTCTACGCCACGGCGGGCGGCCGTCACAAGCGCGCTGATCAACTCCCGGTCAGGAAGAAAATAGGGCGACATCAGTCGAATGTTCTTTCGCGCCACCGAGAACGCACCCATCAGCATCTTGTGATTGGTTTCATTCGTTTTGTCGGGCCCCGACGGTACAGCGCGCATCAGAATGCCGGGCGCCTTTGCCGCCGGCGAGGTCGGCTCGATTTTCCACGTGTCACTTGCCAGAAGTTCACCCGTCGAAAACTGCCAATCCTCGGCAGAAACCTGGAAGATGTCGGCAACGACAGGCCCGGTGATGCGGAAATGGGTGTCATAGGCCGCTTCGGGACCGGCGATTTCGGTGGTGAAGCCGGCGCGGATGTTCATGCCGCCGGCAAAGGCGACCTTGCCATCGACGACCAGGATCTTCCGGTGCGTGCGCAGATTGGCATAGGGCAATCTGAGCCCCATGATGATGTTGCCGTTGAAGACGGCCGTGGGCACGCTCGCAGCCTTGAGATAACCGACGATGCTCGGTACGGAGTAGCGTGCGCCCACCGCATCGATCAGCACCCGTACCTCGACCCCTCGCCCACGCGCCGCTATCAATGCATCGGCGAAGCGCAAGCCGAGCGCGTCTCGATCGAAGATGTAACTTTCAAGCAGGATGCTGCGGCGCGCGTGGGTGATCTCATGCAGCATGGCGGTATAGGCCGCATCCCCGCCCTCGAGCATGCTTATGCGGTTGCCTGTGGACATCGCATGCCGCGACACCCGGTCACCGAGGATTTTCATTGCCGAGAATCGTTGGCCGAAACGCGTGCCAATCTCGGCATCGGATACATCGAAGCGCCCGAACTGATCGGGGCCGCGGCCGCGCAGCAACGAGCGTTGCATGCCGATGGACGAGCGGCGGATGCGGTTAATGCCGGCAACACCATAGACGACCGCCCCAACAATCGGTGACAGCAGCACGACGCCGACCCAACCGGCTGCCGCCCGAACATCGTCCTTGGTCATGGCGGCATGGATGGCCGCCGGCACGCCCAAGACGAAAGACAGGAAAACGAGGAAATGCGGCCAATAGTTCTGGATGAGGTCGATCATGTGGGGGACTATAGCCTTCGGCGGGTGGGAATCAATTCAACGGCATGCCCGCATACGGCAAGTGCGTGAAAAGCGCTGCCCGTTATTGATGTACGGGGCCTTTCTCCGCGAAAAGACCGCAGGTATCGGATTTGTCAAACGAATCCCGAGTCGTTACAAGAAGCCGTCCGGAAGGATTCACTGACATGGAAGGGCGTTTCGAGCCATGAAGATTGCCACCTGGAACATCAATGGCGTCAAGGCGCGAATCGACGGCCTGCTGGCGTGGTTGAAAGAATCGAACCCGGACATCGTCTGCCTGCAGGAGATCAAGTCGGTCGATGAAAACTTCCCGCGCCTTGAGATCGAAGCGCTCGGCTATCACGTCGAAACGCACGGCCAGAAAGGCTTCAACGGCGTTGCGCTGCTTTCCAAGCTGAAACCTGACGAAGTCAACCGCGGTCTGCCGGGCGACGACGCGGACGAGCAGGCTCGATTTATCGAAGGCGTCTTCTCCGTCTCCGGCGGCGTCATCCGCGTCTGCTCGCTCTACCTGCCAAATGGCAACCCGGTCGATAGCGAGAAGTACCCTTACAAACTGCGCTGGATGGAGCGCCTTTCCGCCTACGCGCAACGTCGGCTGGAACTGGAAGAGCCGCTCATTCTTGCCGGCGACTACAATGTCATCCCCGAGGAACACGACTGCTGGGACGTCAAGGTCTGGCAGAACGATGCGCTGTTCCTGCCTGAGACACGCCAGGCTTTTCGCCAGTTGCGGAATCTCGGCCTGACTGACGCAGTGCGCTCGACCACGGATGACGTTCCGCTCTACTCATTCTGGGACTATCAGGCCGGATGCTGGCCGAAGAATTTCGGGATACGGATCGATCACCTGATGCTATCGCCGGAAGCGGCGGACAGGCTGGTCTCGACGTCGATCGAGAAGCACGTGCGGGCCTGGGAAAAACCATCCGACCACGTACCGGTCGCGGGCTATTTCGCGTTCGAACGTCCGCTTTGAAGCGGAGGTGACGCCAAGGGCAGCGCCTAGTCGTCGTCGCCCTGCGTGTGCATGTTCTGCGACAGGTTGATCGCCTTACGGCGATCATCTTCGGTTGCCAGAGAAAATGCCTGTTCCTGCATCGACTGCAGCCATGGCCGATCCTTCGGCGAACATTGATCGAGTGCCGCGGTCATGTAGGCGAGACCGCGGATGGTCTGACCTTCCTGGAAAATGACATTGCCGAAAACGCCCATGGCGCCGGCATGACCGTTCTTGCGTGCGCGGTTCAGCCACTTCTTGGCCTGCTGGACGTTGACGTTGCCGCCCTCGCCCGAAAGCAACATGCGCGCCAACTGGAACTGCGCCTCCGATACGCCGAAGGTCGATGCAGCCTGAAAGTAAAGCTGACGTGCCTGCGACATGTCGGACTTGATGGGGCTGTCCGGAATACCGCGACGATAGTAGCCGGCAAGCGAGATCAGCGCGTTGACAAAGTAGCCCGTATCCTCGGAGCCAGGTTCGACACCCTGCTGGGCAATCTCGCTGTAAATCTTGAAGGCTTCGAGGTCGTTTTCGGCGACGCCGTCGCCGTAGGCATACATATTGGCAAGCGCCCAGCGGGAGCCGGTATGCCCCTTTTCGGCGGCATAGCGGTAGGCTTCGACCGCTTCGTCCTTGCGGCCGTTCTTGTAGGCGGAGAAGCCGAATTTGAACAGGGCAAACGGACCGGATTCCTTGCTGACACCGGTGCCCGGATCAAAGGCACGTGCCGGACCAGCCGTAGCGCCGCCGACCACCAGCGACACGCCGAGCATCGCAACCTTCAGAGACTTCAGTTCACCCGCAAGCATCACAGTCTAATTCTTCCGTTCCAGCCGGCCACGCCGAACTCATCACCGCTGCAAACACAAACGCCTGAATGACTCTTTGCCATTCACTTGTTCACCGAAACCGCCGAAAACACCGGCTCACTCAGTCCAGAATGAAACTCCATTGTGTGTAGCCTTACCGAACCATTTCCGCGGAAGTGCGGCAGTTCGTTCAAGACGACACATGACGTCATTTCGTTACAAACATTGCGGGCCCGATCCTCAAGTCGCACGTTTGTCCTTAACATCGCTGCTCCCTGTTTGTGGCGGGAAATGGACATACTGACCTTGAGTCCGACCCTAGCAAACTCTAGCATTAAATGTGTTGCTGAATCGTCACATTGGCGTCGAGCGGAACAGTCACCAACAGATGTCGCTCAAGGCAAAAAGAAAGGCCCGGTGATGAAACCGGGCCTTGCGCGTCCTGATCAATGGAGGATCAGAATTTTACTTTGATCGCTGTCGAAATCGCACCGAAGAAGTCGTTGCCATAGTCGTAGGAAACATCGTCTCCGATGACCTGGCCGTCGAAGTTGACGGCGCCAGAACTGCCGCTCGTCAGGATACCGACAGCACCTGCAAGGCGGAACTCAACATTCTTCGTGGGCGAATAGGCAACACCGGTGCCCAGCGCCCAAGTGTCGGACTGTGTGCCATAGCCATGGCTCGTGCCACGATCCCACGTTAGGCTGACGGCACCGCTCCACTGTTCATTGAACTTGTGACCAACGCCGCCAGAGATCGTCCAGCCGTCGCGATAGAGCAGGTCGAGCGAGGTGCAAGGCTGCTCCAGGGTACCGCCGGAAGGCGGGCAGAACTTGAGAACCTGAAGCTGGCTCCAGTCCGTCCACTTGACCGAACCGAACGCGACCCAGCCAGGTGCAATACCGGATTGAACTTTGAGCTCGAGCGAGTCCGGCATGGAGGCGAACCCGGCCACATCGTAGAAGTTGACCGGCGCCGGTCCGCGCACATTGCGCAGATCGATCGTACCCGCCAGATTATCCAGATCAACGGCACTGTTATAGACCAAGCTTGCGCGTACCGCGTACTCCGGTATTTCGTAGCCGACGCCGGCGCGCCAACCCCAACCGTCACCTTGGAGATCCAGCCTGCCGATGCCGGATTGCAACCCGCCGAATGCCGGCGGCACACCCGTGAAATCCTGTACCAATCTCTCCTTGAAGCCGCCGACCTCTTGGTAAAAGACGCCGCCGATGACGCGGAACTGGCCCTGCCCCATGTCAAACTTGTATGAGCAAGTCGCGGCGTAGTTGTCGCTCTCGACCTTCGTCTCAATGTTGTTGTTGGCGCCGGCCCAATTTACGCCCGGATTTGTATGAGCTCCCCATGGCTGCGAATAGTCAGCCATGCAGTCGACGTCCTCTCCGAAGCGGGCCTTGATGCCCACACGCGGCACCCAATAGCTCTCCGTGTCTTCGACAGAATTGGGACGGGAGTTCAGATTGCCACCGCCAGTACCGGGTCCGGTTCCGTTGAATGGGAAGGCTGCAGACGTCGTATTCGTATCCCTGACGTTCTTCAGTTCGCGCTGCGGGTTGACATAGGTTGTCGTCGCTTCCGCTGCATAGTCCGACGGGTCGAACAGCAGGTCGATATTGTAACCGCCGCGTTCAAGACCGCCAGCGTGCGCCGCCGATGCAACCAGAATTCCGGCCGCCAACGCAAAGACGCCCCGCTTCAAATTCTCATGAGCCATTAAGCTCCTCCCCCTGCATTTCAATCTGCGACAATCCACCTCACGTCGCCTGTGCGAAAAGTATTCTCACGATCGTGTGAAATCGCAAATGCCGCTTTCCAGGGGTATTGTGCTCATGTGCGCCATAAAATTTACGTAAGATTCTCATCATCTGAACACAATCCAAACAATTTGAAATATTTTTGCGCAATACGGGTATTTATCGACTAATGTTAGGATATTTTACCAGCATAACCCGAAAGTGTTACTCAACAACAACAGCATTGGTTTTTGCAGGAAAAAACGCGAATTTGGGTTTGAAAGCGGGGCTCTAACTCCCAGGTCGGTGCGTCAGAAAGCCACTGTTTTGGCCGAACGAATCGGCTTGGCGACACCTCTAGCGATCTCGCCAGAAAATGCGAAATCCGCGACGTTTCCGCCGCGGATGACACAAGATCAGAGCTTGCAGTACCCTCAGCCGGCTTCTGCAACCCGCGCCAAGGCGATGCCGAGGGAGTCCTTCTGCAGATCCAGTTCAACGAGACGTTCACGCTCGGCTTCGACCAGCTCCGGCTTTGCATTGGCGACGAACTTCTCGTTGGCCAGCTTGCTGAGGATACGTTCCCGCTCGACTTCGACCTTGGAGATCGCTTTTTCCAGACGCGATTTTTCGGCCGAGAGATCGATCAGGTTGCCAAGCGGCAGGCAGAACGTTGCCTCCGCAACGACGATCTGCGCGCTGCCGCCCGGCGCCACCGCCACATGGTCGATATGCTCGACGCGCGCCAGGCGACCGATGGCCGAAGCATGCCGCTCTAGCCGCTCGCGCGTCAGTGCGTTGGCTGCGACCACGATGAGTGGTGCGGTCGCTGCCGGCGGGACGTTCATTTCCGAACGGACCGAACGGATGCCGGAAACCAGATCGATCAGCCAGTTGATCTCGTCAGCTGCGGCATCGTCGGCGTAGGAGGCAGACGGCCATTCCGCGTGGCAGAGCAGGCCCGCGCGCTCACGCCCCTCGCCCGCCGTCTGATCCCAGAGCTCTTCGGTCATGAAGGGCATGAAGGGGTGCAGCAGCTTGTAGATCTCATCGAGAACATAGGCGACACAAGCTTGGGATTCGCGTTTTGCCGCTTCATCCTCGCCGCTGAAGACCGGCTTCAGCAGTTCGAGGTACCAGTCGCAGAACTGGTTCCAGACGAACCGATAGAGACTGCCAGCGGCCTCGTTGAACCGGAAGCCTTCGAGCGCTTCGGTGACATCGCGGATCGTCCGTGAGAGCTCGGTCAGGATCCAGCGATTGATCGTCAGCGACGATGCCTCGGGGATGAAGCCGTCACTATTGGTGACGCCGTTCATCTGGGCAAAACGCGTGGCGTTCCAGAGCTTCGTTCCGAAATTGCGGTAGCCGGCAATGCGAGCGGTGTCGAGCTTCACGTCGCGCCCCTGGGCGGCCATGATCGCCAGGGTAAAGCGCAGCGCGTCGGCACCGTATTCGTCCATCAGTTCCAAGGGGTCGATGACGTTGCCCTTGGACTTCGACATCTTCTGCCCATTCTTGTCGCGAACGAGCGCGTGGACATAGACGGTGTGGAACGGCTCGACCGGCGTACCGTCCGCATCCTTCATGAAATGCAGACCCATCATCATCATGCGGGCGACCCAGAAGAAGATGATGTCGAAGCCGGTGACCAAAACATCGGTCTGATAGTATTTTTCGAGTTCCGGCGTTTCGTTCGGCCAGCCGAGCGTCGAGAACGGCCAGAGCGCCGACGAGAACCAGGTGTCCAGCACGTCTTCGTCACGGGTCAGGATCTCGCCCGGCTTGAAGTTTTCAAGCAGGTCTTCGACATAGGCCTTCATTGGACCTTCGTGCGCCAGATAGTGCTGGATCGCGGCGTGCAGCGCCTCTTCCTCGGTCTTCTCTACGAAGACCTGGCCGTCCGGGCCATACCAGGCCGGGATCTGGTGTCCCCACCAGAGTTGGCGCGAGACGCACCAGGGCTGGATGTTCTCCATCCATTCGTAATAGGTCTTCTCCCAGTTCTTCGGGACGAAGTTGGTACGACCTTCCTTGACCGATGCGATCGCGGGCTTCGCCAGCGTCTTCGCATCGACATACCATTGCTCGGTCAGGCGCGGCTCGATCGGCACCCCGCCACGGTCGCCGTGCGGGACCATGTGCTTGTGCGGCTCAATCTTGTCGAGCAGGCCGCCTTCCTCGAAGATCCGAACGATGATCTTGCGCGCTTCGAAACGGTCCTTGCCCTCAAGCTCATCCCAGGCGCCATGCAGGGCCGCGGGGTCGCTGAGGCCCTCGAGGAACTCCTCATTGTCCTTGATGGTGATCCGACCTTCGATGGTCAGGATGTTGATGGCTGCGAGGCCTGCACGTTTGCCGACGTCGAAATCGTTGAAATCGTGCGCGGGCGTAATCTTGACGGCGCCCGTTCCAGCGGTCGGATCGGCATAGTCGTCACCGACAACGGGGATACGGCGGCCGACAATCGGCAGAATGACGTGTTTGCCGATGAGCGGCTTGTAGCGCGCGTCTTCCGGATTGACGGCAATACCGCTGTCGCCAAGCATCGTTTCCGGCCGCGTGGTGGCAACGACCAGGTAGTCGCGAGTTTCCCATTCCGTCGCCTTGCCGTCTTCGTCGAAGGCGACCGGATGCTGATAGGTGACACCCGGCTCGAGTGGATAGCGCAGGTACCAGAGGTTTCCGTTGATTTCGTGCTGCTCGACCTCCAGGTCGGAAATCGCCGTCAGCAGCTTCGGGTCCCAATTGACCAGACGCTTGTCCTTATAGATCAAGCCTTCCTTGTAGAGCGAGACGAACACTTCGAGGACGGCCTCCGACAGACCATCGTCCATGGTGAAGCGCTCGCGCGACCAGTCGCAGGAAGCGCCAAGCCGCTTCAGCTGGTTGAAAATCAACCCGCCGGATTCGGCCTTCCACTCCCAGACCTTCTCGATGAAGGCTTCACGGCCCATCTGGCGGCGGTGCTGCTGTTGTTCCATCAGCTTGCGCTCGACGACCATCTGCGTGGCGATACCGGCATGGTCCATGCCCGGCTGCCACAGCACGTCCTTGCCGCGCATGCGCTCGAACCGTACCAGCACGTCCTGCAGCGTGTTGTTCAGCGCATGGCCCATGTGCAGCGAGCCCGTCACGTTCGGTGGCGGGATCACGATACAGAAGCTGTCGGCGCCGGGCTTTGCTCCCGCACCCGCACGAAACGCGTTTTCTTCGTCCCACTTCTTGGCGATACGTGGGTCGACGGATGCGGAATCGTAGGTCTTATCAAGCATTTTGAAGCCAATTTTGGAGATTGATGTCTATGTCTTGTAAACCGGAACGACCGGTGCAAGTCAACACGAACGCAAAAAGGCCGCGACTGTTCCGCGGCCTCTGTATCGGAAAGGTTCAGATCCTAGCGCCGGGGGCCGCGCGCGACGCGTTCGATCTCTTCACGCACCAGCCGTTCAACCAAGGTCGGTAGGTTGTCGTCCAGCCATTCCTGCAGCATCGGGCGCAGCATTTCTTCGGCAATTTCGTCGAACGACCGCCGCGTGCTGAGGTCGACCGCCTGGGCAAGATTGTCGAAGGACTGAGCGACCTGACGACCAACCTCGGGTGAAAGGATCGCAGGCGCGGCCTTTTCGGTCACGGGCTCTTCGGCAATAACAGCCACCGGTCCGGCCGAAACGGCTACGGGTGCCGGGTCTGCTACCTTCAGCGCTTCAACAGCTACCGCCCGATTGACGGGCTCTTGTACGGCGCTCACCGAGAGACGATCAACCGGCGCCGGCGGCGCGGACACTGCTGCCATACGTGACGTGATGACCGGACTATCCTGAACGCTGCGCGAAGGCACATCCTTGACCGGCTCTTTGGCGGTATAGCTCATGGTGTGGCGCTCGGAGGCCGCCCTTACTCGGGCTGCAACGTCCGCCAGCGAAAGCGGCGGCTGCGCGATGCTCGAATGCGGCTCCGAAGGAATGACGGCCACCTCGATCTCCGGCGAAGGTGTAGCGAGCTTGGACGCCTCGCCATGGTCCTCCCGCCTGCCGAAAGCGGCAGCCTCGATTTCGCTGTCGATCGTCAGTTCAATCTCATCCGAGCCGTCGTCCTCGTATTGGTCACGCGAGGAGAAATCGGTCTGCCCCGGCTCATTGCTCTCGATGATCTTGCGAATGGATGCGAGAATCTCATCCATCGAAGGTTCACGCGCGACATTGAGCTGTGCCATTTCTATCCCCGTTTGACGCGGCAGAGCATGTGTCCCGAAACGACGCATGTGCCGATAACAAACAAACCTTAAGTGAGTCCGCGGACGAAACATACGCCACGAATCAGACACTTGGATTGTTGCACAGATTTGTTTCGATCGGCAGAAGCAGAAACGCCCCGGTTTCCCGAGGCGTTTTCTTTGATCAGCGGCCGTCGACGGTTCGAAGTCCGAACCATTTGTCCTTGACGGCTTCGTAATGCTCTTCGGCGCGATATTCCGCGACCTGCAGGCCCTGGCTCTTGACGCTCAGTGTCGCGGTGGCAGCGAGCAGACCGTAGCTTGCGACGACGGCGTCGCGCTGGGCGATAGCCAGCTGTTCCTGCGCATTCAGAACGGTCTGCTGCGAATCGAGCACGTCGAGCGTAGTGCGCTGACCAACATTGCGCTCTTCGATGACGCCGGCAAGCGCCATGTTAGCCGCCGAGATCTGCGTCTTGTTGGCGCCGATGCGCGCAATTGCCGCCTCAAGTTGGGCGTGTGCGCTCACGACGTTCTGCTGAACGGCGGCGCGCTGCGAATCGACGAGGATGCGCTGCTGGCCCAAGGTCTCCTTCGCTTGGCGAATCTGACCGTATTCCGCGCCACCCTGGTAGATCGGCACCGTCAGGCGGGCAGTAACGCTCGACGCGTTGCTGTCAAGACCGTCGCCGGAGTTGCCGGTCACGCGTCCAACCTGCCCCTGAATGCTCACGCCGGGCAGCATGGTGCCTTCAGCAGACTTCACCTGGAAGCCGGCCGTATCGACGTTGTACTGGGCGGCGAGAATGGTCGGGTGCTGACGCAATCCCAGGGCAACAGCCTGATCGAGCGAACGCGGAAGCCCCTTGGTGGCCGGCCCCGGCTGCTTGATACCCGTCGGCGCAACGCCGACGATCTGCACGTAGACTGATTCGCTCTGCTTCAACTGCGCAATGGCGGTAATCAGAAGCGACTGCGCGTCGGCAAGCGATGCCTCGGAAAGGCTGACGTCCGTGCGGGTGCCTTCACCCACGTCAAGGCGAGCCTGGGATGCGTTCAGCTGTTCCCTGAGGAAGGCGAGGTTCTGCCGGCGAATAACAACGATCTGCTGGTCGCGCGCGATGTTGGCGTAGGACGTGGCTGCTGCGAGCAGAATCTGGATCTCGTTTGCGCGAAGCGATTCGCGGTTGGCGAAGACATTCGATTCAGCGGCGCGAACATTGTTCAGCGTCTGAAAGCCATCAAAAATCATCTGGGTTACGGTGATACCGATCTGCCCCTGATGAAAGTCCCGGCTTCCGGTAAGCTCGTTGTCGACGTTTGAAAGCGTTCCGTTTGCAAAAGCCGAAACCTGTGGACGAAACCCGGACTTCGCGATCGGCACCCCTTCGTCGGTCGCCCTAAGACCAGCGCGCGCGGCGTTCAGATCCGGGTTATTTTCATAGGCTTTGGCCATTGCGCCGAAGATCGTCTCCGCCAGCACGGCCTGCGGCGCAAGCAGTACACTCGTCGAGACGGCAGCCCAAAAGGCTGCTTTGCGGACAATCGACACCATACTTCCCTCTCCGATCGGGGCGGCAAAGCCAGCCCACTATTTCCTGCGGCACCATTCCGACGTCGAAACCGGGCCGCCCTAAATACGGCGATGAAGCGCTCACACCGCCCACCGGTGAGCAAATCACTACCTCAGCACTCTTTGAAACCCGGATTCGGCCTGATCACAACTGTACACCGATACTGCGCACGATCATTTCAAAAAGAAACAGGTGGTTCGTTGCCAATTGGCAACATTGCTATTTTAGCAGCACAATCAAATGTTGAGATACCTCAATAAGTGGCACCTCAAAAAACAAAAGTCTGCTCGCGGCGGAAGCCGGGAAGCGGCTTGACCGCAGTGTTGAAATCCGCCCTTTCGGACGTCTTCCCATGCTCATGGACATAAAGCTTAGCACGCGAAGCGTTACCGAAGCCTTCAACGGCAATAAGCCGGCCGCCGTCGCGCAACTGCTCGAACAAGGCCGGAGGAAGCACTTCTACCGAACCATGAACGAAAATGACATCATAGGGTGCCTCGCCGGCATATCCCTTGCCAAGATCGCCGGTGACCACGGCAACGTTGTCATAGCCCAGCCGTGCCAAGGTTTCCGTCGCAGTTGCGGCAAGCGCTTCATCGCTTTCGAGTGCGACGACCGAACCGGCGATCAACGAAAGCAGCGCCGAGGCGTAACCGGTGCCACAGCCGATCTCCAGCACCACGTCTGACTTCGAGATTTCGGCGAGTTGCAGCAGCTTGGCGAGCGGCGACGGCTCCATCAGGTACCGCGGGCTTGCGCCCTTAGCGCCGTCGAGTTCGATGTCGGCATCGATATAGGCGAGTTCCTTCATCCGCGAAGGCACGAATTCTTCGCGCGGTACGGAGAGGAAAGCGGACAGGATCGCATGGGACGTCACATCCGTCGTCCGGATCTGGTTGTCCACCATCTTGGTGCGCGCCGCTTCGAAATTCATCATACTGCCCTCGTGTCCGGATGGCACGGCACCGGTATCCCGGATGACCGCGCAGTCGTCTTCTGGCTGCCAAATATGGCGCCTTTATATAAGCTCATAAATCGCCCTCCCGCTGGTTTCAAGCGACAGCGACATCTTGCAGCGGAAAAAGGAACGAGAAACACCGAAGCGACGTTTGCACGGCCCGGCACGGGCGGCGGCGCTGGCTGCCGCCAGAACAGAGAGAGCCTGACGTCAGCGGCCAGGCGCCCCTTCGAGCCCAACGAGGGCAATCTTCGTATAACCGGCGTTCTGGATGAGGTTCATGACCGTCATCAGCTCGCCGTAGTCGACGGCCTTGTCCGCACGCAGCAGAACGCGCGTCTCGGTGTTACCCTCCGTCAGGCGCTGAAGCTCCACCGCAAATTCCTCACGGGCTGTTTCTTCGTTGCCAATCGCCAGACCGAGGTCGGCGTTGAGCGTGACGAAGACCGGCTTATCGTCGCGCGGCGTCGGCTTGGAGGCCGATTGCGGCAGATCGACCTTCATGTCCACGGTCGCAAGTGGTGCCGCGACCATGAAGATGATCAGCAAAACGAGCATGACATCGATGAATGGGGTGACGTTGATCTCGCTGTTCTCGTCGAGATCGCCGCCGCTGTCGGTAACCTTGCCGGCCATGTCTCACCCGATCCTTGCGATCGACGCGTCTGCCGGATGGGCAAAGCCATCCTGGCGACGCGGTTGCGCCTTGCGGACCAGGCGATGATCGAGATCGCGGCTGACAAGCCGTTCGACGGCGGCTGCCGCGTCGGCGAGGATCACCTTGTAGCCACCCACCGCGCGGGCAAAGTAGTTGTAGATGATAACGGCGGGGATAGCGGCAACGAGACCGATTGCGGTCGCCAGCAGCGCTTCGGCAATACCGGGAGCAACGATCGCCAGGTTGGTCGTCTGCGCTTTGCTGATGCCAATGAAGGAGTTCATGATCCCCCAGACGGTTCCGAACAGACCGACGAACGGGCCGACGGAGCCGATCGAGGCAAGGATGCCCGTTCCGCTCGTCATGCGCTTGCCGGCGCGAACCTCGATACGCGTCAGCAGCGATGCGACGCGTTCCTTGAGACCAGCTGCCGGTGCGTGATCGAGCACAGCCTCCGAACGCACCATCTCATCGATCGCAGCGGCAACCATTTCCGCGGCAGGGCCCGCCTTGCCGTTGAATGTGGACTTAAGCTCTGCCAACCCGTTTGCAGCGGAGAGCTGACGGACGGCGCGGCTGAGGCGCGCCTTTGCGGCGAAGAGTTCAAACGTCTTGGCCACGAAAATCGCCCAGGTGATGACCGAGGCGAGCGCCAGCCCGATCATCACTGCCTTCACCACCATGTCGGCGGCAAGGAACATGCCGATAGGCGAAAGGTCGTGTGGCAGGACTGGGTTGGCCGCCGCTTCTGCTGCGGGCGTCTCAATCGACACAGCCGGTGTTTGTGCGCCGGCTTCAGACCCGGTGGCCGGAAGACCGTCGACAGTCGGCTGCTCGCCACGGGCCGCTGCATTGGCATTGGCCCGTGCCGTTCCCGCAGGTCCCGCGTCTTGAGCCTGGCTGACCGCAGGAGCGGTCGTTTCGGTTGAGGTTGTCGCCTGTGCAAACACGACCGTCGAGGGAAGACCAGAAGCCAGCACCAATGTCGCTGCGGCCAACAAATTCAGCTTCGATCGTGTTCGATTGGGCATCTTGTTCCTCGCGTACTGGTCCGTTTCGCCATCACAAAAATCACAGGGCAGCCGGAATTTCGGCCACCTCAACGTGCATTGGCCGCTCTTTACGACAAACTATGAACGAAACACAAGGATTTGTGGAGTATAAAGATCAAGAATAATTTCATGCCTGCGTTTCAATCGAGATCTCAAAGGGCGGGAGAGTTATCGACGAAGCCGTCACTTCTCCAGTCATATGCGCGGTGCCGCTCCCAAGGGCGTTGCAGCGACGTGAACGACGTCTTGAAGCGCATTTTCGGAAGCTCATCGCCCGCAACCGGCTCGGCGAAAATCTCGATCGCACCTACCAATCGCTGCAGGCGTCCACTCAGGATCCGCGCCCGGCCGGATGAACAGGTCCGCTCGGTGCTTCCCGGCACGATCAGCAGATCGACCTGATTGCACAGCACCTCAAACAGGTAGGGGTTTTCGACGAGAGCAACGGTCCAGCCGGCATCGCTTCGAGCGATGCACCATTCTTTCTCGCGGCACGAAAAAGCATTCGGCGAAACTTGGCCGAGCGCGGAGTTGATATCGTGACGGATGGCGGCGGCTGTCGCGGCATCGATGGTCCTCGTTTGCGCCTTCGCGGGCCGTAGCTTCGCCTCGGGATAAAGACCATCAGCGACCGCCCCTTGCGCGGGCATCGGAGCGACGTGGGCGTCGACCGCCAATGCCCGCTGCCATTGAGAGAAAAGGAAGTCGGAGGGACGATCCCGGTTCGTCGCAATGGCGGCGTCGGTGACCAATCCGACGAGGCGCCCATCTTCCGATACCACGATCGCCGGCAATTGCACGGCTCCGAGCCCTGCCAGCCAAGTGCGCAACACACACAGAATAACGCCGCCGGCAGCGATAAGAACGAATGCCAGCGGCCCGACGCGGCCGGTCAGAAACTCGCCGTCGAGCGACGTGACGAAGCGGGCGATCACCAGCATACCGTCAAGGCCCCAAGCCATGACGGCGAGCGGGTACTGCTCGAGACCGAAAGGCGTCAACACCATGGCGAAGAGGCCGAACGGCATGATCACAATGCTGATCAGTGGCGCTGCGAGAATATTGGCGAGCAACCCATAGGCCGGCAGTCGCTGGAAATAGGCGGCAGAGTAAACCGCGGTTGCAAGTCCGCCGATCAATGAGGTCGCAACCACGCCGATAACGAAACCCGTGACGAGCCGCCTGCCCCACCAACGCCCGGCGACTGCCGGCTCTTCTGCTTCCGCACGCTCGCGCCAGCGCGCATAGCCAGCAACCAACGCCAGCGTGGCGGCGAACGACATCTGGAAGCCCGGCCCCGCAACGGCAGATGGCGTGATCACGATGATGACAATCGCAGCCAGCGCGATATTTCTCAGGCTGATCGACATGCGGTCGAAGAAGACCGCAACCAGCATGTTCGAAATCATGATCCAGGCGCGGACGGCGGATACGGCTCCACCGGAAATCAAGATGTAAAGGAAGACCATTGCCAGAGCGCCCGCAGCGGCAACCTTCTTGATCGCCACGCGCTGCGCCAACCCGGGAACCGCACTCAAGACGGTACGCGCTCCGATTAGAAACGTACCTGCCGCAAGCACCATGTTGAGACCGGAGATCGCCAAAACGTGCGCCAAGCCCGCCTGTCGCAGCATCTCGACGGTGTCGCGACCAATCGCCCTTTCTTCCGCCGTCACCAGGGCTGCAGCGAGCGCACCAGTGTCGCCACCGACTGCCGTGCGGATCCGCTCGCCGACCGTTTCGCGTAGCGCGGCCAGATACTCCGCCATCCGCATCCAAAACGAGCGGTCCGCCACCGTCGCAGCACCGTCGGCTATCGGGCTAAGTGGCGCACCATAGAAGTAACCGACGGCGCCGATCTGCCGGAAATAAGAATCGAATGCGAAGTCGTTGAGGCCTGGCAACGCAGGGCCGGAAGGCGGCGAAAGACGCGCCCTGCCCTCGATCGTTGCCCCGATCGCCAACGGCGCGTGCGGGCTGCGCGACAGCACCATGGCCTTCAACGGCGCACGGCGCAACGTCGGCTTCGTGGTTTGCTCGATGACAATTCCGTAGCGCCAGTGGTCCCGATCATTCTTCTCGCGCGAAAATACCTTGCCGCGCAGGTTCGTCGTTACCGGTCCATCGAGAACGATCGTGTCGATGCGCGATGCCTCGATCGCCGCAAGCATCATTCCCGCCGTGAACAGCCCCGCTGCGATCCTCGGCGCACGCAGGGCGCGCACACGGAGGTTGCACAGCAAGGCGGCTATTCCGAAAACGCAAAGCAGCAGTGCAAGTTTGATGAGTCCGAGGTCATAGGGCAGCGAGAGCCACGTCAGCACGCCGGCGGCTAACAGGACGGGGACAAGCACCAATCCGTGGCCGAAGGCCGATTCTTCTTCGACCGCTTCGCGCCAGTGTGCGGCAATCGCCTCTGGTCGGAGGCGTGCGTGCGCGAGCGCGGCGCAAGATTTGACAAGGGGAAAAACGAGGTTGCCGCGTGCATTCGCAGGCGTTGCAGACATGCTCCCGATCGAAACCGAAGCGGGTGGTGCCGGAGCGACACGATCTGCGTCCTGCATCAAAGACCGGACTTCGATCTCGCTCATCGTACGGTACCACTCCCCTAAGACGGTAGAGGTCGATCATGCAACCAACATCACCCAACCGCAACCTGAACGTCATCTGCCGAAAAAAGCGGCAAACCTATATGGAATGGTACCGCATCATTATCCTGACAGTTATTGATCCGGTTGGACATATTGCTCTAACGTGCGATTATTGCGTCGCCATATGCACATTTTCGCATCGCACAATTTGCCTTTCGTACAGCTTGGCAGCCGAAAATAAATCATATAGCAAATTCGCAACGTTCATTTTCGTGGCATGGTCTCTGTGCCACGTTGCCATAAGACGGAGGGTCCCCATGACAGAAAAAAGCGCGGTCGTAACATTCGATGGAAAGTCGGCGGAGCTACCAGTGCGATCGGGGTCCATCGGTCCTGATGTGGTCGATATCGGCTCGCTCTACAAGCAGACCAAGATGTTCACCTACGACCCGGGCTTTACGTCGACGGCGTCGTGCGAATCCAAGATCACCTATATCGACGGTGACGAAGGCGTGCTCCTGCACCGCGGCTACCCGATCGAACAGCTCGCAGAACATGGCGACTTCCTCGAAGTCTGCTATCTCCTGCTTTACGGCGAACTGCCGACGAAGGCGCAGAAGGCTGACTTCGACTACCGCGTCACACACCACACCATGGTGCATGAGCAGATGTCGCGCTTCTTCACCGGCTTCCGTCGCGATGCCCACCCGATGGCCGTCATGTGCGGTTGCGTCGGCGCCCTGTCGGCCTTCTATCACGACTCGACCGACATCACCGATCCGCACCAGCGCATGGTCGCTTCGCTGCGCATGATCGCCAAGATGCCGACGATCGCCGCGATGGCCTACAAGTACCATATCGGCCAGCCGTTCGTTTATCCGAAGAACGATCTAGACTACGCCTCGAACTTCCTGCGCATGTGCTTTGCCGTGCCTTGCGAGGAATATGTAGTGAACCCGGTGTTGTCGCGCGCCATGGATCGCATCTTCATCCTGCATGCCGACCACGAGCAGAATGCTTCGACCTCGACCGTGCGCCTTGCCGGTTCGTCAGGTGCCAATCCCTTTGCCTGCATCGCCGCTGGCATCGCCTGCCTCTGGGGCCCGGCCCACGGCGGCGCGAACGAAGCTGCGCTCAACATGCTGGCCGAAATCGGCACGGCTGACCGCATTCCGGAATACATCGCCAAGGCCAAGGACAAGAATGATCCGTTCCGCCTGATGGGCTTCGGCCACCGCGTCTACAAGAACTACGATCCGCGCGCCAAGATCATGCAGAAGACCACGCATGAAGTGCTTGCAGAACTCGGCCACAAGGACGATCCCCTCCTCGAAGTGGCGATGGAACTCGAACGTATCGCGCTCACCGACGAGTACTTCGTCGAGAAGAAGCTCTACCCGAACATCGACTTCTACTCCGGCATCACGCTGAAGGCGCTGGGCTTCCCCACCACCATGTTCACCGTGCTGTTCGCGCTTGCGCGCACCGTCGGCTGGATCGCCCAGTGGAACGAAATGATCGAAGATCCGGAACAGCGCATCGGCCGCCCGCGCCAGCTCTATGTCGGCGCTCCGCAGCGTGACTACGTGCCGGTCTCCAAGCGTTAACGCCAAACGGAAATCAGGAAATGAGAAAAGCCCGGTCAGAGATGACCGGGCTTTCGATTTTGCAGATAGGAGAGGACGATCTCGGCGCCCAATTCGCCCGGCGGTCTGCTTGTCGCCATGCGCTGCTGTACCAGCGCGTAGCCGTCGAGCATCGACGCGCGCTGGGCCGTCGGCCCGGACAGCCGCTCGACCCAGCGGGTCAAGGCGCCCGGACGAATGCTCTGGTTGAAATACTCCGGCACGATCGGGAAATCGGCGATGAGATTGGGAAGCGCCCCGCTCCAGATGCGGATGCGGTTGTGCAGCAACCGCACAAGCCAGTCGGCATCATAGGTAGAAACGACGGGAACGCCGGCTAGCGCAAGCTCTAGGATGACCGTTCCCGACGCGGCGATTGCCGCATCCGCCTTGTCGAAGGCAGCCCATTTCTCGGTGGCTCCCACCAATATTTCCGGCTGAACCGTCCAACCGGCCGTGATCTCGCGCACCAGTTTTTCCTGGCGCGGAACCGTCGGCAACAGCAAGCGGACGCCGGAATGCCGGCGAGCGAGTTCCTCGGTCATCTGCCTGAAGATCGGTAGCAGCCGCTTGATTTCGCTTGAACGCGATCCCGGCAGAAGCAGGCAGGTGGAAACCGCGCTACCATTGACGTCGTTCAGTCTTTCGCGTCGGCTGGCGCGGACGGCAAGCACATTGGCATCCGAGGCAAGCCGATGGCCGATATAGGTCGTCGGCGGCCCCTCAAGCTTGCGCATGGTCTCGGGCTCGAACGGCAGCACCGCCAGAACATGATCGACATAGCTGCGCATGCGCGGCGCGCGTTCCGGCTTCCAGGCCCATACGCTCGGGCAGACATAGTTGATGACAGGCAGATCCGGCAGCGCGTCGCGAACGCGACGCGCGACACGATGGGTGAAATCCGGACTATCGATGATCAGCAAGGCATCGGGGCGCGCAGCAATAATGGCATTCGCCGTCTGGCGGATGCGCAGAATCAACTTTGGCAGACGCGCGAGCACTTGCGAGAAGCCCATGATCGAAAGTTCGGAATAATCGAACAGCGATTCCAGGCCTTCGCCCTCAAGACCGTCGCCGCCAACGCCGACAAGCTCGACATCACGCCCGCATTGTGCACGCAGTGCCCGCACCAGATCTGCGCCAAGAAGATCGCCCGATACCTCGCCGGCAATGACCGCCAGCTTGTAGCCTTGTCCGCTCATGCTTTTCCCCGGTGACCGCTCCGCTCGACACCAATGACAAACAGCCCCGCGCGGTTGGCAGCTTCGATCACCTCCGCGCGCTCGAGCACCAGGGCGCGACCGGCCTCGACAGCAATTCCGGCAAGCCCGGCCGCGACAGCGCCAGCGACGGTCGATGGTCCGATCGATGGCAGATCCGCACGCAAGTCCTGCCCCGGCTTACAAAGCTTGACCAGAACGCCACGCCGACGCGCCGAGACGCGTCCTTCCGTCTTGAGTGTCGCCACCCGCTCGAGCATCGCATCGGTGCCCTCGGCGCCCTCCAGGGCAACCACGCGACCACCGACAGCGATGGCGCCCTGCCCCACGTCGAGTTCGCCAAGCGCGTTGGCGGCAGCGATGCCGGCCTCAACGTCGCGTCTGTCATCGTCCGATGGGGCGATAGCGCCAATCGGCCCTGGATCCGCCAGAAGGTTCGGAACCACCTCATGCACGCCGATCACGTGGGCGCCGCTTGCTTCGATGAGTTGCATCGCCATGCGCAAGACAGCGTCATCGCCGCCAGACACCAGCGTCTTCAAAACGCTCGGTATTCTGGCAAGCGTTTTCAGCGTCGGGCGAATGTCGCGCCATTCCGGTCTACGACGGACCCAGCCCGAAAGCACAACGCGGTCGATGCGTTGTTCTTTGAATGTGCGGCTGATGCCGGAGAAATCGCCGATGGCGAGCACGGAGTGATCGAAACCGACCCAATCGCTCTCTTCCGCTTCGCGCGAGAGCGCGATCACAAATGGATCTTCTCCACGGGCACGAACGGCCTCGGCCACATGATGCGGCAGCGCTCCGCCGCCGGCGATGATCGCGAGCCGGCCGCCAGTTGCTGCGCGGCTCGCCGTGGCCGACATCACGGTCAGGCCTTGCCGCGACTTGGTGAAGACAGTGCCCTGTCGCTTTCGGCTGCGATGAAATCGAGGATTTCGACAACAGGCGCACAGTCGGCATAATCAGCGCGAATGGCGGCGGCATTGGCGCGAACTGATTCTGGGCCCTCGAAGATCTGCTTGTAGGCGCGGCGAACCACGTGGATCGTTGCACGCTCAATGCCCGCCCGGGTCATGCCCACAACGTTCAGCCCGCTCAGGACACCGGGATTGCCGTTGAGCATGCCATAGGGAATGACGTCGTAGCTTACGGCGGAGAGGCCGCCGATGAACGCCTGACGACCGATGCGCGTGAATTGGTGCACGGCACAGCCGCCGCCAAGGATAGCGCGGTCCTCGATCGTCACATGGCCGGCCAACAACACGTTGTTCGACATGATGATGTTGCTGCCGAGGCGGCAATCATGCGCCACATGCGAATAGGCGAGGAACAGATTGTTATTGCCGACGATCGTCGCACCGCCATATTCGACGGTTCCCGCATTCATCGTGACACCTTCGCGGATCGTGCAGTTGTCGCCGATCTGCAAAATGGTGTCGACAGTGCTGTGATGCACGCTTTGCGAATCTCCGCCAATGACGGCATTCGGGAAAATCTTGGTGCCCTTGCCGACCGTCGTGCGGCCGGCGACAACGACGTGGCTCATCAGTTCCATGTCGTCTCCGAGAACGACTTTCGGCCCGATGTAGCAAAACGGGCCGATTTTGACGTTCTCACCGATGACCGCGCCATCTTCGATGATCGAGGACGGGTGGATCTTCGCTGTTGATGCAATCATGTTTAAGCGTCTTCCGTGCTGACTATCATCGCGCCGATATCAGCTTCCGCGACAAGTTGCCCGTCAACTTTTGCGTCACAATGAAACTTCCAGATATTGCCGCGCTGTTTCTGCTTCACGACATGAAACTCAACACGATCACCCGGAACAACCGGCTTGCGGAAGCGCGCATTGTCGATGGTCATGAAGTAGACGAGGTTGGTACCCGAAGCAGTCTTGCGCGCGCAGATCGCGCCCGCCGTCTGCGCCATGCCCTCGATCAGCAGGACGCCCGGCATGATCGGCTTCTCCGGAAAATGGCCGGTAAAGTGCGGCTCATTTGCCGAGACGTTCTTGATGCCGATCGCCGAATTGTCGCCGTCGATCTCGATGATCCGGTCGACGAGCAGGAAGGGATAACGATGCGGAAGAAGCTTCAGGATCTCCTGAATATCAGCCGTACCCAGAACCGTTGCCGCCTCACTCATTCGTGCCATCCTTCTTTTTCTGTCTGTCACTTGCGCGCAAGGCCATTTCGGCGACATCGCGCAGGAAATCGCGCATGGGGCGCGCTGGAATACCGCCATAGCGTTCGCCCGCAGGGACGTCGCTTGCAACGCCGCTCATGGCAGCGATCTGAACGCCGTCACCCACAGTGATGTGGCCGTTGACGCCGCTACCGCCGCCGATCATCACGCCGTCACCAATCCTGGTGCTGCCGGCGATGCCGACCTGACTGACGATGCCGCAATAACGGCCGATGCGGACGTTGTGGCCGATCTGTACAAGGTTGTCGATCTTCGTGCCTTCGCCGATGACGGTGTCGTCCATGGTGCCACGATCGATCGTCGTGTTCGCGCCGATCTCGACATGATCCTGAATGATCACACGTCCGACCTGAACGATCTTGATCATTCCACCCTTGGGGCCCGGCGCGTAGCCGAACCCATCCTGGCCGATCCGGGCACCTGGGTGAATGATGACACTGTTGCCGACAAGAGCGCAGAGAACGCTTGCGCCCGCCGCGATCGTGCAGTCTCGGCCAATGCGAACGCCCGGCCCTATGACGACACCTGCGGCAATTCTCGTTCCGCTACCAATTTCGGCGCCGGCCCCAACGACTGCCATCGGCTCGATCTCCACGCCCTCTTCAAGGCGTGCCGTCGGGTCAACGAAGGCGGCCGGCGACACACCGGCAAGGCTGGTATTGCGCGCCGGGCGCATGGCAGCCTCGTGCAAGAGTGTACCTGCCAGCGCGAAGGCCGTATGCGGCCGCGCAGTCAAGAGAACGGGAATGTGAGACGGTACGAGTGGGGCGATCGTCTTGTCGCAGATAATCGCGGAAGCCTGGCAGCTTTCCAGCTCAGCACGGTACTTGCGCGAAAGCATGTAACAGACGTCACCGGGCTTTGCCCGATTGACAGGTGCTACCGAGTGGATAGCGCGATCTGCCACCGCGCCATCCGTCAGATCCGCCCCAATTTGGTTCGCCAGGTCACCCAGACGAATCCCTTGATGGGGCGGAAAAAACCAATTCTGTTCCATGGACACTCCAGAACGATCTACTTTTGGCAGTTCTGGACTGCTTCTTTATCAGAACGACGAGGAAATACCGAACTTCAGATTCTGAACCCGGTCGAAATCTTCCTTCGCGATCGGCCAAGCGTAGTCGACACGCAGCGGACCGAACGGCGACGCCCAGATCAGGCCGAGACCGACCGATGCACGCAGCGAGGAGTCGTTACCCAGTACCGTTTCACTGGGCAGCGTAGCGACCTTATTGCTGTAGAGCGTACCTGCATCGGCGAAGATTGCGCCGCGGAAGCCGCTGTCACGCGGGATGCCAGGCAGCGGAAACGTTGCTTCGGCCGACGCCGTGAAATAGGTGGTGCCACCAAGCGCATCGCCTGTTGCCTGATCACGCGGGCCGACCCCGTTGCGCTCGAAGCCACGAATATCGTTGCTGCCCAGTTGGAACTGGTCAAAGACCTGAAGATCGCTACCGGTCTCGAAGATATGACCCGCACCGCCGGCAAGCGAAGCAATAATATCCGCCTCATCGTTCACCGTGTAATACCACTTGGCCTTACCGGTGATCTTGTAGAAATCAGAGTCGCCACCGAGGCCGGCGAACTCCTGCGTAAACGTCGCCAGAATGCCATCGTGCGGCAGTTGCGCATCATCGAGCGTGTTGTAAGTGATCGATTGCGATACCGACGAACGGACCCAGTTTCCGCCTTCAACCGCTCGGACGTAAGGCGAAGACAGATCTGCAATATTACCGCTATAGTCAAACGTCGTGAAGTTATACCGCAGCGTGGTCGACAGGTTCTCTGTGATCGGCGCCGCTATGCGCAGGCTGAAACCCTGGTCTTCATAGCTGTAGTCTTCGTCGTCGAAGTCGTTTTCGTTCTTGAAGACGTCGAAGCCGGCAGCCAGACGATAGCCAAGGAAATACGGCTCGGTGAACGAAACGTTGTAGGTCCGACTCTCTTCGCCGCGACCTGCCGCGACGCGAATGTACTGACCGCGACCCAGGAAGTTCTTTTCCTCGATCGAGGCTTCGACGAGGAAGCCGCCACCGCTGCCAGCGGAGTAGCCGGCACCGATACCGAACGAACCGGTCGACTGATCCTGTACGTCAACGATAACCACGACGCGGTCTGCCGCACTGCCAGGTGCCGTCGAGATATTGACGGTCGAGAAGTAACCGAGAGCCTCAAGGCGACGCTTGGCGCGCGCAACCATTTCCTGATTGAAGGCATCGCCTTCACCCATATCGAACTCGCGGCGAATGACGTAGTCGCGAGTTCGGGTGTTGCCGCGAATTTCGATACGCTCGACGTAGGCGCGCTCGCCCTGATCGACGAGATAGTCGACGGCAATCGTATGATTGCTGAGGTCGCGGTTACCGCGCGGCGTCACGCGGGCAAACGGGTAGCCAGCCGAAGCGACGCGCCTCGAGATCTCGCTCATCGTTTCCTGAATGTCCCTGGCCTTGTAGACCGAGCCTTCGCGGCTAAGCACGACGCCCTTCAGCGATTCGGCATCCACACCTTCAACCGTCGATTCGACAGTCACTGCACCAAAGTCGTAGCGCGGACCTTCTTCAACGGTGATCGTCACGGTGTATTCGTTGGTCGCCTCATTAAGAGAAGACTCGGACGAAACGACCTGGAAGTCGGCATAACCGCGGTTGTAGTAGAACTGACGCAGCAACTCTTCGTCAGCGCGCAGCTTGTCCGGGTTGTAGACGTCCTTGCGGGTCAGGAACGAGAAGATACCTGATTCCTTCGTCGCAATGATGGATTGCAGACGACCATCGCTATAGGCTTCGTTGCCGACAAAATTGATCTGCGCAATCTTGGTGCGCTCGCCTTCGTTGATGACGAAAGCAAGATTGACGCGACCTTCAGCGATCGGGACGACCTGGGTCGTCACAGTGACATCACTGCGACCGATCGCAGCATAGGCGTCCTTGATCGACTGGATATCCGTTTCGACCGTCGCCTGGCTGTAGGGTCCGAGCGGCTGCGTGCGGACGGCGAGCTGAAGCTTGTCGTCCTTGATCTTGCGGTTGCCGTTGAAGACGACCTGGTTGACCAGTTGGTTCTCGCTGACGGTGACGACAAGCGTGCCGCCAGCGACATTGATGCTGACATCGGAGAAATAGCCTGTCGCGTAAAGGCGCTTCACGGAAGCATCGATATCGGCGTTGCTGAAGCTCTTGCCAGGGACAATCGTGATGTTCGCACGAACCGTTTCAGCGCTGACGCGCGTGGCTCCGCGGACTTCAACACGACTAATGGTCGCGGCCTCTGCGACGGAAGCGCCTGCGAGCAATCCAACACCAGCGCCAGAAACCACCATACTCGTGGACAGCGCAAACGCCGACACCGCGTTCAAAAACCTTGAACCAGCTTTCATGTTCAAATCTTACCTTTTCCCAACGTCGCGCGGCAATTTCGTGCCGACTCCGGTCACGGTTGCCGTTTTACCCGCTTTTCCCATACAAGCAAGTCAGCTCGTTAATTTCTGTTTACTTCAATTCGAACCGTGGCTTAACGGCCACTACAGATTCGAGTTATCGTAAACAAATCCTTGCTGGACAAGCCATTGAAATCCAATCGTTCAGAGTATCGGTCGTCGTCCGCCTCAGATGCTCGCCGGCCGAACGCTAGCCGAAGAACATCGAAATGTCGTTCCAGGTCGCAAAAACCATGAGCATCAGCACCATGGCAAAGCCGATCCGATAAGCGACGTCCTGCGCAGCAGCTCCAACCGGCTTTCCGCGCAAGGCCTCAACCGCATAGAACATCAGGTGGCCGCCATCAAGCACCGGAACCGGCATGAGGTTAAGCAATCCTATGGAAACTGACAGGACGGCTGCAAGCTGCAGCACGGCAGCCACACCCAGTGTCGCCATTTGGCCCGAGGCCTGAGCGACACGGATCGGACCACCAAGCTGATCCGCCTTCATACGTCCCGTAACGAGGTTCGCCAGATAGTCGAACGTGCCGGTGACAATGTGCCAGCTCTGAAGCGCCCCCTGCCCTATGGCTTCGATCGGACCGTAAGTCACCAGTCGGAAATTGCCCGCATCCTGATCGGTGACGATACCGATGATTCCGACCTCCATCTTGTTGCCGAACTGGTCCGATATCTCGGTTCGCTCAGGCACCATCGGAAGATCCAGGAATGAACCGTCCCGCTGGATCCGGATCTTGATTTCCAGTTCAGGTCGCACGCTGACATAGCGGCGAACGTCGTCGAAGGTCGCGACCGGCGTTCCGTCGATGGCGATCAACCTATCGCGCGGAAGAATGCCTGCCTTGGCGGCAGCACTGTTCTCTTTCACCTGGGCAACGACCGGGTCCGCAACCGAACGCCCATAAACGGCGAAGAGAACGGCAAAAATGGCGATGGCAAGGATGAAGTTGGCGATCGGACCGGCCGCAACGGTCGCGGCACGCTTCCACAGCTTGGCGCCCAGGAAGGTTCGTGACCGTTCCTCAGGCGAGATCGCCTCCAGCCGCTTGTAATCGGGCGTACTGGCCGCATCCTCGTCGCCATAGAACTTGACGTAGCCGCCCAGCGGTATTGCACAGAACTTCCACCTCGTGCCGTGTTTATCGGTCCACCCGAGCAGTTCCGGCCCGAAGCCGACCGAAAAAGCCAGGATACGAATGCCCGACCACCGGCCGACGAGGTAGTGTCCCATTTCATGCACGAAGACCAAAAGGGTCAGCACCAACAGGAAGGGTACGATGTAGCCGGTCACGAATTGCAGGCCAACAAGCAGATATGTCATGAACTTTCCTTAAGCCTGCCACCAGCATCACAGGCCGAGCAAGACCGAACCAAAGGCGATCTGACGCCCATCGCTGAGGACATACTGTATCAGCACCAGGACCAGCGTAGCGATGCAGGCAAAGACCAATCCGTCGACCCGATCCATGACCCCGCCATGCCCAGGAATGAGATGGCTCGAATCCTTGACGCCGAATCGGCGCTTTATGAAGGATTCGAAGAGGTCTCCGATCTGGCTCGCGACGGAGAGAACCAGCGCCACAGCCGGGACACGCAGATCTTGCAGCGGAAAATATGCCATAAAAACGGCAATGCCGGCCACAACGCCGGAAATCGTCCCGCCAATGGCGCCCGACCAGGTCTTGCCGGGCGAAATGCGCGGCGCGAGCTTGGGGCCTCCGATCGCCCGACCGACGAAATAGGCAAGAATATCGGTTCCCCAAACGACGGCGAAGACGAACAAGGTCGCGATCAGGCCGGGTTGGTCAACCCCGCGCAGGGCCGCCAGCGAGATGCCGGTCAATCCTGCGTAGACGATGCCGCCGGGCAACCACCAGCTGCCTTTCTTGAGCGATACCCAAAGCACTGCGATAACGACAGCAATGAGCAAGGCCGGCAGACTGTAGCCGATATATCCGAGAAGAATGAGAGCGGCGATTATCGCCAGCGACAGCCAACCGAAGGCATTGCCTTGAAAATCGCGCTCCGGCAGCCCGGTAATCGTCGACCACTCGTAGTAAACGAGCAGTGCGATCAGGACCGAAAGAAGCTGGAAGGCCAAGCCGCCGAACCAGGTCGCACCGAGTGCGACCGCCGCGAGCACCACTCCCGAGGCGATGCGAAGCTTGAGTTCTGTTTGCATTTACGAACCAACCGCTAACGTCGGCTGCGCCAGACCGCCGAAGCGACGCTCGCGGCAGGCGAATTTCTCGAGCGCAGACAGAAACGTCTCACGCGTGAAGTCTGGCCAAAGCTCCGGAACGAACAGCAGTTCGGAATAGGCTCCCTGCCAAAGAAGAAAGTTTGAAAGCCGTTCTTCGCCGCTGGTGCGAATAATGAGATCCGGATCGGGAATGCCGGCCGTATCGAGCGAAGCGGCGATGCGCTCAGGCGTTATGTCCTCTGGCCGCAGACGGCCTTCGGCAACTTCAGTTGCCAGGCGGCGCATGGCGCGCGTCATCTCGTCACGCGCACCATAGTTGAAGGCGATCACCAGCGTAATGCCGGTATTCCCGCTCGTCGTCTCCTCAGCCTCGATCAGCAGGGGCAGGATGTCGCCGCGCAGGTTCGATCGCTCCCCGATGACGCGGATGCGAACGTTCTCGCGGTGCAGGTCGGCAAGGTCGCGACGAATGAAGGCCTTGAGCAAGCCCATCAGATCCGTCACTTCGGCCTGCGGCCTGTTCCAGTTTTCGGACGAGAAGGCAAACAGCGTGAGGTAACGGATCCCCGCTTCAGCCGCCGTCTTCACCGCGTCACGAACCGCTTCAACACCCTTGCGGTGTCCCATCGTGCGCGGCAGACCGCGCGCATTCGCCCAGCGCCCGTTGCCATCCATGATGATGGCAACGTGTTCCGGAACGGTGATCGGGATGAGATTTTGCATAAGGCGTCCGCGAAAGGAGACTCAGATCAAGAGCAGATCAGACCTGCATAATTTCCTTTTCCTTATCGACGAGCAAGCGGTCGATATCGGAAATCGTTTCATCGGTCATCTTTTGCACCCGCTCAGACTGAGCACGGCTAATATCCTGTCCGATGTCGCCATCCTTTTCGGCTTTTTTCAGGTCGTCCATACCATCGCGCCGAACATGGCGGACCGCGACCTTGGCCTTCTCGGCATAGTCGTGCGCCACCTTGACCAGCGACTTGCGGCGCTCCTCGTTGAGTTCAGGCAGCGGGATGCGCAGGTTCTGGCCGTCGATGATCGGGTTCAGGCCGAGGTTCGATTCGCGGATGCCACGGTCGACAGCGCCGACCATCTGCTTGTCCCATACCGAAACGGACAGCATGCGCGGTTCCGGCACGGTGATGTTTGCCACCTGATTGAGCGGAACACGCGAGCCGTAGGCTTCAACGGTTACCGGATCGAGAACATTCGCCGACGCGCGGCCGGTGCGCAGCGACGCGATATCGCTCTTGAATGCGGAGATAGCGCCGTCCATGCGACGCTTCAGTTCCTTCAGGTCTACACCTTCACTCATGGCTGGAAACTCCCGTTCTGTCTTTCATCGGCCGATAGCCGTCTTGCAGCTCTTAATTGTCGGTAACGATGGTGGCGCGGCCGCCACCCGTCAATATTTCAGCGAAGCCACCCTTCTCGTGGATCGAGAAGACGACGATCGGAATGGCGTTCTCGCGTGCGAGCGCCACCGCTGCCACGTCCATGACCGCGAGGCCCTTTTCCAGGACTGCGCTGTGGGTCAGGCGGTCGAAGCGTGTGGCCGTCGGATCCTTCTTCGGATCAGCGGAATAAATGCCGTCGACCTGCGTGCCCTTGAAGATCGCCTGTGCGCCCATTTCGGCGGCGCGCAAGGCAGCGGCAGAATCGGTCGTGAAGAACGGATTGCCCGTGCCGCCTGCAAAGATCACAACGCGTCCGAGCGACAGATGATAAAGCGTTGCGCGCTGCGAGAAGCTCTCGCAGATTTCCGGCATTGCGATTGCCGAGAGCACCACCGTGTCGATGTCGAGCTTGCGCAGAGACGTCGCCAGCGCCAGCGCGTTGATGACGGTCGCCAGCATGCCCATATGGTCGCCAGTTACCCGGTCGCCGCCCTTGGAGGCAACGGCCACGCCGCGGAAGATGTTGCCGCCGCCAACGACGACGCCCACTTCGACGCCCATGGCGCGTGCTTCGGCAATGTCGGCGGCAATGCGGTCGGCAACCGCCACATCGATACCGAAGCCCTGGCTTCCCATCAGGGCTTCACCGGAGGCTTTGAGTAGAACACGCTTGTAGATTGGCTCGGCCGACATCATCGCTCCTGAACAGATCGGTACGCGGGCGCACAAAACGGCGCGCTGCGTATAAGGACATATTGCGCTACCCGGTTTCAACCGCTGCGGAGCTTTTTCCGGCGGGTCCGGCGCATTGACGAAGCCGGATACACGAAGGGCACCGCGTTGTCACGCGATGCCCCAAGGTTTTCCAAACAAGGGTGAAGAAATCAGCCCTTGGCGACAGCCGCAACTTCGGCTGCGAAGTCCGATTCTTCCTTCTCGACGCCTTCGCCGAGCAGAAGGCGCGCCATGCCGGTCACTTCGATCGGTGCGCCAGCGAGCTTTTCAGCGTCCTTGACGGCCTGACCGACGGTGATTTCCGGGTTCATGACGAAGGCCTGCGACAGCAGGGCGACTTCTTCGAAGAACTTGCGCATACGGCCTTCGACCATCTTTTCGATGATGTTGTCCGGCTTGCCCGAAGCGCGCGACTGTTCGATGAACACGTTGCGCTCGCGCTCGGCGACAGCGGCGTCGACTTCGTCGGCGCGGATTGCCAGCGGGTTGGTGGCAGCAATGTGCATGGCGACCTGACGACCGACCGAGAACAGAACTTCCTTGTCGCCAACCGACTTCAGCGCAACGAGAACGCCGAGCTTGCCGATGCCGTCGCCGGCAGCGTTGTGGATGTAGGTGGCAACGACGCCATCTTCGACCTTGAGCAAGGCTGCGCGGCGAAGCGTCATGTTCTCGCCGATCGTGGCAATCGCGTCCTTGATCGTCTCGTCGACCGACTTGCCGGTTGCCGGGTAGTTGGCATTGGCAATGGCTTCGACAGAACCGTCGGTGCCGAGCGCGACGTTGGCAACGCCACGAACGAGTTCCTGGAAGGCTTCGTTGCGGGCAACGAAGTCGGTCTCCGAGTTGACTTCGACGACAACGGCCTTGACGCCGCCGCTGACAATACCGATGAGGCCTTCAGCAGCCGTGCGGCCCGACTTCTTGTCGGCCTTGGCGATGCCCTTGGCACGCAGCCAGTCGATCGCAGCTTCCATGTCGCCGTTGGTTTCGGCGAGCGCCTTCTTGCAATCCATCATGCCTGCGCCGGTCTTTTCGCGCAGTTCCTTCACCATTGCTGCAGTTACACTCATCTTTTTGCCTCTTTGTCTGTTTGGCTGGCGCGCTGCCCGCAAGTGGCGCGGCACCAGGAGGTGTGGCAGGGGAATGGCTTGCGTATGTGACACCGTGATGAACGCGCCCACCGCGATGATATCCGGGGCGCGGATCGCCGGCCCAAGCCGCTTCATCCCTCGCTGAAAAGAACAAGGCCGTTCAGACTTTTCATCACAAACGGCCTCGCCCCGACATTAGATTGGTGCGGCGGTTCATGCCCGCCGCGCCTTCCGATCAGGCTTCGGAGGCTTCGTCGAGCGCCGGCTCGATCATAGCTTCAGCCGATGCGCCGAGATCGCGGCCCGATGCGCCCTGCTGACGGGCAATGCCGTCGATGGCTGCACGAGCGATGAGATCGCAGTAAAGAGCGATCGCACGCGAGGCGTCGTCATTGCCCGGGATCGGGTAGTCGATCTGGTCCGGATCGCAGTTGGAGTCGATAACGGCAACAACCGGGATGCCAAGACGCTTGGCTTCGTCGATTGCAATCGATTCCTTGTTGGTGTCGATGATGAACATCAGGTCCGGCGTGCCGCCCATGTCGCGGATACCGCCGAGAGCGCGGTTGAGCTTTTCGCGTTCGCGCTCGAGGTTCAGGCGCTCCTTCTTCGTGAAGCCCGAAGCTTCCGAAGCGAGGATTTCGTCGAGCTTGCGCAGGCGCTGGATCGAGTTCGAAATCGTCTTCCAGTTGGTCATCATGCCGCCGAGCCAGCGAGCATTGACGTAGTACTGGGCCGAACGCTTGGCGGCGTCAGCAATGATTTCCGAAGCCTGGCGCTTGGTGCCGACGAACAGAACGCGGCCGCCGTTGGCGACGGTGTCGCTTACGATCTGCAGGGCGCGCGACAGCATCGGAACCGTCTGTGCGAGGTCGATGATGTGAACGTTGTTACGATCGCCGAAGATGTAGGGCTTCATCTTCGGGTTCCAGCGATGCGTCTGGTGGCCGAAGTGAACACCAGCTTCAAGCAGCTGGCGCATGCTAAAATCAGGCAATGCCATGCCTTTTCTCCTTTTCCGGTTGAACCTCCGCGAGACGTCGAGCTCATCTTTCGAAAAGCCCACCGGCGGAACGATCCGGATTTCTCCCGGAACATCCCATGCCTCACGTGTGGAATGGGCAGCCCCTTAGCGGCTACTGCCCGACAAATCAAGACTTGAAGTCTGTTTTTGTCATATCGACTACTTGCATTCCTCCGATTTGAAGACTTCGAGGTCGGCAAGCTTGCCGCTCAGCACGAAGTCGCCGTAATCCATCGTCAGGTCGCGGGTGATGCCGTTTTCGTAGAGTTTGAACGACATGCGGTAGATCGGCAGCGCGTCGCTGCTGTTGTCGTCGTTGAAATAGGAAATGGTGACCGGCCAATAATTCTCGGCGCCGAGCTTGCCGGCCTTGCCTGCATCCGGCTCATCGGGCGCCGGTTTACGCGACTTGCCGACGAAGGTCGAGGTGATCAGCGTCTTGTCGCCCGAATCGGAACCATCGAAGATCCGTGCCTCGAAAAAGCTCTCGCCCTTCTTGGCACGATCGATGACTTCGACCATGTGCTGGGTCGGAAACCGGCTTGCAGCCAGCTCGACCTCGCGCTTGTCCGGCGCGGTCAGCTCGACCTTGACGCCGGTCTTGTCGTCATGGGCCGTGCCGCGCACCTCCTTGTCGAGCTTTTCGTCGGTGAAGGAGCGGGTCAGAAAGCGGAAGTTGCCCGACTTCAGATCCTCATAGGTGGTCGTCTGCTGGTCGGTCATGCGCGTTTCTTCGCCGGTATTCACCTGCGTCACGAAACGGAAGCTGACCGTATACCCCTCGCAGGCCGATCCGTTGAACTCGTAGACCATGCGGCCGTACATGCCGGAGATACCCGAGCGGTCGGAAGCGTCTTTGAGTTCGAGATCGTAGACCGCCCGATGTGGCACGAGGACACTGGCGCTTGCCGTACCGACGCCCGAAACCGTCATCACCGCGAAGCAGGCGCTGCCTAAACTGGCGAGACCGAAGCCTTTACGAAACATCCGTTTCCTCCTGTTGGACTCGCCGGCAATGCTATAAACAAGCTTTCGGCAGAAGCGAGGCGTCACCACATTTAAATGCCGCATCCCGCTGCGATCCGGTCTGAATGCCGGATTTTAACACAAAAGACAACAACGGAGCTTTCCATGTCCGCAGAGATCGAAACGCGCCTCAAGGACCTCGGCGTCACCCTTCCCCAGGCTGCAGCCCCGGCGGCGAACTATGTGCCCTACGTCATCAGCGGCTCGATGCTCTACATCTCCGGACAGCTGCCAATGGAAGGCGGAAAGATCGCCGTTACCGGCCATGTGGGCAAGGACGTTGACGTCGCGGGCGCCCAGCGCGCCGCCGAACTCTGCGCGATCAACATTCTGGCACAAGCCAAATCCGCACTTGGCGGCGACCTCGGCCGCATCCGCCGGCTGGTCAAGATCAACGGCTTCGTTGCCTCGACACCAGAGTTCATCGAACAGCATCTCGTCCTCAACGGCGCATCCAACCTGCTTGCAAACGTCCTTGGCGACGCCGGCAAGCACGCGCGCGCTGCCGTCGGCATGGCCGCCCTGCCCTTCAATGCCGCCGTCGAGATCGACGCGGTCATCGAGATCGCGTGATCGGGTGCCGGGCATGACAGATATTTCCTGGCTGAAAGCTCAACCGATCGCCCATCGCGGCTATCACGACATGAACAAGCAAGTCTGGGAAAACACGCTTTCGGCGTTTTCCCGCGCTGTTGATGCCGGCTTTGCGATCGAATGCGACCTGCAATACACCGCCGACAGCGTGCCGGTCGTCTTCCACGACGACGACACCGAGCGGCTGTGCGGCATCAAGGGTGACGTGCGATCGAGGACGGCCGGCGAGCTCGGCCTGATGTCCATCGGCGGAACGAAGGACAGGGTGCCAACGCTGTCGCAAATGCTTCGGCTCGTCAAAGGGCGCGTGCCGCTCATCATCGAGCTCAAGGGACGCAAGGACGACGACGAGGGGTTTGCCGCCGCCGTCCTGGAAACGCTCGAAGGCTACAAAGGCCATGTCGCCCTCATGAGCTTCGACCATTGGTTGCTCAAGGATCTGAAAGCGCTCGATGCACCCTATCCGCTCGGGTTGACCGCCGAGGGGGCAAGGCCGGAGACCTTCTTCGTGCATGAAGAGGCCATGCAACTCGGCCTCGACTTCATCTCCTACCACTACGGCCATCTGCCGAACTCGTTCATCACCAAGGAACGTACGCTAGGCCGAACGATCATCACCTGGACCGTTCGCGACAGGCAGGCTGAAGAATATACCTACGCCAACGCCGATCAGATGACCTTCGAGGGTTTCGACCCGCGGGAGGCATTGATTTCCTGAGCTCATGTCCGACGCCGTCACCATCCGCATAGAGCAATCCTTCTCCGAGATACCGGCGGCGCGCTGGAACATGCTTTCCGGCGCGGCGAAGGGACGAGACGGGGCGGTCTACAACCCGTTCGTCTCGCACGCCTATCTCTCGGCGCTGGAGGAATCGGGCTCGGCCACGGCCAAAAGCGGCTGGCTCGGCCAACACCTGCTGATGGAGGGCGCTGACGGAGAGCTTCTTGGGGCGCTCGTCTGCTATCTGAAAAACCATAGCCAGGGCGAATATGTCTTCGACCACGGCTGGGCGGATGCGTTCGAGCGCGCCGGCGGTCGTTATTACCCCAAACTTCAAGGCTCCATTCCCTTCACGCCCGCAACCGGACCGAGGCTCCTGACGGTTTCGGGCCAAGACGGCTCGCCCGTACAGGACGGGCTTGCGGCAGGTCTGAAGGAGCTTGCACGGCGGCATGACGCCTCATCGGCGCATGTGACCTTCGTCCCGGATGCCGAGATGCCGGTATTCGAACGGGCAGGTTTCCTGCATCGAACCGACCAGCAGTTCCATTTCCTGAACGAAGGCTATGGCACGCACGGCGAATTCCTGGAAACGCTGGCATCCAGAAAGCGCAAGGCCCTGAAGAAGGAGCGTCGCGCCGCACTCGAAAACGGCATCACGATCGACTGGTTGACCGGCAGCGATCTGACGGAAGCAATCTGGGACCAGTTCTTCACGTTCTACATGGACACCGGCGACCGCAAATGGGGGCGCCCCTATCTCACCCGCGCCTTCTATTCGCTGATCGGCGAGCGCATGGCGGACGACATTGTGCTGGTGATGGCACGGCGCAACGGCCGCTATATCGCAGGCGCGATCAACTTCATCGGCGGCGACGCGCTCTATGGCCGCCACTGGGGCTGCATCGAGGAGCACCCCTTCCTGCATTTCGAAGTCTGCTATCACCAGGCCATCGATTTCGCCATCGCAAAGTGCCTCAAACGCGTGGAAGCCGGCGCGCAGGGCGAGCACAAGCTCGCCCGCGGCTACATGCCGGTCACGACGCATTCAGCGCACTACATCAGCCATCCCGGCCTCGCCCGGGCGGTCTCGGACTATCTCGTTCGCGAACGAAGGGATGTGGAAGAGACGGCTGAGTTTCTTGCCGAACACGGCCCTTTCCGCAAAGGTGAGCGCCAGGACGATTGAACCGCTCTCGGCGCTGGCCGGATCCAATCTACGAGGAAATACAATGAGCGTTTACGACACCAACAACATCTTCGCGAAGATCCTGCGGGGCGAGATCCCGTCGCACCGGGTCTACGAGGACGATGCGACGATCGCCTTCATGGATGTGATGCCGCAGGCTGAAGGCCACATACTGGTCGTCCCCAAAGCCGCTTCCCGCAATCTGCTGGATGCCGACGCTACGAGCCTGCCGGCACTGATCACCGCCGTTCAGAAAATCGCCGTCGCAGCCAAGGAAGCCTTCGACGCCGACGGCGTGACGATCATGCAGTTCAACGAGGCTCCTGCCGGCCAGTCCGTCTTCCACCTGCACTTCCACGTTATCCCGCGGCGCGACGGAATTCCGCTGAAGCCGCATTCCGGCACGATGGAAGATGGCGCGGTATTGGCCGCCAACGCCGAGAAAGTGCGCCAGGCACTTTAAATGCGAATCTGACGGTCGCACCAGCGGCCGTCACCGGCTGCGTATTGAGCCCCTAAAGTATGTCCCGCAAAAGTGTTCAGCGGTTTTGCGATAACGACATACGCAAAAACAAAAGCTTAAAGCGCATCAAGTGAATCTGAAAGATCGCGACGCACTTTAGAAGCCCAGCCACCATAGGCCTGCAGCCAACGTTGCGATCGTTGTTGCTATGCCGATTGCCGGTTTGCGGCCAAGCAGGAAGAATGCCGTTGCCCCTATCGCGACGGCTCCCAGACGCAGCCATAACGGCGATTGCTCAAGAACGCCTGTCGGATAGAGTATGAGCTTGGCAATGACGGCTGCGACGAGCGCAGTCGCCACCGCCCTCACCCAGTTCAATGCCTCGGAATCGTCGCGCAGCCGGTTTCCGGCGATAACACCCAGCCAGCGCCAGATGTCGGTCGCGAGCCAGCCGGCGATCGCGATGAAGGCGTAGGCCCACCAACCGTCCTGCCAGGTCATGCGCCGATCTCCCGGCGACGGCGCCAGAGCCCTTCCACCGCCCAGGCCAGCGTGCCGCCGCCAACGCCTGCGAGCAGGATGTCAAATTCAGGGGCGAGCCAATAGAACAGCGGACTGGCGATAAGACCGAAGAGCAGCGCGATGTAGACCACCGGATGACGTGCCGAATGCCAGATCGAAGCCAGGAAGTAGATCGGCGTCAGGAAGAACAGGCAGCCGGCGACAATCGGCGGAAAATCGGCGACAAAGTGATAGACGATGGCGACCAACACCATGTTGGCGACGACGAGCGTGATGCCAAAGCCGGCGAAGAAGGCAACGCGCTTCTCGCGTGGCACCGCCTGCACCTTTTCCATGGCAAAGACCCAGGCGGTGATCGCGACAAAGTGCGACAAGAACAGCAGTAGCCATGTCGGCGTTTTCGCTGTGCGCAGCTCCGGAATGAGTGCTGCAACCATCGGCATCAACCGGACAGACGAAAGCGACACAGCGAGGAAAGCAGCCGCGAGACTGGCACCGCTCATCATCGAACTGACGAGAATGACCTTGGCCGGCAGTGCCCACACCATGCCGGTCATGAAAACGACCTGCTCCGGCGGAATTCCAGCCTGAGCCGTCAGGGAACAGAAGCCGACGAAGGACAGCATCAGGATAAAGGCCGGAAGGCTGAACAGGCCACGCATCCCAGTCAGAAACCAGACGACCGACGACTGGTCGTTTTCATCACTCTTCATCAGTCATTCCGGGATTGTTTTCATTCAGAGAAACGCTGCCGGATGAGACCATCCGGCAGCGCCAAACATCATGCCCGATCGGGCTACTTCTTGCGTGGCACCTTCGGCACCGTCTTGCCCTTTCGTGGGCTCGCCTCGCCGGCAGCCTTACCGTCGTCGTCCGAAGACGACTTGGTTGCTACCTTCTTCGGCTTGGCCTTCGGTGCCGGTTCAGCGCCGACGGCTTCCTTTTCCTCGGCCTTCTTCGGTTTGGCGCTCTTCATCGCGGGGCGGGTCACTTCCGCCTTCGGCCTGATTGGCGCCGTTTCCGGAACGGCATCAAGCAGCAACCCCTTGGTTCCGTCGGCCTTCGTGCCGATCGTCACGCGCAGTACGCCGCCCTTCTTCAACTTGCCGAACAGAATCTCGTCGGCGAGCGGTTTCTTGATGTGCTCCTGGATGACGCGGGCGAGCGGCCGCGCACCCATCTTCTCGTCGTAGCCCTTCTCGGCAAGCCACGCGATGGCATCGGGCGCCAGATCGAACGTGACGTTGCGTTCGGCCAACTGGGTTTCCAGCTGCATGACGAACTTCTGCACGACCTGATGGATAACCGGCGTCGGCAGCGATGCGAACGGGATGACCGCATCGAGACGGTTGCGGAACTCGGGCGTGAACAGGCGGTTCAACGCTTCTTCGTCCTCGCCGGTGCGCTTGGACGACCCGAAGCCGATAGCGGCCCGTGCCATTTCCGAAGCGCCCGCATTGGTCGTCATGATCAGGATGACGTTACGGAAGTCGATCTTCTTGCCGTTGTGATCCGTGAGCGAGCCATGGTCCATGACCTGCAGCAGGATGTTGAACAGGTCTGGATGCGCCTTCTCGATTTCGTCAAGCAGCAGCACGCAATGCGGATGCTGGTCGACGCCATCGGTCAGAAGGCCGCCCTGGTCGAAGCCGACATAGCCGGGAGGTGCACCGAGCAGACGCGACACGGTGTGCCGCTCCATGTATTCCGACATATCGAAACGTAGGAGCTCGACGCCGAGCGACGTCGCAAGCTGCTTGGCGACTTCGGTCTTGCCGACGCCGGTCGGACCGGAGAAGACGTAGCAGCCGATCGGCTTGTTCGGTTCACGCAGGCCCGCGCGGGCGAGCTTGATCGACGAGGCAAGCGCCTCGATCGCCAGATCCTGGCCGTAGACGACGGAACGCAGTTCCTTCTCGAGGTTGGCCAGCACCGCCTCGTCGTCCTTGGAGACGGTCTTCGGCGGAATGCGGGCCATTGTCGCGACGGTGGCTTCGATCTCCCGCTCGGTGATCAGCTTGCGGCGCTTGCTGACCGGCAGCAACATCTGGGCTGCACCGGATTCGTCGATCACGTCGATCGCCTTGTCCGGCAGCTTGCGGTCGTTGATGTAGCGGGCCGAAAGCTCGACCGCCGCCTTGATCGCCTCGTTCGAGTATTTCAGATGATGATAATCCTCGAAGTAGGGCTTCAGGCCTTTCATGATCTCGATGGTATCGGCGATCGTCGGCTCGTTGACGTCGATCTTCTGGAAGCGGCGCACCAGCGCGCGGTCCTTTTCGAAGAACTGCCGGTATTCCTTGTAGGTGGTCGACCCGATGCAGCGGATCGCGCCCGACGAAAGCGCAGGCTTCAACAGGTTCGACGCATCCATAGCGCCGCCTGAGGTGGCGCCGGCACCGATGACCGTATGGATTTCATCGATGAACAGCACCGCACCCGGGTAGTCCTCGAGTTCCTTGACGACCTGCTTCAGGCGCTCTTCGAAATCGCCGCGATAGCGCGTTCCGGCCAGCAGCGTGCCCATGTCGAGCGAAAAGATCGTCGCGTCCTGGAGCGCCTCCGGCACCTTCTTTTCGATGATGCGCTTGGCAAGGCCCTCGGCGATCGCCGTCTTGCCGACGCCGGGGTCGCCGACATAGAGCGGGTTGTTCTTCGAACGGCGGCAGAGAACCTGGATCGTGCGGTTGACCTCGGCGTGGCGGCCGATCAGAGGATCGATCTTGCCGGACTTCGCCTTTTCGTTGAGATTGACGCAATAGGCCGTCAGGGCATCCTGCTGCTTTTTGGCGCTTGCCTCTTCGTTTTCGCGTGCAGGCTTCTGCTCGGATTCGTGTTCCTCAGCTCCGCGCACCGGACGTGCCTCGGAGCTTCCCGGCCGTTTGCCGATACCGTGCGAGATGAAGTTGACCGCGTCGTAGCGCGTCATCTCCTGCTCCTGCAGGAAATAGGCGGCATGGCTCTCGCGCTCGGCGAAGATGGCAACGAGAACGTTCGCCCCCGTCACTTCCTCGCGTCCGGACGATTGGACATGAATCACGGCGCGCTGGATGACGCGCTGGAAACCGGCGGTCGGCTTCGAATCCTCGTCATAGCCGGTGATCAGGTTCGACAATTCGTTGTCGACATAATCTGTCACGGTCTTGCGCAGCGTCTCGAGATTGACGTTGCACGCGCCCATCACGGCCGCTGCGTCGGCATCGTCGATCAATGCCAGAAGCAGATGCTCAAGCGTCGCATATTCGTGGTGGCGCTCGTTGGCAAAAGTCAGTGCCTGGTGCAGCGCCTTTTCGAGGCTGGGCGAAAATGTTGGCACGTTAGTTCCTCATTTCTTTTCCATGACGCATTGCAACGGATGCTGATGCTGGCGGGCGAAATCCATCACCTGCGTCACCTTCGTTTCGGCGACTTCGTACGTAAAGACGCCGCACTCCCCCACACCGTGATTGTGGACGTGGAGCATAATGCGAGTCGCCTCTTCCGGGTTCTTCTGAAAAAAACGTTCCAGAATGTGGATGACAAACTCCATTGGCGTGTAATCGTCATTCAAAAGCAGAACGCGATACAAACTCGGCTTCTTGGTCTTCGGCTTGGTGCGCGTGATGACGGAGGTGCTGCGATTGCTTCCGCCTCCTTCGTCGTCGCTTCCTTGCTGCATCCGGACCGGCATGGCGATCATTCGTGTCTTTTCCTTAGTACAAGCCGCGGATCCATCTGATGTGGCCGCAGCGTGCTTGCCCTTTATCTAATGGTTCGTTTCTAGATTTTAAGACCGAACCAACGCACTGCAATCATAATCGCACGGAGAGGCAGAAGATTGATCAACTTTCTTCGATCCACCGCGAAGTGCGCGAAACAGCAAAAAGGCCGGTCGCTGTATCGGCGACCGGCCTTCCAAATGACGGCAATGATCCGTTGCGTTACGCGGCAGCAGCAGCCTTGACCGCTGCGGTTGCCTTGGCAACCGGCGCTTCGTACGGCTTGTAGGCGTCCTTGGCGAGGTCGGCATACATCTCGCCGATCTTGGTTGCCTCGGCAAAGAAGCCTTCATAGCTCGACTTCAGGAAATTGGTCTGCAGTTCGAAGGCCGTCTCGACGCTCTTGACGCTGGAGAGCTTCTCCACATGGGCAACGCTGTCTTCGAAGGACTTCTTGGAAAAATCGGCAGCCTCGGTCGCAATGGCCTGAAGGCCCTTGGTCCAGGCGGAATAGCTTTTCACAGCCACGTCAATGGCTTCTTTGCTTTTCTTGTTTGCATCATCGAAGTTGAACATCGGGTGTCTCCTTAGTGACGGCCTGATCTGAAGGCTTTAGTTTATGTGCACTGCACAAAAAGTCAAGTCCAGCGTGCAGTGCAATAAAACACAATACTTGCAACAGCTTGATGAAAAAACGCAGCCGACGTTCAAAATTCTTCGACTTTACGCCCTGAAAAAACATGAAAGCATTGAAAAACCCGGCGCGATCGCTCGCCACCGGGTCATTTCCTGAAACCATCGATCAGCGACTTAGAGGTCGATGTCAAGGATCGCCATGGAGAAGTTGTAGGACAGTTCGCCATCTTCTTCGTCGCGGAAGACGACGCCGAGGAATTCGTCACCGAGATAGACTTCAGCCGACTCGTCCTTCTTCGGGCGAGCCTTGACGACCATCGACTGGTTGAACGTGCGCTTGAGGTAGGCTTCAAGCTTGCGGATTTCTTCGGGCTTCAAATGTCTTCTCCGTAGCCGTTTTTGATGTGCGGCGCTTCTCGCACGCTGCATTGGCGGGTGTAAACCCCTCGAAAGCAGCTACGCACCGGTTCCCGATGGTTCAAATTTCGAAGCTGCTCAGGATCTGGTCCATCTGGCGCGACGGTTCGGAACACCCGGCTTCGCCGACGACCTTGGCGGGAACGCCCGCAACCGTCGTTTTCGGCGGCACCGGTTTGAGGACGACCGAGCCGGCAGCAATGCGCGAGCAGTGGCCGATGTGGATATTGCCGAGGATCTTGGCGCCTGCACCGATCAGCACGCCGTCGGCGATCTTCGGATGACGGTCGCTGCCTTCCTTGCCGGTGCCGCCAAGCGTGACCCCATGCAGGATTGAAACGTTGTCGCCGATGACAGCGGTTTCGCCGACCACCAGCCCGGTGGCGTGATCGAGGAAGATACCGCGGCCGATCCGGGCAGCCGGATTGATGTCGGTCTGGTAGACGCTGGATGCCCTGCTCTGCAGATAGAACGCGAAATCCCGGCGCCCGCGCTTCAGGAGCCAATGGGCGAGACGGTGCGTCTGGATCGCGTGAAAGCCTTTGAAGTAAAGCACGGGCTCAAGGAAGCGGGTGCAGGCCGGGTCTCGATCGTAGACGGCCTGGATGTCGACGCGCAGGATCGCGCCCCATTCCGGCCAATCCTCCAGCATTTCGGCAAATGTCTGCCGCAGCAGGTTCGCCTGCAGATCGGGATGATCGAGGCGCTCGCAGATACGGTAGATGACGCTTTCTTCCAGCGAATGCTGGTTGACGACCGTCGAATAGAGGAACGCTGCCAGCATCGGATCCTGCTCGGCGGCAAGACGGGCCTCCTCGCGCAGGCTGCTCCAGATCGGGTCCATCAACTTGAGGGATTCCGTCTGACGAAGTTCGGTCGTCGCGACCATCGTCGCACTCCTTCTTAATCGGTCGATGCCTTCAATATAGGGGAAATCCGGCAGGACATAAATGGCCGGGCCACAGTTCGACCAGAGGTCGTAGACACACCTAAGCTCGCCCCACCTCTTCGAGAAATTCGAGTACCGCCTTCTTGAACACCCGATCACCGACCGCAAGCATATGGTCCCTGCCCGGAATATCAAGCGCACAGGCATTCGGCATCAGGTCTGCAAGTTCCTGCGGCGAGCCGGCGATATCGTCCGTTGTGCCGACGCCGATCAAGGTCGGAGCGTCGATGCGGCCCATATCCTCGGCGGTCAGAAGGTCACGCGACGTCGATATGCAGGCGGCCAGTGCCTGACGATCGCTCTTGGTCTGGTCGGCAAACGCGCGGAACATGCGGCCGCGTGCATGCGTCACCACATCGAGCGACGGCGCAACCAGCGCGTCGGCGATCGGGTCCCAATCGCCGACCCCGGTGACCATGCCCATACCGAGGCCACCGAACACCAGAGTGCGCACGCGGTCGGGATGGGCAAGCGCCAGGAATGCGGAGATGCGCGCGCCCATCGAATAGCCCATCACATGCGCCTCTGCGATGCCGAGATGCCCGAGCAGTGCGACCGCATCGCCGGCCATCTGCTGGGGATGGTAGAGGGCTGGATCGTATGGCTTGCTACTTTTGCCATGGCCACGGTTGTCGAACGCGATTACCCGGTAACCGGCATCGCCAAGCGTCTTCAGCCAGCCGGGAAAAACCCAGTTGACGTTGGCGCTCGAAGCAAAGCCGTGAACGAGCAGGATCGGCGCACCGGAAGGATCGCCCTCGTCGAAGAAGGCGATATCCAGCCCTTCATGCGTGAAGTGCGAAAATGGCGGCGGATTGAGATCCATCATTCTGGTCCTTGAGGCGGCATCGGTTTGGCGCAACCTAATTTGTCGTCCCGTAGAGGGGAACCCCGGCCCGGCAAAAACCACAGGTGCGGCGTGTTTGCCGCTACACTTTTGCAACAAAGCTCACTATGGTGCCGGCAAATTCGACCCTCAAAGACTTGCATACATCGGAGCATGACATGGCCGGCCACAGCATCCCCCATTTCCAGAATGACGGCGGACATCAGGCAATCGAGATCGGCGTCAAGGAATTCATGTGCACCGGCGCGTCCGTTCCCTACGACCACCCGCACATCTTCATCGACATGGGCGACGACAATGAAAAGGTCTGCTCCTACTGCTCGACGCTCTATCGCTACAATCCGAAGCTGAAGGCGACCGAAACCAACCCGCCGGGCTGTCTCTTCACCTTCCAGGCGACCTGATACCCGCGCGGATGTCAACCGCGGTCGCGATCGTCGGTGCCGGCATCGGCGGGCTCACGGCGGCCCTGTGCCTCGCGCATCGCGGCTTCGACGTCGACATTATCGAACAGGCGGCCGTTCTGACCGAAGTCGGCGCCGGGCTTCAGCTTTCCCCGAATGCATCGCGCATCCTCAGCGAACTCGGCTTGCTCGACGCGCTCGAATCCGTCTGGACCGAGCCGGATGCGATCACGCTCGTCGATGGAAAGTCGCTTCGCGCGCTTGCACGCGTTCCCTCGGGGCGTTTTGCCCGTGACCGCTGGAGCGCGCCCTACGGCGTGTTACACCGGGCAAGCCTTCAACGAATCCTGATTGCCGCCGTGACGGCCGAGCCGCGCTGCCGTCTCCACCTGGGACACCGCATCGAAGGCGATGCCGAACAGGCGATTGCCTCCACTACCGGGCGGACGCCGGCGCTGATCATCGGTGCCGATGGCATCTGGTCGCGCCTGCGCAATGCGATTGCGGGTGCTGGCACCGTCCAGTTTTCGGGCAATGTCGCCTGGCGCTTGACGGTCACGCGCGCTGCCGCCGACAACCTTCTGCAGCCGGATCGCGTTACCGCCTTTCTTGGCGCACGGGCGCATCTTGTCGCCTATCCCCTGCGAGAAATTGGCGGCTTCAACCTGGTTGCGATCATCGAAGGCAAGGAAACCGACGGCGTCTGGGTCGGCAAGGATTCCGAAGTCAGGCGTCGCGACTACCTTGACGCCTTCTCAACCTGGAACAACGGCCTGCAAACATTGCTGAAAAACGCCGACGCGCCGACCTATTGGCCACTTTGCACAGTGACTGACGGCGCTTGGCAGGATGGACGAAAGATCGTTCTGATCGGGGACGCTGCCCATGCGATGACGCCGTTTGCGGCGCAAGGCGCTGCCATGGCGATCGAAGATGCAGACGCACTTGCAGCCTGCCTCAGCAGCGCAAACGACATCAGCGAAGCGCTGAGGGCCTTCGAGGCCACACGCCGGCCACGCATCGCCCAAGTGCGCCGCCGCGCCGCTTTCAACCGCTTCGCCTACCACGCCCGCGGCCCGTTCCGGCTCGGGCGAGATATCGTCCTGTCGATGAAGGGTCCGGAAGCGCTCGCAGCCGATTTCGATTGGCTCTACGGCTACGGCGCTCCCGAACGCTAAAAACGGTCAGACTGCCCTTGCTGCGGCAAGTCCCGCCTCGATATCCCGGCGAATATCGGCAACATCCTCAAGACCGATCTGCAGGCGAAGGACCGGCCCCTCGGTCGGCGCCAACGCCACCTTTCGATCCGACAGGCCAACGTGAAGCGCCAGACTTTCGAAGCCGCCCCAGGAATATCCAAGGCCGAACAGCGACAGCGCATCGAGGAACGCGTGCGCCTTCGCCTTGAAGCGCTCGGGGCTTTCAGCTTTCAGCACGAAGGAAAAGATGCCGCTCGCCCCGGTAAAATCGCGCTTCCAGAGGTCGTGGCCGGGGAAGCTCGGAAGCGCCGGATGCAGAACGCGGGCAACCTCATCACGGCCTTCCAGCCACGTGGCGAGCGACAGCGCGCTTTCCTGGTGCCGCTCGAGGCGGATGCCCATGGTGCGCAGCCCGCGCAGGATCTGGTAGCTGTCATCCGGAGACACGCAGACGCCGAGCGTGACCATGGCTTCCGTCAGCGCCGGCCAATGGGCGGCGTTGGCGGAGACCGTGCCGAGCAGCACGTCGGAATGGCCTGAGGGATATTTGGTGGAAGCATGGATCGACACGTCGACGCCATGGTCGAGCGGTTTGAAATAGACCGGTGTCGCCCAGGTGTTGTCCATGGTGACAACGCAGCCGTGGCGGTGCGCGACGTCGGCTATCGCCCGGATATCCTGCATCTCGAACGTATTGGAGCCTGGCGCCTCCGTATGAACCAGGCGCGTGTTCGGGCGAACCAGGCTTTCGATCGCAGCGCCAATCATCGGGTCGTAATATTCGACGGTAACGCCGAGACGCTTCAGCATCGTGTCGCAGAAATGCCGGGTCGGGAAATAGACCGAATCGACGATGAGCGCATGGTCGCCGGACGAGAGATAGGCGAGGAACGGCACGGTGACGGCAGCAAGGCCCGAGGGAACGAGGATCGTGCCTGCAGCTCCCTCGAGCTCGTTGATCGCGTCACAGAGCGCATCCGTCGTCGGTGTGCCACGGGTGCCGTAGGTGTATTTCTGCTCGCGCGTCTCCATCGCCCTGGCGTTCGGGAACAGCACCGTGGACGCGTGAACGACCGGTGGATTGACGAAACCGAAATAGTCGGAAGGTTTGTTTCCGGTATGGGCCAGTCGGGTGTTGATACCCATCTTGCCATTCACATTGCCGCTGTCTGCCATTGAATATTCCGATGTTGAAAAACCGATCCGGAACTCTTCGAACGCCCTACAACCGCGGTCAAGTGGCAAAATCCGACAAAGGCGCTTTGCGACCGAAAGCAGCAGCCATTGACGAATTTTCGCCCAGCAATTGCCCGTTCTCTGCAAAACCTGCCTAAACTTCTGGCTTATTTCAGGTTTTTTACTCGCAAGTTCAGAAAATCGGCGACGTCTCTTGACCCTCATTGATTTTGAGCATGAGATAGATTGCACTCGCGCCATGAGGGTGGCGGAGGCTGCACGCGCAGGGAGACGCGCTGGTGCAGACGGGAACGAACGACAACAGAAAAAGGTTCTAAAAATGGCAAGAAGAATTCTGACAGCCCTCGTTGGCGCTGCTGTCATGGGGATTGGCGCACATGCGGCTTCGGCTGCGACACTCGATGACGTGAAGGCCAAGGGCTTTGTCCAATGCGGCGTGAATACCGGCCTCGCCGGCTTCGCTGCCCCGGACGCTTCGGGCAACTGGAGCGGATTCGACATTGATTATTGCAAGGCGATCGCTGCCGCGATCTTCGCGGATGGCTCCAAGGTAAAATACACACCCACTTCGGCCAAGGAACGTTTCCCGGCCCTGCAGTCCGGTGAAGTCGACGTGCTTGCCCGTAACACCACGTGGACGATCAACCGCGACACCGCTCTCGGCTTCAACTTCCGCCCGGTCAACTATTACGACGGCCAGGGCTTCATGGTCCGCAAGGGCCTGAACGTTAAGTCGGCCCTCGAACTCTCCGGCGCCGCCGTCTGCGTACAGACCGGCACCACCACCGAGCTCAACCTTGCCGACTATTTCAAGTCCAACAACCTGCAGTACAACCCGGTCGTCTTCGAAAAGCTCGACGAAGTGAACGCGGCCTATGACGCCGGTCGTTGCGACGTCTACACCACCGACCAGTCGGGCCTCTATTCGCTGCGCCTGACGCTTTCCAAGCCCGACGATCACATGATCCTGCCGGAAATCATCTCGAAGGAGCCGCTTGGTCCGGCCGTCCGCCAGGGTGACGACCAGTGGTTCGATATCGTCAGCTGGGTTCACTACGCGCTGATCCAGGCCGAAGAGTTCGGCGTCACGCAGGCAAACGTCGAAGAAATGAAGAAGTCCACCAACCCGGACGTTCAGCGCTTCCTCGGCGTCGAAGCTGACAGCAAGATCGGCACCGACCTCGGCCTCACCAACGAATGGGCCGTCAACGTCATCAAGGCAGTCGGCAACTACGGCGAAGTCTTCGACCGTAACATTGGCGCCGGCAGCCCGCTGAAGATCGAACGCGGCCTCAACGCGCTGTGGAGCAAGGGCGGAATTCAGTACGCTCCTCCGGTCCGTTAAGACGGCCCGACACGAAAGGGGGAAGCGGCACGCCGCTTCCCCATCCCAACGATAAAAACACCCAAAAGGGTGACAAGGGGAAAGAGGCATTGCATGGCGATTGGCGTCACAACTACGCCTGAGAAGAGCAAACCTTCGGGCTCGTTCATCAACGACCCGCAAGTGCGCGGGATATTTTACCAGGTCATAACCGTCGTTATCCTCGTTGCCGTCGTCTATTGGATAGCGGACAACACGATCGAAAACCTCAAGCGTGCGAACATCGCGTCCGGCTACGGCTTCCTCAAGGGGCGTGCCGGTTTCGACGTCGGACAGTCCTTGATCGCCTATACCAGCGATTCCACCTACGGGCGCGCGCTCGTCGTCGGTTTCGTCAATACGCTGCTGGTTGCCGTGACCGGCATCATCACCGCAACGATCATCGGCTTCATTGTCGGCATCGGGCGGCTCTCGCACAATTGGCTGATCGCGAAACTGTCACTCGCCTATGTCGAAGTGTTCCGCAACATCCCGCCGCTGCTGGTCATCTTCTTCTGGTACAGCGGCGTTCTGGCCGTGCTTCCGCAACCGCGGGAATCGGCAGCGCTGCCGCTCAACATCTTCCTCAACAACCGCGGCATTGCCTTTCCGAAGCCGGTCTTCGGCGACGGCTCGCAGTATGTCTTCTACGCGTTCGTGATCGCCGTCATCGCCAGCTTCTTCGTGGCCCGCTATGCGCGCATCAAGCAGGAAGCAACCGGACAGCGCCTCCCGGTTCTGTGGATAGTGCTAGGCCTCGTCGTCGGCCTCCCGCTCCTTGTCTTCCTTGCAACGGGTTCGCCGATCACCTTCGACGTGCCGGTCGCCGGCAAGTTCAACCTCACCGGCGGCTCGGTCATCGGACCGGAGTTCCTGTCGCTGTTCCTGGCGCTTTCCTTCTATACCGCAGCCTTTATCGCCGAAATCGTTCGGGCAGGTATCCGTGGCGTGTCAACGGGACAGACCGAGGCAGCCCACGCGCTGGGCGTCCGGCCCGGTCTCACGACCCGCCTCGTCGTCGTGCCGCAGGCGATGCGGATCATCATTCCGCCACTCACCAGCCAGTATCTCAACCTGACCAAGAACTCGTCGCTGGCGATCGCCATCGGCTACGCAGACTTGGTTGCCGTCGGCGGAACGATCCTCAACCAGACTGGTCAAGCGGTCGAGATCGTGTCGATCTGGATCATCGTCTACCTGTCGTTGAGCCTGTCGACGTCCTTGCTGATGAACTGGTTCAATGCCCGCATGGCCCTGGTGGAAAGGTAAGATCATGAACACGCACCAGGGAAATTTCGTCCGCACTTCGATGATCGAGGCTGCACCCGCTCCCATACTGACGGGCGGCCTTGCCTACTGGCTTCGCAAGAACCTCTTTGCGACGCCGAAGGATTCGATTCTTACGATCATAAGCCTGCTCGTGCTCGCCTGGCTCGTACCGCCGGCAGTGCAATGGCTCTTCATCGATGCCGCCTGGACGGGCGGCGGGCGTGGGGTCTGCGCCACCGTCGCACAGGGCGGCTCGCAGCCGGACGGCTGGAGCGGCGCGTGCTGGGCCTTCGTCAATGCCAAGTTCGACCAATTCCTCTTCGGGCGTTACCCGATCGAGGAGCGCTGGCGGCCGGCCCTCATCGGCATCCTGTTCATCCTGTTCCTGACGCCGATGCTGATCCCGAAGGTCCCCTACAAGAACATTAATGCGATCCTGCTTCTCGTCGTGCTACCGATCCTGTCGCTTATCCTTTTGCCAGGCGGTTGGTTTGGTCTGACCTTCGTCGAAACCCCACTGTGGGGCGGCCTGATGGTGACGCTGGTGCTGTCGTTCGTCGGCATCGCGGTATCGCTGCCCCTAGGCATCCTGCTTGCGCTTGGCCGAAAATCGACCATGCCGGTGATCAAGATGCTGTGCACGTTCTTCATCGAAGTTGTGCGCGGCATCCCGCTCATCACCGTTCTGTTCATGGCCAGTGTCATGCTGCCGCTGTTCCTGCCGCAGGGTGTGACCTTCGACAAGTTCCTGCGCGCGCTGATCGGCGTGTCGTTCTTCGCCTCCGCCTATATGGCCGAGGTGGTGCGCGGCGGTCTGCAGGCGATCGGCAAGGGGCAGTATGAGGGTGCCGATTCGCTCGGCCTCAGCTACTGGCAGAAGATGAACCTCATCGTGCTGCCGCAGGCGCTGAAGCTGGTGATCCCCGGCATCGTCAACACCTTCATCGGACTGTTCAAGGATACGTCGCTGGTTTCGATCATCGGCATGTTCGATCTGCTCGGCATCGTCCGGCTGAACTTCTCGGATGCCAACTGGGCCTCGGCGGTCACGCCGATCTCCGGGCTAATTTTCGCAGGCTTCATATTCTGGCTTTTCTGCTTTGGTATGTCGCGCTATTCAGGCTTCATGGAACGTGTGCTCGACACGGCCCATAAACGATAAAAGGGGGGAACCGCATGGCAAATACAGCCACTGCTTCCAAGATGACCGTATCCGCGACCGACGTTGCGGTCGAAATCAACGGAATGAACAAATGGTACGGGGACTTCCACGTTCTCCGTGACATCAACCTGAAGGTCATGAAGGGCGAGCGTATCGTCATCGCCGGCCCGTCGGGCTCCGGCAAATCGACGATGATCCGCTGCATCAACCGACTGGAAGAGCACCAGAAGGGCAAGATCGTCGTCGACGGCATCGAGCTCACCAACGACCTGAAGAAGATCGATGAAGTGCGCCGCGAAGTCGGCATGGTGTTCCAGCACTTCAACCTGTTCCCGCACCTGACTATCCTGGAAAACTGCACGCTTGCACCGATCTGGGTTCGCAAGATGCCGAAGAAGCAGGCCGAAGAAATCGCGATGCACTTCCTGAAGCGCGTCAAGATCCCAGAGCAGGCCCTCAAATATCCAGGCCAGCTTTCGGGCGGTCAGCAGCAGCGCGTGGCGATCGCCCGCTCGCTGTGCATGAAGCCAAAAATCCTGCTGTTTGATGAGCCCACTTCGGCGCTCGACCCGGAAATGGTCAAGGAAGTGCTCGATACGATGGTCGGCCTTGCTGAAGAAGGCATGACCATGCTGTGCGTGACCCACGAAATGGGCTTTGCCCGCCAGGTCGCCAACCGCGTGATCTTCATGGACCAGGGCCAGATCGTCGAACAGAACTCGCCTGCCGAGTTCTTCGACAATCCGCAGCATGAGCGCACCAAGCTCTTCCTCAGCCAGATCCTGCACTAGGCATCCGAGCTAGACTTCAAACAGAAAGCCCGCCTTTCCGGCGGGCTTTTTTGCTATCTGGCCGTCGTGAAATGCGGTCACTCGACGTGATAGCGCAGCATACCGACCGACCAGCGGATGCCGCGCTTATCCAGGTCCTCGGTCCAGGTCTTCTGCAACCGCGAGACTATTTCGCTCAAGGTCTCGCGCGCGCGGAGCTCGACCTTGAGTCCCCGTGCCTTCGGCGCGACCGCCGCCAGATCAACGGGATCGTTGACCACCAGGGCAACGAACGCACTCTCACCTTCGCCCGATGCTTCGAAGTCGAAGCCGTAATATTCGTCCGGCAGTGTCAAAGGCACGTTGGCGCTGAGTGGGGTAATCTTCTGCGCGAACTCGTTGGGAAAGATCTGGGTTGCTGCGCCCTCTGCATTGACGTCGAGCAGGATGAGGCTCCCGGCAATCTTGCTTGCGACCGTCAGCTTGAACACGTCACCGGCCTTCATCGACGTTGGCCTGTCGATGCCGAGGGTCACGTCACCAGCGTCGGCCTTGCCGACGATATCGCCGACCGCATCGATTGCATTCGCATCCTGATAGCTTACCTGGCCGGTACTGCTGCCGGTAACGGGCTGATACCGAGCCTTCGCATCCGCACGCGCCTGTACCGGCACTATGGCACTGGCACCGAGGTTCTGCGCCTTCGTCTCCAGTTGCGGGTCGAGGGTCTCGCATTTTTTCTGCGAGGCGCAGTAAGCGGCAGATTGCACCGTGACATATTCGAAAAGCTCGGCGTTGCTGGTCAGGCCATTGGCGTTCGCGTCCGCCGCCGCCCCCATCTGCCCGGCGACATAGGCCGCGGTGAAGACACCGTGACGGCTTTCGACGGGCAGCCGCACATCGTCCCAGGCCACCTGATAGGGCGCGCTTGCGCTCCAGGCAACGGTACCGCTTTCGTTGACGTGGGCCGGCTTGTCGACGACGCCGAGATCGATCCGCAGCCCGCGCGTCAGTGCCTGCTCCACCGGTTTCGCCACGGGGCGCGGTAGGAAACGCGCGCCGTCGATGCCTACGGACACATCGTTGGAGAGCGACCGCGAGATCGTGCCAGAGTGACAGGCGTCGATCACCAGGGTCACCGCCCTGCCCTTCAAGCGTTCGAGGATGGCATCGAGCTCGTCATCAGTGATGGCGCCATCCCAATCCTTGTTCTTGGCGACCAGATCGAATGGCGCCAGCGCCTCATCCATGCCGTCGTCCTCGTCGTCATCGAGATCCGTCACCTGAAGACCGTGACCCGAATAATAGAGATAGGCCCGGTCACCGGGCTGCGTGCCCGCGACCAGCCATTCTTCGATCGACGACAGGATGGCCGCGCCCGTCGCCTGCTCATCCTTCAGTACTCGGATCGCGGAACGATCGAAGCCGAGTGTGCCTGTCAGCAATCCTTCCATGGCAACGAGGTCGTTTTTCGGGCCGTGCAGGAACAGCTTCGGCGGCAGGTTCTGATAGTTTCCTATCCCGATGAGCAAGGCCCGGTCCGCAGCCAAGACAGGCGAACAGGTCCCCAGCGCCATGAGCGGCAGCAGGAAACGCCAGACACCGATGTCCGCGGTCATTGCCCGCGCTCCCGCGTGTAGAGCGGTTGGATAGCGACGGCACTGTCGGTGCCGTCCAGCCGCTCTTCCAGAAGGCGCAGAAACTCGGATGCCTCGACGCCTGGGCTGGATAAAGCAGCAACCACCGCATCGATCGGGGCGTTTGTCGAGACGACCACAAGATGATCGGCGCCAAAAGGTTTGACCACCTCCAGGTCCCTGAGCTTGAACACATGGCTGCCGGAGCCCGAGACCTGGGCATCGAGAAGCTGGACTTCCCCGGTATTAGCCAGATTGAACACCAGCATGTTCGCGTATCCGGACTGCGGAGCGTCGAAGTTCAGGCGGTCGCCTGATGAATAGATGTCCTTGACCGGCGTCAGCGAGACTTTGCCCGGGTTCTGCGCGGCAAGCACCTTCAGGAAATCAAGAAGGATGAATTTATCGACCACACCCTGCACCATGTCGGCAGCGACATGTTCGCCGGCAACGTCGCCGTTCGGCGTGTAGAATGTGCCGCTCGTGGCATCCCATCGATAGGGAACACCGCTGCCACCGACATTTTCAAGCGTCGGCGCTGTGCCGTTGACGCTGAGCGCCAGCGTTCCTGTCCAACCCATGTCTCGGGCGGGCTTCAGCTTTGACGACCGGCCTGTTGCTGCTGCACCATTGCCGTCTGCCAGCGCCGCACTTCTCGGCAGCGACAGGACGATCTCCCTGTCCGATCGCGGCACCTGTGGTGTGAAGTTCGGCACCTGCAGCGCCTCGGACTGGAGCTTGACGTTGGAGAAGACGTAATCCTCGAGTTCGACCCGCGAAATCAGCCCGTCGCCATCGCGATCGGCGGCCCCCTCAAGCGCGCGGGCGAAACTCCAACTGAGCGCGCCGCGCGGCTCGCCTTCAATCACCACCTCCGGTGTCAGCTGGCTCTCAAGCGATGCGGCAAGGATAGTCACCTGCGACAGGTCCGCATCCTTCACCGCCGCGCCGGAAACCGCCTCTTGCGACGGCGGCGGCAACTGCGCCCGCACCGTCGGTGCGAGCCGCGTCTTGCCGGAGATCGATCGGTTCATGCCGCCGGAATAACAGCTGTCGGAGACAAACAGCACCTGGACACCCTTGGCCTCAGCTTCCACGAACCAGGCATTGAGTTCATTGTCGACGATGATCTCCTTTGCCGTCTCCTCGGCCCGGCTACGATCGAATCCCGGCAACTCCAGAAACTCATCAAGCCCATCCGGCTCGCTGCCGGCGACAAGTTCCGGCATCTGGGCGCCGTGACCGGCATAAGTGAAGATGATCATGTCGCCTTTTGTCGCGGCACCGACAAGTTCCAGCCAGCCGGCGCGGATCGCGTCCTTCGTCGCCTTTTCGTTGATGAATTCGCGGATGGTGCCGACGTCCGCCGTCTTCAGTGCCTGGGCAACGTCGCGCGCATCCTTGACCGCGCCATCGAGGCTGACCTCATGCGGATAGACGTCGACGCCGACGACAAGCGCCGACGTGGCCGCCAGCGCCGGCAGACCCGCTAGACTAAAGAAAGCGCACGAAATCAGAGCCTTGCGCAGCACAGCCTATTTCTCCACATCAACTTCGACGCGGCGATCCAACTGATGTAGCATCGCTTCGTCGTAGGCACCCGGATCATCCGGTTTGAACGGCTCCTCCTCGCCCTTGCCAATCGTCGTCCAGGTGCCCTTGTAGCCAGCACCGACAAGATAGTTGGCAAGCGCCTCGGCCCTTGCCAACGACAGTTTCAGGTTCGCCTCAGCGCTGCCGATCGGATCAGTATGGCCGATCAAGGTAATTGCATCCGCCTTTGCCGATTTCAGGCACTCGAACAAATCCTTTGCCGACTGCAACCCTTCAGGCGTGAACTCGGCTGTTCCGAAGACATAGCGAACCGGCGTCGCCTTCTTTCTGATCGAGACACCGCGATAGGAGAACTTGCAGGCGCCGCGCATCGCAAGCTTCACCGGCTTGATTGCTGCAAGCCGCATCTCGGAGGCGAGCCGATCGAGGCGCAGAATGTAAGCCTTGTCCGGCGCCATCCACTCGGGCGTCAGTTCCTCGTTGGCCGCATCCTCAAGTGCCTGCTGGTAATAGGTTGCCGCACGTTCATAGTTCTTTCGCTCCCGGTCGATGTCGCCGAGCGCGTCGAGGATCTGCCAAGGCCCACCGACGTCGCTCAGCACAGCTTCAAGCTCACCCTCGAAAGTATCGAGCCTGGCACCGGCCCCGACTGCGTTGGCGATGCGATTGAACGTTGCTAGCGCCGCTACACGCCGGGTAAGCGCTGCCTCGGTACTCGAACATGCATTCGTGCGCTCCGGCGCGGCCGCTGCCCGCGCCCCGACCTCGTCGCCCCTGTTGAGAGCCTCCGAGGTTTTCACTAACGCGTCGCAGGCGCGCGCCGGGTAAGCGAGCGGCAAAAGCATTGCGGATGCGACGATCAACCCTTTCATCAATTCATCCATCGCGCATCCGCTATTCTCTAATCTCGAAAGTTACCATCTGCACGCTGCTGGCGCCGTTGTCGGCCTGCGCCTTCTTCGCGAGATTGACCGCCAATCCGCGCGTCGGCGGCAACTTCGATTGGACGACGAATGCGCGCGCTTTCTCCACCGTGAGCCTTTGATCGGCCAGACCGCCAACCCGGCAGAAGGCCAGCATGGTTTCGGCGGGCGCTGCCGTATCGAAGGTCAGCGTGCCGGTTCCCGGCTGCGGGATCAGCCTGCTTTCGCCGGGCTGCAGCGTCGTGTGGCCGATCATCTCATCTGGGATGATTTCGACATTGCCGTTTTCCTCGACATAGAGGATCTGCAGTTCGCAGGCCTGATTGACGCTGAGTTCGAACGACAGCTGGTCACCGACCTTGGCCGTCGTCGTCGGCACCTTCAAGGCAAGCTCAAGCTTGGTGCCGCCAGCCTTCTCCTGCTTGCGATAGTCAGGCGCGGCTGCGGCTACGGATTGCGGTTTTTCCTCCGACTGCTGCTCGGTGCCGGCAACGACGATCGTGCTGGTATCGAGCGGGCGCCGCTGGGCGAGCGGCTCCAGCAACAGGGCATATTGCTGTTCGACCTCGTTGCGCGGAACAGTCCCGCCAGCTTCGAGCGTCGTGACCCAATCAAGCCCGAGACGCAGGACATCCACTTCCGCTACTCGCTTGATCGCCTCAGAAAACTGCTGCGGCGTCATGTCGAACTCCGCCGCCAGAGCATCGAAGTCGAGCTCATCTTCATACTTGTCGGCAAAGTAGGTGACGATCTCGGCGTCGCCGGGTGCGTGCTTGCTCTGAAGCCCGCCATCCGGCGTCGGTTCGGTTACGTCGAGTTTTTGCAGAGCCTCGACGAAGCGTTCGCGGTCCTTGCGGTAGGCCTCGTCCAGCTCCTCCTGCTTCACGTACATGGCCAACAGCACGCCCTGCTGGTCCTTGCTGAACAGCGTCGACGTGGCGATATGCTCGCGCAACTGATCACGTTTCGACAGAATGCCATCGGCGTGGCAATCGAAGCAGGAGCGGGCATTGACGATCTCCACGCCCTTGCCGATCGGCCGGTCACGGAACGAAACGATGGTCGTCGGCCCGACATCGAGCTGTTTTCCTGCCGCGGTCGACAGATAATAACCCTGCATGCCGTTGGGCAGTGAAAAGATCATCTCGCCACCGTCGTGCTCGAACGGCACAAGGCCGGCATCGAGCGCACCCAACTCCTTGGGTCCATGCGGAAAACGCTTGAGCACCTGTTTGCCGACATCGCCGGCGAAATCGTAGGATTTCCAATAGTAGCCGCCAAACGGCATGTCGTGACGCTCGAGCATGCGATTGTGGTCCGATACGCCGGACGAACCGTCAGCAAAGCCGGCACGCAGAACGTTACGCCGCCTTATGTTGTCGTCGACATCGATCTTGAAGCGCGTTTCCAGCTCGCGAATATGCGTCGGCAGCTTCATCAGTCTGTTATAGACCTCCGGCCGGGCGCCATTGCTCATGAACCAGTCGATCCGCATGATCGGCAGTTGCGTATGCGTCTCGGTGGAAAGCGCCTGAAGCGACGCATCGCTCGTCGGATCAACGCCGTAGAAATAGCGCTTGATCAGGAAATCGTAATCAGCGTTATCCCACTGCAGCTCGCGCAGATCGACCCGGACGAGCAGACCATTGGTGCCGTCCACCTCCGCCGGCACCACCAGCTTCGGGCCATAGGACAAGGAATTCAGCAGCTTCTTGAAGCCACCGGCCAGCACGTCCATGCGCTTCATGAACGTGGCGTCGTCTTCGCAACCCATCATGCCGTTATACTGGTCACGGTAGGAGAAATAGCGCATGTGCTGACGATCAAGCGCACTGACCTTGGAAATGTCCTTGAGCGCCGCCTCGACGAACTGGTCATGGGACAGCATCGGGCGCGATCGGGCGGGTTTGGTGGCTGCCGTCTGCGGCAGGTTCTTTTCGCTGAGCGAATTGATCCAGTCCTCGAGCACCTTGACCTCTTCGTCCGTCGGGCGCTTGCCAAGCGGCATGCGGCCGCTGGTGACCGAGGTGAAGAGGCGCGATTTCGCGGCATTGCCCGGCGTGACGAAATTGGCATCGGCGGCGATCGATGTCAGCTCACCGGCGGGGTAGCTGCCTTGAGAGCTTTCACCCGGCCCATGGCAGTTGCGGCAATACTTGCCGATGAAGGCATCGGCCTGTTGGGCGACTTCGGCATTGTCGCCGGTCAGCGCCGTCGAGGCCGTGGTCTCCTTGCACACTGCCGTCACAGACTGCGCCACCGGCGCCGGTGCTTTCACCTCGCGATCGGACAGGAACGCGTAGATCGCGCGACGATCGTCGTCGCTGAGTATCGAAAGTCCCTTGGCGATCCGTCGCATGACCGGGTCGCTGATCGGTGCGCCCGAAAGCTTCTTGCCTTCGTCTATAAGGCCCGTGGTAAACACTTCCGGCGCAGTGAGCCCCGCCATCTTCGCCTTGCCGATATCCGGTGCGACCGCACCGGTCAGCCCCTTCTCGCCGTGAAAAGCTCTTTCCGGGTCGAGCCCATAAGTCGTCGTGCGCGGCGTGTGACAGTCGCCACAGCCACCGACATTTTCGACCAGGTAACGGCCACGCTCCATCTGCGACGCTTCGCGCGGCTGGTAGGCTTGAACTGTGAAATTGCTGCGTTTCCAGAGAGTTATGGTCGTTTGCCGACTAAAAGGAAAAGCGATCTCATGTTCCTTCGAGACGGCGTCTGATTGCGGCAAGGTCTCGACGTAAGCCTTGATATCGAGCACGTCCTCCGGCTTCATACCGCCATAGGATGTGTAGGGCATGACCGGGTAGAGATTGTTGCCGTCACGATCAAGCCCGACCATGACAGCGTTGAGGAACTGGGCGTTGCTCCAGCCACCGATGCCGTTGGCATGGGGCGAAATGTTCGGCGCGTAGAAAGTGCCGATCGCCGTGTTCATCTCCATGCCGCCGGACAGCAGTCCAGTTTCGTCGCCCGACCCGTGGCAGGCGCCACAACCAGCGGCGTTGAACATGTACTTGCCGTTCTCGACATTCGCCTTGTAGGTCGAGAAGGCGTCCTCGGCGAAAGCGTCGCGCACCGATGCGACGCCGGGACAGAGCATGGCGGCCAGCAGACCGGCGGCCAGAGCCAGTGCGTGCCTATTGCGGATGCCGGCACCTGACGAGACGTTCGCTCGCATTTCACGCAGACTGCGCATGGCCGTACTCCCTTAATCCAAAAATCTTCAATAAAACTGCTATCGAAACTGAAACTGTTCGAACTCTACGCGACGCGGCTTCTTTCCAAGCTCTTTCAACCCTTTGACGATCGCCTCCCGCAGCGGCGCAGGACCGCAGAACCAAAGATCGGCCTCGCCCGGATCGATGACGCTGCCCGCCGCCAGTTTGGCCGCGTCCAGCCGCCCGTCTGTGGCCGAATCGTGCAGCACGAAGCTGAAGTTGCCGAGCTTTTCCGCCTGCGCCTCGAAGGTTTCAAGGCCGATGGCTTCCTTTCGGTCGCGCACGCAATAGACCATGTGGATGTCCTGGTCCTCATCGCCCTTCAAATGGCTGGCCATGGCGAGAAACGGCGTGACCCCGATACCTCCGGCAAGCCAGATCTGCTTCTTCGCCCCGCGTCGGTGATTGAACTGGCCGTATCCGCCTTCGAGCTTCAACCGGTCGCCGACAGCAATCTGATCGCGCAACGCCTGCGTATAGTCGCCGAGCGGCTTGATGGCGAAGCGCACCGTGCCGTTGCCATCGATGTCGGCGATTGTGAAGGGGTGCGGCTCGCGCAGACCAGCCTTCAGGACACGCAGGAAACCGAACTGCCCCGGTTTGGCCCTCAGCGCGCGCCCCTTTGAACGCGCCGAAATGATCGTCGCACCATCGTGCTTTTCGACCTCGGAAACCTCGTAGCATCGCGTCCTCAGCCACGGCAGAAGCTGCGTATAGGCGTAGCTGAGGATCCCGAGTGCTGCGAACGCATTGAGATAGACCGCCAGCAGCGCCGTGCTGTCATAGGGGCGCTTGATGAACATCTGGTGGAACGCGACAAGCGCGAACAAGAGCCCGATGAACCGATGGGTATAACGCCACAGGTGATAGGGTATCTCGATTCTGGTCTTCGGGATGATCTTGACGATGCTGAGAACAAGCAGCGCCGTCAGCCCGTAGAAGCCATACTTGCCGGCGGAGGCAGCAAGCTGGTTCAAACCGCTGGTGAACGACAGCCCCTTGAAATCAGGCGTCAGGAAATAATGGACGAGAATGAGCATCAGCACGGAGATGCCGATCCGGCGATGAAGGTGATAGATGCGGTCGAGCCCGCCGAACAGCGGTTCGATGACGGGCGGACGTGCCGCCATGAACTGCGCAATCGCCATTCCGACGAAAGCCATCGAGGACGCCATCAGCGAGAACGTCGTCTGCGCGTTCGTATGGCTGACCGCCGGGACGGCAAGCAGCCCCGCAAACACAATCAGCGACCAGACCAGAAACGCACCCACCTTCAGCCCAAGCCCCTCAACGTCGATGTCCGACGTTCTTTTTAGAGAAGACTGACAAGCAGTTTCCTCTTCGTCAACACCATTCAAGGCTGGAACGGCCGAACGAGCACTTTTATTCAGGCCATTGAAATCTGAAGCTTTTACCGACTCATAATGATTACTTCGACCAGCATAATCCTTCCTGATTAGTGGTCATCAGTTCGTTTGCCATCGAAACGAAACTGTGCCACGTTCTGATATATCAGAAACTGTGGGATGCGTATGTCGGTTCACTCCCAGGCCCACCTCGCCTATCTCGCCCTCGAGCGACTGATCGTCACGCTCAAGCTTGTGCCCGGCATGCTGCTGACGGAAAAGCAGCTGATCGAGCTTGCCGGTCATGGCCGTACGCCCGTGCGTGAAGCCATTCAGAAACTCGCCTGGCAGGAACTGATGGAGGTTCGCCCGCGTGTCGGCCTGCAGATAACGACAATCGGGCCGGACGATCGAGCGCATGTGATGCAAACCCGTCAAAAGCTGGAACCGCTGGCGGCAAGCCTGGTGGCGGAGCATGCCGACGCGGATGCACGACGAGCCATGAAGGGATGCGCCGCAGAGATGAGCCGATGCGCGGATGCCGGCGATCTCGAAGGCTTCCTCGTGGCCGACAAGGTCTTCGATGAACTGATGGAGGAGGCCTGCCCCAATACGTTCCTGACGGCCGCCCTCGCCCCGCTGCAGACGCACGCTCGACGCATCTGGTTTGCCGACGCAACCGTTGAGCGAATGCGCGGATCGGTCGACCGCCACATCGAGGCGATCGACGCCATCGTGCTTGCCGACGCCGAGGGTGCCGCGGCGGCGATGTCAGCCTTGATGGACTACCTGGCTCGGGATTGAGGCATCAGGCGCCCGGCAACATGCTGCCCGTCTTCAGCCGACGTACATGCCAGTCGAAGGCTTCCTCGAGGATATGCGGCGTCTGCCCCGCACGCGCTGCAACAGCCCGCTTGAAGTAATCCCCCAGCAACTCGCGGTAAGCGGGATGGCAACAGTTGCGGATGATGATCGGCGCGCGCTCGCGCGGCGCCAGCCCGCGGAGATCCGCAAGCCCGTGCTCGGTGACCAGAATATCGACGTCATGCTCCGTGTGGTCCACATGGGAAACCATCGGCACCACGGACGAGATCGCCCCACCCTTGGCCACCGATTTGGCGACGAAGATCGACAGGAAGGCGTTGCGGGCAAAATCGCCGGAACCGCCGATGCCGTTCATCATGTCGGTGCCGCCGACATGGGTCGAATTGACGTTGCCGTAGATATCGAACTCGAGCGCGGTGTTGATGCCGATGACGCCCAGGCGCCGGATGATTTCCGGGTGGTTGCTGACCTCCTGCGGCCGCAGGATCACCCTGTCCTTGTAGGCGCGGATGTTGCGAAAGACGCGATCGGCCCAGGCGCTGCTCAGCGTCATCGATGCCGCCGAGGCGAAGCTGAGCTTGCCGGCCTCAAAGAGCTCGAAGGTGCTGTCCTGCAGCACTTCGCTGTACATGCGCAGATCATGAAAGGGGCTGTCGACGAGGCCGCTCAGAACCGAATTCGCAATAACGCCAATACCCGCCTGCAACGGGTTCAACGTCATGTCGAGCCTACCCTTGCGCACCTCGTCCTGAAGAAAGCCGATCAGGTGGCCCGCGATCGAATTGGTCTCGGCATCGGGCGGCGAAATGCGCGCGGCACTGTCCTGCTTTTCGGTGATGACGATCGCGGCAATCTTGTCCGGATCAACAGGGATATAGGGCGAGCCGACGCGAATGTCGCAGGCAACGACCGGGATCGGCGTGCGCGATGGGCGTTTCGCCGGGATGTAGATGTCGTGCAGCCCCTCAAGCTCCGGGCTGTGGCTGAGATTGAGCTCGACAATCACTTTCTTGGCGAGGATCGCAAAACTTGCGGAGTTGCCGACCGATGTCGAAGGAACGATGCCGCCATCCTCGGTGATCGCCACGGCCTCGACGACGGCATAGTCGATCGGGCTGATCTGGCCGGAGCGGAGTTGCTCGACGGTCTCAGACAGATGCTGGTCGATGAACATGACCTCGCCGCGGTTGATCGCCGCGCGAAGGGCCGGATCGGACTGGAAGGGAAGCCGGCGTGCGAGAACACCCGCTTCCGTCAGGATCTTGTCGATGTCGTGCCCAAGCGAGGCCCCGGTCATCAAGGTGATGCGAAACTTCTCCTGCGCCGCACGCTGCGCCATGGCCAACGGCACCGCCTTGGCGTCGCCTGCCTTGGTAAAGCCGCTCATGCCGATCGTCATGCCATCCTCGATGAGCGCCGCCGCCGCCTCCGGCGTGACGATCCGGTCATGCAACGATTTGCGGCGAATTCTGGTCTCAAGGCTCATGGGCCACTCCCTGCAAGATCCGCTGTCGCCGGCGATCTCCGGCGGGGACTCCTTCTTGGCCGTTCGTTCCGCATGGACGCGGTCGAGCGACATATGAAAATGCTGGGGAACGATAGTGTCTGCGAAAGGCTGCCGGTACGCTGATTGCTCAGATCGGGGCTGCCGGAAACGCATAGCTCATGCTCCGGTCGCGACTGTCGCACAGATGCGAAAAAGGGCGCACCCGATGATGCGCCCTCCAAATGCTGCGACGATGTTTCGTATCTTGTCGTCAGTTAGCCGACAAAGGCGCGCTCGATGACGAACTCGGCCGGCTTGTTGTTGGACCCCTCGGTCAGGCCTGCGGCCTCGAGGATTTCCTTGGTGTCCTTCAACATTGCCGTCGAGCCGCAGATCATTCCGCGATCGATGGCTGGGTCGAGCGGCGGCAGACCGAGATCGGCAAAGAATTTGCCGTTGACCATCAGGTCGGTCACACGGCCCTTGAAGGGATAGTCCTCGCGGGTCACCGTCGCATAATGGCGAAGCTTGTCGCCGACGATCTCGTTCAGGAATTCGTGATTGCGAATTTCCTCGACGAGGTCGAAACCGTATTTCAGCTCGGCCACATCGCGGCAGGTGTGCGTGAGGATGACTTCCTCAAACTTCTCGTAGGTCTCGGGGTCGCGGATCAGGCTGGCGAAAGGCGCAATGCCGGTGCCGGTCGAGAACATGTAGAGCCTGCGGCCGGGAACCAGCGCGTCGAGCACCAGCGTGCCGGTCGGCTTCTTGCGCATCAGCACCTTGTCGCCTGGCTTGATCGCCTGCAGGTGAGATGTCAGCGGGCCATCAGGAACCTTGATCGAGAAGAATTCGAGTTCCTCGTCCCAGGCCGGGCTTGCGATCGAGTAGGCGCGGTAGACGGGTTTGTCGCCGACCATCAAACCAATCATCGCAAACTCGCCGGAGCGGAAGCGGAACTCCGCAGGACGGGTCATGCGGAAGCGGAAGAGCCGATCCGTATAGTGGGTGACGCTCGTCACCGTTTCAACGAAGACACCGGCGGGTGCCTGGATCGCGAAATCTTCCGTTTTTGCCGGAGCATTCATCGTGGCTACAGTCCTGTAAATGATGACCCTGTCTATCAACAATACGCGGATATTCCAAGCCGCACTCAACGGGAAGGAATTCCCTTCTAAATATAGTCGCTTTCGCGCATTTCGGCGTGCTTCACACTGTCGCGGTCAGCACTGCCTTCAAGAAACGCGCCGCCAGCTATAGGACCTGGCGTCAGCAGAGGGTCTCGCGGTCGGCTGATAGTGGTTGGCGATACCGGGCAACCGGCCTTCCGTCAGACGCTTCAGGGCCGTGGCATTGGTTACCGCGAAACTGTCGACGCCGCAACGCAGCATCAACGGGATCTGATCGATCAGAACGTCGCCGACAGCCCTCACCTCACCGGCAAAACCAAGCCGCGCGCGCAGCAGCGACGCATGGCTGAAAGCCCGCCCGTCATTGAAGGCCGGGAACGCGACCGCGACCAGCGCAATACGATCGAGATAGGGTTGTAGCTTGGCAACGTCATCTGCAGGAGCGACGACTACGCCTAAACCCACCTCGTCCGTCTCAGCCACCTTGGCGAGAAACGTCTCGAAGCCGAGTATCGCCTTCTCGTTGGAACCCGCTTTGGTCTCGTCGTTTTCGATGATCCAGGGATCGTCGCTCACAAAGCCGGTTTCTTTCCAGATTTTTGTCATGTCCGTTCCTTGCGCCTCAAGCGGCTTCCTGTGCGCTGCCGCCGTAGAGCGCGTCCTTGAAGGGTTGCGGGCCGACGCGACGGTACGCTTCGAGGAACGTCTCCGACTTGTCATTGCGCAGCCCGAGATAGGTATCGACGATCGTTTCGATCGCGTCGGTCACCTTTTCCGGTTCGAAACCGCGACCGATGATCTCGCCGATCGACGTGTTCTCGTCGCCGGAGCCGCCGAGCGTGATCTGATAGAGTTCCGCCCCCTTCTTCTCTACGCCGAGCAGGCCGATATGGCCAACGTGGTGATGGCCGCAGGCATTGATGCAGCCGGAGATCTTGATCTTCAGTTCGCCGATCTCAGCCTGACGTTCAGGCGCGCCGAAGCGCGTCGAGATCTCCTGCGCCACCGGGATGGAGCGCGCATTTGCAAGCGCGCAGTAGTCGAGCCCGGGACAGGCAATGATATCGGTGATCAGTCCGGCATTGGCTGTCGCCAGGCCGGCAACGACGAGCGCCCGGTAGATCGGCTCCAGATCAGCCAGAGCCACATGCGGCAGGATCAGGTTCTGCTCGTGGCTGACACGGATCTCGTCGAAGGCATACTCCTCGGCGATGTCTGCAACAGCCTCCATCTGCGCGTCGGTCGCGTCCCCCGGAATGCCGCCGATCGGCTTCAGCGAGATCGTCACCATGCCGTAGTCCGGATGCTTGTGCGGCTGCACGTTCTGGTGAACCCAGCGTGAGAATTCCGGATCGGTCTTCTTCCAGCGCGCCAGACTTTCCCAGCCCTCGGCACGCGGCTCCAGCGCTGGCGGCGCGAAATAGGTGGAGATGGCCTGAATATCAGCTTCTGGAAGCTTCAGCTCCGTATCCTTCAGCGCCGCGAACTCGACCTCGACCTGACGGGAAAGCTCTTCGGCACCGGTTTCGTGGACGAGGATCTTGATGCGCGCCTTGTACTTGTTGTCGCGACGGCCATGCAGGTTGTACACGCGCATGATCGCCGTCGTGTAGGACAGCAGGTCCTCTTCCGGCAGGAAGTCCCGGATCTTCTTGGCAATCATCGGCGTGCGGCCCTGTCCGCCACCGACATAAACGGCAAAGCCGATGCGGCCGTCCTCATCCTTTTTCAGGTGCAGGCCGATGTCGTGCACCTGGATCGCGGCGCGGTCGCGCTCAGCACCTGTGACAGCAATCTTGAACTTGCGCGGCAGGAACGAGAATTCCGGGTGAACGCTCGACCATTGTCTGAGGATTTCGGCATAAGGCCTTGGATCAGCGACTTCATCGGCAGCAGCGCCGGCGAAATGATCGGCCGTCACATTGCGAATGCAATTGCCCGACGTCTGCAACGCGTGCATCTCGACGCTTGCCAGCTCATCCAGGATATCCGGCGTGTCGGAAAGGCGCGGCCAGTTGTACTGGATGTTCTGACGGGTGGTGAAGTGGCCATAGCCGCGGTCATACTTGCGGGCGATGTGGGCGAGCATACGCATCTGGCGGCTGGACAGCGTGCCATAGGGGATCGCAACGCGCAGCATGTAGGCGTGCAACTGCAGGTATACGCCATTCATCAGGCGCAGCGGCTTGAATGCGTCTTCGGCCAACTCGCCACTCAGGCGGCGCTCGACCTGATCGCGGAACTGGTCGACGCGCGAGGAGACGAAGGCATGATCGAATTCATCGTAACGGTACATGTTGTATCGGTTCCTCAGGCAGCAAAGTTCGGGCCGGCAAGGCCATTGTATCCGGCGGCATAGGGGATCGAAGGGCCTTCGGCCCGGATACGCTCGCGCATGCGCAAGGGCCGCAGGGTGCCGTTGACTTCCTCGACGTCGACGACATTGGCATCGACCACCTTGTTGTCGTCGAAGGCAACCTTGCCTGTCGCTTCCAGTGCGGTGACCGCCTCGGCATGGCGGGCGATGAAGGCCTGCTGGAGCGATTCGACCCAGTTGCCCGAGGCATCCAGCCAGACGGATATGCCATCCGAAAGCCGATTTGCCGTCAAAACCTTGTTCACCATGACGTTTCCCTTAGTTCAGAATCTGTTCGCTGCGCTCCGCAGCTTCGATCTTCGTTTGCTTGTTGGTGCGTTTGCCCGCCACCAGAGGCTCGGAACGCTCGAAATTCGCGCCGGCGACAGCGTCACCGATAATGACCATCACCGGGCCGGAAAGTTCCGTGCGGCCCTCTAGGTCCGGCAAGTCCTTCAGCGTGCCATGCATCAGCCGGCGATCGGCACGGCTGGCGTTCTCGATCACAGCCACGGTGGTTTCTGCGGGCAAGCCCGCCTGCATCAAGCGACCGGCAACCGACGCAGCGACAGTGCGGCCCATATAGACGGCGATCGTGGCGCCGGAGACGGCAAGCCGCGCCCAGTCGGGCAGCACTTCACCGGTCAGATCATGGCCGGTTGTAAAGACCAGTGACGACGCGACGCCGCGCAGGGTCAGCGGCAGTTCGAAATCGGCAGCAGCGGCAAAGGCGGAAGTGATGCCCGGCACGATCTCATAGGTAATGCCCGCATCGCGCAATGCTGCCATCTCTTCGCCAGCACGGCCGTAGACAAGCGGATCGCCGGATTTCAGGCGAACGACGCGCTTGCCCTCACCCGCGAGCTCCACCAGCAGCTGGTTGATCTCGTCCTGCGACTTCGTGTGGCAACCCTTGCGCTTGCCGACGGAGAGCCTTTCCGCATCGCGGCGACCCATATCGACGATCGCCTGCGGCACCAGCGCATCATAGACGATCGCATCGGCTTCCATCATCACGCGCTGCGCCCTGAGCGTCAGCAGGTCTTCGGCGCCCGGACCGGCGCCGACGAGCCAGACGTGGCCCGCGGTGGCATGCGCGGCATCAAGCAGGCGAGAAGCCTCGCGGCGCGCGGCGGCGACATCACCCAGCGCAACCTTGTCCGCAACCGGCCCCTGGAAGAAACGGCGCCAGTACAGGCGGCGCGCAACGCCGCGCGGCACCAGTCGATCGACGGCATCACGATAGCTGGCTGCGAGCGACGCAACGAGCCCCAGCGACGGCGACAGCAGCTGGTCGATCTGTGCCCGGATCATCTGGGCAAGCACCGGGCCGGCGCCTTCGGTGCCGATCGCAACGGCAACTGGTGCGCGATTGACGAGCGCCGGCGTGAAGAAATCGCAGTAGTCGGGCTGGTCGACGGCATTTGCCGGGATTTTCTGTTCGCGTGCAGCAATGACGATCTGGCGATCCTTGGCCGCATTGCCAGTCGCGGCAAACACAAGGATGACGCCTTCAAGCTGGTGCGGAGCGAAGGTATCGCGCACGGTTTCAATCACGCGCTCGCCGAGGTATGCCGCGAAGTCTGCCTCGGGCGCGTCCGCGTAGACGACGATCGAAGCTTCGGTGTTGAGCAGCAACCGCACCTTTGCAAAGGCCTCGTCGCCATTGCCGAACACCGCCACGCGCTTTTGCGCGACGCGAAAGAATGCGGGAAAGACGGAGAGCTGCTGCACCATGTTCTTGCAATCGGTTCCTACTACAGGCTCCGCTGAATATCCCGCATAGCCCACGGCAATTGAAGAAACAGAAATTTCAATGGCTTTCGGGTCACGTATTGTTTTGCTCGGCCATGCAGCATTTTGAGCAAATATCTCCGGAAGGGCCGGCCGGTGGCGCTGTCGGTGGCCATTGCGCCAAAGGGGCAACCTCCGTTAAATGCCGCAACACATCTGCCGGAGACTGAAGACATGACACAATCCGAACTGGCCGAACGGCTGCTCAACGTGATCGAGCAGGACATCCTGCCCCTGACGGAAAAGGGTGTCGCCGCAGGCAACAAGGTGTTCGGCGCCGCGATCCTGCGCAAAACAGACCTTTCTCTCGTTCTCGCCGAGACCAACAACGAGACCGAAAACCCGCTCTGGCACGGTGAAGTGCACACGCTCAAGCGCTTCTACGAGATGGCAGAAAAGCCTGACACGCGCGATCTGATCTTCCTTTCCACGCACGAGCCTTGCTCGATGTGCCTGTCGGCGATCACCTGGGCGGGCTTTGACAATTTCTACTATTTCTTCAGCCACGAAGATTCGCGCGACAGCTTCTCCATTCCGCACGACCTGAAGATCCTGAAGGAAGTGTTCCTGCTTGAACCCGGCGGCTACGCGCAGAACAACGCCTTCTGGACGTCGTCGTCGATCGCAGCGGTCGCAAAGGACGCCGACCAGTCAACGCGAGAGAAGCTTGCGGCCCAGGACGCGCGCATCCGCGAGCGCTATCAGCACCTGTCCGACAGCTACCAGTCGGGCAAAAACGACAACGCCATTCCGTTGAACTGATCCCATGGAACCATCACGCGACATCAAGGGCCTTCTCGACATCATGCAGGCGCTCAGGCAGCCGGAGACCGGCTGCCCCTGGGACGTCGTCCAGACGTTCGAAACGATCAAGCCCTATACGATCGAGGAAGCCTACGAAGTTGCCGACGCAATCGAGCGCGGCGACATGCATGACCTTTGCGACGAGCTGGGCGACCTGCTGCTGCAGGTGGTTTTTCACGCCCGCATGGCCGAAGAGGCCGGCGAATTCGCCTTCGGCGATGTCGTCGAGGCCGTTACGCGCAAGATGATCCGCCGCCACCCGCATGTTTTCGCCCGTTCGGACGCCGACACGCCGGAAACGGTCAAGACCCAGTGGGACAAGATCAAGCAGGCTGAAAAGGCCGAGCGCCAGGCGCGGCGCGCCACACGCGGCCTGCCATCCGACGGCGCTGCCAGTCATCTGGGCTCGATCCAGCGCAGCTTCCCGGCCCTTATCGAGGCGCTGAAGCTTCAGGAGCGCGCCGCCAAAGTCGGTTTCGACTGGTCGGAGCCGGAACCGATCCTCGACAAGATCGAGGAAGAGATCGGCGAGCTGCGCCAAGCGCTGCGGGAAAAGGACCGTGCGAAGGTAGCCGATGAACTCGGCGACCTGATCTTTGCGGTGGTGAATATCGGCCGGCATGTCGGCGCCGACCCTGAAATGGCGCTGCGCGGCACCAACACCAAGTTCCGCCGCCGTTTTGCCCATATCGAGCATGAGCTTGAAGCTCACGGAGAAACGCTCGAGGCGGCAACGCTGGAACGGATGGAAGAACTCTGGCAAGCGGCCAAGGCGATCGAACGGCAATTGGCCTGAGGCGATAGCGCCTCAGGCAGAAGATCTTACCAGTCTTCGGCGACCGGCTTCGGCCCGTTGCCGAGACGCCGCTCCAGGTCCACAGCCTCGTTTTCGGTCAGGCGCAGATCGAGGCTGACCGTGCCGTCCTCGAGATCTTCGCGACCATCGACGATCGCGTGTTCGTAGACCCAGGGCAGAAGCTGCAACTGATCGACGCCGAGAACGACGGTGCACTCTGTCAAGACGCCGGACAGACGACGACCGATCTCGGCAAGCAGCACGTCGACGCCCTCGCCTGTAATCGCCGAGACCGCCACGGTGTTATCAGTGCTTGCAGCCTTGTTCGTCAGGGCTTCGCGCGCTTCCGGCTCAAGCCGGTCGATCTTGTTCCAGACTTCGACAAGCCTCGCTGCCGCTTCCTTCTCGTCGATACCGAGATCAGCAAGGATGCGCAGAACGTCACTTGCCTGCGCCTGATTGTCCGGATCGGAAAGATCGCGCACATGCAGGATCAGGTCGGCTTCGAGCACCTCTTCGAGCGTCGCACGGAAGGCGGCGACAAGATGCGTCGGCAGGTCGGAGATGAAGCCGACTGTGTCGGACAGGATCACCATGCGGCCATGCGGCAGTTTCAACCGCCGCAGCGTCGGGTCGAGCGTTGCAAACAGCATGTCCTCGGCCAGCACGCCGGCTCCGGTCATTCTGTTGAACAGCGTCGATTTGCCGGCGTTGGTGTAGCCGACAAGCGCCACGATCGGGTGCGGAACCTTCTTGCGCTTGGAGCGATGCAATTGCCGGGTGCGGCGAACCTGCTCCAGCTCGCGCTCGAGCTTGACGATGCGGTCCTGCAGCAGGCGCCGGTCGGCCTCGATCTGAGTTTCGCCGGGGCCGCCCATGAAGCCGCCACCACCGCGCTGACGCTCAAGGTGGGTCCAGCTGCGCACGAGCCGGCCCTTCTGATAATTGAGATGCGCCAGATCGACCTGCAGCGTGCCTTCCTTGGTGGAAGCGCGTCGCCCGAAGATTTCAAGGATCAGGCCCGTCCGGTCGATGACCTTGGCGTTCCATTCCTTTTCCAGGTTGCGCTGCTGCACGGGCGTCAGCGGATGGTCAACGATGACGAGGCCGGCATCCTGTTCGACGAGGATGTGGCCAATCTCTTCGATCTTGCCGGTGCCCAACAGCGTCCCCGGCTTTGGCTGAGCCACTGAAACGATGGCGCCATGAACGACGTTCAGGTCGATCGCCCGAGCCAGGCCAGTCGCCTCCTCCAGCCGACTTTCGTCGGTGCGGGTGCTGGTTGCAGAGAGAGTTTCAGCCGCCTGCCTGCCGGTCTTTTTCAGAACCGGCACGATCACGACCGCGCGCATGTCGTCGCGGAGCGTTTCAAGCTCCGGAATGATCGACGACGACTTTGAATCCCGTTTGGTAATGTGCCTAACGTCCCGTCAGGATGCGGCTTCTTCGTTCTCGAACATCTGCAGCGGCTGGCCCGGCATGATGGTCGAGATCGCGTGCTTGTAGACGAGCTGCGAATGACCATCGCGGCGCAACAACACACAGAAATTGTCAAAAGACGTGACGACGCCCGTCAATTTGACGCCATTGATAAGAAAAATTGTCAGAGAAATCTTCTGTTTGCGGACCGTATTGAGAAAAAGATCCTGCAAGTTCTGAGAACGTTCCGCCATCGCGCCGATTCTTTCTTATTTGCCGACGTCTCGCGCCGGTGCATTTTGTCTATTTTTTCAATCAGAGGCGTCACAAGTACGCTTCCCCCGACACCTCTGTCAGTTTGGTATCAAATCAATGTCTTTTCCGCAACGCCGAAAAAGGCTTCACGAATATTCTGTGCTATGCTTCCCGGATGACCGTTGCCGATCGGTTTGCCGTCGATGGAAACGACCGGAAAACAGATGCTCGTGGCGGCAGTGATGAAGACTTCGCGGGCTGCGAGCATGTCGTCGACGGTGAATGCTCTTTCCTCGATCCTGATGCCAAGAGGTGCTGCGACGTCCATCAGGGTCGTGCGGGTGATGCCTCTCAGGATACCGTGATCGGCCGGGCGCGTGCGCAGCACGCCGTCGCGATCGACGATCCAGACGTTGGTGGCGGCGCCCTCTTTCACCGTACCATCGGGGTCGACGAAGATCGCCTCGTGGGCGCCCTCCTCCTTGGCCCTCTGGCGGGCAAGCACGTTCGGCAACAAGCCGACCGACTTGATGTCGACGCGATCCCAGCGGTTCTCCGGAACCGTGATCGCGGAGATGCCTTCGGCATTTTTCCTGGCGATCACTGCGGCATCGGTGCGTTTCGCCGTCACCACGATGGTCGGCACAGTACCCTTTGCCGGAAACACGTGATCGCGGCGCGCGGTACCACGCGTCACCTGCATGTAGAACAGGCCGTTTCGCACCCGGTTGCGGCGCAGCACCTCGCGGATAACGTGGATCAGCGCGGCTCGGCTCATCGGCCAATCGATGCGAAGTTCGCTTAAGGATCTGCTGAGGCGGTCGAGATGCCGGGTCAGATCGACGATGAAGCCATGACGGATCTCGCAGACTTCGTAGACCCCGTCGGCGAACTGGTAGCCGCGGTCTTCGATGTGGATGGCAGCATCGGCGTGCGGCACGTAGGCGCCGTTGACATAGGCAATTCTCGGCATGGCTTTTGTTTGACCTCAGAAGAACTGGATGCTGACGCGGAAAAGCTGCTCGACATGGCGCACCGAATCGGCAGACGCAAAGAGCACCACGCGGTCCTTGGCCTTGATCTTGGTGTCACCGTGCGGGCGAATGAATGTCTGGTCCCGGTAGAGGGCGCCGATGCGGATGCCGTCGGGCAGATCCAGCTCGCGTAGCGCCTTGCCGACCAGCGGCGACGTCTCCAGCGCTTCTGCTTCGATCACTTCCGCCATCCCCTTCTGGACGGCATAGACCGAGCGGATGCGCCCCTTGCGCACATGCTGGAGAACGCGCGAGATCGTGACCGCACGCGGGTTGATATAGGCATCAACGCCGGCGGTTCCCGCGAAGTCCTGGTAGGACGGCTCGTTGATCAGGACGAGTGTCGATTTGGCACCGAGGCGTTTTGCCATCATGCTGCCGAGGATATTGATCTGGTCGTTGTTGGTCAGCGCCACGACCAGGTCTGCGTCCTGCACGTCGGCCTGCATCAGGATGCGCTGATCCATCGCCGAACCGTTGAGGACGACCGTGTTGCTGAGCTTGTCAGCCATCATCACGGCTCGGTCGCGGTCGCTTTCGATCAGCTTGACGCGGGTTCTCGGCTGGTTTTCCTCGATCGCCTTGGCGACGAAATAGCCGATATTGCCGCCGCCGAGGATGACGATACGACGCGCTTCCTGTTCTTCGTGGCCGAACAGAGACAGTGTCCGGCGCGCATGATCCCGGTCGCAGACAACATAGGCAAGGTCGCCGGTCTGCAATTGATCCGTCGAATGCGGCACGATCAGCTTGCCGTTGCGGAAGATGCCGGTCACGGTTGCCTGCAGATCGGGAAACAGCTCGCTCAGCTGCTGCAGCGGCGTGTCGACGACCGGGCAGTCTTCCATGCACTCGATCGCCACCATGGCAATACGGTCGTCGGCAAAGCGCACAACATCCGTAGCGCCGGGGAACGAAATGCGCCGAAGCACCAATCGCCCGACTTCGACCTCGGGCGAAATGGTCACATCGATCGGGACGTTCTCGCGGGAGAACAGGTTGGCGTATTCCGGCGCCAGATAATTCTGCGCTCTGATACGGGCGACCTTGGTCGGCACGCTGAAGATCGCATGCGCCACTTCGCAGGCGACGATGTTGACTTCGTCGAACAGCGTGACCGCAATCAGCATGTCGGCCTGGTCGGCACCGGCTTTTGCCAGCACATCCGGATGGGCGCCGTGTCCAACATAGCCGCGCACATCGAGGCTTTCGGTAATGTTGGCAATCAACGCCGCCGAGGTGTCGATCACCGAGACGTCATTGTCTTCCTGAGCAAGCCGTTCGGCGATGCCGTAGCCGACCTGCCCCGCACCACAAATGATCACCTTCATGTCGTTGTTTCACCCAGGAACAGGCGGCCACCAGCCGGAAGAAGTTTACCGCTCAAACGCCCAGCGACTTTAGCTTGCGATGAAGCGCCGACCGCTCCATTCCAACGAATTCGGCGGTGCGGGAAATATTGCCGCCGAATCGGTTGATCTGAGCGATCAGATAATCGCGCTCGAACATTTCGCGAGCCTCGCGCAGCGGCAGCGTCATGATGTGCTGGTCGCCCTGCGCGGAGATCTTCGGCAAGGTATCGCCAACCTCGGTCGGCAGCATGTCGGCCGAGATCGGCGTGTCAGGACCGTCGCTGCGGGCAAGGATCATCAGGCGCTCGATATTGTTGCGCAGCTGGCGAATGTTGCCCGGCCAGTCGTGGGCCTGCAGCACGGCAAGCGCATCGTCGCCGATCTTGCGCGGGCGAATGCCCGCCTGCTCGCTGACCTGGCGCATGAACATATCGACGAGAAACGGAATGTCCTCACGGCGCTCGGCCAGCGCCGGCACCCGCACGGGGATGACCGCGAGCCGGTGGAAGAGATCTTCGCGGAAAAGACCTTCGGAGATCATATTTTCGAGGTTGTAGGCTGTCGAGGAGATGATGCGGACATCGACCTTGACGCGCTTGGTGCCGCCGACCCGTTCGAACTGCTGATCGACGAGAACACGCAGGATCTTGTTTTGCGTTTCACGCGGCATTTCGCCGACCTCGTCGAGATAGAGGATGCCGCCATGTGCCTCTTCGAGCGCACCCGTTCTGCGCGGCTGCCCCGGCGTTCCCTCGGTTCCGAAAAGCGCGATCTCCATCCTGTCGGGTGTGATCGCCGCAGCGTTCAACGCCACGAACGGCCCGGTCGAGCGTGTCGACTTGCGGTGGATCATGCGCGCCACCAGCTCCTTGCCGGAGCCGGACGGTCCCTGGATCATGATGCGGCTGTTGGTCGGCGCGACCTTTTCGACGGTCTGCCGGAGTTGCGAAACGGCAACGGAGGTACCGATCAGCTCGACCGGGTCGCCCGACTTCTTCTTCAGCTCCGAGACTTCGCGCTTCAGCTTGGAGTTCTCGAGCGCGCGCTCGGCGATCAGGATCAGACGGTCGGCCTTGAACGGCTTCTCGATGAAATCATAGGCGCCGCGCTTGATGGCGTTGACGGCCGTCTCGATGTTGCCGTGACCCGAGATCATGACAACAGGCAAATCGGGATGGCGTCCCTTGATCTCGTCGAGCAAAGCGAGGCCGTCGAGGCGGCTGCCCTGCATCCAGATATCGAGAAAGACGAGCCGCGGCACGCGGTCGCTGATCGCTGCGAGCGCACTGTCGCTGTCGAAAGCCGTTCGGGTCTCGTGCCCCTCGTCGGACAAGATGCCGGATACGATCTCGCGAATGTCTTCCTCATCGTCCACAACCAGAATGTCAGCGGCCATCGCTCGTACCCTTACCCTTCAAAGTGTCTTCGCCCCCGGCTTCTCCGGCGGGCGGCAGGATCACGCGGATCATTGCTCCGACGCCGCCATCGAAATCGGCCGGTGCGTCGTGCAATTCCAGTTGTCCGCCATGGTCCTCAATGATCTTCTTGACGATGGCGAGGCCAAGGCCCGTGCCCTTCTCGCGCATCGTCATATACGGTTCTAAAATTCTATGCCGGTTCTCGGTCGGCAGGCCTTTGCCATTGTCGATGACATCGACGACAAACCGGCCGCTGGTTCCGTCCCGTTGGCTCCGTACGTGCACTTTCGGCTCGCCACGGACAGCGTCCGTCGGCACCGCTTCGATCGACTCCACGGCATTCTTGACGATATTGCCGAAAGCCTGGCCGAGCATGCGGCCATCGAACATGCCCTCAAGCGGCTCGTTGCCAAAATCGCGAATGAAGCTGATGTGGTTGTTGCCCATTTCGCGCAGGAAGACCGCGTCCTTCAGGATGGCGCGCAGATCCACCTTCTCCTTCGTCGGCTTCGGCATGCGGGCAAAGGCAGAAAACTCGTCGACCATTCGGCCGATATCCTCGACCTGCCTGACAATCGTGTCGGTGCATTGATCGAAGACGACCCTGTCTTCCTGGTCGATCTGCTTGCCGTAGCGACGCTTCAGACGTTCGGCAGAAAGCTGGATCGGCGTCAGCGGGTTCTTGATTTCATGTGCGATGCGGCGCGCGACATCGGCCCAGGCGGTCGAGCGCTGTGCGATTACGAGATCTGTGATGTCGTCGATGGTGATGACGTAGGATTCGTTTGCCTCGCCGCCCTCTTCACGCGTCACCTGGACGTTCAGCGTGCGCTCGGTTCCGCCGCGCATGATGTTGATCTGCTTGCGGAAGTTGTTGCGGTACCGGCTTTCAGCTTCGACCAGCACTTCCTCGATCTCAGGCGCAACCGCGCGCAGATCGGCACCGAGCAGATCCGGCGCTGTCTTTTTCAGAAACTCTTCTGAAGAAGAGTTGGCAATGGTGATCTGCCGATCGCGGCCGACGCCGATGACAGCTGCCGTCACGCCTGAAAGCACGGCCTCGATGAACCGCCGCCGATGATCGACCTCATCCTTGGCCTCCAGAATCTGCTCCTGCTGGGTGCGGATTTCGGAGACCATCTTGTTGAACGTGCGCGAAAGATTGCCGACGTCGCCGTCGACGGCACGCACCGGCACCACGACGTCGAGATTGCCCGAGGCAACGCTGTCGGCGGCGCCGATCAGTTGCCGGATCGGCCGAACGATACGGTCGGCAACCGCGATTGCCGTCCAGATCGCCGCCAGCAGCACGATCAGCGCAAAGCCGATGTAGAGAACGCCGAAGGCGATCTGCGTGAAGGCGCGGCCCGCCTCTAGGGTCTTATATTCGGCGGTGTTTTCTTCCATCAGCCGCAGCGAACGCATCACTTCCGGATCGACGTTACGAACGGTGTAGAGATAGGTGCCGGGAATGTCGTCAAGCGGGATCACCGCCCCCACCAGGTTGGTAATCCCTGGTGGTATCAATGTCGGCTGGCCGGAAACCGAGCTTTTCAGCGCGTCCGGCGGGATGGCCGGCAAGGGCTTCTCCGTCGAGATATTGGCCTGGAGAATGGCGCTACCATCGGCACGGACGAGGAAGGCGCCAAGCATGCCGCGGCCCCTCGCCTGGCGCGTCACCAGCTCGGTAAAGCCGGTTCGGTCGAGGCTGTAGAGTTGCCGATTGCGCTCCAGATCGTTCGCCATCGACACGGTCTGGCCCTGCAGATAGCTGGCATTTTCCAGCACATAGGCTTGGGCGACGCTGATCGACGAGCGAACGATCGCTTGCGTCCGCAGCGAGAACCAGCGGTCAAGGCCGACATCCAGCGTTATGCTGGCGAAGATCGCGACCAGAATGGCAGGCGTGATGGCGACGATCGAAAACAGCGCGACGATGCGCACGTGAAGCCGTGCGGCAGCGCGGCCCTTGCGACGCGCGCGAAGCAATCTGAGGATCTCGCGAACGATGAGGTAGATCAGGCCGATCACGAACAGGCCGTTGATCGCCGCGCAGGCGATGAAGACGTTGCGCTCCAGTCTGATCGGCGTCAGCCCAAGCAAAACGAGCAGCGACAGGGTTGCGCAGACCAGGGCACCGATCGCCAGCATGAGGCCCGGCAGGGCAAAGGACGCGCGGCGGTCCTGCGCCGCGACTCCGTCATCTGTCCCCAGCGGCAAGGCCATTGCGTCCACCATATAAAGACATTCCCCCAACCGACGCCCGTGGGCACCGGCAATTCTCACTCACATTCCGGGTCAAGGTATTGACCGGACCGTCAATCGGGGCTGTTGCGCATGAGCCACAGCTCCAACGGCCAGGCAAAGCAGCGCAACACCGCTCGACTCGGCGGTCATAACACGTTCAAGCAACGTATTGTGGCGAAAATGCAACGGTGGCTGTGACCAAGTCAAGCCGTGCGTGAACTGCGATAGACTGACACGCCGAGTTCGCGGATCTTCTTGCGCAGCGTGTTGCGGTTGAGCCCGAGCAGATCGGCCGCCTTGATCTGGTTTCCGCGCGTCGCCGTCAAAGCCGCAAGAATCAGCGGATACTCCATCTCGGCAAGCACACGCTCGTAAAGACCGCTCGGTGGAAGCGCGTCACCGAAGCCGGCGAAATATTGCCGCATGTTCTCCTCGACCGCCTGCGAGATCGAAAGGGAACCGCTGCGCGCCTGTGTTTTTCCAATCGGACTGTCGGGGACCTCCGAGCGCAACTCGTTTTCGATGATTTCCCGCGTGATGACGTCCTGCGGGTAAAGCGCAGTCAGTCGGCGCACGAGGTTTTCGAGCTCGCGCACGTTGCCCGGCCACGGATGCGCCTTCATCAGTTCGAGCGCTTCCTGATCGAAACGCTTGACGTCCAGACCTTCCTTCTCGGCCTGCTGCACGAAGTGGCGCACAAGATCGGGAATGTCTTCCGCGCGGTCGCGCAGCGGCGGCAGGCGCAGCGGCACCACATTCAACCGATAGTACAGGTCCTCGCGGAAGAGACCTTGGTTGATCGACTGCTTCAGGTCCTTGTTGGTTGCCGCGACGATGCGCACATCGGAGCGGATCGGCGTGCGACCGCCAACCGTCGTGTACTCGCCCTGTTGCAGCACACGCAGCAACCGCGTCTGTGCGTCCATCGGCATGTCACCGATTTCGTCGAGGAACAGCGTGCCGCCTTCGGCCTGCTCGAAACGACCGGTCGAACGCGTCTGGGCGCCGGTGAAGGCGCCCTTTTCGTGACCGAACAATTCCGATTCGATCAGATCGCGCGGGATTGCCGCCATATTGATCGCAACGAAGGGGCCGTTGCGGCGCTTGCCGTAGTCATGCAGTGCGCGTGCCACCAGTTCCTTGCCCGTGCCGGATTCGCCGGTGATCATCAGCGTCAGATCGGTCTGCATCAGGCGGGCGAGAACCCGGTAGATTTCCTGCATCGCTGCCGAGCGACCGACGAGCGGCATGCCATCCTGCGAATCGTCGTCGACCTTGGACGGGCGGCGCTTCGGTTCGGCCAGCGCCCGACCGATGATGCCGATCAGCTCGGTCAGGTCAAAGGGCTTCGGCAGATAATCATAGGCGCCTTTTTCGGAGGCCTTGATCGCCGTCATGAACGTGTTCTGCGCGCTCATGACAAGAACCGGCAGATCGGGACGCGCCTTCTTGATGCGCGGCAGCAGATCGAATGCATTCTCGTCGGGCATGACAACGTCGGTGACGACAAGATCACCATCGCCGGCGGAAATCCAGCGCCAGAGCGTGGCCGCATTCGACGTGATCCGGACATCGTAGCCGGCGCGGCTCAGCGCCTGATTGAGCACGGTGCGAATGGCTGCGTCGTCATCCGCGACGAGGATGGTGGCACCCGTCATGCAATGTTTCCTTTTGTCATAGGCAGTTCGTCTTCGTCCGCCGCCTGCCCCTTGGAGGCCGGCATCAGGACGCGGAAAGTCGTGCGGTTCTGCTGGCTGTCGCATTCGACGATGCCGCCATGGCCGCCGATGATTTTGGCGACGAGCGCCAGTCCGAGGCCCGAACCATTGGTCTTGGTCGTAATGAACGGATCGAACAGATGCGGCAGCAAGTCAGAAGGAACGCCGGGACCATTGTCATGCACGCAGAATTCGAGCGGCAGCGAGATTTTTTCTCGGGTGCCCGCGACCGAAAGCCGGATACCGGGCCTGTAGGCGGTCGTCAGCATGATCTCGCCTTCGTGGCGATCACCGATCGCTTCCGCTGCGTTCTTGACGAGATTGAGAAACACCTGCACGAGCTGGTCGCGGTTGGCAAAGACCGACGGAAGCGATGGATCGTAATTCTCCGTCACCTTGATCCGGCGCGCAAAGCCCGCCTTGGCGATCGCCTTCACATGATCGAGCACCGAGTGAATGTTGAGCGGCACGCGATCGACGGGTCTCTCGTCGGAAAACACTTCCATCCGATCGACCAGCGAGACGATCCGGTCGGTCTCGTCGCAGATCAACCGCGTCAGCGCCCGATCCTCGTCGTTGACGGAAGTCTCAAGCAATTGCGCGGCCCCTCGAATGCCGGAAAGCGGGTTCTTGATCTCGTGCGCCAACATCGAGGCAAGGCCGGTGACCGACCGCGCCGCCGTCCGATGTGTCAGCTGGCGATCGATCTTGTCGGCCATCGACCGCTCCTGGAAGACGACCACGACGGAGCCGGGCTCCGAAATGACTGGCGCCACATAGAGATCAACCAGCTTGTCGGCGCCCAGCCGCGGCGAACTGAGATCGACGCGATACTCGTTGACCGGGGCCCTGCGCTCGCGCACCTGCTCGATCAACGTCAGAAGTGGGCTGCCAAACGGAATGAAGGCGCTGATATCGTGCCGGGCCAGATGATTGGCGCTGGCACCGAAAAAGGACTCCGCTTCCCAGTTGGCGAAGGCGACGAGACCGTTCTCATCGACAAGGATCACCGGATTTTGAATGGCATTCAGCACCGCCATCGACAGCCCGTTGGCAGCAGCCAAGGCTTCCGGATTGGGTTTTTCGGTCATGCGGCGATCCCTTCGCCAGAGAAGGTCGCAAGCGAACTTTGAATTGCATCGGATGCGCGCGCGGCGACTGATCTGGCATCGGTCGATGTCAGGATCGCCCCCTTCTCTGCCCCGGCAAGATCAGGTGCGAAACGGTCGAGATACCAGCCGACATGCTTGCGTGCATGCCTCAGGCCCGTGTCGGCACCGTAAAATTCGAGCATCATCTCATAGTGCTCCACGAAAATGTCGGCGATCTCAGCCTGGTCGGGATGGCTTGACGCGCCAGCGAGAACGCCGACATGCCAAGGACGGCCCTGCGAAGACCGCCCGGCCATGACGGCGTCGGCGCCGGAGCGCCTGAGGATCTCTTCGGCATCCGCCACCGTATCGACGTCGCCATTGGCAACCAGCGGCACGGAAATGACCTCGCGCACGGCGCGGATCGCATCCCAATCGGCCCTGCCGGTGTAGAACTGCATCCGGGTGCGGCCGTGCACGGTAATCGCCTGGACACCGGCCTCCTGCGCCCTTCTTGCAATCAGCGGCGCATTGATCGAGTTTTCGTCCCAGCCAAGCCGCATCTTCAGCGTGACCGGTACATCCACGGCGTTGACCGTTGCCTCGACCAGGGACAGAGCATGGTCAGGATCGCGCATCAGCGCCGAGCCGGAATAGCCACCCGTCACCTTCTTTGCCGGGCAGCCCATGTTGATATCGATGACGTCGGCGCCATTAGCGGCAGCGATTTTTGCCGCCTCGGCCATCCAATGGGCCTCACGTCCGGCAAGCTGAACAATATGCGGCTTGATGCCGGAGTTCTTCAGCCTGGCCCAGGATTCCAACGCGTTGCCGACCAGTTCGCGGCTCGCCACCATTTCCGTCACGACGAACCCTGCGCCGAAGCGCCAGGCAAAGGTGCGGAATGGCAGGTCCGTGACGCCAGACATCGGGGCGAGCGCCACCCGGTTGCGGATTTCGATATTCCCGATCCGAAGCGGTGTTGACAGAGCCGGAGCTGGCAAATGCATATCTTTCAGGCACATGTTGTTCTTGCACTATTTTTAGACATTGTTCTTTGGCTTGCCAAGCGATTTCGATGCGTCGGGCAAATTTCCCTGCTCGGCTGGCAAAGCACGGACCTTCGCGGTACATCACGGCGAAGATTGGCGAAATCCGGGACCACATACAGAAGATGCAGCCTGAAGAACAGCTTTCCTGCGGCGTCGTGATTGTTGCAGCAGGGCGCGGCGAGCGCGCGGGACAGTCGGCCGAAGGGCCGAAGCAGTACCGCACCATCGGCGACAAGCCCGTTATCGCCCATACGCTTGACACTTTCGCGACATGGCCGGGGACCGGCCCGATCGTGGTTGTCATCCACCCCGATGACGAGGATCTGCTGGCAGCGGCACGCAGGCGATCGCTGGCGCGCGAGTTGATCGTGGTCCACGGCGGCGCAACGCGACAGCAATCGGTTCTCGCAGGCCTTGAAGCCGTAGCGGCAACCGGCTCACGCAACGTGATGATTCACGACGCCGTGCGCCCCTTTGCCGACCACGCCCTGCTGTCGCGCTGTGCCGATGCGCTGACAAGGGGAGCGCGTGCCGTGCTGCCGGCGCTTGCCGTTTCCGATACGCTCAAGCGCGCCGATGCCGCCGGCATGGTGACCGAAACCGTTCCGCGCAATCACCTTCATGCGGCACAGACACCGCAGACCTTCGACCTCAAGACCATCCTCGACGCCCACCGAGCCGCAGCGACAAGCGGCCGCACAGATTTCACCGACGACGCGTCAATCGCCGAATGGGCGGGGATCCCTGTTACCCTCGTCGAAGGCACGGTCGACAACGTCAAGCTCACACTGAAAAGGGACATCGCCATGGCCGACGAAAAACTCAAGCGACATCTGATTCCGGACGTTCGCACCGGCAATGGCTATGACGTACACCAGCTGGTCGAAGGTGATGGCGTTACGCTTTGTGGCGTCCTTATTCCGCACACCAAGAAGCTCTCCGGCCATTCCGATGCCGACGTTGCCTTGCACGCGCTCACAGATGCGCTGCTTGCTACCTGCGGTGCCGGTGATATCGGCGATCACTTCCCGCCGTCCGACCCGCAGTGGAAGGGTGCCGCATCGCGCATCTTCCTCGAACATGCGGCAAACATTGTGCGTCAGCGCGGCGGCACGATCACCAATGCCGATATTTCGCTGATTGCCGAGGCCCCGAAAGTCGGGCCGCATCGCCAGGCGATGCGGGAGAACCTTGCCGACATGCTCGGCATCGATCTTGACCGCTGCTCGGTCAAGGCGACGACGAACGAGCGGCTCGGTTTCATCGGCCGCGACGAGGGTATCGCCGCAATCGCGACCGCAACCGTTGTCTACACCGGAGGGGGAGCCCATGATGTGGCCGAATGACATTCAGGCGACGGCCGGCAAAATCATTGCCGATTTCACCGCGCGCGGTCTCAAGGTGGCAACCGCCGAATCCTGCACGGGAGGCCTGATTGCCGGGGCACTGACGGAAATTTCCGGATCATCCGCCGTCGTCGACCGCGGTTTCGTCACCTACTCCAACGACGCCAAGATCCAGATGCTCGGTGTCGATCCGGCAACGCTCGCAGCGCACGGCGCAGTTTCAAGGCAGACCGCCATCGAAATGGCGCGCGGCGCGGTTGCGCGCTCCGCGGCAGACTTTGCCGTTGCCGTGACCGGCATTGCCGGCCCGGGCGGCGGATCGATGGAAAAGCCTGTTGGCCTGGTCCATCTGTCAGCAACCGGCCGCAACGGCGCAGCCCTCCACCGCGAGATGCGCTACGGCGATATCGGCCGCGACGCCGTGCGGTTGGCAACCATCCGAACGGCGCTCGAGATGCTGACCGAGGTCGCTCAGACGGCGTAGATCTTGTCGGCGCGCTTCTCGAAGGCGTCGGAGAACATGCGGAAGGCACGGTCGAACATCGAGCCCATCAAGGCGCCGAGAATGCGGCTCTTGAACTCATAGTCGATGTAGAAATGCACGATCGACTGCCCCTCACCCGCTGGCTCGAAGCGCCAGCGATTGTCGAGATATTTGAACGGACCGTCGATATATTTGACCTCGATCTGGCGCTCGGCCTTGTTGAGCAGCACCTGCGTCGTAAAGGTCTCGCGGATCGCCTTGTAGCCGACGGTCATGTCAGCCAGCAGCAGGATTTTGCCATCCCTTTCCTTGCGTGAGCGCACGGTCAGCGCCTCACAGAGCGGCAGGAATTCCGGATAGTGTTCGACATCAGCGACGAGATCGAACATCTGGTCGGCCGTGTGCTTGACGACATGGTTTGTTTCAAAGTGCGGCATAGAAGGGAGTTAAGCGGGCACGCCGAGAAGATCAAGGAGCCTCTGCATCTGGCGCCGCGATTTCAACTGCAGAACCGGCACATGCGGGCCGTGCTGGGCAAGGCCTGCGACGATACGCGGCGAGAATTTGTCCTCGAAGGTCCAGATGAATTCGAGGAACTGCCAATCGACCTTCTCGATGCAGCCCGGCGCCATTTCCGGGCGGGCGCGGCCGAGATATTTCAGCCAGCGGGTGACGACGCCCCAGACACAGAGAAGCCGCGGCATCCGCACCCAGACCACGATATCGCTTCTCGGCACGCGGACATCGAAGGTCGAAGGATTGGTGCCATCCATGATCCAGCGATCGTCGGCGATCCTCTCGACGATGCGTCGGCGCTGTTCGGCCCGATCGCGTTGGACCCAGCCAGGCAACCACAGAATATCGCGATCAATGGAGATGTAGGTAAGGTCGAAATGCCGAGCCAGCTTCTGCGAAAGCGTCGACTTGCCACCACCGGAGCATCCGACCACGAGGATACGCCTGGCATTGCGGATATGACCGGCAGCAACGGCATCGTCGACGTCGTTCACGTTCCCAGGCGCTACTGGCTGATCCATCGACAAACTCCGCCAAACAATCCCGGTCTAGGGTCGGTTGGAAAATGATCGTTGTCACGATCGAAACCTGACGATCGATCAGATGATCGGCACCCGGCATAGGCTCTTCAAAAGAAAAGCGGCGTCTTGGTTCGACAAATATCGAACCATCAGCATTCCAATCAAGGAAGAGAGAACAGCCGATACGCGATCGGCCAAAAATTCGCAAGTTTCGCGCGCAATCGGGAAATTATGCACATCGCCCGAGATGAGTAACCGTCAAACGAAAACTCCGGCACTGGGGCCGGAGTTCCTGTTGTTTCGAAGTGCCTCGGTTCTACCCGGCAGCAGCCGCCAACTTCTTTTCGCGCGCTGCCCGCAGGCGGGCGAAGTCGTCGCCGGCATGGTGCGACGAGCGGGTCAGCGGGCTCGAGGCGACCATGAGGAAGCCCTTGGTATAGGCGACCGTCTCGTAGGACTTGAATTCCTCCGGGGTGACGAACTTCTCGACCTTGTGGTGCTTGCGGGTCGGCTGCAGGTATTGGCCGATGGTCATGAAATCGACGTCGGCGGTGCGCAGGTCGTCCATCAGCTGCAGCACTTCGTTGCGCTCTTCGCCGAGGCCGACCATGATGCCGGACTTGGTGAACATCGTTGGATCGAGCTCCTTGACGCGCTGAAGCAAGCGGATGGAGTGGAAGTATCGGGCGCCCGGACGGACGGTGAGATAGTTGCCCGGTACGGTTTCCATGTTGTGGTTGAACACATCAGGCTTGGCGGCGACGACGCGCTCCAGTGCGCCAGGCTTCTTCAGGAAGTCGGGCGTCAGGATTTCGATGGTGGTCTGCGGCGAAGCGGCGCGGATCGCCCAGATCACCTTCTCGAAATGTTCGGCGCCACCGTCGGCCAGGTCGTCGCGGTCGACGGAGGTAATGACGACGTGGGAGAGGCCCATCTGCTTGACGGCCTTGGCGACGTTCTCGGGTTCGGCCATGTCGAGCGCATTCGGCTTGCCGGTCGAGACATTGCAGAAAGCGCAGGCGCGGGTACAGATCTCGCCCATGATCATGAAGGTGGCGTGCTTCTTGTCCCAGCACTCGCCGATGTTGGGGCAGCCGGCTTCTTCACAGACCGTGACGAGATTGTGCGAACGCACCAGCTCGCGCGTCTCCTGATAGCCCTTGGAGGTCGGCGCCTTGACGCGGATCCATTCCGGCTTGCGCAGCATTTCGGTATCGGGCTTGTGGGCCTTTTCCGGATGGCGGACGCGTTGCGCCCCTTCAGAGACGGCATCGAATACCGTTACCATACTGTCTTCCTCGTCGCGGCGGCTGCGGCTTGGTGCCGGCAGACCCTTTTTCGATCTATATAGATGGCTCGACGAGAAATGTCAGGCCACCTTTTTCTGGATAGCCCGATCGCTGACGCAGGAAGCGTCGCAGGCTATCGTTTGACAGCGCGGCCGACGGCAATCAGCAGGCAGGCGCCGATAAAGCCGAAGACCAGATAGGCAAGCCAGCCGGAAAAAGCCATGCCGAAGGCTGCCAGAATGATATTCGACACCACCGCGCCGATGATGCCGAGCGCTATGTTCATGAACAGCCCGACATCGCTGTTCATGAACTTCTCCGCAAGCCATCCGGCAAAACCGCCGATGATGATCGCAGCCAGGATGCCGACGCCGTTTACAGCCATGGTGATCTCCGTGCATTGAGGACAAGGTCGCGTCATCAATGCGGGATCGCGCCAAAAGTTCCGGCGACGGCCGGTCCATCAGGCGTTCAGCGCACGCCCATAGGCATCGAGCACGCTTTCCTTCATCGTCTCCGAAATCGTCGGATGCGGGAAGATCGTGTGCATCAGGTCTTCTTCTGTCGTCTCCAGGTTCATCGCGACGACGAAACCCTGGATGAGTTCGGTCACCTCGGCGCCGACCATGTGCGCGCCCAGCAACTCGCCGGTCTTCTTGTCAAAGATGGTCTTGACCATGCCCTGATCTTCGCCAAGGGCAATCGCCTTGCCGTTGGCGACGAAGGGAAAGCGACCGACGCGGATATCGCGGCCCTCGGCCTTTGCCTTGGCTTCGGTGAGACCGACCGAGGCGACCTGCGGGTGGCAATAGGTGCAGCCCGGGATCTTCAGCTTGTCCATCGGGTGGACATTCGGCAAGCCTGCGATCTTCTCCACGCAGATGACGGCCTCGTGCTCGGCCTTGTGGGCGAGCATCGGCGGGCCGGCAACGTCGCCGATCGCGTAGACGCCGGGAACATTGGTCCTGCCGTAGCCATCGATGACGATGCAGCTGCGGTCGGTCTTGATACCAAGCGTTTCGAGACCAAGGTTCTCGATATTGCCCTGAACGCCGACGGCGGAGATCATCCGGTCGGCGGTGATCTTTTCGACCTTGCCGTCCTTCATCTCGACATGGGCGGTGACCGAGTTCGCGCCCTTATCGACCTTCGTCACCTTGGCCTCAAGGTGGATCTTCATGCCCTGCTTTTCGAACTGCTTCTTGGCGATGGCGGAGATCTCGGCGTCTTCGACCGGCATCACGGTCGGCATGACCTCGACCACGGTCACGTCGACACCCATGGTGCGGTAGAACGAAGCGAATTCGATGCCGATCGCGCCCGAGCCCATGACAAGCAGCGACTTCGGCATTTCCTCCGGCTTCATCGCCTCGAAATAGGTCCAGACCAGCTTACCATCGGGCTCGATGCCCGGCAGGGCCCGCGGGCGGGCGCCGGTGGCGATGATGATGTGCTTGGCAGTATAGGTGCCCTCGCCCTTGGTGTTCTTCGGCAGCGGCGCCTGCGGCTGAACGATCGCCTTCGTCGTCTTGCCGACGACGATCTCGCCGGGCTTGGTCAGCTTGGCCTCGCCCCAGATGACGTCAACCTTGTTCTTCTTCATGAGGAAGCCGACGCCGCCGTTCATGCGCTCGGCAATGCCGCGCGAGCGGGCAACGATCGCCTTCAGATCGGGCGTCACCGCACCTTCGATCTTGATGCCGTAGCTGCCCGGATGCTGGGCATAGTGCAGCACTTCGGCCGAGCGAAGCAGCGCCTTGGTCGGAATGCAGCCCCAGTTGGAGCAGATGCCAGCCAAATGCTCGCGCTCGACGACCGCAGTCTTGAGGCCCAACTGCGCCGCACGAATAGCGGCGATATAGCCTCCCGGACCCGAACCGATGACGATGACGTCGTAATTCTCAGCCATGTGTTTCCTGCCTTTGTCTCAAGCGACCTTGCGGGTGAAGAGCACCCAGTCGTGTTTTCTGCTACCTTCGAAGAGCGGCACGGCCTCGGTCCGAGCCGCCTCCTCGAAGCCGTTTGCCCTGTAGAGTGCCTGCGCCCTGTCATTGTGGCTTTCGGTGATCAGGCTCACCGGCGCCGAGCCGGCGCGTGCAATTTCATGTGCAAGCAGTCTGCGTCCGATGCCGCGGCCGCGCCGATGGCGGTAAACGCCGAGGCTATCGATGAACCAGTGGCCGACCACAGGCCGCTGCAGCGCCAGCAGGGGTTCGAGCACAGCATGCTTCGCTTCGATTTCCGCCACCGAAGCGTCGATACCGTAGCCGATCGATACCCCCGCGATTTCATCATCGAGGTCGGCAACGACCGCATCCCGCCAGTTTCCAGGGCCGACATCCTCGCGCAGCTTGTTGCGCCCGCGCTCGAAAGCCGTATCGGTCGCCCCGCCAAGAACCGCGCCAGACCAGAGCCAGGCGGCAAAGCCTTGCGAGGCGATGTCGACGAGAACGGCGAGTTCTGCCGCCTCGTTTCGTTCCGCCGGTCTGATGGTGACGTCGTCCGTCATCTCAGACACCGAGCATCATCCGGACGACCGGCTCGAGGCCCCGGCCGATCGCGTGGGTGTTTTCAGCGTCCAGATGCACGCCATCGAGCGGCGTTGTCCTTGCAACCGATCCCGCATCGAAGAACCCGCAATCGAGTTCGTCTGCAAGGTCGCGGTAGAGCGGCGCCAGCATCGCCGACTGCTCGATGCCGTCGGCGAACATCGCCGCGAACGCACTGTTTGCCGTCTCGCAAAGCTGCGGCGGCGAAACGATCAGGATTTCGGGGCCTTCCGCCGTTTCGACCGGCCAATCGTGACGACGCACGAGATTGACCAGGCGCTCGATACCCTTGACCGCGCCGAAAGCCGTGCCGTGAATGATCGGCTTCATATCGTTGGAGCCGAGCAGAATGACCATCAGATCGAGCGGCGCATGACTGTGAAGGACGGTAGGCAGCATCCGCGCGCCGTTGCGGTCGCAATCGGCGAGGTGATCGTCATAGGCGGTCGTGCGTCCATTCAACCCTTCGGCAACAACATGAACGTCCGGCCCGAGCGCCTTCTGCAGCACGTTCGGCCAACGGTCTGCGAGTGCATGACGGCCCGGGCCGGACGCGTCATAGCCCCATGTCAGACTGTCACCGTAGCAGAGAAGTGTTTTCATCGTCCGGGCCCGCCTTCGGCGTTGCGATCAAGGAACGGACCGGCCCGAGGGCCGGTCCTTGTCCACATCAGACCAGCATGCCCATCGGGTTTTCGATGTAGCGCTTGAAGGCTCCGAGCAGTTCGGCGCCGAGCGCGCCATCGACGCAACGATGGTCGGTCGAAAGCGTGACCGTCATCACAGTGGCGATGACCATCTGCTTGTTCTTGACGACGACGCGTTCCTCGCCCGCACCGACCGCAAGGATCGTGGCGTGCGGCGGGTTGACGACGGCGGCGAAGTCCTTGACGCCCATCATGCCCATGTTGGAGACCGCCGTCGTGCCGCCCTGATATTCCTCGGGCTTCAGCTTGCGGTCCTTGGCGCGCTTGCCGAGGTCCTTCATCTCGTTGGAGATGGCAGACAGGCTCTTCAGCTCCGCCTGGCGAACGATCGGCGTGATCAGGCCGCCCGGGATGGACACGGCGACGCCGACGTCGGCATGCTTGTGCTTGACCATGTTGCTGTCGGTCCAGGACACGTTGGCATCCGGAACGTCACGCAGAGCCAGCGCCAGCGCCTTGATCACCATGTCGTTGACCGAGAGCTTGTAGACCGGCTTGCCGTCCTTTTCCGGAGCGGCAGCATTGAGCTGGGCCCTGAGCGCCAGAAGCGTATCCAGTTCGCAATCGAGCGAGACGTAGAAGTGCGGGATCGTCTGCTTGGATTCGACGAGCCGCTTGGCGATCGTCTTGCGCATGCCGTCATGTGGCACGAGCTCGTAGGAGCCGGGCTCGAACAGTTTGAGTACGGCGTCTTCCGACATGCCCTTGGCAAGCGGCGCGGCAGCGGGAGCTGCAGCACCTGCTGCTGGTGCAGCGGCCGGCTTCGCGCCGCCACCGGCAACAGCAGTCTCGACGTCCTTCTTGATCACGCGGCCATGCGGGCCGGAGCCGGCGATCGCCGAGAGATCGATGCCGGCATCCTTGGCAAGACGACGCGCTAGCGGCGACGAGAACACGCGACTGCCGGATTCCGTCTTGGCCGCCTGCGGCGCTGCCGCCACCGGCTGAGTTGCAGCGGGCGCCGGAGCGCTGGCCGCTGCCGGCGCGGGCGCTTCCTTCGTTTCGGCCGCGACCGGTGCCGCTGCACCGTTGCCGCCCTTGGCGGCCGCGGCGACATCTTCGCCGTCGGCTGCAAGGACCGCAATCAGCGCATTGACCTTGACGCCTTCGGTGCCGGCGGGAACGACGATCTTGGCAACGGTGCCTTCATCGACGGCCTCGACTTCCATCGTCGCCTTGTCCGTCTCGATCTCGGCGATCACGTCGCCGGACTTGACCTTATCGCCTTCCTTGACCAGCCACTTGGCCAGATTGCCTTCTTCCATCGTCGGAGAGAGGGCAGGCATTGTGATGTTGATAGGCATCGAAGGGCCCTCCCCTTATTTGTAGCAAACGGCTTTCACCGCATCGACGACCTCTGCGACGTTCGGAAGCGCGAGCTTCTCGAGGTTCGCGGCGTAAGGCATCGGCACATCCTTGCCGGCGATCGTCAGGATCGGGGCATCGAGATAGTCGAAGGCCTGCTGCATGACGCGGGTCGCAATCTCGGTACCGACGGAAGACTGCGGATAGCCTTCTTCGACTGTCACCAGACGACCGGTCTTCCTGACGGATTCGATCACCGTCGGCAGATCCATCGGACGGATGGTGCGAAGGTCGATCAGCTCGACGTCGATGCCCTGCGCTTCCAGTTCGGCGACCGCCTTGATCGCATAGGTCATGCCGATACCGAAGGAAACGATGGTTGCGTCCTTGCCGACCTTGTGGATACGGGCCTTGCCGATCGGCAGCACGAAATCGTCGAGCTTCGGCACTTCGAAGGACTGACCGTAGAGGATTTCGTTTTCGAGGAAGATGACCGGGTTCGGATCGCGGATGGCCGCCTTCAGCAGGCCCTTCGCATCAGCTGCCGTATAGGGCATGACAACCTTGAGACCTGGAATGTGGCTGTACCAGGCGGCATAGCACTGCGAGTGCTGCGCCGCTACGCGGGCCGCAGCACCGCTCGGGCCACGGAACACGATCGGCGCGCCCATCTGGCCGCCGGACATGTAGAGCGTCTTGGCGGCGGAGTTGATGATCTGGTCAATCGCCTGCATGGCGAAGTTGAAGGTCATGAACTCGACGATCGGGCGCAGGCCGGTCATGGCAGCGCCAACGCCGACGCCGGCAAAGCCGTGTTCGGTGATCGGCGTGTCGATGACACGACGGGCGCCGAATTCCTGAAGCAGGCCTTGCGTGATCTTGTAGGCGCCCTGGTATTCGGCGACTTCTTCGCCCATGACGAAGACGTCGTCGCTGGCGCGCATTTCCTCGGCCATGGCGTCGCGCAGAGCTTCACGCACGGTCATCGTCACCATTTCGGTGCCGGCCGGGATTGCCGGATCGGCGGCAACTTCGACCTTCGGCTGGGCCGCAACCGGTGCCGGCGCCGAAGCTGCGGGTGCTTCGCTGGCGGTGGCAGCCTTGGGCGCATCCACCTTCGGTGCGGCGATATCGCCAGCGCCTTCGCCATCCTGCAGCAGGACTGCGATCGGCGTATTGACCTTGACGCCTTCGGTGCCGGCGGCGATCAGCAGCTTGCCGATCGTGCCTTCATCGACGGCTTCCACTTCCATGGTGGCCTTGTCAGTCTCGATCTCGGCGATGACGTCGCCGGAGGAGACCTTGTCGCCTTCGTTCTTCAGCCATTTCGAGAGCGTGCCTTCCTCCATCGTCGGGGAAAGGGCGGGCATGAGAATTTCTACTGGCATATTTGAGCCTCCCCGGATCAAAGCAGGATATCGGTGTAGAGCTCGGATACATCCGGCTCCGGATCAGCCTGGGCAAAATCGGCGCTGTCGGCGACGATGTCGCGGACGTCCTTGTCGATCTGCTTCAGCTCGTCCTCGCTCGCCCATCCCTTTTCGGTCAGACGTGCCTTCACCTGTTCGATCGGATCGTGTTCCGACCGCATCTTCTGCACTTCATCCTTCGAGCGGTACTTCGCCGGGTCGGACATGGAGTGGCCGCGGTAGCGATAGGTCTGCATTTCGAGAATGATCGGGCCCTTGCCCGAACGGCAATACTCGACAGCCTCGTCGCCCGCCGCCTTGACCGCACGAACATCCATGGCATCGACCTGGAAGCCCGGGATGCCGAAGGAGACACCGCGCTTCGAAAAATCGGTCTGCGCCGATGCGCGGGTGACCGACGTGCCCATGGCGTAGCGGTTGTTCTCGATCACGTAGATCACCGGAAGCTTCCACAGCTGCGCCATGTTGAAGCTTTCATAGACCTGGCCCTGGTTGGCCGCGCCATCCCCAAAATAGGCGACGCTGACATTGTCGTTGCCGCGATAGCGGTTGGCAAAGGCAAGGCCGGTGCCGAGCGACACCTGGGCACCGACGATGCCGTGACCGCCGTAAAAATGCTTTTCCTTGGAGAACATGTGCATCGAGCCGCCCTTCCCCTTGGAAAGACCGCTGCGACGACCCGTGAGTTCGGCCATGACGCCGCGGGCGCTCATGCCGCAGGCCAGCATGTGGCCGTGGTCACGGTAGGCGGTGATGACCTGGTCACCGTCTTTCAGCGCCATCTGCATGCCGACGACGACAGCTTCCTGGCCGATGTAGAGATGACAGAAGCCGCCGATGAAACCCATGCCATAGAGCTGGCCGGCCTTTTCCTCGAAACGCCGGATCAGCAGCATTTCGCGGTAGGCTTTCAGTTCGTCTTCTTTGGTGAATTCGGCGATATTACCGCCGCTCAGGTCCTTCTTGGCCGGCTTTGCTGCGGTCTTACGGCTGGAGACGGACGCGTTTTTTCGCGGAGCCATTCATTCCTCCCAATGGTTAGCCTTTGAGGGTTACCATAGGGAAAGAAAAGCGCCACAGCAATGCCATATTTGCATGGCTCGCATTCCGCGCAAGTTATTGAATTTAAATATGAAATGCCAATTAACCGAATTTCGGTTAATTCGTCATGCGGTGGAAAATGACAATTTCATCGCTGCGCGACATATTGAGCGCGAGGCGAGCCTTCTCATCCAGCATGTCACGCTCCAGCGAACCGTCGCTCATCAGCTGAACCTCCTTTTCGAGGGTCGTTCGCCGCTTTGTGAGCTCGTCCAGCCGTGCCTGCCGCTCAACGATCTGGCGATCGAATTGCTCCGTCGCCTTCAAGCCGTAGCCGCCGTGAATGGAATGATAGCCGAAATAAGACAGAAAGGCGACCGCGATCAGCGGCAGCACCAGTCGGCCCAGTTTCCGTTTCTTATGATGCCTTGTCCACATCCCGTTCACACCCTGATACGCAATACAGGGTGAGACTAACCGGCATTGATTAACCGACCGTTGACCATGAATGGCCGGATAAAGCAAAACCCGCCCACGGCAACCGTGAGCGGGTCAATTTTTTCAGCGATCGATCGAGGCTATCAGCCACGCAGGATCGAGCGGCCGGCGTAGTTGGCCTGCAGGCCGAGCTGCTCTTCGATGCGGATCAGCTGGTTGTACTTTGCGAGCCGGTCGGACCGGGCCAGCGAGCCGGTCTTGATCTGGCCGCAGTTGGTGGCAACGGCGAGGTCGGCGATCGTCGCGTCCTCGGTCTCGCCCGAACGGTGGGACATGACGGCGGTGTAGCGTGCCTTGTGTGCCGTTTCGACAGCGTCAAGTGTTTCCGACAGCGAGCCGATCTGGTTGACCTTAACGAGGATCGAGTTGGCAACACCCATCTTGATGCCATCGCGCAGGCGGGCGGAGTTGGTGACGAACAGGTCGTCGCCGACGAGCTGGCACTTGTTGCCGATGAGGTCAGTCACAGCCTTCCAGCCGTCCCAATCGTCTTCCGCCATACCATCTTCGATCGAGAAGATCGGGTACTTGGCAGCAAGTTCCGCCAGGTATTCGGCCATTGCACCCGGCTCAAGCGTGCGGCCTTCGCCTTCGAGGACGTACTTGCCGTCCTTGAAGAATTCGGTCGCGGCGCAATCGAGTGCGATGAACATGTCTTCGCCCGGCTTGTAGCCAGCCTTCTCGATCGACTTCATGATGAAGTCGAGTGCTGCCGGAGCGGACGCCAGACCCGGCGCGAAGCCGCCTTCGTCGCCGACATTGGTGTTGTGGCCGTCGGCGGAAAGCTGCTTCTTCAGCGTGTGGAACACTTCCGAACCCATGCGGACCGCGTCACGCATCGTATCGGCACCGACCGGAACGATCATGAACTCCTGGAAGTCGATCGGGTTGTCGGCATGAGCACCACCGTTGATGATGTTCATCATCGGAACCGGAAGCACGTGGGCGTTCGGGCCGCCGACGTAACGGTAGAGCGGCAGGCCGGAAGCTTCGGCGGCAGCCTTGGCGACGGCCAGCGACACGCCGAGGATGGCATTGGCACCGAGGCGCGACTTGTTGGCCGTGCCGTCAAGCTCGATCATCGTCTTGTCGATCTGGATTTGGTTTTCCGCATCGAGGCCACCGATCGCCTCGAAGATCTCGCCGTTGACGGCGTCGACGGCGCGCTCGACGCCCTTGCCGAGGTAACGCGTTCCACCATCGCGCAGTTCGACCGCTTCATGCGCACCGGTCGAGGCACCCGACGGCACGGCCGCGCGGCCGAAGCTTCCGTCTTCCAGATAGACGTCGACCTCGACGGTCGGGTTGCCGCGGCTGTCCAGAATTTCTCGGCCGATGATGTCGATGATTGCTGTCATGATCTCTTCCCTGCTTGAGGACGGTGGTGGGTCGGGCCTGTCATAAGCGAAGGCCCGGGATTTTCAATGGCGCGCAAGATGTAAAAACAACCGCGCCACCGGGGTTCATGAAAATTTCACGAGCCTGTCTCAGCCCTTTGCGACGGCGTCGAAGGCCAGCAGCTTTTCGAGCAGCCGCGGCATGTCCTTCAGATGCACCATGTTGGGGCCATCGGAAGGAGCGTTGTCCGGTTCCTCGTGGGTTTCGACGAACAGGCCGGCGATGCCGACAGCGACGGCTGCACGCGACAGCGTTTCAACGAACTCGCGTTGACCGCCGGTCGAACCGCCCTGCCCGCCCGGCTGCTGCACCGAGTGGGTGGCGTCAAAGACGACGGGCGCGCCGAGCGAGGCCATGATCGGCAGCGAGCGCATATCGGAAACCAGCGTGTTGTAGCCGAAGGACGCGCCACGCTCGCACAGAAGAATGTTGGGATTGCCGCTTTCGGTGAATTTGGCGAGCACGTTCTTCATGTCCCAAGGCGCCAGGAACTGGCCCTTCTTGACGTTGATGGTGCGGCCAGTCTTGGCAGCTGCCACCAGAAGGTCGGTCTGGCGCGACAGGAAGGCCGGGATCTGCAGGATGTCGACGGTCTCGGCGACGACGGCGCACTGCTCCTCGGTGTGCACATCGGTCAGGACCGGGAAACCGAACTCCTTCTTGAGATCGGCAAAGATTTCCATCGCCGTGTCGAGGCCGATGCCGCGCTTGCCAGAAAGCGATGTACGGTTGGCCTTGTCGAAGGACGATTTGTAGACCAGGCCGATATCCAGCGACTTGCATAGTTCGGCAAGCTTTCCCGCCATCATGAAGGCGTGCTCGCGGCTTTCCATCTGGCAGGGGCCGGCGATCAGCGACAGGCGCTCCCTCTGCGAGAAGGCGACCTGCTTGGCACCTTCACCGACGACTACTCTGGCATTCGTTTCCATCATCAAGCTCCAAACGCGAAGATCACCCCTTGCCCCGGCATTTCGGGGACAATGAGGCGTCCGCCCATTTCTGAAAATTCGATATCGTTGCGCGCGAAGAGCGCACGCGTCACTTCGAGGTCCGCGACGCGGAAGATCACGGCCCGGCCGCGCAAGCCGCGCTCGGCGCTGCGGACCGAACGGCCGAAGAAAGCCTCCATGCCGGCGGCGCTCAGCACAGAGATCTTGGCGTTCGTCGTCTCGATATCCATGCCGAAGGAGTGAGCCGCGACTTCGCGCTCATCGACCGCCTCTTGCAGCAGGTACTGGAAATCGGTCGGGTTCGTCTCCGAAAGCACGACCTCGGAAATGCCGAGCACGCTGTTGTCGTGCCGCTCGAGCGCGCCACGATCGATTGGAAGCGCGCGCACCCGCTGACAGCTGAACAGGAAGAAATCCGGCGAGCGCAGGTCGGCGGCAAAGGCCAGCCGGAAGGAGCCAAGCCCTTCCCGGCCATCCGGCAGCCGCATGGGCCGCGAGAACTCCAACATCTCGCCGCCCGAGATGCCACGGGCGCGAAACCGCATATGATCCGTCGCAGCGTCTTCAGTGCCGAGCACGATCGCTGACAGACCTTCCGGCCCCTGACGGAATCGGAAAGCCTGGTCGCGGGCGACGAAGGCGTTGCCGTCCAGGGCTGCCATTTCGCATTCTTCGCGCGAAGCGACGGCAAGCGGCTCAAGATAAGTGTTGTCGGAGAAGAAGACGCAGGCGTTTTCGGTGCCGAAGGGATGGCGAGCATCCTCGGCCACCGTGAAACCGAGATCATTGAGGCGACGCCGTGCCTGTTCAAGTGCGTCCACCGGTAGCACGAGATGATCGAGCGGGCGGGTGGTGCGCTTGGAGAGGCTCATGGCGGTTTCCCTGATGGTTTGCCGCTGTTTGCAACTTTTGTCCGGCGATTGCAAGCCGACTGGCGGCCATGGCACCGATTGCCCGTCTGGACCCAAACATCTGCAGAGAACAGAATCCATCCGCGCCGGGCACCGCCCGCCGCAGATTTATGGTTGCCACCAGGTGCCGAACTGCCCGAGCGTCAATAGTATCCCGGCGCCGCGGTGGCGTTGCCCGTATTCGAAGCCCCGAGACCGGGGGCGAATGTTTGCGGCTGCGCGTAGGTCGTATTGCTCGAGGACGTCGTGGCACAGCCCGAAAGCCCTAGCAGGGCGATCGTCAAAGGCACGAACAACAAAGTTATGAAGCGCATAGGTACTGACCCTTTCTTTAGCTGAAGAACAGAAAAGGCTGAAACCGGTGTTTTGGGGAGTACGTAACAGTAACACGACGTAACACGGCGACACGAGGGACTGGGAACCGCAGCGTCGCGTCGGCCGCTGCGGTTGTTCTCGTTACACCTGCGTTCAGCGCCCGAACAACGAGGTCGGGCCATTCGCGTCAAACACTAAGATCGCGTTTGATGGCGCAGGTCGCGATAAAGGTCGGCACAAACCTGTCGATCAGGAAACTGGCGCATTGAACGACGCTCCTCTTACAACACTCGAAAATTGGCGGCTGCGCTGCAAGCGGTCAACGTTCAGTAGAAGCCGCCTTTCGGTAAAAGACTGCGGTGTGACGTCGCATCGTTTTCAGCGTGTCAGCTAAAAACGTGCAGAGATCGAAGAATTTGCGGCGCCCACACGTCATCATCCCAGGAGCGACTTCGGCCGCTTGTGAAGCGGACGCAATCGCGTAAAGTCGGCCGATGCAGCCTGAGGTTACGATGGGCCTGCGCGTTTTTAGGGGCAACATTTGATCATTTCATTGCACGGCGGGGGACACATCCGGATACGCGGAGCAAGGCAACCTTCGATACCTGGATGCCTTCAACATGGAGTTGAGGCGGCATGATTCGCGATTTGATTGCCAAGCTCGCTTCGGTCGCCATCATGATGTTTGCCCGCGCACTGACAGCTGCCCGGGCACTCTGGCACGAAACCGGCCTGCCGCCGAGACAGAGCATCTATTTCGCCAACCACTCCAGCCATGGCGATTTCATCCTGATCTGGGCCGTGCTGCCGCCTTGGCTGCGCGACCGCGCCCGCCCGGTTGCCAGCGCCGAATACTGGCTGAAGTCGAAGCTGACATCGTTCATCGGCCGCGACGTCTTCAATGCGGTGCTGATCGAACGCGACCCCGCCGCGCGCACAAGCGACCCGGTCGAACAGATGGCGACGGCTCTGGACGAAGGTGCCTCGCTGATCGTGTTTCCCGAAGGCACGCGCAACCAGACCGAGGCCAAGCTGCTGCCATTCAAGAGCGGGCTCTATCACCTCGCACGCAAGCGGCCGGACGTGGCGCTTGTCCCTGTCTGGATCAACAATCTCAACCGCGTGATGCCGAAGGGCGAGTTCGTTCCGATCCCGCTGATCTGCACGATCAACTTCGGCGAGCCGTTGAAGGTTGGACCAGACGAGAGCAAGGAAGACTTCATCGCCAGGGCGCAAGCAGCACTGCTTTCCCTCGCCCCGGCACAGACGGATAACGACGCATGAGTACCACGACTTCCGATATGGTCACCCTGCTGCTCGGCGTCGGCGGCATCCTGCTGTTCGCCTCTTCGGTCGGTTACGTACTGCAGCGCAGGCTTTCGCCCGACGGCTCCAATGGAGCGATCGAGAACCTCAACGCCCGCATCAAGGCCTGGTGGGCAATGGTGTTCCTCATTGCCATCGCCTTCATCGCCGGACGTGTCGGGGTGCTGCTGCTTTTCGCCTTCTGCTCATTTGCGGCGCTACGTGAATTCATCACGCTGATCAATACGCGCCGCGCCGACCATTGGGCGATCGCTGCTGCCTTTTTCCTGGCCTTACCGATCAACTATTATCTGCTCTGGGCCGAAGAATACGGCATCTACGCGATCTTCATTCCTGTCTATGCCTTCCTGCTGATGCCGATCATTGCTGTCCTGCGGGGCGATACGCAAAACTTCCTGCTGCGGATTTCCGAAGTCCAATGGGCGTTGATGATCTGCGTGTTTTGCGCCTCGCACGTACCGGCCTTGCTGACGCTGCAGATACCCGGCTACGGGGGGCGCAACGTGTTGTTGATCGCCTTCCTGGTGATCGTCGTGCAATCGAGCGATGTGCTGCAATATGTCTGGGGCAAGCTCTTCGGGCGCACCAAGATCGCGCCGAAGCTCTCGCCGTCGAAGACAGTGGAGGGGTTCGTCGGCGGCGTTGCCAGCGCGACGCTGCTCGGCGCCTCGCTCTGGTGGATCACGCCGTTTACCCCGATCCAGGCCGGGGTGATGTCGTTCATCATCACGATGATGGGCTTCTTCGGCGGGCTGGTGATGTCGGCGATCAAGCGGGATCGCGGCGTCAAGGACTGGGGCCACCTGATCGAAGGCCATGGCGGCTTGATCGACCGGCTGGATTCGGTCGTATTCTCGGCACCGATCTTCTTTCATCTGACGCGATACTGGTGGTCGTTGACATGAGCGGCCACCTGCGCGCTTTTGCCCGCAGCAGCATCGTCCACGTGCTTTTTGCTTTCATAGCAATGGGCGGATGGGCGCTGTTTGCCAACAGGCACCACCCAATGCCGCGACCACTCGTAGCCGGCCTGGTGCAGGGCGCCCTTTCAGCCGCGCTGACACTGTGCCTGAAATCGGCCATCGACGCGCTGTCTCTTCGTTTCCGCGGCACTTCGCAGCTTTGGATGCCGCCGCTCCTCGCCTGCCTTGCTTCGACAAGCATCCTCGTCGCCGTGCACGCGGCAACCGGAACACCGGAAATTCTCAAAACCATTGCCGTGCCGCTGCTGGTATCGGGCAGTTATGCAGTGCTCTACAACTATTCGATCAGCCGCGGGGGAGCTTGACCAATGACAGAAACCGGCGACCGCAGGCCGTTGGCCAGCCGAAACACCCGCTGGGCGCAGGCAATCGCCCGACGCCTCGCCGCGATGTCGATCACGCCCAACCAGATATCGCAGGCAAGCATGGCGGCCGCGGCTCTGGCAGGCGTTGCTTTCTGGCTGACCAGCGAGACCCAGGACGGACTTCGCGCCCTGCTTTTCATCGCGGCGGCCCTGTTCTGCCAGATGCGTCTGCTCTGCAATCTATTTGACGGTATGGTTGCCGTCGAGGGCGGCAAGGGTGAACCGGACGGTCCGTTCTGGAATGAATTTCCCGATCGGGTCGCCGACCTCTTCATTTTCGCCGGCGCCGGCTATGGCGTCGGCCTGCCTGCGCTCGGCTTTGCCGCAGGCGCCTTCGCCGTGCTCACCGCCTATGTCCGCGAACTCGGCCGTGCCAATGGCGCACCGAGCGACTTTTCCGGCCCGTTGGCAAAACAGCACCGCATGGCGGTGATCACGTTGGCGGCCGTCGTTTCGGCTTTTGAAGGGTTGTGGCTCGGCGATGGCGAAGTACTGCTCGTCGCCCTTGTTGTCGTCTCGGTCGGGGCAGCCGTTACGGCATTGCGCCGCGCGCGACGCCAGACCGCCTGGCTGAAGGCCAAAGCCGCAGCAAACTAGCCTCCGCGGACCGCACCCCCCAACCTCAATCCGTTGAACGCCGTCGCCTGCATCGGCTCGGCGAACCCCTTGACGTCCTCGAAACTTATTATTAGATAGATTACTCTATTTATTATAACGCCACTGAGCCGCCCTTGAACGTTTTGCGCCACCCACTGCCGACCCCCCGGTTGGCGGAGCTACGTCGACCGTTCGCCCAACCATGCCCGTTCGGCGATAGGCGTTTTGAATCAGATGGATCCGGCCGGCCGCCACATCGCCTGCCGTTACGGAGATGACCATGACCACCCAAGACCGCATAGACGGGGTCGATGCGCTGCGCGGCTTCGCGCTGCTCGGCATTCTGCTCGTCAACATCATGGCCTTCGCTTCGGCATTTTACGGCCTCGAATTGCCTGACCCATCGTTCGATACCGGCCTAGACCGCGCGGTGCACTTCGCTGTCGCACTGTTCTTCGAAATGAAGTTCTACCTGCTCTTTTCCTTTCTCTTCGGCTACAGCTTCACCTTGCAGATGCGCTCCGCCGAAAAGGCAGGCGACGCCTTCGTGCCGCGACTCTTGCGGCGGCAGGCGGGGCTCTGGCTGATTGGCCTGACGCATGCGGTGCTTTTGTTTCATGGCGACATCCTGACGACCTACGCCGTCCTTGGCATCGCCCTGATGATGTTGCGCACGCGAAGCGATGCCAGCCTCTGGCGTCTCGCTCGCCTGCTGGTGATCAGTACGGCGCTTGCCTGGTTCGCCCTTGGCGTCGCCGCCGTCCTGGAGCCTCCAGTCCTTGAGCGGTACGCCATCATCGCCGCGGCTGCAGCGACGGAAGCGGCCTTTCGGGGCGATTGGCAATCCATCATCGGCCAGCACCTGACGGAACTGTCATCGGTCTGGGTCATCCTCGGCCTGTTGCAGGCGCCATCGGCGCTGGCCATGTTTCTTGTCGGCCTGATTGCCGGACGTCGGCAGATCCTGTCTCGGCCGCAGGAGAACCGCGCCCTGTTCCGTTGGCTTGTTCGCCTCGGCCTTTTCGTCGGCCTGCCTGGCGCCGTCATCTATGCCTATACCAGCGTCCAAATGGCCGATTCGCCTCAGGCGATCACCGGACTTGCCGTCGGGCTGTTGACCGCGCCGTTTCTGACGGGAGCCTATGTCGGCGCGATGATGCTGTTCCTCGATAGTGCCGCTGGACGGTGGCTGCGCAACCTGTTGGCGCCGGCCGGCCGGACCGCGCTTTCCAACTACCTGCTACAGTCGCTCATCTGCGCGCTTATCTTTCATGGCTACGGTTTCGGCTTGATCGGCCATATCTCGCCGCTCGAAACCGTATCGATGGCCCTTGTCGTCTACGCCGCCCAGCTTGTTCTTAGCCGCTGGTGGCTGCAACGCTTCGCCTATGGACCGCTGGAATGGCTGCTGCGCCTCATCACCATTTGGCGCGTGCCGCAATGGCGCAACCTTGCAAGCGCCGATCGGCGGTAGACCATTCTTTTCGGCGAGATCGAGATCGCACCCGGCGACCCTGCTCGCCGGGCGCTTCGGTGTCGATGCGGCATATGAAGCCAAAACGAAAACGGCCGGTCACGTAGGACCGGCCGCAATTTTCAGAACCGTGCTGACGGATCAAACGAAGCGCGACTGTTCCAGCGCCGCTTCGACGAAGCTCGCAAACAGCGGGTGCGGATCAAGGGGGCGCGATTTCAGCTCCGGGTGATACTGCACGCCGATGAACCACGGATGGTCAGGGTACTCGACGGTCTCAGGCAGAATGCCATCAGGCGACATGCCCGAGAAGACCAGGCCGCAGGATTCAAGCTGCGGCTTGTAATCGACGTTGACCTCGTAGCGGTGGCGATGACGCTCCGAAATATCGGCCGTGCCGTAGATGTCGGCAATCTTCGTGCCGGTCTTCAGCGACGCACGATAGGCGCCAAGGCGCATGGTTCCGCCGAGATCGCCGGAAGCCGAGCGCTTCTGAAGTTCGTTGCCCTTAACCCATTCGGTCATGAGGCCGACGACCGGCTCCTTGGTCGGGCCGAACTCGGTCGAGGATGCCTTGTCGATGCCGGCAAGGTTGCGCGCCGCTTCGACGACTGCCATCTGCATGCCGAAGCAGATGCCGAAATACGGCACCTTGCGTTCGCGGGCGAAACGCGCCGCGTTGATCTTGCCCTCGGAGCCACGCTCGCCGAAGCCGCCGGGAACCAGGATGCCGTGTACCTTTTCGAGATACGGCGCCGGATCTTCCTTTTCGAAGACCTCCGACTCGATCCACTCGAGCTTGACCTTGACCCGGTTGGCGATGCCGCCGTGATAGAGCGCTTCGGTCAGCGACTTGTAGGCGTCCTTGAGGCCGGTGTACTTGCCGACGATCGCAATGGTGACTTCGCCTTCCGGCGTACGGATGCGATCGGCAACTTCTTCCCACGCTTCCATGCGCGGCTTCGGTGCCGGCTCGATGCCGAAGGCGGCAAGCACTTCGTTGTCGAGGCCTTCCTTGTGGTAGGCGATCGGCACGTCGTAGATCGAAGCGACATCGAGCGCCTGGATAACCGCCGACTGGCGGACGTTGCAGAACAGCGAAAGCTTGCGACGTTCGGCCTCGGGAATTTCGCGATCGGCACGGACGAGCAGGATGTCGGGATGAATGCCGAGCGCCTGCAGTTCCTTGACCGAATGCTGGGTCGGCTTGGTCTTCAGTTCACCAGCCGCCGGAATGTAGGGCATCAGCGTCAGGTGGACATAAACGGCGGTGCCGCGCGGCAGATCGTTGCCGAGCTGGCGGATCGCCTCCATGAACGGCATCGCTTCGATGTCGCCGACGGTGCCGCCGATCTCGCACAGCACGAAATCATAGTCATCGTTGCCTTCGGTAACGAAGTTCTTGATCTCGTTAGTAACGTGCGGGATCACCTGAACGGTTGCGCCGAGATAGTCGCCGCGACGTTCCTTGTCGATGATGTTCTTGTAGATCCGGCCGGTGGTGATGTTGTCGGTCTTCGTCGCCGAACGCCCCGTGAAGCGTTCATAGTGGCCGAGATCCAGATCGGTCTCGGCGCCGTCGTCGGTGACGAACACCTCGCCGTGCTGGGTCGGGCTCATGGTGCCCGGATCAACGTTGAGGTAGGGGTCGAGCTTGCGCAGTCTCACCCGGTAGCCACGCGCCTGCAGCAACGCTCCAAGAGCAGCCGCAGCTATGCCTTTTCCGAGGGAGGAAACCACGCCGCCAGTGATGAATACATATCGCGCCATGGGAGTCACCGGTTACCTTTTAACAAACGATTCCGCCACCGAAAAATTCGCCTATCCGAATTTTTCCGTCTTCGAAGGGAATCAGATTTCACACAAAATAAAACCGGCGGATGGTGCCATCCGCCGGTGGGTTCATTTAAATTGCGACCTTATTGGCCGCTGGGAACTTGCGATCCCGTGTTGCCGTTGGCGCCGCCTGCAGGCGTTTGCGTTGTCGTGGCACCGCTAGCCGGAGCCTCGCCTGTGGTCGCCGGAGCCGGTGCTGTTGCACCGTTGCCGGTCGCAGGCTGCTGGGTCGCGCCGCCGGCCGGAGCCTGAGTGTTGCCACCGCCAAGCGAATCGAGGACGCCGCCGCCCGAGCTGGTGCCCGGAATACGGTCGAGGATGTCGGTCGCCTGCGGCTGGTAACGGGCGAGGATACCCATCGCCAGGGCCAGAACGAAGAACAGTGCCGCGAGGATCGCCGTCGTGCGGGTCAGCGCATTGGCAGTGCCGCGTGCGGACATGAAGCCCGAGCCACCGCCGATGCCGAGGCCACCACCTTCGGAGCGCTGAATGAGAACGACGCCGATCAGGGCAACGACGACCATGAGATAGATGACGAGTAGTACGGTCTGCATCAGCTTCCAGTCCTGCCCTTTGGGCAAACGAATCAAATCTTGCGCGGACTCGGGGCTTCCCGGGCGCAATTTTCGCGCTTCTTTATACCAAGCCGTCCGCTATTCCAACCCCCTGCCCGGCCTGTGCCGGACAATCAGGCCGTCAAATCTTCATAAGCCCGGTAGATGGCGAGGAAGTCTTCGGCTTTCAAGCTCGCACCACCGATCAGCGCGCCATCGACGTTGGCAACGCCCATCAATTCGCGGGCATTGGACGGCTTGACCGAACCGCCGTAGAGAATGCGCATCTTGCCGCCGGCACCACCGAACCGCGACACCAGTTCCTGGCGCATGAAGGCATGCGCCTCTTCGACGTCGGCAGTCGTCGGCGTCAGACCCGTACCGATCGCCCAGACCGGCTCATAGGCAATGACAGTGTTTTCCGCCGTGGCGCTGTCGGGCAGGCTTTCGGCAAGCTGACGCTTGAGCACGTCGAGCGTCTTGCCCACCTGTCGCTCGTCACCGGTTTCGCCAATGCAGACGATGGCGACCAGTTCGGCGGCGTGGGCGGCGTCCGTCTTGGCGCGCACCAACCCGTCATGCTCGGCATGGTCGGTGCGTCGCTCGGAATGGCCGACGATCACATGGGTGCCGAAGCAATCGGCGATCATTTCGGCAGAAACTTCGCCGGTATGTGCGCCGGACTGCTTCTGATGGCAATCCTGGGCGCCGATCATCAGCGGGCTATCGTCGCAAAGCGCGGTCGCAACATAGAGTAACGTCGCGGGCGGGCAGATCAGCGTCTCGACCTTGCTCGACAGATCGCCCTTGACCCCTTCGGCCATCGCCTTGATCTGATCGAACGATGCGCGCGTTCCGTTCATCTTCCAGTTTCCGGCGACGAGCGGGCGGATGTCAGGCGTCATGAAATTTCCTCCGGGTCAGGTCATTTTCTCGGCAAGCGGCCTAGCAAATGCAGCCGGCAAAGGAAAGCATCCGTCGCTGAATATTCCGGCAGGACCAAAACGATCGGCCCGGCCGGTGGTCTCTCGCATTGCAGCGCCGCGCGTTAAGTATGACGCGCAAAGGATGCTGTAACGCTTTCAACCTGCTGAATAATATCGTCCTTGGATCGATTCCGAATTAAGGATCTATATGCGGGCGACGGTGCGAGCCATGTGGATCACCGCAAAAGGCAATCCTTCATCATCCCTCTCCTGTCGGCCCGTGACGACAAAGCCGCGACGGTGATAGAATTCGACCGCGCTCGCGTTGTCGGCGTAGACGCTGACGTCGAGATGACCGAGCCGCGTCGCGGCGTGTTCGATCAGTCCGCGGCCGATGCCGGCGCCATGGACTTCGGGATCGACGAACAACCCGCCGACAAAATTGTCGATCAGCCCGATGAAGCCCGCCGGATGCCCACCGACCTCTGCGACCCAATTGTCGGCCATCGGCAGGTACGTGTCGCGGACGATCTGCAGCTGGGTGACCAGCCGCTCTTCGCCGAGAAAGGGATGCCCGATGCGCGAGGCGGACAGCCAGATGGCCACCAGCCGGTCACGATCTTCCGCGCGGTAAGGCCGGATCACCGTTTCTGAGAGCCGATTGGCCTCGTGTTGGTCGTTTTGCATGTCTCTCTCATAAGATATTCTGAGCGGCAACCCGCCGAGCGCCGCCAGTGATGCCTCTTTCAGGCCGCAAACTTGAGCACGGCCTCCGGCTCTTCGCCGTAGCTATCGCCTGTCAGAACAAAGCCCAACCCCTTGTAGAAACCTTCTGGGCTCGCCTCACCCAGTCCGCAGCTGGTGTAGAGCTCGCGGATGCCACGCGCCTTGAGGTCGCGCACGACGAGTTCGATCGCCTTCTTGCCGATGCCCTTGCCCTGAAATGGACGGGCTATCATGAAGCGCCAGAGGTAGACGCCCGGGCAATCGATGCCGTCGTCCCAATCCGATCCCTGGTGCAGCATGATGAAACCGACGAGCGTCTCCTCGGCGTAGATCGCGCGGAACCAGGCATTCTCGGAGAAATGCGCTTCCGCAATCGAGGTGCCGTTGTCGGCGACCATATTGCGCTGTCCTTCGCTCAGCGTTTCGCTGAGCTCGCAGACCTCGCAAACGGTAAGCGCGGAGATACGGCGGAAGGTAATTTCTGCATCAGACGGCAATGCATGTTCGCTCATAAGCGACTCCTGAAAATCAAATGGATGAAAACGAGGACCAAGCCAAAAAGGCCGGCCGCGGTTTTAGATCGTCCGCCAACGATTTGAGCCAACGCTCAAATTGGACATATGATCAAATCTGCGCTATGTCAATCGCATACAACCGGAGACTGAATATGGTGTACATGACCCGCCTCGCCCGGCGCGAGGCGATCATTGCGGCGGCCATCGCCGTCATGCTGAAGGACGGCTTCGACGGGATGACGACACGTCGGGTTGCAGCCGAAATGGGAGCGGCCAACGGCATCATCCACCATCACTTCAAAACGGCAAGCGACCTCAAGTGTGCGGCCTTCCTGCATTACGAGGCTGCGGCCCGTGCCGAGTTCGTGGAGATGCGCCCTGCACTCAGTGCGACGGCAGCGCTCAAGCTCTTCGTCAGTGACCACACGGACGATACACGGGAAAGCGGTATGCGGTTCTGGGCGGAGGCATGGCGGGCAGCCCAGGCCGACCCAGAATTGGCCGGCGCTTACGCCCGGGCCGTTTCCGGCTGGCATCGTCTGCTTTGCGGCATCATTGCGGACGGTGTCGCGGCGGATGAATTCCGTGCAGGCGTGCTCGCAGAAACGATCTCCTGGCGGATCCTCGGTCTCGGAATTGGCCTTTCCAGCATGGCAGTGCTGCCTATGCCGCTGCTATCGCCGACAACCGTGCGCCGCCTGATGATGCAGGCCGTCGCGGACGATCTCGGCATCTCGTTTCAGGAGATAACCGGGGCATCCTGACCTATACCAAACCTGCGCTGATATTGACCTATTGCGTGGGACCGTGTGCGGTCATCCGGCGAGGAGCGGACCTGAGAGCGATGCCTTGGCATCGGTCGAGGATTGCGACGCTGCCAGTGGGCGACAGACGGCCCGCCCGAAGGGCCGGGCACTTTTGCCCCTTGATGGCGTTGACAATCCTCACCGGACCACGCGGTCCGGCTGCGGTTATCTCCTTGCCGGAAACCAAAATCGCTCCGGCGCAATCGGTCAATATCAGCGCAGGTTGGTATTACGCCTTTGCCGCAAGTGCCTTGCGGATATCAGCCACGTGCTGTCGGTCGAACAGGTCGAACACCTCGTCCCCCGTCAGCCGTTGGACGTCCTGGATATGGGGATAGGCATGCTCAGCCTCACCGAGCGCCAGATAGGAGCGGGCGATGGTCATCGACCCGAGCGGCTGGCGCAGTGAAAGCGTCCATTCGCGAACGAGTTTCGAAACAGCGATGCTCTCGCGGTGAAGCCTGACATCGTGGAGCGCGGCACCGTAACCGCCTTTGACCCAATAATAGAGGTCTTCCCCCTCGAAGTTCGCGTCCGCCAGTTGCGCCGCATTGCTCGAGCGATTCTGCGAACCGATGCTCCGCCCCCAGCGCGATGCCGGCGTTGGCATGTTTCAACACCACGTTTTCAAGTGGGATCATCTCGGTCGTCGCGCTATTCTGCGTCATGTCTCATGTTCCGCAATACGTTGGATCTGCAACCATCAGACCAGCCCGTCGACTGCCCTGCGCGGAGCAGATGAGATATCTTTCGACTGTATCAACAGGATCGGCCTGCGAATTTACGGTATCGTCGGAGAATAAAAGATGGGGCCAACGGGTCTTATCCGGGTGACGAAGGCGAATATTTCGTCCGAATGCCGCAGGAGCGTGCCATGCTGCAAAACAGCAAGTCTACATTCGGCTGGGTGACGATCATCCTCCATTGGCTGATCGCCATGTCGATCCTTGGCCTACTGGCACTCGGCTTTGTCATGCGCAGGCTATCCCTGGATCCAGCCCTGCAGTTCTCGCTCTACCAATGGCACAAATCCTTCGGCTTCACCGTGCTTGCCCTCGCCGCGCTACGCGCCGTCTGGCATGTGCTCGATAGGCAACCACAGGCGCCTTCAGGCCTTTCCGTGCTCGAACGACGCGCGGCCCGGACCACGCATGCAATCCTGATCGGCCTGACCATAGCCGTGCCCCTTGCCGGTTGGGCGGTTGCGTCGACCTCGACGCTGAACATTCCAAGCTTCTATTTCGACTGGTTCGTCATCTCGCATCTGCCGATGGCGAAATCGGAAGCAGCCGAGAGCTTCTGGACGTCGACCCACGCAATCCTCGCCTACGCGACGCTGGCTCTTGTCGCGCTCCACGCGATGGCCGCGCTCTACCATCACATGGTGCGCCGCGACGAAGTTCTGGTTCGCATGCTGCCGACGCGACTGCTGCGGCGCGGCGAGGTCGAAAAGACCAAGGGCAGTCAGGTCATTGCCAAGAGGAAGTGAACCATGATCAAGCAGCAATCGAAGGCAACGCCAACAGCATTGGCACTTGGCGTCGTGCTTGCCACGACGTTCGGACCAAGCGCCACAAGTGCCAGTGCGCCGCAACTCTCGGACGCTGCCGGCAGCTACGGCATCACCGGTGCGTCACGTGTGCATTTCTCCGTTGCGCAAGTCGGTGGCGGCGGCATCATCGGCGACTTCGGCAAGTTCTCCGGCAATTTCCGTATCGATGGCAATAACATCGCCCGTTCGTCGGTCGAGTTCACCCTCTACCCGGAAAGTGTCGAGACGGGAGAAAGCCGCGTCGAAGATTTCCTGAAGTCGAGTGCGGTCTTCGACAGCGCGACCTATCGCACCGTCACCTTCCGCTCGACCAGCGTCAAGCAGACCGGCCCGGACACGGCCGCCGTCGAAGGCACGTTGACGGCGCGCGGCAAAGCGCGGAAGGAACGGTTCTCCGTCAAGCTGATGGACTGGAACAGCCGGTCGATCTCCTTCATAATCCGCGGCAGCATCTTTCGCTCACCCTACGGCATGGACGTCGGCACGCCGATCTATTCCAATGTCGTCGAATTCGACATGAACATAAAAGGGCAGAAGCACTAAGCTCCTGCCCTTCGAGGTATTTTTGGGTTTCCGCTCAGCCGCCGATCTGGCTACCGAGGAAATCCTTGACGATATGCACGATGCCGCGGCCAAGAAGCTCATCCAGTGCCGCGATGAACTGGTCGACGTGCGCGCGCTCGCAGATCAGCGGCGGCTCGAGCCGGATGACATTGCGATTGTATTCGGTAAAGGCAACCAGCACGTCGTAGTCGCGCAGAAGCAACGCACCGATGAAGCCAGAGAGCGAGCCCTTCAGCTTGTCATCCAACACGGAAACGACCGGACGCAGAACCATCGGCAACGTCTGGCTGAAATCCTGGAACTCCAGGCCAACCATCAGTCCCTTGCCGCGTACGTCCTTGATGATCTTCGGATATTTTTCCTTCAGCGCCTGCAGGCGTTCAAGCAGATAGTCGCCGCTGTCAGCGGCGCGATCGATCAGATGATCGTCGTAGAGCACATTGATGCCCTCGATCGCGGTGACGCAGGCTTCGCCCATGCCACCGAAGGTCGCCATGGCGTGGATCATCGCCGTCTTCGATGTGCCATAAGCCTTCATGTAGACGTCGCGGCGGGCGATCATTGCGCCAACCGCCGCCTTGCCGGCACCGAGCGACTTGGCGAGCGCGGTGACGTCAGGAATGACGCCATAATGCTCGAAAGCATAGAAGCGACCCGAACGGCCATAACCGCACTGCACTTCATCAGCGACCCACAGGACGCCATAGCGATCGCAGAGCGCACGCAGCTGCTGCCAGTACTCGGCCGGCGCCTGGATGATGCCACCGCCGCCCAGGATCGTCTCGAGCACGATCACGCCGATTTCGGGATCGGACTTGAAGGCGTTCTCGACGGCTTGGATATCGGCGAAGGGAACGCGGACCGTGTTGTCGGCAACCCTAAACTCGGCGCGGTAAAGCTGGCCGTCGGTAATGGCAAGCACGCCCTTGGTTTTCCCATGGAAGGAATTTTCCGCGTAGACGACCTTCGGACGCTTCGGGCCGGCGGCGCGCTCGGCGAGCTTGACGGCTGCCTCCATCGCCTCGGAACCGGAGGAACCGAGGAAGACCATGTCGAGATCAGCAGGCGAGCAGGCGGCAATGTTCTTGGCGAGCGCCGATGCATATTGCGACATGAAGGCGATCGCAATTTCGTGGCGCTTCTCGTCCTGGAACTTCTGGCGTGCTTCGAGAATACGCGGATGGTTGTGGCCGAAGGCCAGCGAACCGAAGCCGCCGAAGAAGTCGAGAATCTTCCGACCGTTCTGATCGGTGTAGTACATGCCCTCGGCGCTTTCGATCTTCACCTTGTGAAAGCCGAGCAGCTTCATGAAGTGAAGCTGACCAGGGTTGAGATGGTCCTTGAAGGCGGTCGTGATGTCCCCGATCGACATGGCTTTCGCCTGCTCGACCGTGATCAGATTTGGCCTTGCGACCCCGCCTTCGATCGACGGCGCCGAGACGCCTGTGCGGTTCGGTCTATCCAGCATTGTCATTCCCCTCACTCGGCCGGTACGGCTGCGGCGTTTTGCATGGCAGCGCCGGATTTCTTGGCCCGATACTCGTCATAGGCGGCAATCAGCATGTCGCCATCGTTGAACTCCGGCCGCCAGCCGAGCTGATGCTTCAGCTTGCCCGTTTCACGGACGCAAAGTTCGTCGGCAATCAGGTACTGCTCCGGATCCATGATCGGCTTGTTGATCAGATCGAACAGCGCCAGTGTCTGCTTCACTGCGAAGCCAGGCGTCGGCAGCAGGAAGGACTTTGAATCGGCGTGCTTGATCAGGTTGCCGAGAAGCTCACGCACCGAAGGAGGACTATCCGAGCCGAGGTTGTAGGCCTCGTTGGGCACGCCACCCTTCCAGGCGAGCCGCGCCGCTTCGGCGCAGTCGAACACCGAGATGAACTGGTACGGTACCCTGCCCGAACCGATCATCGGCACCGGCAGGTTCATGTCGATCAGCTTGAACAGTTTTTCGAGGATACCGAGGCGGCCGGGTCCGATGATCAGGCGTGGGCGGAAGATCGAGATGTTCATGCCCTGCTTGCGCCATTGAGCGGCAAGTTGCTCCGTTGCCCACTTCGATTTTCCGTATTCGCCGAGCGGCTTTGCCGGATGGTCCTCGGTCTGCGGCGACTGCACCGTGTGGCCGTAGATCATGTCCGTGGTGAACTGAACGAGACGCGACGCATTGGCTGCGCCCATGGCCTTCATGATGTTCTCGGCACCGTAGTAGTTGACCGGCCAGAAGAAATCCCAGCGCTTCGAACGGATCTGCAACGGTGACAGCATCTTGGCCGCCATGTTGTAGACCATGTCGTCAGGGCCGATACCGACCTTCAGCACATCGCTCATCTGCGTCACATCGCAATGGACGAAGCGGGCACGGTTGTAGTGCGGCAGATCGGACTTGACGATATCGGCGACCACGACCTCCTCGCCATCCTGAACGAGGCGCTGCGCCAGATGCCGGCCGACGAAACCGTCGCCACCAAAGATAATATGCTTCATGACTTGCTCCCGAAATCTGCTGTTCTTGCACCAGCCGTATCGATCGACTTTTCGTCGCCATGGGATGACATGCCCGACTGGGCGATCAGAACCGTTCCAACGCAGATGAGCGCGATGCCGGCGATGCGCCAGGCATTGAGGTCCTCGCGGAAGACGAAGTAGGCGAAGATCGCAACCGCCACATAGGCCAGGCTCAGGAACGGATAGGCGAAGGAAAGCTCTACCTTCGACAGCACATAGAGATGCGATGCCATCGAGATGACAAAGGTCGCGAGACCCGCGAAGACCCATGGATTGAAAACGATCTGGAACAGGCGAACAATCGCCGTCTCTGCCGTCATCGAGATCGGCCCGAGTGACATCATGCCCTGTTTCAGCATCAACTGTGCCGCCGCATTGGTCAGCACAGTGAAGAGAATGAATGGAATATATTTCATAGTTTTACCCCCAGTCCCGGGGAAGTACCTACACGCGAGAGACGCATATTCAGTGAAGTTCGCGTGTTTAATTTAATAAAATTGTCGGCATTCTCACTTTGGCAAAGCCAGCGCCGTGCGGCGCCAGAAGTTCGACGTCAGCGCTGGATCGCGCAAAGCCTCAAGCTCCCTCCAGGAAGTGAAAGATTTTTCAAAGACTTGCGGGCTCATACGCGCATCCTTGTAAGGATTGATCGCGCCCCCGGCTTCGACAACGATTGCATCCAGCCTGTCCAGCAGCTTAACCGTCCGTTCACCTTGATTGGCGAAGTCGAGCGTCAAAGTAAAACCAGGCCGCGGAAACGATAGGAGCCCGCGGGAGGCGACGTCCCCGAAGCGCTTCAAGACGGTCAGGAACGATGCGTGTCCGGCACGGCGCGCGGTCTCCATCAGCGTCGCGGTGATCTCCCGCGCATTCTCGGCGGGATAGACGCTCTGGTGCTGATACAGACCTTTGGGGCCGTACAGCCTGTTCCACGCGCCGATGGCGTCGAGCGGATAGAAATAGGAAGTCCACGGCACCGTCGACACGGCCTCGCCCGGTTTCTGCTTGCGGAAATAGTATTCGTTGAAGGCCTTGAGCGTCGCTGAATTGAGCAGGTTGAACGGTGGCGAAAACGGCACCGAGAGCTTCATGCCTTTCGGCATATCGGGAAGCTCGCAAGAGCCATCGGCATGGTCGCCGGCCAGCAGAACCCCACGGCCCATACGCCGTCCCGTTGCAAGCTGGTCGATCCAGGCGACTGAGTATTCGTGTTCTTCGTCGACGCGATCGACGAGACCAAAGTATTCGTCGAGATTATCGAAGCGGATCGCGTGCTGCTGCACATGCGGCGACGGCACCTTGGTGAGGCGAAGACTGACGGTCAGGATCAAGCCGGTGAGCCCCATTCCGCCGATCGTGGCGGAAAACAGCTCCTGGTTCTCCGCCGGAGTGCAGGCCAGGTGCTCGCCATTGGAACGCAGGAGCGTAAAGCCAGTCACATGATTGCCGAAGGTACCGCGGGCATGGTGGTTCTTGCCGTGGACATCGTTGGCAAGCGCGCCGCCAACGGTGACAAAAGCCGTACCTGGTGTCACGGGAAGAAAGAAGCGGTGCGGAATGGCGCGGGCCAAAACGTCGCCAAGGGTAACGCCGGCTTCGCAGGTCATCATCCCTGTGCCCGGATCGAAGGCGATTATGCGCGCGTGTCGACGGTTGTCGATCAGCATGCCGCGATCGTTATGGCAGCTGTCGCCGTAGCTGCGGCCGTTGCCGAACGGCAGGAAGGCATCGGGCTCGATATTGCCGATGCGATCTTCGTAGTCGTCGGGTGAAATGCCCTGTCGTGGCCGACGGTCGAGCCGGCCCCAACTTTCGTAGTCTTGTGCGTTCATTGCGGCCCGACGGCTCCGAAAAGAATAAGTAACGCCCCGATCAGCATGGTCAGCTGGCTGCGCCAATCGCGCATGATGAAGACCACCGGATCCTCGTGCAGCATGCCACGGCGCGCCAGCATCCAGATCCGAAGGAGCATATAAAGCACCAGCGGGCAAAGCGGCCACAATGCCCACGGCGTCGTGTACATTTCCTGCAGTTCCTTGCTGTGCACGTAAAGCGCAAGCACCAGAGCGGAAGTGAAGGCTGAGGCCACGCCTGCCTGCCCGACCATCTCGAAATCGACCGCGAGATAGCCGCGCCCGGGAACGGCACCGCCGTCCTTGTTGTCGAATTCATGCAGTTCGACGTAGCGCTTCACCAGAGCCAGGCTGAGGAAAAAGAAGATCGCGAACGACACCAGCCAGAAGGAAAGTTCCGTTCCGGTCGCCGCCGCACCGGCAACGATACGGGTCGTGTAGAGGCCGGCAAGCGTGAACACGTCGACGAGAAGCTTGCGCTTGAGCACAAAGGTGTAGGCCGTCGTAGCACAGGCATAAAACGCCAGCACGCCAGCAAACTTCCACGGAAGGAGAAAGGTCAGCGAAACCGAGGCCAGGGTCAGGCAGACGACCAGCACCAATGCCGTCGGCACCGACATCTGGCCGCTGGCAAGCGGCCGGTTGCGCTTCTTCGCGTGGCGCCGGTCGTTCGCCAGATCGGAGAGGTCGTTGATGACGTAGACGGCGGAGGCCAGGAAGCTGAACGCAAAGAATGCGATGGCAACACTCACCAGCGCATCCAGATGCAGCACCTCATGATTGAGGATCATCGGCACGCCGATCAGCACGTTCTTCGCCCACTGATGGACGCGGATCGACTTCAGCGGCGCAAGCATGCTCACTTTGCCGGTGTCGAGTTTCTCGGCATCGTGACTACGACGCCATTTCTCAGCCGCCGCATCGGGTGCCACGACGATTGCCCGGCGCGACGCCTCGAAGACCGCGATGTCGTCGCGGCTGTTGCCCATATAGTCGAAGCCACCTTCGCCGAACCGTTCCACCAACGCATCACGCTTTCGGCTGCTGGTCAGATTGAGTGCCTCCGACGAATGCATGATCGAAGAAAAGAGCCCGATATGCGCTTCGACCTCTCGCGCGACGGAAGGTGCAGCACCGGTAACCAGCACGATGTCGCGTCCTTGGGCCTTTTCGGCGGCCAATCGAGCAAGGACGGCCTGGCGATACGGCCAGTCCGCCGCCATTCGTCCGGAGCGCAAGGCAACCTCATGTTTCAGACGCGCCTTGCCCTGCGATAGCCACATGAGCATCGGGAAGAGCATCAGCGGATTGCGCAAAACGATGATCGCAGCACCTTCCCACAGTGTGTCGGCAGCCAGTAAGGTGCCATCCAAGTCGACACACAACGGAATTTGCCGTGTTTCGATATGCGCATTCATGAAATCTACCCCAGCAATATCTGCCGGGGATAATCGCGCCGATCACTTTCAAAGGTGGAAATAAGCAGCGCGCCTACACCCGGAAATTGCCGTTCTGGTTAACAAATGCCGAGCCGCGAGCGATGTCCGTCAGCGGCTGCCGATCCAGTTCAAGGCGTCGCGCCAATCGGTCATACGGACCGGCGTTCCATGCGATCCGGTCTCAAAGAGCACGAAGCGGGCCGGATAGCCCTGCCCTTTCAACGCGCTGTACAGCGCCTTCTGGCTCGCTGCCGGATAGACACTATCTCGGCTGCCATGGCTGAAGAACATCGGCAATTTCGCCTTGTAGGCGGCGCTCTTGGTAAAATCAGGATCGGCAGCGCCGCCCATGATCATCATGCCGCCAAGCGCTGCCACAGCGCCCGCGTCACGAGACACACCCCAGCAAATGAAACTGCCCATGGAGGCACAGGCCAGCACGACAGGTCTCCCGCCGGAGCGCTCGGCGGCAAGTTTGACCAGGCCTGCAACGTCCGCGGCCCCGGCCGCATCGAAGGACCGCACGCTCGGCGCGTAATAAACGCCCCCATTGGCGACAGCGAGGTTCTTCAGGCGATTGAAGTTGCCGCCGAAGGAGAAATCATTGGCGCCGAGGCGCCGGTCTCCCCCGCGTCCATGGATGAAAATCACGGTGAATGCTGCGCCGCGCTCCCGACCGACGCGCGTCACGTCGAGCGAGCGCCCGCCAACATCGAGCGTCTCGTTGACCTGCTCGCCTTTGACACCCAACGAGACGAAGGCGCGTTTGACGCGCCGCTCCGGAATTTCGTCGCGTTCATTGATATCGCGCAGTTCCTGATAGTCGACGACGCGGTAGTCACCGCCCTCGCTCTCCTCCAGCACCTTGCCGTATGAAAACAGATCGTCCTTGTAGGGCTTAAGCACCTGCGCCTCGGCGCAAACGATCGAGCTTGCAAAAAGGCCGACGGACAGAAAAATGGCGGCAAGCCGGCGAAAGCAAAAATCAGCTGTGGACACGGACAACGAAGGGCTCCCTGGTTCGCGGCAAAGCCTTGCCATCGGCCCGACAGCAAAGCAACAGTTGGTAACAAACGCCGACGCAGAGGCTTTATTTTGCAGGCATCCGGCGCGGCCATTCTCCTTTTGTTCGCACAATCGGCAAGAGTCTGGCAGAATTCGGGTGATTCGAATGACTGGGGATGGCGACAAGACCGAGGTCTTGCTATGGCCTTCAGCACCTCCGCACGACAGGAATGATCTAGACGCCCCATGGACGACAACAGCGACCTCTTCTCCGCAATACCCGAACAACCGAAGCCCGTCGTGGCAGACGCCGCGCCTGTTGCGCGAACGGCGCCGGCTCCGCGTGAAGAACCGCGCCCTGCTCCCAAAGGCAGCGACAGCGGCGACTATGATGCTTCGGCGATCGAGGTGCTGGAGGGGCTGGAGCCTGTCCGTCGGCGTCCGGGCATGTATATCGGCGGCACCGATGAAAAGGCGTTGCACCATCTCTTCGCCGAAGTCATCGACAACTCGATGGACGAAGCGGTGGCGGGGCACGCCAACTTCATCGAAGTCCATCTCGACGCCGACGGCTATCTGTCGGTAACCGACAACGGCCGCGGCATTCCGGTCGAAAACCATCCCAAATTCCCGGGCAAATCGACGCTCGAAGTCGTCATGACGGTTCTGCATGCCGGCGGCAAGTTCGACGGCAAGGCCTATGAAACTTCCGGCGGTCTGCACGGCGTCGGCGTCTCCGTCGTCAACGCGCTGTCGGACGATCTCGAAGTCGAGGTTGCCAGAAATCGCAAGCTCTATCGCCAGCGCTTTTCGCGCGGCGTGCCGCAGGGTGGCCTGGAGGAGCTAGGTGACGTCCACAACCGACGCGGAACGCGGGTTCGGTTTCATCCCGATCCGCAGATTTTCGGACCGCATGCCCGCTTCGAGCCGGCGCGCCTGTTCCGCATGGCACGCTCGAAGGCCTATCTCTTCGGCGGCGTCGAAATCCGCTGGTCGTGTGATCCGTCGCTGCTGCCGGAAGGCTCCGAGATACCGGACCGGGCGGTGTTCCACTTCCCCGGCGGCCTGAAGGACTATCTTGCCGCAACGCTCGGAAAGGAGTTCACGGTTACCCGCGAGATCTTTGCCGGCAAGTCCGAGAAGTCGAACGGCCACGGATCGCTCGAATGGGCCGTCACCTGGTATGGTGGCGACCAGCAAGTCCATTCCTATTGCAACACCATTCCGACGCCTGAAGGCGGGACGCACGAGGCAGGTTTCCGCATCGCGCTCACAAAGGGTCTGAAGAATTACGCCGAGCTGACGCAGAACAAGCGCGCCGCCATTATCACCACCGATGACGTGATGATTTCAGCCGCTGGCATGCTCTCGGTCTTCATTCGCGAGCCGGAATTCGTCGGCCAGACGAAGGACAAGCTGGCAACCGTCGAAGCACAGCGCATCGTCGAAAACGCCCTGCGCGATCCTTTCGATCATTATCTTGCCGACAACCCGGCCGAGGCGGCAAAACTGCTTGAATGGGTGATCGAGCGCGCCGACGAGCGCGTCCGCCGCCGCAAGGAAAAGGAAGTCAACCGCAAGACCGCGGTGCGCAAGCTGCGCCTGCCCGGCAAGCTTGCCGACTGCTCGCAGAACACAGCCGAAGGTGCGGAACTTTTCATCGTCGAAGGGGATTCGGCTGGCGGCTCGGCCAAGCAGGCGCGTAACCGCGCGAACCAGGCCATCCTGCCGCTCCGCGGCAAGATCCTCAACGTCGCCAGCGCCGGTCGGGAAAAGCAGGGCGCCAACCAGCAGATCGGCGACCTGATCCAGGCGCTCGGCTGCGGTACTCGCAGCAAATACCGGGAAGAGGACCTGCGCTACGAACGCATCGTCGTCATGACCGACGCCGACGTCGACGGCGCGCACATCGCCTCGCTGCTGATCACCTTCTTCTACCAGGAGATGCCGGAGCTCATCCGCGGCGGCCACCTCTATCTCGCCGTACCCCCGCTCTACCGCCTGAGCCAGGGCTCGAAGACGCTCTATGCCCGCGACGACGCCCATCGCGAAGAGCTGATGCGCACCGAATTCAACGGCCGCGGCAAGGTCGAAGTCGGCCGGTTCAAAGGTCTCGGCGAGATGCTGCCGGCGCAGCTCAAGGAAACGACAATGGATCCGAAGTTCCGCACGCTGCTCAAGGTCCAAATCGACGACGTCGATTTCGAAGGCACGCGCGAAGCCGTCGACAGCCTGATGGGCACCAAGGCCGACGCACGCTTCCGGTTCATCCAGGAACGCGCCGTGTTCGCGGATAATCTCGATATCTGATCGACCGAGACGTCGCGGTGCCTATGTGTTTACAAGCAGATAGGCACCGTGGGTGAAGCCGATAATGGCACGCCCGAAACGACGGGCGTTGCCCATTTGCGAGGCGCCTTCAAAGACGCCGCTCCGACTATCGATCGAGATCTGCAGGTGTGCGCAGCGCCTTCTCCATGAACAGGCTCAGCGGATCCGGCTGGTAGTTGCCGAAAGGCGGGCGCTCGACATATCCGGCGCTCCTGTAGAGCCCGATTGCTTCCGGCTGGTGAATACCGGTTTCAAGCCGGATGATATCAAGACCGCAGTTCTCGCCGTGCCGCTCGACTGTCTGCAACAAACGCTTTCCGACCTTCAGTCCCCGCGCCTGCGGGTCGACGAACATGCGGTTGATCTCCGCCGAACCATCGCCGGCTTCGACCAGCGCGCAGCAACCGACGACAACTCCATCAAAACGCGCGACGAAGAAGGATACGCTTGGCTTCTCCAGCGTCGGCACATCGACAAGGTGGTTGCTTTCCGCAGGATAGAGCAATGCGGCATAGGCGTCCGACATTTCCAGAAGGCGCAGGATTTCCGGCTGGCGTGGTAACTCTTCGGCGATCGTGACGTCAGGCAATTTTTATCCTCGGCAATGGCTTGGTTCGTTTGCGGTTCTGAAGCGAAACTAACGGCCTGTAGGTCGGCACCCAATACGTCAAATTGCGCAAGGACCAGACCTGCCCATCAATCCGAATGACGCGGCGAAACAAATTGTTTCTGCGCGTTCAGGCCATTGCCCTAATTCCGGAAGAATCACACAGGCAGAAGTCGTGCAACCGGCGCCCAGATGGATACAGCCAGACCATGAAAGCCACCCTGATCGTTATGACCATCCTTGGCTGTGACCACGACGTCAGCCAGTGCCAATATATCTCGACGGTCGACGGGACATGGCCCTCGATCGCCCAATGCGATACGGATTCGCAGAAACATTTGCCGCGCTTTTCCAATGCCAACTATCCCGTGGTCGTCGCCGTCTGCGAGAGTTCCGGCCCCGGCTTCGCCACCAATGATCCGCAGCCGGAGGTCGTCGCTCCGCTTCCGCAGCCCGAGACGCCGGCGCCGCAGGCAGCAGAGGTGCAACCGACCCTGCCAAAGCGCGCCCTTGCGTTTCTCTCCGGCGCCGTTCCCGACCGTGAGAAGCTGAAGACCCTGGTCAGCAAGCCGGTTCACTACATCGAGGACGGTTATTCCTGGGTGGCGCGGCGGTTCACCGACTGACGCAATCAGGCGGGGTCATTCATCAGGCTTTCGGCGCTCGTGGTTTGGCGGCCAGCACGGCTGGCTGACCTTTCGGCGAATTGACGTCAGGCGGCCTGGCGCGCGGCCAATTGGGCATAGTCGCGGGCAGACTGCCGTTGCTCGGCAAAGGCCAGACGCTCGAGAATTTCCGCCATTGCATTGCAGGCCGGCGAAGGCGCCCTTTGACCGTGCAAGCTTGCGAGCAGCGCGGCACAGACCGAGGCGCGACAATCGTCCGTGCCGGTCGTGCCGTCCTTGCGCCAGAGCAGGACCGCCTCAGCGAACGCTTCGCTGACGTCACGCCCAAGGCCGGCGCTCTCGAACAGGGCGCGAATGGAATGGATGCGGCCGCTCGAGAGGATCGAGCGAACGCGCTTTTCCGTGACGCCAGAGAGATCGACGATGGCTGCCGAGAAAAACTCCGCCCGACCGGTGACAAGTGCATGCAACAGGAACGCCGGCGTCAGGCGACCGGTCCCGCGCAGATGAGCGACGAGGTCAGGCAATTCATCCACAGCCAAAGCGCCGGCCATGCCGACCGCTGCGACGTCGCAGGCCTCGCGCGTGATCCGCTCTACCCGCGTCTTTCCGATCGCCATCTGAACCAGACCGAAGGCGGCGAGAGCTGCCCCCACCTCTTCGACGAGCGCGTGCCGGGCATCGCTTGGCAAGTCGGCGCGGTCCAGCAGCAGATCGCGGATGGCAGCGGAATAGCCGAGACGCTCAGCGATCCGCTTCAACGACCGGCGCGGCAGCTGGGCACCGCCATTTTCAAGCAGGATCAGCATTTCTTCTTCGCCGCCGATTTCAGCGATAGCGGCTGAGACGGAACGTGACACGAATGCGCGGGCCGCAATCAGCGCCCGTGTCTCGACCGAGCCCCGGGCTGCAAGATCGACAAGGTCCTCGTCGGTCAGAACAGGCGAGCGGGAAATGACGATGTAGGCGATTTCCGGCTGGTCTTCGGCAAGCCCGAGAATGATGGCACGAGGAATATCGGAGGATGGCGCGAGCACTTCGGCCAGAGCCGAACGTACCTTCGGAGAGGGATCGTCGAGCAGAAAGGTCATTGCCATTTCGGCAGCCTGACGATCAATACCGTTCATCTGCGCGTCGACATAGGCGCGACCGAGGGCCCGGGCAGCGCGGGCACGATCGCCCGTTCTCGCCGTCTCCACCCAGCGAAGAAATGCTTGTATGATCACCGACGCCCCACTAGACACCCAAAGCCACCTGATGTTGGAAGCCTAGCCGGCAAAGGTTTAAGATTGGTTCACCATGTCCGTTAACCGCTTCAAAACCATGAAACCACTGCTGTTTCAGAGCGCCGGCGCGCCGCTACCGACGTCCGTCGATCTCAACGCTTTCGATGGCATTATTGTCGATCTCGGTTTTGGTGACGATGCACTAGCTCAGCTGGTGGCAGTCGCGCGCGGTGCCTGCCGTGTCTTCGCACGGATCGCTCCAATCAACCGCCTGGCAGCGGAGGACATGGCCTCGCTTCTTCGCAACGACATTAGCGGCGTCCTGCTTTCCGGATGCCGGAGCCGCGCAGATGTGCAGAGGCTCGATGTCATGCTGCGCGTCGCGGAGGCGAACGTAGGCAATCGCCTGCAGCAGGTCGCTATCCTTGCCGAATATGGCTCGGTCCCCGAAAGCGTACTTTCGCCCTACTCCCTTGGCGAAAGCTCGCCGCGTCTCGAAGGAATTATTTTCGATGCCTCTGCGCTGGCGGCGGCTATCGGCTGCAGACCATCGAAGGAGCCGCAGGATGAGGTTCTGGTCGCACCAATCGCCGCCGGGCGCGCCGCTGCTGCTCTTCGCGCCCATGAAGCGGGTCTTGGCTGTTACGAAATGCTGCCGCAAACGGCAGTGACTGAAAAGGCCGTCCGGCGCGCCTTCGCTGCCAGCCGCGCCAATGGCTTTTCTTCCGTGGTCTGCCGCTCGCCGGAGCAAGCGGCATGGCTGGATACAGGCGGCTGACGCTTCCTCCGACTACCCACGCCTCAGCGCGTGGGACGCACCATCTGGAAGACGTCGCCGCCGTCGCAGTAATCCATGTAGCCGAGGCGGGCGAGCGGGCGGACCGTCGCCATGTCGAAACGACCGTCGCGGATCGCCTCGTCGCGAATGTGGATGCCGACCACCTGGCCGATGACGACGTAATTGTCCGAGGGCTCGCCATCGAGCCCCTTTGGCTGGAACATCTCGGTCATCCGGCACTCCAGCGCCGCATAGGCCTCGCCCACGAACGGCGCCTTGACCAACGTCCCGTCAACCGGCGTCAACCCGGCTATCGTAAACTCGCTCTCGCCATGGGGAGCTGCAATCGAGGTCTTGTTGACCGCCTCGCTCAGATTCCGGCTGGCGAAGCTGGCGGTGAATTCGCCGGTGGCCTCGATGTTGCGCACCGAATCCTTGTAGCCGCTCGACGAAAACATCACGAGTTTCGGCCGGTCGCTGATCGCATTGAAAAAGGAATAGGGCGCGATATTCAGCGAGCCGTCCGTGGCGCGCGTGCCGATCCAGCCGATCGGCCGCGGCGAGACGATGGCCTTGAACGGATCATGCGGCAGGCCATGCCTGTTTGCGGCCGTGTCGTAGAACATCAGGCGTCTTCTCCGACCCAGGTGACGATCTCGGCCAGTTCCGGGCGTGGACGCTCCGTTGGCGGGACCGTAGCGGTGCCGATGTGGATAAAGCCGGCGATCTTCTCGCCCGGCTCAACGCCGAGCAACGGATAGGCAGCTTCGTCGAAGGCGTACCATTCGGTCAGCCAATTGGAGGCATAGCCGAGCGCATTGGCCGCCATAAGCAGGTTGAGGCAAACGGCACCGGCCGACATCTGCTGCTCCCATTCCGGGATCTTGAAATGCGGGGCTGCCTTGCTGACGACCGCAACGACGACCGGAGCCCGCGTCATCCGCGTCTCCTCGACCTTGATCATCTCGTCAGACAGATCGGGCTTCTTGGCGAGTGCCATTGTCTTCAGTTCGGCGCTGATGCGCGCCCGCTCTTCGCCGCGGTAAACGATGAACCGCCACGGAGCGAGCTTGCCGTGATCCGGCACACGCGAGGCGAGCTTCAGCATTTCCTCGACTTCAGCTCTACCGGGTCCTGGTTCACCCATCTGAAAAGCGGGAATGGACCGGCGGGACGCGAGATAGTCAACGAGCTTTATTTCGGTTTTCATATTGGGTGAATTCCACTATTTTGCCGCCGACCGGCAGCCACGAAAATGCCATACCGGCGTCTCAAGTGGAGTCACCCAGTCAGGAAGTCAACTGCTCTCATGCGCACCTGCCCTCGTATTTTCATCAGAACCGGTTTGGCGGTCGCACTCGCAAGCATCACCGCCGGCAGCGTCCTGGCGCAGGACGCCACGGAGGCCTTCGAGAGCTTTCCCTCCATTTCCACCACCGGCAAGACGCAGAAGCTGACCGGCTTCAGTCCGCTGACCAGCGACCCGACACAGGGCGGCACACTGAAGGACGTGAAACTCGAGGCGCTTCTGACCGGCAAGGGTCAGCCCGTCGAGGCCGGCCTGACCTGGCGCGTGTTCAGCCCGATCCCCGGAAGCGACGGCAAGCTGCCGCTGCTGGCGACGTCCGAAGGCGGATCGACGGCCTTCAGCCTGGTGCCGGGCGAGTATTTCGTCAACGTCGCATTTGGCCGTGCGGCCGCGACGCGCAAGATCCGCATCCCGGAAGACGGCGTGCTCGACAAGCAGGTACTGGTCCTTGATGCTGGCGGCATGACGTTGAATGCGGTCTCAGGCAGCGATGTGCGCATCCCGCCGGGCGAACTCAGCTTCTCCATCTATTCGTCCGAAACGCAGAGCGATGGCGAACGGGCCTTGATTGCCGCCGACGTGAAGCCCAGCACCGTCCTTCGCCTCGGCGCCGGCACCTATCATGTCAGCTCCAACTACGGCACGACAAATGCGGTGATCACGGCCGACATCCAGGTGGAAGCCGGCAAGCTGACCGAAGCGACGATCCAGCACAAGGCTGCGAAGCTGACGCTGAAGCTGGTCTCCGAGCCGGGCGGCGAAGCCATCGCCGACACCGGCTGGTCGATCCTGACTTCGGCCGGCGACATCGTCGACCAGGAGGAAGGGGCGTTCCCGACGCTGGTTCTTCTCGAGGGCAACTATACGGCTGTCGCAAGAAACAAGAACAAGATCTACCAGCGCGATTTCACGGTGAAGGCCGGCGTCAACACCGATATCGAAGTGCTGCTGACCAATGGCGGCGCGGCCGCAAGCCCGGAAGCAGCCGCGGAAGCACAGGATTGATCTGACGCCGCCAGGCTGACCGTGCGGCAGGCACGCCTGACGCTACGTCAGCCGGCACGCTTGAGGAAACGGCGACGCGGCGGTGCCATCGAAAAGACCGCCTCGTAGATGCGACCGAGCAGATCCTTGCGGTCAGCATGCAAGCAAAGCTCTTCCCAGGTGAGGATATGCCCGATGCGGGCCGCGATCGTCGTGCCCGACAGCCTTCGGAATTCGCGGATCAGGAGAGAGATCCTGAGCGTCAGCGAGACCTTGCTGGCGAGATGGAAGATGCGGCCGTTCTGCCCCTCGAAATAGATCGGTATGACGTTCGCGCGCGCGGCCTGTATCAACTTGGCCGGAAAGATCTTCCACGGCAGATCCTCGGCCCTGCCCCAGCCCGAGCGCGCCGTTGCTACGCCGCCGGCCGGGAAGATCACGATCGTCACGCCGTCCTTCAGCAATCGCACCGCTTCGTGGCGCGTCGCCATGTTCAGCGCCAAGGCCTCCTTCGTCTCCTCGAAGGACACCGGCAGCGAATAGGGCGCCATCTCCGGCACCTTCAACAGCTCGTTGTTGATCAGCACCCGAAACGGCCTGCCGAGTTGCTCGGCAAGCGCCAGAACGGCAATGCCATCGCCGATGCCGAAGGGATGATTGGCAACGATAACCAGGGGGGTGTCCGGCAGGTGCCGAGGCGGCCATTCGCCCTGAAGCCGCAGGCGGACATCGATCAGCTTCAGCATCTCGCCGAAGATCCGGTCGCTCTTGCCGACGACGTCGGATTGCCAACGCGCGTAAAGCTTGACGTATCGGTTGCGACCCGCCAGGCCCTCCATGGAGCGGATGAACCAGCGCTTCAGGCGCCGGTCATTTTCATTTGCGTAAGACAGCTCTTTGAACTGCACGGAAGTCTCCGATGGATGGCCTCCTGCATGCTTCCTTAAATCGTACCCGGTTTAAGGATAGGAACATGCAGCAACTCGAAGTACGACGGCGACCTTTGCGCGTCTGATAAGACGCGCGGCGCTGTAGCATCCGGATATTCCGCTAATATGACAGTTTGCTGACAGAGCGAAGGTCCCGGGGTGTTAACCCCGGGCTTTCTTTTCAGCCTTGCGCTTGAGATCAGGCGCCGTGGCCTCAGCCGAGAGCGAAGCGATCGCCTCGTCGAGCGACATCGCCGTCTGGGCCTGCGAGCCGAGACGCCGGATGTTGACCGAACGCTCTTCCGCCTCGCGCTTGCCGCAAACGACGATGACCGGAACCTTGGTCACCGAATGCTCACGGACCTTGTAGTTGATCTTCTCGTTGCGGAAGTCGGTCTCGACCGTAAGTCCGGCATCACGCAGAAGCTCCGCGACCTCGCGACCATAGTCGTCTGCCTCGGAAGTAATTGTCGCGACGACGACCTGCAGCGGCGAGATCCACAGCGGCATGTGGCCGGCGAAGTTTTCGATCAGAATACCGAGGAAGCGTTCCATCGAACCGCAGATCGCCCGGTGGATCATCACCGGCTGACGCTTCTCGGAATCCTTGTCGATATAGAAGGCGCCAAAGCGCTCCGGCAGGTTGAAGTCGACCTGTGTCGTGCCGCACTGCCATTCGCGGCCGATCGCGTCCTTCAGTGTATATTCGAACTTCGGACCGTAGAAGGCGCCCTCGCCCGGCAGGATGCCGGTCCTGATGCGGCCTTCGGACTGCGCCTCGATCGTCTTCAGCACGTCGGTCATGACGCTTTCGGCGCGATCCCAGAGCTCGTCGGAACCGACGCGCTTATCCGGACGGGTCGACAGCTTGACGACGACTTCCTTGAAGCCGAAGTCCTCGTAGACCGAAAGGATCAGATCGTTGATGCGCAGGCACTCGGCCGCCATCTGCTCGTCGGTGCAGAAGACGTGGGCATCATCCTGGGTGAACCCGCGCACGCGCATCAGCCCGTGCAGCGCACCGGATGGCTCGTAACGATGGACGTTGCCGAATTCGGCCAACCGCACCGGCAGTTCGCGGTATGACTTCAGGCCATGCTTGAAGATCTGGATATGACCCGGGCAGTTCATCGGCTTCAGCGCGAAGACCCGCTCGTCATCGGTGTCGTCGCCGGCGACCGTCACCTTGAACATGTTGTCGCGGTACCAACCCCAGTGACCGGACGTTTCCCACAGCGACTTGTCGAGCACCTGCGGCGCGTTGACTTCCTGATAGGTGTTGGCGAGCCGGCGGCGCATATAGGCCGTCAGCGTCTGGAACAGACGCCAACCCTTGCCGTGCCAGAAGACGACGCCCGGACCCTCTTCCTGGAAATGGAAGAGATCCATCTCGCGTCCGAGGCGGCGATGGTCGCGCTTTTCCGCTTCGGCCAGGATATGCAGGTACTGGTCAAGCTCTTCCTGGGTATGCCAGGCCGTGCCGTAGATGCGGGTCAGCATCGGGTTGTTGCTGTCGCCGCGCCAATAGGCTCCGGCAACCTTCATCAGCTTGAATGCCGTACCGATCTGGCCGGTCGAGGCCATGTGCGGGCCGCGGCAAAGGTCGAACCAGTCGCCCTGATAGTAGATCTTGAGATCCTGGCCCTCCGGGATCGCATCGACCAGCTCTACCTTGTAGGCCTCGCCCTTGTCGGCGAAGACCTGGCGTGCCTTTTCGCGCGGCCAGACTTCCCTGGTGAACGGCTTGTTGCGAGCGATGATCTCCTTCATGCGCTTCTCGATGACCGGCAGGTCGTCGGGCGTGAAGGGCTCGTTCTTGGCAAAGTCGTAGTAGAAGCCGTTGTCGATCACCGGTCCGATGGTCACCTGCGTGCCCGGCCACAGCTCCTGCACGGCTTCCGCCATCACGTGCGCCGCATCGTGGCGGATCAGCTCAAGCGAACGCTTGTCGTCGCGGGTGACGATTTCGATGCGGCCATCGGCGATGGTATCGGACAAGTCGCGCAGCTCGCCATCGAGCGCGATGGCGACGGCCTTCTTGGCCAGCGACTTCGAAATCGACTCGGCGACATCGCGCCCGGTCGTGCCCGGGGCGTATTCGCGGACGGAGCCATCAGGAAATGTAAGGGAAACGGGATTCGACATCATGATCTCCTATCCAGTCCCGCCAACGAATGCGGGTGGTATGGTGTGGTATGACTGACCGGCTTCCGCCGGCTATTTGACGCAGGCCTGATAGAGGTTTTTCGAAACGGAGTAAAGGCAAGGACAGCCTACAGCGCCGCGCGTCTTATCAGACGCGCAAAGGTCGCTGTAGCACTTTGAATGGCTGCATGTTTTTATCCTTAAATCGAATAGGATTTAAGGAAACATGCAGGATGCACGAAGCATCGCGGCGAGGCCCTTAACCGTGTTCCAGTTGCGGAACGTGCCGATGCCGAGACGTTTTTTGGTCAAGGCGCCGAGCAGTTTCGATTCGCTTGCCTGGCCGGTGAAATGAACCCAAAGGTCGCCATCGACGACCGCCAGACGCTCGCCGGCAGTGCAATAGCGTTCGAAATCCGAAGGCACGGCGCCGGAAAGCGGCTCGCGCATCACGCGAACATGGACGCGGGTGCCGTCCTCCTCGCCTTCAACGCGAAACGGATTGGCTGCGGCAAGCCTCAGCCAATCGGAACCAGGACGAACGATGATGTCGACCTGCCGGCCGAACGTCTCGGCGAATGCCGTCTCGAGCGCCGCCTCCAGCTCTCCGACGGCAACCCTGTCCGTTTCGAACAACAGGTTGCCCGTGGCGGCGAGTGTGCGCGGTGACCGGTGACCGAGCCGCTCGGCCATGGCTTTCAGATCACCCATCACAACGCGCCGCCCTTCGCTGAGCACGATACTATAGAGCAGCGCGACGTAGCTGTTCACGCAGGGAACTCCTTGGCTCATGCACGCCAGTAGTCGGCGGCACCGGCCGGCAAATGGGCCAATACGCGATCGAGCTTCGCTTCGTCGACGTTCTTCCGCAAGGCTGCCGCCACATCGGCAATTGCCGTATCCGGCGAAATATTGTGGTCTCCACGCAGCGCTTGCACTTCGAGCGTCATAGCCGTCCTTCCCGAAAACGGGCTCGTGGGTTCTTCGAGATCCCACTCGGCGATAAAGATCGCTCTTAGAACCGGCGGCAGCACGTCGGCAAACAGGATCGCATCCTCGACATCCAGGCGACGACGAAAGGTCTGCAGCACGGCCTGAACCATCGTATAGGCCTGGTTCGTCGTCTGGAGCCCTGAGATATCGCGGGCATCGGTGATGAAGCGGTCGAAATCGACCGAAGCCTGCCGATATTCCATCGGGATCGTCATCGCGTTCATCCGCCCTTTGGCCGCGGCTGCCAGTAGCGCCACGGCGCATACCAATGATGCCTGCCCTTCAGGCGCTCCGGCACCGGGTCGAACCCATGGGTTCCGCCCGGGCCACAACGCGCGACGCGAAAAAGCGTCATCCAACCACCGGCCCACAGGCCGTGGCGTGCGACTGCCTCATAGCCATATTCCGAACAGGTCGGCAGATGCCGGCAGGCATTGCCGATGAAACTGGAAAGGGTCAACTGATAGGCACGGATGAAGGCCATGCCAAGCAGGCGCCCCGGCGTCCTGCGGAAAGGACCGGACCAGTTGCGCCCGCCGCCCGCAGACTCAGAGCCAGCCATGGGCGGATGTTCGCAATGCGGATCCCGGCACATGGCTCAGACGGCCGTCGCCAGACGCCTGGCCTCGATCTGGCCGATCGCATCGACGACAGCATCGAAAGTGAGCATGGTCGAGGCGTGCCGGGCCTTGTAGTCCTTCACCGGCTTCAGGAACCGCATGTCCTCGAAACGGCCAGAGGGACCTTCCCCGTCGGCCTTCAGCATCGCCAGCATCTCGTCGCGGGCCTTTCGGATTTCGCTCGCCTGCGCGCCGACGACATGACGAGCCATGATCGACGACGATGCCTGCCCGAGCGCGCAAGCCTTGACGTCATGGGCAAAATCCGTGACCACGTCGCCGTCCATCTTCAGCCAGATCCGGACCTTCGAGCCGCAAAGCTTCGAATGCGCAACCGCTTCGGCATCGGCATTTTCCAGAACCCCGATACGCGGGATATTGCCGGCGAAGTCGAGAATACGATTGTTGTAAATGTCATCCATCATTTGACGCGATCCGGCTGATTTTTCGCGGTTTTGGGTGATCGGCGCATGATTTTCTCCTATAGGCAGGAAAAAAGCACGACGCAGTCCCCTCGGCCTCTTTCATCTCTGTGGCACCATACTATATGCTATGTCGTGTTGGGGCGACAGTTCCGCAAGAGGATCAAAATGTCGCCTGTTGTTTGGGAAACCGTGCCGGACGGTCCATTGCACTGCTAAGCAAGGACCAGAAAGCCCCGGAGCCCGCCGACGGAACCCAAGCCTGCAGGGTTAGGCGAATGGCCAGTGGCGAGTTGTCCGAAAGATAAAACGTCAAGCAATCCCCGTATTGCGCAAAGAGGCCATTATGGATGCCATAGTGAAGAATTTCCCCGTGCTCGACAATGCGAGCGACCGGCCGACGCAAAAAGAGGCCGAGGACGCCGTGCGCGTTCTGCTGCGCTGGGCAGGTGATGATCCGAGTCGCGAGGGCCTGTTGGATACGCCGGCACGCGTAGCCAAGTCCTACCGCGAGCTTTTCAGTGGTTACGATCTCGCAGCCGAAGACGTGCTCGGCCGGACCTTCGAAGAGGTTGCCGGCTACGACGACATGGTGCTGGTCAAGGACATTCCGTTCTATTCCCATTGCGAACACCACATGGTGCCAATCATCGGAAGGGCGCACGTCGCCTATCTGCCGAATGGAAGGGTTCTTGGGCTTTCGAAGATCGCCCGCGTGGTCGATATCTATGGTCGCCGGCTGCAGACGCAGGAATCGATGACGGCCCAGATCGCCAAGGCGATCGACGAGTCGCTGGCGCCCCGCGGGGTCGCGGTGATGATCGAGGCTGAACATATGTGCATGGCGATGCGCGGCGTTCAGAAGCAAGGCTCGACAACGCTGACCACCACATTTACGGGTACTTTCCAGACCGAACCGGCCGAACAGGCCCGTTTCATGACGATGCTGCGGGGCTTCAAGTAAGGCTCCTACCAACGGAGCCTTTCATGACGCTCACATTCGAGACCCCCTCCTCCAACAATGCCGAACTGGAAAACGGTCCGGCCTTCACGCCCCGCTTCGATGAAAAGGGGCTGATCACCGCCGTCGTCACCGACGCACGCGACGGCGAGTTGCTGATGGTCGCGCACATGAACGCCGAAGCGCTGGCGCTGACGATCGAGACCGGCGTCGCCCACTATTACAGCCGCTCCCGAAAGAGCCTCTGGAAGAAGGGCGAGAGCTCCGGCAATCTTCAGACGGTGAAAGAGATTCGCACCGATTGCGACCAGGACGCCATCTGGCTCAAGGTGTCGGTCGCCGGACACGACGCAACCTGCCACACCGGCCGCCGCTCCTGCTTCTTTCGAACGGTCGGCACCGATGGCGGCCGTGCTACCGTTACGATCACCGACGACATCAGGCATTTCGACCCGACCGAGGTTTATGACAAAAATTAAGCATTGCGCATCTTTTTGGGGCGGGTGCATACTGCGTTGATATTTTGGTAACCCAGCGGGCGCCTAATCCTTCGGCAAGGATGCAGTTTCCCTGGGAACGGCCGCAAGCCGGGTAACATTGCAAACTGTAGTGAATGTTTATCGGCCCCGCCGCACGCGGCGACAGGATCGATGGTAATCTGAATAACGGTGCCAGTCTTTCAGCGATGAATAAGGACAAGGCCGGCACCAGCGCCGGCTTGGCAGGTTTTCCTCCAGACAAGTGCGCTCAAAATTATTGCGTCGTTCCAGGATCGAATCTGGTCTTCGGAAGTTTGAGTCAATGCATGGAGCGCCACGACGCCCTTCGCGCATTCTGAAGGACGTGTTGCGCTGCCACGTGTTCGGCGGTGTTGGAGGTGCCGGATGTTGAACTGGACTTTTACGCGTAGCAGCCAGATTGCCGACCTGACCGACCCGGACGGGTCATCACTCTCGACAACACCATCTGAACCCGCCGTGCCGCCCAGACCGCCCAAGATCGCAATCGCGCTCGGCGGCGGCGCCGCTCGCGGCTGGGCCCATATCGGCGTGCTCAGAGCGCTCGACGAAGAAGGCATCGAGGTCGGCATGATCGCCGGTACCTCCATCGGCGCTCTTGTCGGTGGCTGTTATCTCGCCGGCAAGCTCGATGAACTGGAAGCATTTGCCCGGTCACTGACTGTACGACGCATTGCCGGCCTGCTCGATTTCGCCATCGGCGGCGGCGGCCTCTTCGGTGGGCTGCGCTTGACCAAGCGCATGCAGGAGCATCTCAAGGGCCTAAGCATCGAGAGCCTCGACCGACCGTTCATTGCGGTTGCAACCGAGGTGCATAGCGGCCACGAAGTCTGGCTGGAAAAGGGCTCTCTGATCACCGCCATCCGCGCGTCCTATGCCCTTCCCGGCATCTTCGAGCCGATCAATGCCAACGGCCGGACATTAATGGACGGCGCACTGGTCAACCCCGTACCGGTTTCGGTATGCCGTGCGCATGAACAGCAGCTCGTCGTTGCCGTGAACCTTAACTACGATCTCTATGGCCGCTCTGCCGTGGTCAAACACAGCGCCGGCACAGAGACCCTGGATATGCCGGCCATCAACGAGCCGACGCACCACTCGGCGCGCATGGGCATGACCAGCGTCATGGTTCAGGCCTTCAACATCATTCAGGATCGCATCTCGCGTGCGCGCCTTGCCGGCGATCCTCCGGATCTGGCCCTCCATCCGAAGCTCAACGACATCGGGCTCTCGGAATTCCACCGCGCCGGAGAGGCGATTGATCGCGGCTATCAGGAAGCGAAAGCCAAGCTCGCCGAAATCCGCCGGATGCAGGAAGTCCTGGTTCGCTGACAACGGGCGCAATGCCAGGTTTCCGCGTTGCTCCAAGGGATTGCTGTACCGGTCGCACATTTAGCGATGGCGGAAAGTGCCAGCGCGCGTTCAGCACGACTGTTCGAGATTGCGCCGCAGACGGACAACAAAAGGGCGGCGGAAACCGCCCCTTTCAATTATCCAGCTATATAGGCCTTGATGTGCTCGGCCTCTTGCTCCATCGCGCGAATGTGATGCTTGATCACGTCACCGATCGAAATAATGCCGGCCAGGTGCCCATTCGTTTCAACTGGCAGATGACGGGCTCGCAGCTTGCTCATCATTTCCATCAGCGTATCGACGGACATTTCCTCGGTGCAGCAATAGACGTTCTGCCACATCACGGCCGAGACCGGCTTCTCCAGACAGGCAGCGCCATGTTTGGCAATGGCGGCGACGATATCGCGCTCGGTCAGGATGCCGGTGATCTGATCATCCGCATCGATGATGATCACTGCGCCGATATGATTGTCACGCAGAAGGACTGCGGCCTGTTGAACCGTCATGCGAGGACCGACGGTCACGACGTTCCGGCCCTTTTCATTGAGTATCGCTTTTACTGACATGCACACTTCTCCCCGTTGCGACGACGCCGGGTCGGCGGGGAAGGTTCCAGCCTGTCGTGTGCGGCACAGTCGGGCAACGGAACCTATACCCACTCCGGTACCTGCAAGGCTGACGCGTCGCTCCTCAGAAACGCGCTATACCTTTGAGCACCCGGCCTTCACGGGCCGCACCGTCCATGGACAATATCGGCCGTTTCAAATGGTGCGCCAGCGTTCCCGGGAAATCAAGCGTTCTGACAATGATCGCAACAGGATCGGTGCGTTCTCAATCGCGTGGGTCGAACAACGCGAACAGGAGGAAGCCAAAGAGGAAACCGCCGATATGCGCTTCCCACGCCACGCTGTCGGCTCCGCCAGGCGTGAACATGCCGAACCCGACGAGGAAATTCGTCAGGAACCAGATGCCGCTGAAAACGACGACTGAGCGATTGGAGAGCGCCTCGCTGAAGGAAAGCCTGCGATTGAGGTGGGCGAACTGCCGACTGATGCGGCCGCTTGGCGAAAACACGAATCGCGCCGCGCCACCCATGAAGCCCGAAACGACCCCCGAGGCGCCGACCACGACGATCATCTCGCCCCAGTGAAATACTGTGTGAAGTGCTACGGCAGCGGCGGCCGAAAGAGCCCAGAAGAGAGCCAGCCGCGCCATGCCGATGCGCCGGGCCACCGGTGCCCCAAAGGCAACCATCCAGAAGATATTGAAGATCAGGTGCTCCCAGCTTCCGTGCAGGAACGAATACGTCACCGGGCTCCAGAGCCACGCAAGGCTCTGCTCGGCAAGCGGATGATCATAGCGCGCTGGAAGGAAGGCGAAGTTCAGGATGATATCCTGGTCGAGACTGCTCGAGAAGACATAGGTGCGAAGCGCATGAATAGCGACGAGGAACAACAGGATGCACGTCAGCCCCGCCGGCAGGTTGAATGCGGGCTCGTGCGTGCGCTGGACGGCGCCTTCCCGCTCCGCCTCCGGTGGCGTCGCTGCCTGATCTCGTTCCATGGCTGCTGCTCTCTTCCGTCCGCATGTCCGTTTCAATCCGACCCAGTCGGCCGGGCAATTGCGCATCGCCGGACAGCGCGCCCAGCCATAAGCAAACAAAAAAAGACCGTCCAGTAAAAACTGAACGGTCGGTGAGCTCCCAATACCCAGAGCTCAAAATCTGTGCCGAAGGCAATCCTTCGTGAAGTGATGTTCATTCAGGTGCCAGCCCGCTGCGGCCGAAGCAATCGAAACCGTTTGTTAACCTTAATTTCCAGGTGGCACGGAATTCGCTCTGTCATCAGGACAACCGGTATGAGCGGTCGAATTTGTGCCGGATCGGCACACAGATCGCGCGAAATGGAATGAACGACATCATGCGCAGCAAGACATCAACGCAGTTGTTCCAGTATTGGAACCTCATTCGTGGCGACCGTGAACTACCGCGTCGCGACGAAATCGAACCGTCGGCCATCCGGACACTCCTGCCTGAGCTCTTCATCCTCGAGAGGGACAGTTTCGCCAGTATAAAATTCCGCCTGGCTGGAACGCATGTCTGCGCCCTCTTCGGCCAGGAACTGCGCGGCCAGCAGTTCGGTACACTCTGGTTCGGGACCCAGGCTGGCAGAACGCTTCAAGTCAGCACGCAGGTGATGGCACGACACGTGCCCGTCATGCTGTCGGCGATTGCACTGACGGAAGACAGGAGAGAATTGGAGATCGAGGCTCTGCTCCTTCCCCTCGCCTCCAACGAAGGTCACAGTGACCGCATTCTCGGTTCTCTCTCACCATTGTCGCGCCCGTACTGGTTGCACGCCGCACCGGTCAGCGGTCTCGATGTTAGGGGCCTCAGAGTGCTCGATCCGGATCGGACGGCGGCGCTCCTAAGGGAACCGGCCATGGACGAGGCATTTTCTCCCGGAATCCGGCAGGTGCAACACTTGCGCGTCTTCGAGGGCGGCCGCGACGCCTGACAAACGCCTGTGCCAAGATCCGCGCAGCCACCAACCGCAGGGCGAACATTCTATTAACCGGACCGCACTATGCTTTGCCTGCCAAGATACGTCATGCAGAGTGATCATGTTCTCGTTCCAGCAAGCTCAAAATACCGGTCCGAAGCCGCACCAGGAAGGCGCATTTCAGCGCGTCTCGGTGAACCTTACCGGGCGACTGATGCTTGCCAACCACGACGAATTCGACTGCACCGCCGTCGACATGTCACCGGGTGACGTGCTTCTGTTATCGCCAGCCCGCCCACGTGCCGGCGAACGCATCATTGCCTACATCGATCACGTCGGCCGGCTCGAAGGCACCGTGTCTCGGCTCGCCGAAAACGCCTTCGTCATCCAGCTCAACGCCACGGAGCGCAAGCGCGAGAAGCTTGCGGCGCAATTGACGTGGATTGCCAACAAGCACGAACTCGGCCTTCCCGAAGATCGTCGCCACGATCGTCTTGCTCCGCGCAAGACGCTGACCGAGCTGACGCTCGATACCGGTGCCAAGTATCCCTGCCGCATCATCGACCTTTCGATGTCCGGCGCCGCGGTGGACATTGAAAACCGCCCCCCGATCGGCACGCAAATCAAGCTCGGCAACATGAAGGGCAAGATTGTCCGTCATTTCCAGGAAGGCGTTGCCATCGAATTCTCGGGCGTCCAGTCCCGCGAAGCCCTGACGGAATTCCTCTAAACCGCGTCGCGGCCTCTACGGCGCCGCGCGTCAACGCGCAAAGGACGCTGCAGCACTTTAAATCTGCTGCATGATTCTCTCCTTGAATCGATTCCGATTTAAGGATTTAAGCAGTCGTATCCGCGGACTGCGCCTCAAACTCTTGTGATGCGCATGACGTTATCGCAAAATCGCTGCGTTCGTTTGCGCGATAGCGCTTTGGGCGATTTCGGCCGCCGCCTCAACGGCATTGCCAGCCCTCAATCGTGACGCTTCGTCCTCGGCGGCATCCGTATGCGGCCGAGCATAATCGGCAACGCCGACGCGGTAGACCGCCCTGGATCGAGGCTATTCCGGCCCAACACTCTCGACGATCGAACCGATGTTTCCGCGCGTCCGTTCCGACCGCGGCGCCTTGTTGCTCCATTTCAGCACAGCCCGTGGCTCCCTTTGCCGATTTTCGGCACAACTTTTTTCAAATAATTTTTCTCCGTATTTTCGCTCGTCGCGTTGATTTCACGTTGAAATCAAGCATTGCGGCCAAACGCAAAGTGGCGAAATTGCCCCTCCCCGACACATCCAGCTGCCGCCATGCACCCGGGCATTGGCACGCTATCCGTCGATATGCGCTCACAAAACCCCACTCTTGCAACCATTTAGATGCTTAACAGATTCCACTTGCGTGCTCGACGGCCGTTCAAGATCGATAAAATTTGAATCAAATTCGACTAAAATATATCTCAAAATCTGTTCTTATTTTATTCTGATACGATTTTCATTTGTACTTTGTTTTACCTCGCATATTCGCCAGCGATAAAAATGTCCGTGCCATTGTCGAACCATAACGGGGAGACAATCATGCTCAAGACAATCACCAAGATGATCGCTGTCGCCGCACTTTTGACCGGCGGCCTGGTCGAAGGCGCAATGGCCCTTCCGGCGAACATGACCGTGACCGGTGCGACCAACCCGCCGATCGGCCACTATGAGTTCTGCAAGATCAATCCGGGCGAATGCCGCTCGAACGGCGCCGATCGCGGCCCGATGGTCCTGACGCGCGAAAGCTGGCAGAAAATTCTCGAGGTCAACTACGACGTCAACCAGGCGGTCACGCCGATGACCGACATGGAAATCCACGGCGTCGAGGAAAAGTGGTCCTACCCGGACAGCGTCGGCGACTGCGAAGACTACGTTTTGCTGAAGCGCCGCAAACTCATCGAAAGCGGCTTCGCCGGCTCTGACCTTTTGATCACTGTCGTCCTTCAGCCGAATGGCGATGGCCACGCGGTCCTGACCGTGCGCACCGATCGCGGCGACTTCATCCTCGACAACATGCGCAACAAAGTGCTGCTGTGGTCGGATACCGAATACACATACCTCAAGCGGCAGTCGACCGAACATGCTGGCCGCTGGGTCAAGCTGCAGGATGGCCGCACGGTCGCAGTCGGCAGCGTCCGCACCCAGTAACCCTCACAGAATGACCGCGGCGTGGTTGGGTGATTTCCCGCGCCGCGATCAGTTATCCGGGCTTCGGTCAGTCCCATCCCCGTTTCAGACCAGGCCCTGGCCGGTTCCGCTGTCCCTCGGAGCCGGCTTTCTTGTTCTCGGCCACCCCAGCGCGCCGAGATCAGGCGCGCACAAGCGGAAGACGCGCCTATTTAATCGAAAATTAACCACCTTCGACCAGCGTCAGGCAAGCCACCCCTGCCAGAGTCCAACTTGCGCTGCCGACCGACCAGCGGCAGCTGAACCGCCACATATCGCGCGGCTACCGCGACGGGACGCCCCATCGATGAGCACCTCTTCCAACGGGAACTCGGAGCCGGAACTCAGCCCGCTCCTTTCGAGGCGCTTCGTCTACAAGATCACCGCGGTCGTTGTCCTGCTTGCCGCGATCACCGCCGCACTTTCCCTGTCGGGGCGTTGGTTCGGGGAAAACCTCGCACTGGCCGGCCACACGTCAAGCCTCGTGCCCTACGATATCTTCATCGGTCAGGATCACCTACGCCTGCCCGCCAACGTCATTCGCTTTGAAAACCAGCGGGCGACGTCGATCGCCGAACGGGTCGACGTTTACGTGACATGGCCAGCGCTCGAGGGGTACAGCGACGACAACCGCAACCTCTTCAATGACGTCAGCCGTCCGGAGGCCCTGATCTTCCTGCAGATCGCGCAGAGCACGATGTCGCGCGACATGTCCGGTCGGCTCGACCCCATCTACACCCAGGTCTTCGAGGGCGCCACAGGCCCTGGCCCCAATGGGTTGACGCGGCACGGCGTCAAGGCGACGTCGAGCTATGCCGGCGAGGCCTTCTTCACAGCTGCGCGTGGAAAGGAGCCACCCTACGTCGTGCGCTGTCTGGAGCCTCGCGCGAACGAGGCCTCCACGAGTGCGGACTGCCAGCGCGATATTCATGCCGGCAAGGATCTCGTCGTCCTTTACCGCTTCTCCCGCAATCTGCTGCCGCAATGGCGCAAAATCGACAATGCTGTGGGTGGCTTCGTGAAAAGCCATCTCGTGCCCTGATTTTGTCCAAGTGGTGTGATGCTGGCTTGTGCGCCGCACCATTGCGCTACACCGGTATCACCTCTGTACAAATGCGTCCGATTCCGGAAACCAATCATTCATCATAAACCGATTGGTAACGCTATGCCGATACTGTCTCAGGAACGGTCGTTCCCGGAGGCGGCGTCCGGACAACACCCATGACATGAGAATGAAGAGCAGCGTAGTGTCCCAATCAGGTTTTCTTGATCTCGCGAAACGCCCGTTCGGCGCCTTTTCAAAGATGGTAGGACGGATCGTCCTTGCGGGCGCCGTCGCATCGGTTGCCTTCGCAGCACCCGCTTTGGCCAACCCGAAGTATTCGGGCATCGTCGTCGACGCGAAAACCGGCAAGGTTCTCTACGGCGAAGATGCCGACGAGTTGCGCTACCCCGCTTCGCTGACCAAGATGATGACGCTTTATCTGGCGTTCGAGGCGCTCGAAGCCGGTCGGATCAGCAAGTCAACGCCTGTTCCCTTCTCCAAGAACGCTTCCGCCGAACCGCCTTCGAAGCTCGGCGTGCGCGCGGGGCAATCGATCACGGTCGAGCAGGCGATCCTGTCGCTCGTCACCCGTTCCGCCAATGACGCCTCGACGGCGCTTGGCGAACTGCTGGGTGGCTCGGAGCAGCGTTTTGCCCGCATGATGACCAACAAGGCGCGTGCGCTCGGCATGACCCGCACCACCTATCGCAACGCCAACGGCCTGCCGAATACCGAACAGCGCACCACGGCCCGCGATCAGGCACGCCTCGGCCTCGCGCTTCGCCAGCATTTTCCACAGTATTACGATTACTTCTCCACGCGCAGCTTCCGCTTCGGCAAGCAGACGATCGGCAACCACAATCGCCTGCTTGGCAATGTGCGTGGCGTCGATGGCATCAAGACAGGCTACACCCGTGCCTCAGGCTTCAACCTGGTGACCTCTGCTCAACTCGAGGGTCGCAGCATCGTCGCCGTCGTCATGGGCGGCACCTCTGGCGCCAGCCGTGACGCCCAGATGCGTCGCCTGGTGGCAAAGTACATGCCGGCGGCATCGCGCCGCGGCGGTGGCAACCTGATCGCTGAAACCGCACCGACGCCGGTTGCGCCTGTCGCCGAAGAGCCTATCGCTGTCGCGCAGGTCGCGGAAACGCCGGTCTCCAGCCCGGTCGCAGCTGCCGCTGGCCTCGACCTGCCGAACACCGGACCGGTTCCGTCCGTGCGCTACAGTGGCGAAAATACCAACAGCGTGCAGATGGCCTATGCCGGCACCAAGCGCGCATCGGACAACCCGGTCCTGTCGCCGAAGATCGTCCCCAATACGCTTGACGCCCAGAGCATCAAGCTGTCGCGTCAGCCGGTTGCCGCAGGCATGGTCGACGGTCAGATCACCAACTCCGTTCCCAAGCGCGAGCCGGTCGCAGCCGAAGCCGAGCCGCAGGCTGTACCGCAGCCCCAGGGTTGGGTCATCCAGATCGGTGCGACGCCGGACAAGGAACAGGCCATGACCCTGCTCGGCAACGCCAAGGACAAGGGTGGCAAGGCGCTCAGCAAGGCAACGCCCTTTACGGTCGCCTTCAGCAATGGCGGTGCTCAGCTCTACCGCGCTCGTTTTGGCGGGTTCGACGACCAGAATGCAGCGGTAAACGCATGCAAGACGTTGAAGAAGAAAGGCATTTCCTGCTGGGCTGCCCAGCAGTAGACGGCATTTAGTTTCGGTGGCCGATCTGTTAGTCCGACCACCCTCCTCGGTTTTGTAAAGCGTACGAGGTTAGTTATGGCAATGAACGAGAATGTTCCGGGTGTCACTCCCTTGCCCGGGCGACGGGCGAAACCGTCGCGCATCAATCTGCATCCGCTGCATGAGGCAGCGATGCGCATTGCCGATCTCGGTCTGAACCGCCCGAAGGCGAAGACCAAGGATCTGGTAGGCATGCTCTTGACCCATGGTGCACGCGCCTGGCGCTCGACACAGCCACGCGCCGGCATCCATCTTCACGTGACGGCACCCGGTCGTCGCCACCCGCTGAAGATGCGCATCCTTTGAATAGACTGAGATTGAAAGGCGGCTTCGGCCGCCTTTTTCGTCTGGCCACAGCGCCGCGCGTCTTATTAGACGCGCAAAGGTCGCTGCAGCGCTTTGAATTGCTGCATGTTTTTATCCTTAAATCGAATAGGATTTAAGGAAACATGCAGTTGAGCGCTCCGTCCTAAACGGAGCCATTGAAGCGTTCTATTTCTTTGGTTCTTCGCGTTTCCTGGCGGAAAACCGCTTCGCACTCTTCCTGGAAAGGCTCTTAGAGCAGACCGAGTTCGGCAAGCTCGCGCCGGAGCTCGAGAGGCATTTCGGCCCCATCGCCCGAAAGCGACGCCAGATCTCGAGGCGCTTCGTTAGCCTTGAGATAGCGCCAGCCCTGGAAGGCCCGACGCGGCTGCAGCTCCGTTTCAACGACTTCGGGTCCGAGCAGCAGATTGCAGCGACCGATCCCCTCACCGTCCGTAAAGGTTTCGATACCGATCAGCGGTTGGCGCGCCTGAACCTGACCCTTGATGACCCAATAGAGCGAGCCGCCTTCCAGCAGCTCGTCCATGCGTTTCGGCACCATTCGGGTGGTGTGGTATGAATGCGGTTCAAGGCCGGCGGCAATCGCAGCCAGGGCCTTGCGCGAAACCCATTCGCGCAGATCATCGATCGATTCCGCTCCGACGCAGAGCTTTATGAGATGCAGAGACATGGCTGTTTTTGAACACCCGTCCGGCCGTCACGGTCAAGCGAATTGCGCAGCGTCATCCACAATCGTTCGTGCGCCGCTCAACATTCGACGACATTGACCGCCAGGCCGCCGGTGGACGTTTCCTTGTATTTCTCGTTCATGTCGACGCCGGTCTGGCGCATGGTTTCGATGCAGGCATCGAGCGGCACGAAATGCTGACCATCGCCCTTGAGCGCCAGCGACGCTGCAGTAACGGCCTTGACGGCGCCGAGTGCGTTTCGTTCGATGCAAGGCACCTGTACCAGGCCGGCGACCGGATCGCAGGTCATGCCGAGATGATGTTCGAGCGCGATCTCGGCGGCGTTTTCGATCTGCTCCGGAGAACCGCCCATGACAGCAGCAAGGCCCGCTGCCGCCATGGCCGAGGCCGAACCGACCTCGCCCTGACAGCCGACTTCGGCGCCTGAAATGGAGGCGTTGTGTTTGATGATACCGCCGATGGCAGCTGCCGTCAGCAGATAGTCGCGAACGCCGTCCTGATCGGCATCGTCGTGGAAATGCATGTAATAGCGGATGGTCGCCGGAACGACGCCGGCGGCACCGTTCGTCGGCGACGTCACAACGCGGCCGCCGGCGGCGTTTTCTTCGTTCACCGCCATGGCGTAGACGCTCAACCAGTCGTTGGCGAGCAGCGGGTTGATCTTGTTGGAGCGCCACTCTTCCTGCAGCTTGTCGTGAATGGAGCGGGCGCGCCGGCGCACCTTGAGACCACCGGGCATGATGCCGTCCTGGCTAAGGCCGCGGTCGATGCAGCTGCTCATTGCGCCCCAGATGCGGTCGAGCCCCTCATTCAGTTCCTGCGGCGACATGGTGGTTTCTTCGTTTGCCCGCTTCATCTGCGCGATGGTCATGCCGGAGCGGGCGGCCATGTCGAGCATTTCCTGGGCAGTGCTGAAGGGGAACGGGACCTTGACGCCAGCAGGCTTGTTCTTGGAAGCGCGCATCGCTTCGAGTTCCGTATCGGTCACGACGAAACCGCCACCGATCGAATAGTAGATGCGCTTGAGCAGAAGGCGGCCGTCCTTGTCGAAGGCCGAAAAGGACATGCCGTTGGCGTGGCCTGGCAAGGGCACCTTCTTGTCGAAGATCAGATCGGTCTTCGGCTGAAATTCGTAAGATGGATGGCCCGGCGGCGTTATGCGCCCGGTGCGCTCGACGTCGTCGATCAGTGCATCCATGCGGTCGGGGTCGACGCGATCGGGACGCTCGCCGGCAAGCCCGAGCACAACCGCCCTGCCCGAACCATGGCCGATGCCGGTGTGGGCAAGCGAGCCGTGCAGGCTGACCTTGATGGCGGCGACGGAGGCATGCGACGGACGCGGCCATTCGTCGGACAGGATGAGTTCGAGAAAGCGATTGGCGGCCGACATCGGGCCCATCGTATGCGAACTCGAAGGACCAATGCCGATCTTGAAGACGTCGAAGACGGAAAGAAACATGAATTGCCTGCCCGGAGCCTGAACATATGCCGCCGGCCCATCGCCGGATGCGGTCATATGCATGATTGCACAGTCGATACAAACTCGATCCCTCCTCAGGACCGAAGCAATACCGTCACCCTTAGATATAGGATCAAACTCTAAGCCATCCTATCCCTGTCGATCAGGCGATCAACCGACATAAGTTCCCGTTGGTGCGACATTGCGCCGACGATTCGGTCCGCAGCCGCCCGAACCCGCGATACGACTGCCCGGAATCAAAACAGCGCGGCTTCCGGGAAGCCGCGCTGTCAATCAGAGGACTTTTGGGTATCAAAGGCCGCCGAAAAGATAAGCAAGAACAAGAACGCCAGCGAAACCGGCTACGGCGCGAGCAGTCACGCCCCAGCAAGACTTCTGTATTGTATTGTCCATGATGTCTCCGAAAAACTCTCAACGGCTGCGGGCCACACATCAAGGGCCCGTGCATGGCGCAATCCATACTGAAGAAAGTGTAAAGACGCAACGGTGAAATATGGCGAAAAGGTGACAGGGGCGCATCCGCACTCCGGTCAACACAGCAAACGTTGGGGTTCGCGCATTTTTGCGGGAAGAAATTCCGCCGCAATTTCATCACACTAGTTGATGCAGCGCCGATTCTCCACAGGCGCGCCCACCTTGCAATTTCCAAAAGCCATGCCAAAAACACGTGTATGACCTTCGAAGATTACATAGCACTTACCGTGTTCATCCTGCTGTGGGCCGGCTTCAGCTGGGCAACAGACGGTACCCGTGGCTTCAAACGCATCAGTCTCACGCGGCTGATGAACGAGCATCGTGGCCGGTGGATTCGCAATTCGCTCAACCGAGACCTGAAAATGATCGACACCCAGATCATCGCCGGGCTGCAGGCGGGCACCGCCTTCTTCGCTTCGACAACAATCTTTGCGCTCGGCGGCTGCTTCGCTCTCTTGGGCGCGACCGAGCAGGTGCAGATGATCTTCGCCGACATGCCCTATGTCTTCCACGGGGGCCGAACGGCCTTCGAGCTGAAGGTCGCCGGGCTCACCTGCCTCTTCGGCTATTCCTTCTTCAAGTTCGGCTGGTCCTATCGCCTGTTCAACTACTGCTCGATCCTCATGGGCGGCATACCGATGACGGCGGACATGATACGCGACCGGCACGCCGCCGAGATCGCGGCCGAACGCGCGGTGCGCATGAACGTGCTCGCCGCAAAGCACTTCAATGCCGGTCTCAGGGCGATCTTCCTGTCGATCGGCTATCTCGGCTGGTTCATCAGCCCCTACGCCTTCGTCGGCCTGACAATCTTCGTCATTTTCGTTCTGACCCGCCGGCAGTTCTTCTCGGAGGCGCGCGCGGCCCTGTTGGAAGACGCCGCCCGCTAACTGCTCGCGCCACGCGTCTCGGATATCTCAGGACGGGAATCCAGCCGTATATTCCATTTCCAAGCAATCAAAGCCGGTCTGGCGCAAGCCTGACCTGCCAATCTCATTGGCGCCAACAGGATGGCGAACACCATGTCCGATAGCAACATGACCTCAACCGCTGAACCGCAACCAACGACGAGCGCCCATCGCCGGCTCGTCTTTATCGATGTGCTGCGCGGCCTGGCACTGGTGGCCATGGCGCTTTACCATTTCGTCTGGGATCTGGAATTCTTTGGCTATGTCGCGGCTGGGACCGCCGGTACCGGCGGGTGGAAGATTTTTGCGCGCCTGATCGCCAGCAGCTTCCTGTTTCTGGCGGGCTACAGCCTCGTGCTCGGGCAACGGCCGAGGATACGTTTCGATGCCTTCATGCGTCGTTTTGCCAAGATTGCCGGCGCGGCCGCGGTTATCAGCATTGCGACCTGGTTCGCCTTCCCCAACACCTTCATATTTTTCGGGATCCTCCATTCGATTGCCGCGGCGAGCCTCGTCGGCCTTCTCTTCCTGCCGCTTCCGGCAATCGTTTCGTTCGTGGCTGCAGCCGCCGCCTTTGCCGCTCCGCTCTATCTCCGCTCTGCGATCTTCGACGCACCCTATCTCTGGTGGGTCGGCCTTTCCGAAACGATTCCGCGCTCGAACGACTACGTGCCGCTGCTGCCGTGGCTCGCACCGTTCCTCCTCGGTCTCGGCACCGCAAAGCTTGTGCATGCACGCCTGATGGCATGGCTTGCCAAGCGCCCGGTGAACGACGGAAAGAGACGGCTGTGGACGAAAGCGCTGATCTTCGGGGGGCGTCACAGTCTGGCCATATACCTCCTCCACCAGCCGCTGCTCATCGGATTGGTCTATCTCTTCTCACTGGTCTCGCCGCCGACACTGCCGGATCCCAAGCAGGCCTACCGCACCAACTGCGTCGAGGCCTGCGGCCGTGGCAATCCGGCCGTGCCTTGTGACGCCTTTTGCGGATGTACGCTCGACCGTCTGGTGGAACAGAACCTGTTCGACGACCTGAACAGGGGAAAGATCAACGTGAACACGGATGAACGCATTGCGCGAATCGCCGGCCAGTGCACAATGGACGTGCAATCAGGGGACTAGGACATGAATGCCTATCGTGCCAAGCCGCTGAGTTTCCCATGGCCGGCCCTGCTCTACGGGACCGCCACCCTCGCAGCCTTGCTGCTTGCACGATATTCGCCCATCCCGGTGGTTCATGGCCACGGCTGGGTGCCTTGGATTTCGGGCGCCATCCTTGTCGCGACAGCAATCTGGCTCGATCTCTGGGCCGTCAAGACGCTGCTGGATCGCCACACCGCCGTACTTCCGCAGCGGTGCGCCACGTGCCTTGTCACCTACGGACCGTTCCGCTTCACGCGCAATCCGATCTATCTCGGCTACACGCTGATGATGATCGGCTTTGGCCTGATCACACTCAATCCTTGGTTCTTCATCATGGCGATTGCGGCGGTGATGTTGACCACGATCTTCGCCATTCGCAACGAGGAGCGGCATCTGCTTTCGCGCTTCGGCTTCGAGTTCGAGCGCTACTGCCGGCATACGAGCCGCTGGATCTGATCGGCTGCTTATAGACAATAAAAAAGGCGGCCAAAGCCACCTTTTTAATCTTCATGCGCTGAATGGTACCCAATCAGGTGCCGACGCCGATCTCGGCGAGACGCGTCAGACATGCCTCCTCGACATTGTCTAGTTCGGTGAGCGTGTCCTCGATATCCTTGCGCTTCTGCCGGAGCTCTTCGCGCTTCGCCTCGACGCGGCTCATCAACAACTGCAGCTGACCAAGTTCGCCGGGCGGGTCCTTATAGACCTGAATGATCTCGCGGATCTCGGCGATCGTGAAACCGATGCGCCGACCCCGGAGAATCTCCTGTATCAACCGGCGATCCGCGGGGCGGAACATGCGGGTCCGTCCGCGACGCTCCGGATGAATGAGGCCCTCGTCCTCATAGAACCTCAGCGTTCGGGTCGAAATGCCGAATTCCCGCGTCAATTCGGTAATGCTATAGTACTTATTCACGCTGCCATTCCATGATTTCTTGACCATCACTATCGTTGACCTTGACGTAAAAGTCAAACAACCGGCAACGTCACGTGACGTGAAACCACCAGGTGGCGATACCGAGAAAACTGGAGAAGCCGGTGATATCGGTAATAGCCGTCACGAAGACGGCGGAGGAGACCGCCGGATCGGCGCCAAAGCGTTCCAAAAGGAGCGGAACCATGATGCCGGCAAGGGCCGCGGCCATCATGTTGATGAGCATCGCCGTGGCGATAATGCCGCCGATATTCGGATCCTGGAACCAGAGGCCGGCCAGAAGGCCGATCAGCGTGCCGAAGATCATGCCGTTCAAGAGACCCACCCCCGCTTCGCGCCGGATGATTCGTGGCGCGTTGTGAATGTCGAGGCCGCGGGTCGCAAGCGCGCGCACCGTCACGGTCATCGTCTGCGAGCCGGCATTGCCACCCATGCCCGCGACGATCGGCATGAGGATGGCAAGCGCCACGATCTGCTGGATCGTCGCATCGAAAAGGCCGATGACAGAGGCGGAGATACAGGCCGTCATCGAATTGATGAACAGCCACGGGACGCGTGAGCGGGAAGCGTCGGCGACCGAGTCCGACAACTCCTCATCACCGACGCCGCTCAGACGCAGCAAGTCTTCCTCCGCCTCCTCCTGGATGACGTCGACGACATCGTCGATGGTCAAAACCCCGACGAGCCGGCCGTTGTCGTCCACCACAGCAGCCGAAAGAAGGTCGTATTGCTCGAAGAGCTGCGCCGCCTCTTCCTGATCCATCTCCGCTGGAATGGCATGGCTGGTATCGCGCATGATGGCGTCGACCTTGATCGAGCGCTTGGAGCGCAGAACCTTGTCTAGATCAACGGCACCCAGGAGCTTGAAGGTCGGATCGATGACGAAGATCTGCGTGAAACTTTCCGGAAGGTCCGCGTCCTCGCGCATATAGTCGATCGTCTGGCCGATGGTCCAGAACGGTGGCACCGCGACGAACTCCGTCTGCATGCGCCGGCCGGCTGTGCTCTCGGGATAATCAAGCGAACGACGCAAGCGAACGCGCTCGGTAAAGGGCAGCTTCGCCAGGATCTCGTCCTGGTCCTCTTGATCGAGATCCTCGAGAATGTAGACGGCATCATCCGAATCCATCTCGCCAAGCGCCTCGGCGATCTGCTCGTTGGGCAGATGCTCGACGATGTCGAGGCGAATGGCCTCGTCGACTTCGGTCAGCGACGAAAGATCGAAGTCCTTGCCAAGCAGCGAGACGAGCGCCAGGCGCTGTTCCGGCTGGATCGCCTCGAGCAGGTCGCCCATTTCGGACGAGTGCAGGCCGGCGACGTGTTGGCGGAGATAGATCGTGTCGCGGTCGGCAATCGCCGCGCCGACATGCATCAGGAAGTCGGAGCGCACCGAACCGTCTTCGGCATAGATGTCCGCCCCATCATAGGCGGGGATTTCTTCGGAATCGCGGTCGTCGTCGCCGGTATTGCTCATGAGCGCGCCCTCGAAACGATTGCCAACTTTCCAGCCCGCCAAGCGCGGTTCTGGAAAGGGTACATCACTGCCGGTTTTGCCGCCCAGATCTTCCTCTCAGAATTGGGCCTTACAGCCCTGCTAGCGCAAAGCCTTGCCGAGGTCCACATCGCAGACGCGGACGTCGCCACTGCGGCAACAGATTTATTCAAGCTGTTGCAAAGACATGGGAAACGCTCGTGCGCACGCGCAGTCGACATCGACGGGGCGATCGGATAGCACTATGCGGCCGCAGCCGAGGAGCTTCAGATGGCGATCCACCCCATCCTTCGTTTTCCAGATTCGTTGCTGAGCCGGGAAGCAAAGACCGTCGAAGAGTTCGACGCCGCCTTGCGTGCGCTTGCGGACGACCTCCTCGACACGATGCGCGCGGCACCGGGAATCGGTATCACCGCGCCGCACATAGGCATCCTGCAGCGATTGACAGTGATCGAACTCGACCGCGAAAGTGGTGTGCGTATCTTCGTCAATCCCGAGATCGTCTCGCACTCGACCAACATGGTCAAACATGCCGAAGGCAGCGTTTCGATGCCGGGAATTTCCGAAGACGTCGAGCGCCCCGGGATGGTGCGCGTTCGGTACCAGACACTCGACGGTACGCCTGTCGAGGAAGACGCTGACGGCCTGATGGCGGTCTGTCTCCAGCACGAGATCGACCAGCTCGACGGCATTTTCTGGATCCAGCGCCTGTCGCGACTGAAGCGGGAGCGCGCCGTCAAGAAGTTCGAGAAACCACAAGCGAGTTGGCGCGAAACTGACCTGGCGAGCGCCGTCCACCGAGGAGATCGAGCAGACTGCAGTATATCAATCGAACCCGAGCTTTTCGTCCCAGGACCAAATGTCTAGTGTCAAACACAGGTTTTCAATCAAGGATCAGCCTATGAGACCGACGCATGTCGCAATCCTCGCCCTTCTCGCTCTGGCGGGATGCAACACCGCCCCCCCCAACCTCGAGCCGTTACCGGGCAGCCTCACCTACGGCGAGACAGGTCCAATGCGAAAGACGCAGGCGGCGCCGGGTACGATGATTCAGAACCGCTTCTTGCACCAGGGCACCATGGTCTACGAAACCTACGAAGTTCAACCCGATCACAGCTACAAGCTCGTGCGTCGCAGTGTCGCCGACACCTGGTCGAACTGAACATCACGTTTCATGCTGAAATGACATATGAAGCCGGGCCGCCAATTCGTTGGCGTTCCGGCTTCTCTTATCCCTGGCCAATGACCGGGCGATTTGCCTCAAGACGGAACATTGTTGTTCTATGCCCGTTGTTTACGATGACAACAACGGAGGTCATCCGATGAGCAAATATCTGGATGAGCGAGGCGATCCTATCTCAGCAACACATGATCCCGACCGGGAGGACTTTACGGCGCGCGAAAGCCGTCAGGGTCCGCTGGGTGTGCGTGTTCTGGCAATCCTCGGTGCTGGCCTGTTTCTGGCGCTGCTTGTGTGGGGAGGCACCGAAATCTGGAGCGAAAACAGCGATAGCGAACGGACCACGGCAGTCGACCAGATCCAACCGCAACCATCACCGGAGCACACCGGCAGCATCGACAACAAGCAGGGCCGGATACCGGCACCGACGAATACCGCGCCGACCGCAGGTTCAAGCACCGGCGACGAAACACAACAAGTTTCGCCCGACGGCACGGTTAAATGACAGCAGCTGCCGGTTCGGGCTTTCGCCGAGTAACGAAGGTGCCGCAAAGAGCGCCTATCCTCGAAAGAGAAGCTCGAAGACCGGTTGAAGCGCGATAGGCGAAAGCTTGGGGAAGCTGGACAATGAACAATCCAGCTTTCGAGGAGCGGAGCGCGCGCCAAGCATCTCCGCCGGTCACCCCTTGCGCGGATCGCAAAGCGCAAGCGTAACCGCGACTTCCGTTATTCCCCCCTCGCAATTCCCTCCCTCGCACTTTTCGGGTTACCAGCGAAGTCGGATGTTCTGGCGGGCGGCAGTCGGCTGACACTGCAGGGTGAGACGCGCAGCAGAATACGCCGCGCCTTTATTGTCGCCCGATCCAAACCACGAGTTGCCAAAAGCAACTGAATATTAGAAGTTTATTAACGCGCGACCAAAAGGTTTCTGCGGCCTGACGAGATTGCAGGGCATGACGACTGCCTCTTCCCCCGAGCCTGCCCATCACAGCAACGCCAACATATGCCGGGGCTGCTGGGATCAGATGCGCGTACCTATCCCGATCCGCGGCCCGCTTGCCCTTCCCTTCCGCGCATTCGGCATCACCCGAAGCAAGATGAATCCAAACATCTGCACGATCTGCGAACGCTCCTTCCGTTACGTCAAGAAGCAACGCCACATAACCACCCGCGCTACCATCCTGTTTGCAGATATGCGGGGGTTCACGCATCTGTCGGAGCGGATCGAAGCGCTTGAGCTGAGCGAAATTGTCAGCCTTTTCCAGGATCGCTGCGCGCAGGCGGTTTGGGCGCATGACGGCATCGTCAACAAGCAGATGGGCGACGGCCTGATGGCGATCTTCAACTTCCCGATCGAGATAAAGGATCATGCTCGTGCTGCGATCAAGGCGGCGATGGATATACAGCGACATCACGCAGCCCTGGACGGCTCGAACCTGGTCCTCGAAGGCACCCTTGGTCATACGCTCGGCGTTGGTGTCGGCATCCATACCGGCGATGTCGAGATTGGCGAATTCTCAAGCTTCCGCAGCGATTTCACCGCAATCGGCGGCACCGTCAATCAGGCTGCAAGGCTCGAATCCCAGGCCGGTGCCGGCGAGATCCTGGTATCAGCGGAGACGGCCGCCCAAGCGCCGGACTTCATCGATGGCTCCGAGACCCGTCTGCTTTCGCTGAAGGGCATCGAGCACCCGGTGCAGGCGAACGTACTCAAGACAAGGTGACTATAGACGGTCGGCTAAGCCGTTTCTCACTGTTGGCGCAACCAGCCAATTTTCTGCCGAATCGCTGCCGCAAGCTCCGGCGGCCGCTCGCCGTCGATCAAGCCTTCCACATCTTCACCCAAATGCGCCTTGCCTGTCGAAGGGAGCGCTCCATCTGACCTTCCGCACCGGTACCGATCTCGCGTTGCGCCAGACGCACCAGCAAGCGGTTCGCGATCAGCCGGACGACGGTGATCAGAGCACCTCCGTCTAAGGCGACCGGTGCGCAGCCGGCATTGCTGGCTGCGTTGGCAGAGGCTTCCATGAGCAGTGCATATCTCGAAACCTAACGCTCAGGATAGCAATCTATTGCTGGCAAGTGCGTCAAAATTGTCGATGGTGTATTTCGGTAGCTCTGAAGGAAACCCTTAGTGGATGAAGGAAACCCTTAGTGGATAACAATTTACGCCGCGTCGTGCTCATCGTCGCCTTATTGAACCTAGGCTACTTCGGGGTTGAATTCTTCGTTGCGCTTGCCATCGGCTCCGTTTCCCTCTTGGCCGATAGTGTCGACTTTCTCGAAGACACGTCCGTGAACATCCTGATCTTCTTTGCGCTCACCTGGACAGCGCGGAGCCGTGCACGTGTCGGTATGGCGATGGCATTCATTCTTCTGGTCCCCGCGCTGGCCTTCTTATGGACGGCTTGGGCGAAGTTCATGGATCCAATCCCGCCTGAGCCCTTTGCACTATCCCTGACTGGCTTTGGCGCTCTCCTGATCAACCTGTTCTGTGCATACCTTCTCGCCGCGTACCGCCATGGAAGCGGCAGCCTCACGCGGGCGGCATTCCTGTCTGCCCGCAATGACGCCTTTGCCAATGTCGCCATCATCGGCGCGGGCCTGGCGACGGCTTACCTGTGGCAGTCGGCTTGGCCGGATTTAATTGTTGGGCTGGGGATCGCACTGATGAACCTGGATGCAGCGCGGGAAGTCTGGGAAGCTGCGCGCGAGGAACACGACGCCGTGGCGTAATTCGTACGAATTGAAGCCGGAAACTCGCGCTTGGTGCAATGGAACGAACAGATGTCCCACGCATGGTCCCGACGTGGGACACCGTTGCGCTAAGTATAGGGATAAAAACAAAAAAACCTGCCGAAGCAGGTTTTCTTTGGTGCGGTCGAGAAGACTCGAACTTCCACGGGTTGCCCCACAGCGACCTCAACGCTGCGCGTCTACCAATTCCGCCACGACCGCATCGTGGTAGGTGCCGAATTGCTCCGGCGGGGCTGCATGTAGCAAAAGCCTCTGGGGTGCACAAGGGCATGACGACAGAAATTTGACGGGAAAAGAAACTATTTCAACAGCCTCCCCGCGAAGCCCTGCAAACGCTGGACTCTTGTCGCGCGCCGTCCCATGTACAGGGGATCAAAACAGGAATGCAGACGGAAATGCAGCGCGAAAATCTGAGCCAGGACATGTTCGCCCCCCCGGAATCACCCCCGGTTCGCTGGCGGATCGCCCATCACCTCGTCGATTATCCACAGGCGGTTGAAACGATGGAGCGCGAAGCGGCCGCCATTGCCGCCGGCACCGCCGACGAGCTCGTCTGGCTGGTGGAACACCCGCCGCTCTATACCGCAGGCACCAGCGCCGACGCGGCAGACCTCGTGATGCCCGATCGGTTCCCAGTGTTTGCGACCGGCCGCGGCGGTGAATACACCTATCACGGCCCTGGCCAGCGGGTGGTCTATGTCATGCTGGATCTCAAGCGTCGGCGACAGGACGTGCGGGCGTTCGTCGCCGCGCTGGAAAGCGTTGTCATCTCGACGCTTGGTTCGATGAACGTCAAAGGCGAACGCCGAGAGGATCGCGTCGGCGTCTGGGTTCGCCGTCCGGAGAAACCGTCACTTCCGGACGGGTCTACGGCTGAAGACAAGATCGCGGCGATCGGCATTCGCCTGCGCCGCTGGGTGAGCTTTCACGGTTTCTCGCTCAACGTCGATCCGGATCTCGACCATTTCGGCGGCATCGTGCCCTGCGGCATCCGCGGCTACGGCGTCACCAGCCTCGTCGATCTCGGCCTGCCGGTGATGGTGCCGGATGTGGACATGCGCCTGCGCGAAGCCTTCGAAACGGTCTTCGGCCCGACCCGCAACGACCAAGCCTGAATTTGGGACTATTAGGAAGAGGGATGTTTCAGGGCGCTTCGATGAAGCGATCCCTGGCCCGTCGTTCGCGCCAGATCATGAAAAGTCCTGACACGACGATGATCGCAATCCCCAGCCATTTCGAGACCGATGGAAAATCTCCGAAGATGAGATAGCCAAGCGCTGTCGCGGTGACGATCTCGAAATAGGCAAACGGCGCCAGCAGGGAAACGGGTGCCGCCTGGAAGGCCTTGACCACCAGGAGGTGGCCATAGCCCGAAAGCGAGCCGAGGATGACGACGAGCGCCCAGCCGAGCGCGGTCTTTGGCAGAGACGGCTCGAAGTCCGCGACACCCATTTGATCGCCGATCGCAATCACCCCCACCATGAACAGCGTTCCGCCGATACCGGCAATCGTCTGCATCGTCAGCGGGCTGTCGGCCGTTCCGACGGCCCGGTTCAGCAGGAGATAACAGGCAAAGACCGAGGCACAGGCGACCGGCAGCAACGATGTTGCGCCGAAGACGGCGAAGCTGGGCTGAATGACGATCATTGCACCGGCAAAACCTACGGCAATTGCCAGCCAGCGGCGCCAGTCGACCTTCTCGCGCAGGATCAGCGCGGACAGGCAGGTCAGGATGAACGGCTCGACGAAATAGATCGCGAACACATCGGCGAGCGGCATGTATTTCACCGAAATGAAGAAGAACAAGGCCGCCGCCGCCAGAAGAACGCCGCGCAGCAGGTTGAGCCAGAGCCTTTTCGGGCGCAGCGCCCGCAGACCACCAACGGTAATGAGCAAGGGCAGCGTGGCGACAAGCTGGAAGAAGAATCGATAGAACGTCACCTGTGCCGGCGCCATGCCCTCGACGACAGCCATGTACTTGGCGATCACATCCATGCCTGGCAGGATGATCATGGCAAAGAGCATGATGGCGACGCCCTGCATTACCGTGTTCTGGGGATTGGCTGCTGTCGATGCAGACGCGGTCATGGGCTTGTTCCGATTGGGCTGCGCCACTTTAGAACGTTCGCAGCACTTTTCAACGCATACGGGTACGACACGGTAAGACATGTTTCATGGTCGGAGCCGCTTTTGACCGTGTTTTTGCCGCTGCGGGGTGGTCCCTGACGGGCCGAATGCCTATAAGCTCATTTCATCTTCCGCCCCGGAGGAGAAGCGCTCTTACTTCTCTGATCAGAAACCGGGACCTTTGAACGTGACCGTGGCAAAGGAGATATCCATGCGCTTGTCCACCGAAACGATGATTGCTCGCCTGCGCGACACCGGCGACGGAGATACGTTGGGCGGGCGCATCTGGCGCGCGCGCGACGCGGCCAACCTCTCGACCAAGGACCTTGCCGATCAGCTCGGCGTCAGAGTGGAAACGGTTGCCGCCTGGGAGCGCGACCGTGCGGAGCCGCGCACCACCCGCCTGTTCATGCTCGCCGGCGTGCTCGGTGTTACGCCCGCCTGGCTGATCGCCGGCATGGGCCGCGCGCCGGATGATGAGACGAAGACCGTTTCGAGCGAGAGCCTTCGAGAGCAGCTGGCTCTCGTCAAGAAATTGCACGAACAGACTGGCAGGGCCATTGCCGCTCTTGAGATAGAGCTCAATCGCGTTCAACAGACTATTCGTTAGTTCATTGCCGATTCCAACGGGCGACATTGGCCGTTCTGTCGATGCCACCCGAAATCATTGTTAGTTCAAGGAGAAAATAGATGGATGTACGCGCCGCCGTCGCCGTTCAGGCCGGCAAGCCGCTGGAAGTGATGACCGTTCAGCTCGAAGGCCCGCGGGCCGGCGAGGTTCTGATCGAGGTCAAGGCGACCGGCATCTGCCACACCGACGATTTCACGCTTTCCGGCGCCGACCCCGAAGGTCTGTTCCCGGCGATCCTCGGCCATGAGGGTGCCGGCGTCGTCGTTGATGTCGGCCCGGGCGTGACCTCGGTCAAGAAGGGCGACCATGTCATCCCGCTCTATACGCCGGAATGCCGGACCTGCCCGTCGTGCCTGTCGCGCAAGACCAACCTGTGCACGGCGATCCGCTCGACCCAGGGCCAGGGCCTGATGCCGGATGGCACCTCGCGCTTTTCGATCGGCAAGGACAAGATCCATCACTATATGGGCTGCTCCACCT
>NZ_PVZR01000120.1:0-519 GCF_003024455.1 Ensifer sp. NM-2
CTCGAACACCCGTGACAACTCAACCCGCGTTGCGGACACGAGAAGGGGCCGGGCCGCGCGCTCCACGCACGCGGCCCGGCCCCAGGCGCTCAGATCGTCAGACGGAGAGCTTGTCCACGATCGCGTTGAGCGTCGCGGACGGACGCATCACGGAGGTGACCTTCTCCAGCTCCGGCCAGTAGTAGCCGCCCAGGTCCACCGGGGAGCCCTGCACGCCGTTGAGCTCGGCCAGGATGGTCTCCTCCTGGGCCTCCAGCTCCTCGGCGACCGGCTTCGCCGCGGCCGCCAGCTCGGCGTCCTCGGTCTGCTTCGCCAGCTCGCGGGCCCAGTACAGCGCCAGGTAGAAGTGGCTGCCGCGGTTGTCCAGCTCGCCGACCTTGCGCTTCGGGGACTTGCCCTCGATCAGCAGGGTGCCGGTGGCGGCGTCCAGGGTGTCCGCCAGGACCCGCGCGCGGTGGTTCTCGTTCGCGACCGCCTCGTGCTCGAAGGACACGGCCAGCGCGAGGAACTCACCGAGGG
>NZ_PVZR01000121.1:0-510 GCF_003024455.1 Ensifer sp. NM-2
CAATGACCCTCCCCGGTTGAGCCGGGGGCTTTCACATCAGACTTAAGAAACCGCCTGCGCGCGCTTTACGCCCAATAATTCCGGATAACGCTTGCCACCTACGTATTACCGCGGCTGCTGGCACGTAGTTAGCCGTGGCTTTCTGGTTAGGTACCGTCAAGGTGCCAGCTTATTCAACTAGCACTTGTTCTTCCCTAACAACAGAGTTTTACGACCCGAAAGCCTTCATCACTCACGCGGCGTTGCTCCGTCAGACTTTCGTCCATTGCGGAAGATTCCCTACTGCTGCCTCCCGTAGGAGTCTGGGCCGTGTCTCAGTCCCAGTGTGGCCGATCACCCTCTCAGGTCGGCTACGCATCGTCGCCTTGGTGAGCCGTTACCTCACCAACTAGCTAATGCGCCGCGGGTCCATCTGCAAGTGGTAGCTAAAAGCCACCTTTTATGATTGAACCATGCGGTTCAATCAAGCATCCGGTATTAGCCCCGGTTTCCCGGAGTTATCCCAGTCTT
>NZ_PVZR01000122.1:0-507 GCF_003024455.1 Ensifer sp. NM-2
GCAGCAATGCTGGGTCTACTCCCTGACAGCGAATGTCGTCTCGACTCCGCCGCATTGTCTCGTGTAAGAAAGCGTGCGCAACTGAGCGTGAGCGACGTCGCCGCACGCCTGCGTGAGCGGGGGTGGGAGTTCGACAAGGGCGACGTGTTCAGGTGGGAGACTCGTACAGCCGCAGACGTACCTCCCGCCGTGGTCCAGGCAATCGCTGGCATCCTCGGAGCACCGGTAGACGACCTGATCTCAGCTCCGTCATCAGCTTCTTTGCCCGATCATGTAGGCGCTGTACGCGCGCATCCGGTGTTTGAACAACTCGTCACGCGCTGGTCACAGGCACGACGAGTGTCACGTGCCGTGGCCGCTGCGACGCTCGAAAGCCGGATGCTTGCGACCGTACACCGAGGAGAGCACCCCGACACAGAGCAACTATTGCGCTCACTCGACGCCCTGGTCGCCTCTGTCGAGCAAGCCGACCGAGGGTGAGACCCGCATGAACCTGGAAGGTTGTGT
>NZ_PVZR01000123.1:0-502 GCF_003024455.1 Ensifer sp. NM-2
GGTGCCCGCCGGGCATGGCGAGGATGTGGGCGCCCTTGCGGTCGGCGTTGTTGACGATCACGTCGAACACCGTCATGCGGCGCAGCGCCGCCGAGTCCTCATGGGCCAGGGCCAGCCGATTCCCGTCCTCGTCCTCGCCCTCCAGGATGGTGAGCCACCCCGCGGCCGGCACCTCGTCCGCCGGGAACAGGTCCACAGCATCCTGCTCAGGGTCCTGCTCCTGCCAGAGCTGCACCATGCCCTCGCCGAAGGGCCCGTCGCGCAGCCAGGTGCGCGGCACGATGTCCCAGCCCAGCGCCTCGGACACCAGGTGCGCGGCCACCTCGCGGCGGGCCAAGGTTCCGGCAGGGAAGTCCCATAGCGGGGCCTCGCCGGCCACCGGCTTGTAGACCACCGGGGTGTCACCGATCGCGCCGAGGAACGTGGCGTTGGACGCCGTCGTGATGCGGCCGGTGAGCGTCAGCTCCCCGGCCATCAGCTCGTCGGCGGGCACGTCCGCGGC
>NZ_PVZR01000124.1:0-500 GCF_003024455.1 Ensifer sp. NM-2
ACCAAACTCATATTGATCGAGTAAACGCCGATCGCGCTAAAGACGAGGATCGCCGGGAACATCATGTTGTAGGGCGTCGACAACAGCTTCACCCACAGCCCTACCAAGGGCAAGTTCAGGATCAGTAGCATAAGGTTGCCAATCCACATGGATGCGATCAAGCCCCAAAAAAGCGCCGGGTTATTGGTCATCACGCTAGGTCCGGGCTGAATGCCCTGGATCATCAACGCGCCGATCATCATCGCCATAACGCCGTTGCCGGGAATGCCGAGCGTCAGCATCGGAATGAACGATGTTTGCGCACCAGCATTGTTGGCTGCTTCCGGTCCAGCTACGCCTTCCATCGCCCCCTCACCGAACCTTACCGGTCCTTTCGACAGCTTTTTCTCCAAAGCGTACGATGCGAAGGATGACAGCGTTGCGCCACCGCCGGGCAGCACGCCGAGAATGGAGCCTAGGCCCGTGCCCCGCAGGGCGGGCATGATCATCCGCTTGAAATC
>NZ_PVZR01000125.1:0-500 GCF_003024455.1 Ensifer sp. NM-2
CGCGGCCGGTGGTGCCGATCGCACGCTTGCCCAGGAACCGCTCGGTCACCTTGTCCATGGTCTGGTGGTACGGCGCCACGAGGTGGGCGTTGGCGGAGATCTTCAGGTGCTCGCACGAGTGGCCGCGGGACTCGAGCCCGTCGATCTCCTCGAACAGCGCCTCCAGGTTCACCACCACGCCGTTGCCGATCACCGGCACCGCGTTGGGCGAGAGGATGCCGGCGGGCAGCAGCTTGAGCTCGAACTTCTCCCCGTTGACGACGACGGTGTGCCCGGCGTTGTTGCCGCCGTTCGGCTTGACGACGTAGTCCACTCGCCCGCCCAGCAGGTCGGTGGCCTTGCCCTTGCCCTCGTCGCCCCACTGGGCTCCGACGATCGCGATCGCTGGCATCTGCATCTCTCCTCAGGGCCGCGGGTCGTCCCGGACCGGCCCGTACATGGAAAACGCCCCCTTGCGGTGCGCACGGAGGCCGTACCCCCGAATCCTACCAGCGTGACGG
>NZ_PVZR01000126.1:0-490 GCF_003024455.1 Ensifer sp. NM-2
TTGACCATCACCATGCCGGCCTCGGCATTGCGCTTGAAATGCGTCGCATGTTTCAGGCTGGTGGTGGCAATGCCCGACGACAGCCCGAACGGCGTGTCGTTGGCGACGGCAAGCGCCTCGTCATAATCCTTCACCCGGATCACCGAAGCGACCGGTCCGAAGATTTCTTCACGCGAGATGCGCATCTGGTTGGTTGCCTCGGTAAACAGCGCCGGCTGCAGGTAGAAGCCGGGCGTGTCGCGCTTCAGAAGCTCGCCGCCGAAGGCGAGTTTGGCGCCTTCCTGTTTGCCGATGGCGATGTAGTCGGTGTCCTGGTTGAGCTGGCTCTGGTCGACCACCGGGCCGATATGGGTGCCGGCCTTCAGCGCGTCGTCGATGGTGAGCCCCTTCATGCGCTCGCCCATCGCCGCCACGAACCGGTCGTGAATGCCTTCGGTCACGATCACCCGCGACGACGCGGTGCAACGCTGGCCGGTGGAGAAGAAGGCGG
>NZ_PVZR01000127.1:0-488 GCF_003024455.1 Ensifer sp. NM-2
CTCATCGCCGCCCTGCAGCCGCTGACCATCGCGACGCTCGGCACCGGCATCGGCAACACCGCCGTGGTGTTCTGCATGATCTGGGCGTCCACGTTCGGCATCGCCCGCATCGTGGAGCAGAACCTCGTCTCCCTCGACCCCGGCGTGATCGAGGCCGCCCGCGCGATGGGCGCCTCCCGCATGCGGATCGTGCGCACCGTGGTGCTGCCCGAGGCCCTCGGCCCGCTGATCCTCGGCTTCACGTTCGTGATCATCTCGCTCGTGGACATGTCCGCCATGGCGGGCATCATCGGCGGCGGTGGCGTCGGCAACTTCGCCATCGTGGAGGGCTACAACCGGTTCCGTCCGGAGGTCACCTGGCTGGCCGTGATCGTGGTGATCGTGTTCGTCCAGGCGCTGCAGCTGATCGGCAACGGCATCGCCCGCAAGGTCATGCGCCGCTGAACCCCGGCTCGGTCCGCACGAAGACGGCCGGTGACATCCCCGCG
>NZ_PVZR01000128.1:0-485 GCF_003024455.1 Ensifer sp. NM-2
CCGAGCCGTCGACGCCGCGCCGGCCCCGCGATCCCCTCGCGCGGGCCGGCGAGCCGTGCTCACCGCCCTCATCGTGGCGGTGCTGGCCTACGCCCTCGACCAGCTGACCAAGTACGCGGTCGAGAGCACGATGCAGCTGGGGGACTCCGTCGCGGTGATCCCCGGGGTGCTGCGCTGGCACTACATCCTGAACCCGGGCGCGGCCTTCTCCATCGGCGAGGACCACACCTGGGTGTTCACCATCATCCAAGCCGTGGTGGCGGTCGCCGCCCTCGCCCCGGCATCGCTCGCGGCCCAGTCGGCGCCGCCGCCGGTGTGGCTGGAGTACACCGTCGACGACGAGCTCGAGCGCTACGTGCGCTCGCTCCAGGCGCTCGGCGCCGTGCCGCTCGATGCGTGGACGATCCGCCCGCTCTCGCCGCCGCAGATGGATCGGCTGCGGCCCGCGTCCGCCGCGCACCCGTGGGCGGCGCGGCTCGCCGACG
>NZ_PVZR01000129.1:0-482 GCF_003024455.1 Ensifer sp. NM-2
GGCAGGAGCCGGTCGTGCAAGACGGGGCGGACCCGCTTGATGACGTCCGAGAGTGCCTCGGTGCGTCGGAGGGCGCCGTCGGGCAGGCCGCGCAGCGCGGAGCTCGACCGCAGTTCCTCCCATAGGTGCAGCGACATCGGTGGCGGTGTGCCGGTACGGGACCTGCGGAGCCGCACGTACTCGTCGTCACCGAGCATCCGACGGGCGTCGGTCTTCGTCATCCCGGTCAGGGCACCGTAGTTGCGTTCGTTGAGCTGCCACACCGCTTCCGTGGGCAGCTGTGTCCCGAGGGCGTCGCAGACCAGTTCGGCGGTGCGGACGGCACGGCGCAATGTGGAGGTGACCACGACGTCCGGCGTGATGTGGTTCGACCGGAGGAGCTGTCCGGCTGCGGATGCTTGCCGTTCGCCGCGGTGCGTGAGCGGGACGTCGAGGAGCCCGGTGAAGGTGCCGGCTTCGTTCGCGGTGCTCTCCCCATGCCG
>NZ_PVZR01000012.1:0-212393 GCF_003024455.1 Ensifer sp. NM-2
GCACCGATCCGGCCCGCTCCGGCGCCGGCGGCTCGACCGGCGACATCGGCACCCATGCCTATAATCTCGGCGCCTTCGTCTCCGGGCTGGAACTCGAGGAACTTGCCGCCGACCTCGACAGCTTCGTTGCCGGCCGAAAGCTCGACGACAATGCCCATGTGATGATGCGCTTCAAGAAAAAGGACGGCGAGCGCGCCAAGGGGCTGCTCTGGTGCAGCCAGGTGGCGCCCGGCCACGAGAACGGCCTGATGGTGCGGGTCTACGGCACCAAGGGTGGGCTCGAATGGACGCAGAAGGACCCGAACTATCTCTGGTACACGCCGTTCGGCGAGCCGAAGCGGCTGCTCACCCGGGCTGGTGCCGGCTCCGGCCCGGCCGCCGCTCGCGTCAGCCGCATTCCTTCTGGCCACCCTGAAGGCTATCTCGAAGGGTTTGCCAATATCTACACCGAAGCGGCCCGGGCGATCTTCGCCAAACGAAAGGGCGAGGCGATCGATGCCGCCGTCACCTATCCGACAATCGACGACGGTATGAAGGGCATGGCCTTCGTCGATGCCTGCGTGCAGTCGTCAAAACGAAACGGCGCATGGGTAAAGGTGTAGTCGGAAAGCATGCCGGGGGGCAGGGCGAGGGGTGCCTCGCCCTTTTTCGCGAGTTGACTTTTGCCGGTGTCGCTTTAGGCCCGCCCGCAACAAGAATGAAAATACACAAGGTGAGCGGCCGCCCGCCGGATGCGGGCCGCTGCAAAGGACGAGACAGGCTGATGATCGAAGCAAAAACCCTTGCCCAACGTTTCCCGGGCGATTTCGTGTTCGGAGTGGCGACGGCCTCCTTCCAGATCGAGGGAGCCACCAAGATGGACGGGCGCAAGCCATCGATCTGGGATGCCTTCTCCAACATGCCGGGCCGGGTCTTCGGCCGGCACAATGGCGATATCGCCTGCGATCACTACAACAGGCTCGACGATGATCTCGATCTGATCAAGAGCCTCGGCGTCGAGGCCTACCGGTTCTCGATCGCCTGGCCGCGCATCATTCCCGAAGGCACCGGCCCGATCAACGAGAAGGGCCTCGACTTCTACGACCGTCTCGTTGACGGCCTGAAGGCGCGTAACATCAAGGCCTTCGCCACGCTTTATCACTGGGACCTGCCGCTGGCGCTGATGGGCGACGGCGGCTGGACGGCGCGCACCACGGCCTACGCCTTCCAGCGTTATGCCAAGACTGTCATCGCTCGGCTCGGCGACCGGCTCGACGCGATCGCGACCTTCAACGAGCCCTGGTGCTCGGTGTGGCTCAGCCATCTCTACGGCATTCACGCGCCGGGCGAGCGCAACATGGACGCGGCGCTGCACGCGCTGCATTTCACCAACCTGGCACATGGCCTCGGCGTCGACGCCATCCGCTCGGAGCGGCCGAACCTGCCAGCCGGCATCGTTATCAACGCTCATTCGGTCTATCCCGGCAGCGACGCTGCTGCCGACAAGGCGGCCGCTGAGCGCGCCTTCGATTTCCACAACGGCGTCTTCTTCGGTCCGATCTTCAAGGGCGAGTATCCCGAAAGCTTCATGAGCGCGCTCGGCCATCGCATGCCCGATATCGAAGACGGCGACATGGAAACGATTTCGCGGCCGCTCGATTGGTGGGGCCTTAACTACTACACGCCAATGCGCGTCAGTGATGATGCTGCCGCCGGTGCCGAATATCCCGCGACGATCAACGCCAAGCCGGTCAGCGACGTGAAGACGGATATCGGCTGGGAGGTCTATGCGCCGGCGCTCGGCCAACTGGTGGAGACGCTTAACGCCCGCTACGACCTGCCCGATTGCTACATCACCGAGAATGGCGCCTGCTACAACATGGGCGTCGAAAATGGTGCGGTCGACGACCAGCCGCGGCTCGACTACATCGCCGAGCACCTGTCGGTGACGGCAGACCTGATTTCCAAGGGCTACCCCATGCGCGGCTACTTCGCCTGGAGCCTGATGGACAATTTCGAGTGGGCCGAAGGCTACAAGATGCGCTTCGGCATCGTGCATGTGGACTATGAGACGCAAGTGCGCACGATCAAGAAGAGCGGCCACTGGTACAAGTCATTGGCCGAAGAGTTTCCCGCGGGCAACCACATCTGATGGCTGGTGCCTTGCGCGCCCGTTGAGGCGTGCAGAGCTCAGGTTGATGGCAAACCACTGCGATAGCCTGGTTGACGGGCGAAACATGCTGTTCTCCTCATCCTCGCCCTTGTAGCGGGGATCCAGCGGCCCGACGTCTGTCGGGCCAACAGATCTTTCAACCCAAGGACTTGGGCTGGCTGGATTCCTGTGACAGGCACAGGAATGAGGGCGCTTTGGGAGTCAACAAGACACGTGAATGTCGAACAGGTCATATGGATGACTTTGTCATCAGTCTTGCGCGCCCATTGAGGCGCGCAAGACGTCCTGTCAATCGAAGCGCCCTGGGGCCGCTTTGCGCACCGGCAGCACCTCGAGGCTGCCGCGGTCGAGCTGGGCCAGGACTTCCTTGAAACCGAAACGCGGCTTCCATCCGAGCGCGCCGATGGCGGCACTCGGATCGTAGATACGGTCGATCGATGCCGGCAGCGACCAGCCGCGCTCGGCAAAGGCCTGAGCAAATTTGCTCGCCCGCTCCCGCAGAACCGAGGCTGCATCGCTTGCCAGATGACGGCAATCGGTCGGCAGGAAGGCCGGCTCGCCTGAAATGACGAACCGCTGAAAGGCAGGCCCGTCATTGTCGAGCGCCGCCACATGCGCGTCCGCCACATCGCGGACGTCGATGCCGCGGTGCAGCCGATACGCCGCCATGCGGTCGGCCTGCTCCGGAAAACATCTGGACATACGCAGGACACGGATATGCAGCGCCCGGTCGGCGGCGTTTTCCAACAAAGCCTCGGCGGCAAGCTTGGTGTGATGGTAGATCGTGTGCGGTTGCGGTGGCGTTTCCTCGGTGATCCAGGTGCAGGCACCCTCTTTCACCGCATGGCCGTACAGTGCCGTCGTGCTGGTGAAGACGATACGGCGGACGCCGGTGGCTTGAGCCGCGGCAATGACGAGATGGGTGCCCATCACATTGACGCGCTCGAATTCCGCGTCCGGGATCGTATCGACGTGTGGCGCATGCAGAGCAGCCGCATGGATGACGGCATCGGCCCCCTGCATGGCGCGTTCCAGGAGGACACCGTCGACAAAGTCACCTGTGATCTCCGTCGTCGCAAAAGGCGCGCGGTCGATGCCGATCACGTCGTGATCGGGCGTCAGGGCATTGTAGATCGCCCGGCCGATGCGCCCCGAACTTCCGGTCAAAACGATGCGCATCCGCTCTCCTGCCTTTCGACTCAGTCTTGTTGTGTTTCGTATCAGAGAACTGTGCTCAGTAAACTGTGAAGTCCGCCACAATCTCTGCATAGCCGTTGAAGCAACAACGCGCTGCGCAGTGCCATCATTCCGGTGCGTATTGCGAAGCTGTCCGTCTCAACCCCTTGATCCGCCAACGCCCCTTGTTCTATGCGTTAGCGACAGCGAATAGGCGTGCGGGGCGCCTGGGGGACTATCGATCATGGAAATCTTCACCTCTGCCGGGCTGCTGGCGCTTCTGCAGGTCATCGTCATCGACCTGGTTCTGGCCGGCGACAATGCCGTCGTCATCGGCCTTGCAGCCGCCGGTCTGCCGACCGAGCAGCGCCGCAAGGCGATCCTGGTCGGCATTCTTGCCGCCACGGTCCTTCGCATCGCGCTTGCCAGCGTCACGGTACAGCTTCTCGATATCATCGGGCTGCTGCTGGCCGGTGGCCTTCTGCTTCTCTGGGTCTGCTGGAAGATGTGGCGCGAGATCCGCGCCGGCGGGGCCGAAGATTTTGAGGGCGAGGGGGCCAATTCGGCGCCGCGAAAGACCTTCCTTCAGGCAGCCATCCAGATCGTCATTGCCGACGTCTCGATGTCGCTCGACAACGTGTTGGCGGTCGCCGGCGCTGCGCGCGAGCATCCGACGATCCTCGTCTTCGGCCTCATCCTTTCGATCGCGCTGATGGGCATTGCCGCCAGCTTCATCGCCCGGCTGCTCAACCGCTATCACTGGATCGCCTATGTCGGTCTCGCCATCATCCTCTATGTGGCACTCAACATGATCTATCGCGGCTCACTCGAAGTCTGGCCGCATCTGGCGCCGGTCGCTCACGCCATCGGCGTTTGACCGTCATCGGCAGATCGTGCGCATCGGCCCGCTTATCGGGCCGGTGCGCAGCAGGCTTCTTTCAGCGCCATTTGCGAAAGAGCGGTTTTTTCCGCAAACGTGAAGCAACCCGGAAAATCATACCTGTAAAAGCCGGGATCTATTGTCCATAAGGGCCGTAGATTATGTCGCATGTTCTTCCTGCGGCAACGACGTTGAACTCACCGGTTGGCTAATGCTAGAGAAGTGCTCCCTGTTCCGAATGCGTTGTCGAATGTCGGCCTGACAAGACGCGCCTTCCATCCCGCGCCCCGAGTCCGGGATTTTGAGTTTCGAGCATCCGAGAGCACCTATGTACCCGTCCATAACGATAACGCCTCTTTCGGGGGTATCCGAACGATGAGCGTTTCCGCCTATAAAGCACCGGCGCCCGGCGATGCCGCCGTCATCTTCGACGGCGTTTCAAAGCATTTCGCAGCGTCCGGCAAGAGCGGCGGCTTTACCGCGCTCGACAACGTCTCCCTTTCGGTCGGCCGCGGCTCGATCACCGGTATCATCGGCCGCTCCGGCGCCGGCAAGTCGACGCTGATCCGCCTGGTCAACGGGCTGGAGAAGCCGACGGGCGGCAAGGTGCTCGTCGACGGCGTCGATGTCGGCGCGCTCGACGAGGCGGGTCTTCGCACGTTGCGCCGCTCGGTCGGCATGATCTTCCAGCATTTCAATCTGCTGTCGTCGCGTACCGTGTTCGGCAATGTGGCGCTGCCGCTCGAAATCGCCGGCATGGACAAGGGAGCCATCGAAAAGCGCGTGCGCCCGCTGCTCGACCTTGTCGGGCTTGCCGACAAGCATGGCCGTTACCCCTCCGAGCTTTCCGGCGGCCAGAAGCAGCGGATCGGCATCGCCCGGGCGCTTGCGACCGAGCCGAAGCTGCTTTTGTCGGACGAAGCGACATCGGCGCTCGATCCCGAGACGACGCAATCGATCCTGGAACTGCTGAAGCGCATCAATGCCGATCTCGGCCTGACCGTGCTGCTCATCACCCACGAGATGGAAGTGGTGAAGGCGGTCACCTCCGATGTCGCCGTCATCGATCACGGCCGCATTGTCGAACGCGGCCACACCTTCGATGTCTTCACCCATCCGAAGCACGAGACGACACGGGCGATGCTCTCCGGCCTGCCGGGCTCGAAGCTGCCCGACGCAGTGTCCCGCGCGCTGAAGCCGCAGGCTGCCGTCGGCGACCGCGCCGTCGTGCGCCTGACCTTCTTTGGCGCGGCGGCAGAACGGCCGCTGATTTCGCAGCTGATCAAGTCGGTCGGCGCCGAGGTCAACATCATCGCCGGAACGATCGACGAGATCGGCGGCCGGCCCTACGGCTCGCTGGTCGTCGCCTATGGCGCGGATGCGGAAACCGCAGGCCGTGCCGAACGCTTCTTCACTGAAAACGGTCTGGTCACGGAGGTGCTCGGCTATGTCGCCTGATATCCTGTTAAAGATCTGGGGTGCCACGCTCGACACGCTCTACATGGTCGCGGCCGCCGGCCTGATCGGCTCACTGATCGGCTTGCCGATCGGCATATTCCTGGCGACCAGCGGCAAGGGCGAACTCTTTCCGGCACCGACGATCAACCGCATCGTCGGGCTGATCGTCAATGCGGCGCGCTCGACCCCGTTCATCATCCTGGTCGTTGCCATCATTCCCTTCACCCGGCTTCTCACCGGAACGTCGATCGGCACCAAGGCGGCGATCGTGCCGCTGACGATCGCGACCATTCCCTTCGTTGCACGTCTGGTGGAGGCGGCGATCCGCGAGATTGACAAGGGACTGATCGAGGCGGCCCGTGCCATGGGTGCCACGCCGATGCAGATCGTCTTCAAGGTTCTGCTCGCGGAGGCCCGCCCGGCGCTGACGATGGCGCTGACCATGACAGCCGTCAGCCTCATTGGTTACTCCGCCATGGTCGGCGCGGTCGGCGGCGGCGGGCTCGGCGATCTCGGCATCCGCTACGGTTACCAGCGCTTCATGCCCGACGTGATGCTCGTCGTCGTCATCGTGCTCATCGTGCTGGTGCAGCTGGTGCAGAGTGCCGGCGACGGACTGGCACGCCACTTCGACAGGCGTAGCCGCAAGAACTGATTTCCCAGGACATTCAAATCACCAACAAGGAGATACCCATGAAGAAGCTCATCATTGCTGCGGCAATCGCAGCCCTTACGGCCGGTACCGCACTGGCCGAAACCATCAAGGTTGGCGTGACGCCGGGCGAGCACGCCCAGATCATGGAGAAGGTGAAGGAAGTCGCGGCGCCCAAGGGCCTCGACATCGAGATCCTCGAATTCTCCGATTACGTCGTTCCGAACCAGGCGCTTGCCGACGGCGACCTCAACGCAAATTCGTTCCAGCACCAGCCTTACCTCGACAACCAGATCGCCGATCGCGGTTTCGATATCGTCAGCGTCGGCACCACCATCACCACGCCGATGGGCGTCTATTCGAGCAAGGTGAAGAGCCTCGACGAGCTGAAGGATGGCGCGACGATCGGCATCCCGAACGATCCGACCAATGGTGGCCGCGCGCTGCTCGTGCTCGCGTCCAAGGGTCTCATCAAGGTCAAGCCGGAAGTCGGCCTGAAGGTGACCCCATCCGACATCACAGAAAACCCGAAGAACATCACATTTGCCGAACTGGATGCGGCCCAGCTTCCGCGCTCGCTCGCCGATGTCGACGCAGCAGTGATCAACACCAACTACGCGCTCGAGGCCGACCTGCATCCGAAGGAAGACGCCATCGCCATCGAAGGCGAGAAGTCGCCCTACGCCAACGTCATTGCCGTGCGCACCGCCGACAAGGACGCGCCCTGGGTGAAGACGCTCGTCGAAGCCTACCACGACGAAAAGGTGAAGACCTTCATCAACGAGACCTTCAAGGGCGCGCTGATCCCGAGCTGGTAATTTCCAGCCCGTAGAAACCCGATATCGAACCGCGCGCCGTACCCCGGCGCGCGGTTTTCTTTTGAATGCTGGCTGCGGCGCGCTATCTCCTCTGCAATCACAGGAGGAGGCCGGCATGAAGGGTGGATGTCACTGCGGCGCCATACGGTATGAGGCGAAGCGGTCGCCGTCCTATTCCGGCTTTTGCCATTGTCGCGATTGCCAGCGGATCACCGGTACCGGGCATTGCTGCTACATGATTTTCGATCGTTCGGATGTGATTGCGACGGGGTCTTGTCGCGGCTACCAGACCATTGCTGCGAATGGCAACATTTCCATCCGCCATTTCTGCGAGACCTGCGGCAGCCAGGTTTTTGGAAGTGGCCTGCCGGATGATGGTCGACTGACGGTCTATGCCGGCACGCTTGACGATCTCTCCGAGTTCACGCCAACGGATGCGATCTTCACGCGCAGCCGGCCCAAATGGGATCGGGCGGCGATGGCCCTGCAGGAATGCGAGGCGCTGCCGGGCTAGAGGCGAGACAGCAAGATTTGCCCCTCGCTCTAACCCTCTCGCCGCATGCGGGGAGAGGGTACGTGGCCCGGGTGCAGGGTTGCCGGCGGTTCCGTTACGGAAAATACTGACTTGATGTGAATGGGCGGTTCTTTGGGATACGGATGGCGCGGCATCTCCCTTCGCCCCGCTTGCGGGGAGAAGGTGCCGGCAGGCGGATGCGGCGCGACTTCTTCGACAGCCGCTTCAGCTTCCGAGATGTTTCTCGCCGCGCTTTTTGGCAAGCGTGATCTGGCGTTGCCGCTGGCGGTAACGCTCGCGGTCCTCGTCGGTGCGGACTTCGTGGCAATGGATGCAGGACACGCCTTCCTCGTGGTGCGGGGAGGCGAGGTCGGCCGGGGTCAGCGGCTGGCGGCAGGCGTGGCAGAGCGTGTGCTCGCCCTCTTCAAGCCCGTGCGTGACCGACACGCGGTCGTCGAAGACGAAGCAGGCGCCTTCCCAGAGGCTTTCCTCCTGCGGCACCTCTTCGAGATACTTCAGGATGCCGCCCTTGAGGTGGAAGACCTCGTCGAAGCCCTGCTCCTTCATGAAGGCGGTCGCCTTCTCGCAGCGGATGCCGCCGGTGCAATACATGGCGATCTTCGGCTTGTTGTGCAGGCCGGCATTGTTGCGCACCCAGTCTGGAAACTCGCGGAAGGTCTTGGTCTGCGGATCGACCGCGCCCTTGAATATGCCGATCGCGGTCTCGTAGTCGTTGCGCGTGTCGATGACGATCGTTTCGGGATCGGAGATCAGCGCGTTCCAATCCTTGGGATCGACATAGGTGCCGACGATCTTGTTGGGGTCGATGTTGTTGACGCCCATGGTGACGATTTCCTTTTTCAGCCGCACCTTCATGCGCAGGAACGGCATCGAGGAAGCACGGCTTTCCTTGTGCTCCAGGCCCGAAAATTCCGGCTGCGAGCGCAGATAGGAAAGCACCGCCGTGATGCCGGCGTCGGTGCCGGCGATCGTGCCGTTGATGCCCTCATGGGCGAGAAGCAGGGTTCCCTTGACGCCATTCTCGTCGCAAACGGTCTGCAGCGGTTCGCGGAATTCGGCGAAACGCGGGAAGGCGACGAAATGATAGAGCGCTGCGACCATGAACTGGCCATGCGTCTCGGGGCGCGGGGTCGTTGAAATGTCGGTCATGGGGCGTGCAAATACAGCTTTCGCGCCGCAAGTGCAATCCGGACCTCCCCTCCAGGGGCCATCTGTCGCGGCCGGCGGCTAGCGACTGGCCTCCAGCCAAAGGAGCCGGATGGTCCGGCTCTCGACATCCGGCGCATCGAGAAAGACGTTGGCTGCGCGATCCAGCGCCTCTAAGCGCAGGCTTTCCTGGCGAGCGATGACAGCGGAGATCAGATGAGCCTGATCCTGGCTGTCGCCGGCAAGGCCTGGATCCTCGTTGACGAGCGAGGTCATGACGTCGAGGTCGTTGAGGTGGCCGAGAATTTCGACCAGCGCTTTGGCATCCAGGCGTTTTGCCTGCATCGCCGAGGGCCAGGCCTCACGCATCAAGGCAAGGTGCATGCGATAATCCTGCGCGCGCTTGCGCAACTCGTGGAAGGCGGCGGCCTCGGTGCTTGCCTGGCAGGCCTCAACGGCGCGGGCAGCGCGCTTCAACGTGCGCCGCCAGCCCTTCGCCAGCCGGTCGGCCGTCTTGCGGCGACGGTCGTCGAAGGAGACATGGGCAAGCGCCGCCATGGCCTGTTCGCAATTGACGATGGTGGCTGCGATCCTGTCCTCGATATCGGTTTGGCCGGCGGCAATCCGGTCGCGTCGCTCGGCCAGTCGCGAGCAGACGCGGTCGAGCGCCTTCTCCTCGTCGTCGCTACGGGCGCCCTCATGCAGATAGCGGGCATTTTCGACGAGCGCGGCGGCGTCCCTGACAGCCGAGAGATTGCGCGCCATGTTGCGAATGCGGGCATTCTCCTGTTTTTGAAACAGCGGCGCGTCGGAGGCGATGAGCCGATAGAGTGCACGCAGGCGCTTGAAACACTTGCGGGCGTCGTGGATTGCCTCGTGCACGCCATCAGGGCGCAGCCGCAGGACCTCGATCGCCTGCTCGAATTGTTCGGCGCCGACATTTTTGAAATCGTCGGTGAAGGCCCCGCCTGGGCGGAAGGCGTAGCTCATGCTTGTTCTTCCACAGGCCCGTTGGTGGCGAGCGCCTGGTTGGAATAGCGCCGGTCCCCGGTGATCTCCGGTCCCAGCCAGTCGGGAAGTGCGGGCAGATCGGTCTCCCGCTTCATCTCGACCTCGGCGACGACGAGCCCCTCAAGTGCGCCTTCGTAGACGTCGACCTCCCACACAAAGCCCTTGTGCGGCACCCGGTAGCGCCGTTTCTCGATAACGACGCCCACTGCCTGGGTCAGCATTTCGCTGGCGTCGTCCATCGGCAGATCATATTCGTATTCATTGCGGACCAGCGCCGACTTGCCGATCTTGATTGTCAGCCGCGCCCATTTGTTGCCGTGGATCCGCACGCGCACGGACCGGTCGTCCATAGTGACGACATAGGCCTGCCGGAGCTGGGTGCCCTTGTCGGCACGCTCCCGCCAACCGTCGGAGGCCACCAGGAACTTGCGCTCTATCTCCTTCGCCATGGGTATCCCGCATTTCGAGAGGGTCGATGTCATCAAACTATCGTTTTACGGGCAAGGCTCAAGCATCTCTTTGTTGTCGAAGTTATTTTCTTTTTTGCTTATGTATGAATGGTGAACCGGCTTGGTGTTCGGCCTCGACAAGCGGCAGCAGGCGGAGTATGCGGAACGCATATTCAATCGTTTTAAAAGGACGATCTGCATGAGTGCGAAAACCGACAAGCTTCTTTCCATCCTCAAACTGCAGCCGGTCGTCCCGGTTCTGGTGATCGACGATGTGGCGACCGCCGTGCCGCTGGCGCGGGCGCTCGTCGCCGGTGGACTGAAAGCGATCGAGATCACCTTGCGCACGCCCGCGGCGCTCGAAGCGATCCGCGCCGTTGCCAACGAGGTCGAGGGTGCGGTTGCCGGTGCCGGCACCATCCTCAATGCCGCCCAGTTCGAGGCGGCGATCGAAGCCGGTTCGCAGTTCATCGTCAGCCCGGGCACGACGCAGGAGCTGATCGACGTTGCCAACGACCACGACGCCCCGTTGCTCCCGGGTGCTGCGACCGCCAGCGAAGTCATGGGCCTGCGCGAAGAAGGCTACGACGTCATGAAGTTCTTCCCGGCGGAACAGGCCGGTGGCGCTGCCTATCTCAAGTCGCTGTCGTCGCCGCTTGCCGGCACCTTCTTCTGCCCGACCGGCGGCATCTCGCTTTCGAACGCCCGCGACTACCTGTCGCTGCCGAACGTCATCTGCGTCGGCGGCTCGTGGGTGGCGCCGAAGGATCTGGTGACGAAGGGCGACTGGGCCGGCATCACCAAGCTTGCGGCCGAGGCCTTTGCGCTCAAGGGCTGAGGCTCGCCCGATCGCTTGAGAATTTCGAGGCCGGGCGTCAGTCCGGCCTTTTTCGTGTGCCCGGCCATTTTCGTGCGCAACGCGAGTTTGTATTTCCAGTGCAACGTTCCTATGTCTCAATCGGTTTGATGGAGCGGGTGCAGGCGGCGCCCTGTTCCGCATGGTTTTTAATCCGCCTGGAACCGACAAGGAGCGAAACCCCATGTTCGACGCGAAGAAATTGCTGGACCAGTTTCTCGGATCGCAGGTGCCGGGAGCGGGTGGCTCGGTGCGCGACCGCGCCGGCCAGGTTACGCAACTCGCCAAGGACAATCCGCTGGCAACCGGTGCCATCGCCGCCGTTCTGCTCGGCACCAAGTCGGGCCGGCAGCTGACCGGCAATGCGGCCGTGCTCGGAGGGCTCGCAGCCATCGCCGGCCTCGGCTATCAGGCCTACAAGAACTATCAGTCCGGCAACGCGCCGGTCACCGATCCCACCGCCCAGAAGCAGCCTGAACTCTTGCCGCCGCCGACCGATTCCGGATTTGCCGCCGAGCCGGAAAAGATCAGCCACGACTTCGCGCTTATTCTCGTGCGCGCCATGATCGCCGCCTCGCGCGCCGACGGCCATATCGACGAGGTCGAGCGCCGCCACATCATGGATAAGCTTTCGGTGTCCGGTCTGTCGGCCGATGCGTCGGCGTTCCTCGAGGGCGAGCTGGCCAATCCGGTCGATATCGACGCCATCGTCAACGCTGCGAAGACCGAGGAAGAGCGCGTCGAGGTTTATACCGCGTCGCGCCTGACGATCGAGCCGGAAAGCCGCGCCGAGCGGGGCTATCTCGATCTGCTCGCCGGTCGCCTCGGCCTTCCCGATGCGCTGGTCGATCATATCGAAGCGACCGTGTCGTCGGCCAAGGTCCCGGCCTGATCATTTCGCTCATGGATTGATCACCAGTTTGAATTTGTGTCGGCCGCTTCTCTGCCCTATGCCGAAGTCGATAGCGCCGCGCGTCTTACCAGACGCGCAAAGGTCGCTATAGCACTTTGAATTGCTGCAGCCGGAGAGGTGGCCGATGCGTGATCTGAGCAACTGGAAGGGATGCCCGGCACCGAAGCCGGTGGCGATCGAGGGTCGCTATGTCCGGCTTGAACCCTATGACCGTGCGATGCACAGGCAGGACCTCTGGGATGGGCTCGGCGGTATGGGCATCAATCCGCTGCTCAAGTATTTCGCGCAGGCCGATTTCCGCGGCATCGACGATTTCGACACCTGGCTGACCACTGCCCAGGAAAAGGGCGGCTGGGTCACGGAAGTGTTCCGCGACAAGGCGAGCGGCAAGGTCGTCGGTATGGCGAACTACATGCGCGCCGATCCTGCCAATGGCGTCGTCGAGGTCGGGTCCGTTGCGCATGGTGCGGCGATGGCCCGTTCGCCGCTGTCGACCGAGGTGCATTACCTCATGGCCAAGCATGTCTTCGAGGATCTCGGCTATCGCCGCTACGAGTGGAAGTGCAACAGCGAGAATGAGCCAAGCCGGACGACGGCACTCCGCCTCGGCTTCAGTTTTGAAGGCATTTTCCGCCAGCATATGATATCCAAGGGCGGCAACCGCGACACGGCCTGGTTCTCGATGATCGACAGCGAATGGCCGCTGCTCAATGCCGCATTCGAAAACTGGCTGTCGCCTGATAATTTCGATGCCGATGGTCGTCAGAAGCGGCGGCTGGAAGATATTCGCGCGGACCTCGCGCCAAAGGAGTGAGCGTGAACGCGCCCGAGAAGACGAGAGAAAACCAAGCCCCTAAGGAAAAGTCGCCGGCGATCGCCGCGGCCGTCATTCTGGCCGTCGTCGGCGTCGGCTTCTTCGTGCTACCGTCGATCATGCTGAGGCTTGGCGATATCTCGGTGTGGCTCGCCGGCGCCTTTGGCGTCGTCTTCGTTCTCGGCTTCTTCCTGATCTTCTGGCTGCGCGCGCGGCATCAGCGCAAGCGCGGGCTGTGATGGTAAGGTCTAGGGGCCGACGTGCAGGGAGTTGCCTCGGAAGACCCGTCCACAGCGTGCCTGGTTCCTCAATAGCGTTTTTTCTTTCGCACACGCGTGAAGCCGATTTGATCGGGCGTTAGCTCTGGGTCGTCTTCAAGACGGTAGCCGAATGAGTACCACGCGTCAGAGACATTCCGCGCGCCGGATGGCGGCGCCCAATAGTGATCGACAACCCAGAACGAGTAGCCGCCTCCAACGTCGGTCGCCGCAATCCCGTGCGTTTCGGAAAGCCAGAGCCTGAAAGCGGTGGCTTCACCGGACCAGATGTATTTGATTGCCCAGCCGGCCCGTGCGAGGTTGGCGGCGATTTCCTCGAACTCAAGCGTGTCGAAATTCATCTACCGTGTCCGTGTGGCGGCTCCACGCACGACGTACGTTGACCTCCCCCGGGGTGGGGGAAAGGGGCGGGCTTGCGGAAGCGGCGCACGTCCTGGCGAACACATAGCTGCCTTATCCTTGCAGCGCGGCGCCCAGCAAGACCAGTCCCAAGATAATCACGAGCAGGGCGCCTGCGATCTCGATGCCGTTCGAGACGCGGGCGGCCGATGCGGCGCTTGACGCGTAGCGCACGGCGAAACCCTTTGCCGTGACGGCCAGCGTCGCCAGGATCGATACCGTGATGGCGGTGCCGATCGACATGGCGAAGACCGACAGGATGCCGCCGAGATAAAGGCCGTTGAGTAAGGCGAAGGACAGCACGATCAGTGCGCCCGAGCACGGACGCAGACCGACGGCGACGATCGCCGACCAGGCCTCGCTGATGGCGAAGCGATCGCCCTTGAGCATCGACGGATCCGGCGCATGCGCATGGCCGCAGGTGGAGCAGACTTCGCCGGCGCCATGGTCGTGGTGATGATGCGTGTGGTCATGGCGATGGTGGGCATGGTCGTGATGATCGTGTTCGTGCTCGACGTGAACATGCCCGCCGCCGGCCGTTGCCATGAGAGCCGTCGGACGCATCATCGAGCGCAGTTTGCGAAACAAGAGCCAGCCGCCGAAGGCTGCGATCAGGGCGTAGCTGGCAATTTCCAGAGAGCGCGTCGCGTCAGTCATGCTGATCGAGGATCCGCGCAAAAGAAGATAAACCGCGCCGACAAGCAGGATGGCGACGACCCCCTGCAGGATCGACGACATGAAGGAGAGCAGCACGCCGCGCTTCAGCTCAGTCTCGTTGGCGATCATGTAGGAGGAGATGACCGCCTTGCCATGGCCGGGGCCGGCGGCATGGAAGACGCCATAGGCAAAGGAAAGGCCAATCAGCGACCAGAGCTGCCAGGGGTTTTCGCGCATGCCCTTCAGCGAGCCTGTCAGCGTGCGGTAGAAGCCCTGCTGCTCTGCATTCACCCAGGCAAAGAAGCCGCCGAGAAAGCCGGTGGTCTGAAACGACGGTTCGGCAGTGCCGATGCCGAGCGGCGATTGCGCCGCGGCAAGGCCGGCCGACAGAGCGGTCAACACGAGCGTCGCGGCAATCAGGCGGCCGATCCTGCGGGTGTTCAGCATGTGATCTCTATCCTGGTTGCAAAGAGCTTCGACATGTCGGTGCCGGTCGGGTCGCTCCAGAAAGCATCGGTCAGCGTGTCCTTGTTCTCGGCAAGGACTTCGTCAGGATCAGGGCGGACGACCTTGTGTTCGCAGGCGGCGATCTTGTCGCCGACCACGGTCAGGTCGTCATCGGTCGGGAAATCCATGGCCGTGTACATGGTCGGGTCGTAGACGCCGAAGGAGAGCTTGCCCTTGAGCGGCATCGGCTCGGCCGGCTTGACCGCGAAGATCATCAGCAACTGGCCGTCCTTGTAGTCGACGGTGATGTGCTCAGGTTTGCTGACCTTGATGGATTTGCCGTTTTCCAGGGCCGTCGTGTAGTAGTTGTACTCCGACAGTGACTCCAGCACGGTCTGGCCGACTTCCGCCAGTTCGTCCGGGTCGAGCGTGGCGTTCGAGTTCTTGTCGAAGTCGAGAACGACACTTGCGGAAAATAGCTCGTCGAAACGCCAGACATTTCTCAGCTCGCTCACCTCACCCTTGTCGTCGGAGGCCACTTCCAGGCGGGCCTCGGCGAAGATGTGCGGATGGGCAAAGGCCAAAGTCGGCGCAAGCAGGATGGCAAGGCCGGCCACGACGAGGCGCTTAATTCTCATGAAACGGCAATCCTTTCAGTCAGGGCGCAGCAGTGCCTTCGAATCGTTCCCGCAATGTACTGGAAATGGGACGGATTTGGGACCTTGCCGCGTCAATGCGGCTTGCGGAACCAGGCGTGCAGGTAGTCGACGAGGGTGCGCACTTTGGCCGGCAGGTAGCGGCGGTGCGGATAGATCGCATAGATGCCGCGGTCCCTGGGCAGGAAATCGTCAAAGAGCGTGACGAGTTCGCCGGTGGCAACCTTGGGCCGTGCGATGAAATCGGGAACCAGCGCCACACCGATGCCGGAGACGGCAGCGCGCACCGAGGCAAGCGGACTGTTGACCTCGATCGGGCCACTGACGGGAACGGTGAAGGAGGAACCGTCAGGCTCGATGAAGCGCCAGTTGGAATAGGACTTTCCATTGGTGTCGAGAATGCAGGGGATCTTCGAAAGGTCGGTCGGATGTGCGATCGGCCCGACCTTCTCCACGAAGTCCGGAGCGGCACAGATCAGGACCTGGAAGTCGTCGAGCTTGCGCGCGATCAGCGTCGAATCCTCAAGTCGGGTGATACGGATGGCGACATCGAAGCCCTCTTCGACGAGGTCGACGAAGCGGTCGTCCGAAACGATCTCCAGCGACAGTTCCGGATGCTGCTTGCCGAAATCGACCAGCGACTGGCCGATCTCGGCGTCGACGAAAGTGCGGGGCGCGGTGATGCGCAGCCGGCCCTTGAGGTCGGAATTGTTGGCGCGCACGAGATCGGCGAGATTGTCGATTTCCTTCAGGATTTCCGACGCGGTGCGATAATAGGTGTGGCCGGCTTCCGTCATCGAGAATTGACGTGTCGTGCGGTTAAGCAGAAGCGCGCCGAGTTCGTCCTCAAGCTCGCGCACATATTTCGACAAGAGCGCCTTCGACCTGCCGACGCGGCGGGCGGCGGCCGAAAACCCTTCGGCGTCCACGACATCGATGAAGGCGCGGATGCGGGTGAGCGTGTCCATGGCCGGTGTTTCCTTCGTCTTTCCTGGTCGCGGGAGCCTTGATTCGCCGCGAATGCTTCTTTCACGTTTCTCTGTTCGGCGGCTGTCTTTGTGGCCGGTTCGGTCCGCTCTTCGAATTTTGACGACCGGATAGGCGAGGTCTTAAAATAAATCCAGTTCTTTCAAGCGTTTGTGGCGGTCACTGCGTCGCTGTCGATTGTTCAGTAAACGTGAACACTGACAGTGTTGCCGGTCTCGAAAAAAATTCAACAGCGGCCGCGAAAAAACTCTTGATTACGACAAGGTTTTTTCTTACCTACGCCCTTGCCCAAAGTCGCACGTGCCTGTGGGTGTCCGCCGACCCTCGATTAGGTGAGGGTATCGGTAAGGTACCTGGAACTAACCCCTCCAGTCGCTATTCCGGCCAACCGGGAAATGCGAGGACATCTTGAAGCAACGACGGTGCGGGCCTTTCTGGTGTCTGCCGGCTCTCCAACAGCCGGGGTTACTGAAGAGGCACACCTTCATTGCCGGAAGTGCGGTTGGGTTATCCCCTCCAATCCATGGCAGACAAAGCCGAATTGAAGCCTAGGCGGGCTTTGATTCACCGTTCGCGCATCGAGCGCATGCTTGGTTCCGGGGTCTCCACCGGCTGGTTCCAGAGCATTCGCGCGTATGCCCTTTGTCCTCCGCGAAAGCGGAGCATTTTGGATCAGGGGAATAAGGCCATGACCACGGCACGCATCATCGACTTCATCAACACCCGACGACCCGACGGCCCTTGCCTCGTTGTCGACCTCGACGTCGTGCGCAACAATTTCAAGGCCTTCCGCCACGCGATGCCGGACAGCTCGATCTATTACGCCGTCAAGGCAAACCCGGCGCCGGAAATCCTGCGCCTGCTCGCCGGCATGGGCTCCTCCTTCGATTGCGCGTCCGTCGCTGAAATCGAAATGGCGCTCGACGCCGGTGCGACCGCCCAGCGCATTTCCTATGGCAACACCATCAAGAAGGAGCGCGACATTGCCCGCGCGCACGCTCTCGGTGTGTCGCTCTTTGCCGTCGACAGCCATGAGGAAGTCGAGAAGGTTGCACGTGCCGCCCCTGGTGCCCGCGTGTTCTGCCGCGTCCTGACCGATGGCGAAGGCGCCGAATGGCCGCTGTCGCGCAAGTTCGGCTGCGTCCCGCAGATGGCTGTCGACGTGCTCGTCTACGCCCATCAGCATGGCCTCGTTTCCTACGGCGTCTCGTTCCATGTCGGTTCGCAGATGACGAAGCTCGACGCCTGGGATTCGGCTCTTGCCGATGCCAAGCGCGTCTTTGTGCAGCTGGCCAAGCAGGGCATCGAGCTCAAGATGGTCAACATGGGCGGTGGCTTCCCGACGAAGTACCTCAAGGACGTGCCGACCGCTGAAGCCTACGGCCAGGCGATCTTCGGCGCGCTGAAGAAGCACTTCGGCAACCACATCCCGGAAACGATCATCGAGCCGGGTCGCGGCATGGTCGGCAACGCCGGCGTGATCAAGGCGGAAGTCGTTCTCGTTTCGAAGAAGTCTGATAACGACAGCCACCGCTGGGTGTTCCTCGACATCGGCAAGTTCGGCGGTCTCGCCGAAACCATGGACGAGGCGATCCGCTACCCGATCCGCACGGCCCGTGACGGCGACGAAATGGAGCCCTGCGTGCTTGCCGGCCCGACCTGCGATTCGGCCGACGTGCTGTACGAGAAGAACATGTATCCGCTGCCGATCACGCTCTCGATCGGCGACGAGGTTCTGATCGAAGGCACCGGCGCCTACACCACGACCTACTCGGCCGTCGCCTTCAACGGCTTCGAGCCCTTGAAGTCCTACGTGATCTGATCCGGTTTGCTCCCGTCCTCGGGCGGGAGCGCCATTTCACAATTTCCTTAGATGCCGCCTGAAGCGGTTTTGATGACGGGAGGCCCGGATGGCCGCTGTTGTTGATGCCCTGCGCGCGTTTTTCGCGCCGTCCACATTCGTTATCGATAACGAAAACCCGGGTGACGTCGTTGCCCGCGAAAACCTGCTCGATCGGGCGATGGGGCCGGAGCGGCGTCGCAAGTCGTCGGAAAAGCTGCGCAGCGGCCGCGTGCCTGCCGAAGGCCTCGCCTTCGTCGCCCGCGATCTCGATGGTCACGTGATCGGCACCGTTCGCCTGTGGAATGTCGAGGCCGGCGTCAGCCGCGAAGGCCACAGCATTCCAGCCCTGCTGCTCGGTCCGCTGGCAGTCGATCCCGCCCATGAAGGCAAGGGCATCGGCGGCATGCTGATGCGTGCAGCGATCGAAGAGGCCAAGAACCGCGGTCACGGCGCGATCCTGCTGGTCGGGGATGCCGCCTATTACGAGCGTTTCGGCTTCTTCGCCGCGCGCACGCAGCATTTGGTCATGCCCGGTCCGTTCGAGCGCAACCGTTTCCTGGCGCTTGAGCTTCGGGATGCCTGGCTCGAGGGCGCTGCCGGCCTCATCGTCGCCAATGGCCGCAAGTTGGCGCTGCCGCCGGTCAGGCGCGCGGCCTGATCTCTTTCCGTCTCCAACCCTGCGGGGGCGGATTTTTCGCTGCTCCCCCATCCGCCTCATGCGAGGGGTGGGGGAGCAGGTCATAAAAACCCGAGATCACGCCTCCGTGGCAGACGGTCGCGCGTCGTAGCAGACGAAGGCAAGCTTGTTGCCATCGGGATCGCGCACATAGGCGGCGTAGAAGCCGTCTCCGTATTGCGGGCGAAAGCCCGGTTCGCCCTCGACACTGCCGCCCTGTTCCATCGCCGTTGCAAACAGCCGGTCGATGATCGCAGCGCTTGGCACGAGGAACGCGGTCATGGCGCCATTGCCGATGCCGGCGGGATTTCCGTCGAAGGGATAGCCGGTGAAGAAACGCGGCGCGCGGTCATCATCCTTGCGTCCCCAGGACGCCACCTGCTCGTCGCACCAGCAGCGCTCCTGACCGATCAACGCCATCAGCGGATCGTAGAACCGTTCGGCGCGTTTGAGATCGGTCGTTCCGACCATCGTATATCCGATCATGTCTTCTCCCTTGTCTTGGCTGGCATCGCTCATACCTGGCTAAGGAAGGACCGTCCGCGCGGCGACAGCCGATAGCCGACCGTCAGGCTTTCCGTCAGCCCTAGTTCCTTCAGTTTGCGGATGCGTGGCTTGAGCTTGAGTTTATCCATGCCGACCTGTTCAGCGATCTCGGCGGCGGTAATCCCGTCGCGCGAAGCAATCAGGCGGAGTGTCGCTTCGGCCCAGATCTGACCGGCGGCCTCGTCAAAGCGGGCGAGCCTGGCGGCAATCTTGGCCCAGTCGGATTTCGCAAGCGTCGCGTCATCGCGCAAGGACAGACGCGGATCGTCGCCCGCGCGGTGGAAGGCGATGCGGTAAAGCGTGCCATCGGGCCTGCCGTCGAGTTCGGCGAGCAATGCCTCACGCGTCGGGAACCCGGCGCGACGTGCGTCCTCTATGCTGATGTCTTCGGCCTCGGTGGTCTCGATCGCGTCGATCGACAATATGCCGGCCGCTGTGCGCAGGCTGCCGCCGGCCTTGACTGTTGGCCTGGTCCAGCGCCGAAAGGCCAGTGTCACGTCGCCCTTGGCGATCTGGTAGAGAATGGCCTTGCGGAACAGCATGTCAGTTTGTGGCGCGGCGATAGAAAGCGAGGGAACCGGCAAGGGCAAGCAGGGCGCCGCCACAGATACGCTCGAGCCAGACGGCCCCGGAATGCTTGAGAAAACGAGCCGCCTGGGAGCCGAGTAGCGCGTAACCGAGCATCACGGCAAAATCGACAGCGGCGAAGACCAGGGCAAGTACTGCGTATTGCGGCGCCTGCGGCAAGGCGAGGTCAATGAACTGCGGCAGGAAGGCCGAGAAGAAGAGATAACCCTTCGGGTTGGTGACGGCGACCAGAAAGCTCTTCAGAAAAATCGCAGGCGTCGCGACGTCGGCGGCGCCTTTGTCGATGGCGACATCGAGCGTTCCCTTCGACCGCAACAGCATGACGCCGAGAAAGGCGAGATAGGCGGCGCCGAGCCATTTGACGACCGTAAACCAGAATTCCGAGGCAGCGAGTAGCGCGCCGAGACCCAGCGCCACCGCGCCGATCAGCACGAAATCCGAGAGAACGGCGCCGATCATGCCCACAAGCGCACGCTTGATGCCGTAGCGCGAACCGTTGGTCAGCGCCAACAGCACGGTCGGGCCCGGCGTGGCGATACCGATGAAAGCGACAAAGGCGAATGCGAGGATGGTTGTACCGCCCATGGGACACTCCGGTGTGCAGGGCGAATCTGTCTCACACCTTTGGCGTCGGAGCAACCGCCAGAATGCGTTCAGAAAGATCCACCGAGCGCGCGACGACGAGATCGACGCGATGGTCCTTCTCGGGATCGGTCTCGCGCTGGAGGGAGTGGGGGTAATCGACTTCGAGTTGAGGCTTCCTCTCCGGCCCGAGCAGCAGCGATGCCGTCAGCGCCTGCGTTTTGCGCGGTAGAGATAGGCGCAATAGGTGCTGCGTCTCGTCTTGAGACGATGAGCTGATGACCCCCAGACATGTTATCCGCTCTTTTTCTTCGTCGGCAAGGCAAAACGCCGGATTTGACAGTTCAGGTCGCTGGCCCTAATGGACGCGGAGGGCAAGGGCCCCTGCCGTCCGCGAGCGTCATGCTTTGGTGAAGCCCTTCTTTCAGACACGGTCAGCCGAAACGGCATGCGAACCGGTGGCAATGCGGGCTCCCATCTCTGATAATGCATGCCGCAGCAGGAGACCCTGTCATGATGCGCGGATCAAACACGCTACCATCGCTCGATGCCCTCAAGGACCAGGCGAAACGCCTGCGATCGCGGCTATCCTGCGAAGGCGAGAATATCAACCACTCCCGTTCCCTCGAACTGGTCGCCGCCCAATATGGCTACCGCGATTGGAACACGCTTCACGCTGCCGCCGGCAATCGGCCGCCGTTCAATCCCTGGATGCTCGGCTCGCGGGTGAAGGGCCTTTATCTCGGTCAGCCCTTCGAAGGCGAAATCCTTTCAGTGCAGGCGCTGACGGCCCAGCCGGGGCGCTACCGGTTGACGATGAAATTCGACGAGCCGGTCGATGTCGTTACCTTCGAGAGTTTCTCCGCGTTTCGCCAGCGGGTGACCGCGACGGTCGACGAGACCGGGCGCACGATCGAGAAGACGTCCAACGGCCGCCCACAGTTGGAGCTGGAATGGTGAGCGGCCCTTGCTGCTGCCGTGCGATCATCACGGTTGCGACTTGCCGGCTGTTGGCTTTTCAGCAGACTTCCCCGAAGCCAAGTGCTTCGGGGACTTAATCACCGTAGCTTTTCGCGCGACGATACCCCACTGATGCACCAATCCGTTCATCGCATCCGTTGGCATCATCATTAGTTGCGAATGAGTTGCATTTGCATTATCAATGTAGTTGCGAACGGTTCGCAATAAGGCGAGCCGATCAAATCGGGCCTTGTGGCATCGCCTCTGCAATCCGGAGCGGACACGTGGAGCCGTATCGGGCGAGGGGCGACTTCTATGGACAATTCGGTGAGGCAAGATCTGCTGAAACGGCGCAGCCTGCTGATGGGTGGGCTGGCGGCCGCCGGCGGCACCGCGATCTGCGCCGGCGCGGCGCCGGCGCAGATCGCGTCCCACGGTGGCGGCCACCAGATGGCCGCGCGGGCGTCCGAAGGCATGGCGGCACCGATGCCGGCGATGGGGCACGGCGCCATGATGACGGTCGGCGACGTCGATAACACCGCCAACGGTTTCGATCCGACCGACATGCTGACCGACTGGGACACCGGCACCGTCTCGGTACTGCCGGATGGGCGAACGCTCCGGACCTTCGAGATGGCTGCCGAGGATCGCGACATCGAAATCGCGCCGGGCATCACCTTTCCGGCCTGGACCTATAACGGCCGCGTGCCTGGCCCGGCGCTTCGGGCCAAGGAGGGCGAGCGCCTGCGCATCGTCTTTCGCAACTACGCCTCACACCCGCATTCGATCCACTTTCACGGCATTCACGCGGCGCGGATGGATGGCGTACCGGGGGCCGGCATGGTCGATCCCGGCGATGAGTTCGTCTATGAATTCGACGCCAAGCCTTTCGGCTGCCATCTCTATCATTGCCATGCGATGCCGCTGCGTCGGCATATCCACAAGGGCATGTACGGCGCCTTCGTCATCGACCCGGACCCGGAGCGCCATCCGGATCAGATCGACGTCGCCCGCTCGCGGCTCATCGGCACGCCGGAGAACGCCGGCTGGCAGGAACTGGTGATGGTGATGAACGCCTTCGACACCAACTTCGATGCCGAAAACGAATTTTACGCGGTCAACACCGTCGCCCATGCCTTCATGAAGCGGCCCATCCGGATCGTGAAAAGCAAGCCGGTGCGCATCTACCTCATCAATGTCATCGAGTTCGATCCGATCAATTCGTTCCATCTGCACGCGAACTTCTTCGATTATTACGACCAGGGAACGACGTTGACGCCGACGCTTAGAACTGTCGACCTCATCACCCAGTGCCAGGCACAGCGCGGCATTCTGGAGTTCACCTTCGCCGAGCATGAACCCGGCCTCTACATGTTCCATCCGCACCAGACCGAGTTTACCGAACTGGGTTGGGTCGGCATGTTCGACGTCGTGGAGGCGCTGGCATGAACGAAACCCTGCCGAGGGCCGCTATCCGTGCGGCGAAAACCAATCTGGTTTGGCTGGCGCTGCCGCTCATCGCGTTGGCCATCGCCGTCGCCTGGATCCTGTCGGCCGATCCGCTGTCGGGCTTTCGCAACGGCGCGCCGCCGGTGGAAAACCTGACCTTCGAACGAACCGTGCTCGACGACAGCGGCCTTCGCCTCTTGGTTCGCGCCGGTGGATCGGAGCCGATGACGGTGGCGCAGGTTCAGGTGGATGACGCCTACTGGCAATTCACCCAGGATCCGCCTGGTCCGATCGCGCGGGGCAAGGCGGCATGGCTGAGCCTGCCCTTCCCATGGATGCTGGGCGAGGCGCATGCGCTGAAGGTGGTGACCAACACTGGCGCCACCTTCGCCCACGACATTGCCGTTGCCGTGCCGACGCCGCAGGCGACGGCAGGTCAATTGCGACTGCAGGCGCTGGTTGGCATCATCGTCGGCATCGTGCCGGTCGCCGTCGGCCTGATGTTCTACCCGCTGCTGCGTGGCGTCGGCCAGGCGGGCATGGCGTTTCTATTGTCGCTGACGATCGGCCTGCTCGCCTTCCTGCTGATCGATGCAAGTGCGGAAGCCCTGGAACTGGCGTCGCAGGCCGCGGCAATTTTCCAGGGGCCGGTCATGGTGGTGCTTGCGGGGCTTGGCAGCTTCCTGTTGCTGATGGCGATCGGCCGGCGCGGCGGCGTGCCGACCGGGCTGGCGCTTTCCACCTATATCGCGCTTGGCATCGGGCTGCACAATCTCGGCGAGGGGCTGGCGATCGGTGCTGCCTTTGCCGCAGGATCGGCCGGGCTCGGTACCTTCCTGGTGCTCGGCTTCGCCCTGCACAATGTGACCGAAGGCATCGGCATCGCCGCGCCGATCCTGAAACAGCGGCCCTCGCTATGGGTCTTTGTCGGCCTGACGCTGCTTGCCGGCGGGCCGGCGGTGATCGGCATGTGGCTCGGCAGCCTGGCAACGTCGGCGCAATGGTCGGCGCTGGCGCTGGCGATCGGGGCCGGCGCGATCCTGCAGGTGATCGTCGAGGTCAGCGCTTACCTGATGCGCCAGAGCGGAAAGCGGATCGAGGTCCTCCTGACGCCGCCCGTCATGAGCGGGCTCGTTGCCGGCGTCGCCTTCATGTACGTGACCGCGGCAGTGGTGAAAATCTGATTGTTTGTGGATCGCTGTCATGAGCGATTTGGCAGCCCCTCATCCCGCTGCCGCGACCTTCTCCCCGCAGGCGGGGAGAAGGGACTCGTGGCGCGGTTTCGTCCGGCCAGATATTTCGGCATTCTTTGACAGAGCGTATGCCACGTCCCCTCGCCCCGCTTGCGGGGAGAGGGTTAGGGTGAGGGGCAACTGCGCTAACGCCGTCGAAGAGCGTCGAGCGAATGTTATCCGGCGATATCGACGATGCCGCAGTCGCCCTCGGCCGAGCCGAAAACGAGCTGGCGCCCGTCCTTGCTCCAGGCCATGGCGGTGACCGCACCCTTGCCGGGACGGCGCAACAGCACTTCCTTGCTGTCGGCGAAACGGGCGGCGAGGATCATGCCGTCCTGATAGCCGATGGCGACGATGTCTTCGGCCGGATGACAGGCGACGGAAGTCACCATGATGTCGGCGCGGGTGCCGAGTTCCAGCGGCGCCTTGCCCATCGGTCCGTCTTTGCCCTGGAAGGGCCAGACGATGGCGGCCGGCGCGCCCGAAGATGCGAGCCACTTGCCCTTCGCGGACCAGGAGAGCGACTTCACCTTGGCCGGGTAGCCGGTCATGCGCATGTGGCGTGCCTCGCCGCCGGGCTTTGCGTCGAGCTTCCAGCCGTGCAGGGCATTTTCCTGCATCGTGGTCACGAGGAAACGGCCGTCGGGCGAGAAGGTGACGCCGGTATGGGCGCCCTTCCAGTCGAGATCAATCGGCTGGCCCGCGGTCGCGACCCAGTGCATCGACACGCCGTTGTAGCGGGCGGCGGCAACACGCAAGCCCTTCGGCGCAAAGGCGACGCCCTCGACCGTGCGCTCCTCGGCAAATTCTTTCGTCGTGCCGTCGGCCAGCCGCACATGGGTGGTCTTGCCATAGGCATAGCCGACGGCGCCCTGCGGGCCGGCTGCGACTTGGGCGATCCACTTGCGCGGCGCTTCGGCAACCAGCGTCGCGGTGCCGTCGGCAGCCGTGCGCATCACCTTGCCGTCCTCGCCGCCGGTCAGAAGCGTTTCGTTCGCCTCGTCGAGAACCAGAGACAGCAGGCCCTCGTGGACTTCCGTCGTCTTGTGGCCGTGGTCGAGGCGGTGGATGGCGCCGGTGGCTTCGGCGAAGAAAGGTATGCCCTTGAGAAAGGCCACGCCAACGACGTGGCCTTCGAGATCGAGCGGAGCGACTGTCGGCATCAGATTGTCATGGTCCCCTGGTTCGGCATGCTGTTGGAGCATGATGCCGAAAAGGACCGACGCCATGCTCTCCTTAATTTGATCTTAGAGCCGCATCGCGGCTTCCGGAATCAGGCTGAAGCTTCGCAGGCCTTGAACGTGCGCTCCAGCTTTTCGCGGTCGAGGTCGCGGCCGATGAAGACCAGGCGGCTTTCGCGCTTTTCGCCTTCCTTCCAGGCACGCTGATGGTCGCCCTCGATGATCATGTGCACGCCCTGCACGACATAACGCTCGGCGTCGCCGGCAAAGGCGATGATGCCCTTCAGGCGCAGGATGTTCGGGCCGTCCGTCTGGGTGATCTTCTGGATCCAGGGGAAGAAGCGATCAGCGTTCATCTCGCCGCCGCGCAGCGAGATCGATTGCACCGTCACATCATGGATCGGCGAGGGGGCGTGGTCATGGTGGTGATGGTCGTGATCATGATGGTGGTGATGATCATGGTCATGATGATCGTGGTGATCGTGGCCGCAATCCGGGCCGCAGGTGTGATCGTGCTCGTGATCGTCCTGGTCGAGGAAATGCGGGTCGTTTTCCAGCGCTCTCTCAAGGTTGAACGCGCCCTGGTCGAGAACCTTGGTGAGGTCGATCTCGGAGCGCTGCGTTCTGTAGATGCGGGCCGACGGATTTATGACGCGAACCGTCGCCTCGATCCGCTCCAGCTCTTCCGGGCTGACGAGGTCGGTCTTGTTGAGGAGCACGACGTCGGCAAAGGCGATCTGGTCTTCGGCCTCGCGGCTGTCCTTCAGCCGGAGCGGCAGGTGCTTGGCGTCTACCAGCGCGACGACGGCATCAAGCTCGGTCTTGGCGCGCACATCGTCGTCCATGAAGAAGGTCTGGGCGACCGGAACCGGATCGGCAAGACCGGTGGTTTCCACGATGATCGCATCGAAGCGACCGGGCCGGCGCATCAGGCCTTCCACCACGCGGATCAGGTCGCCGCGCACGGTGCAGCAGACGCAGCCGTTGTTCATCTCGTAGATTTCCTCGTCGGATTCGACGATCAGGTCGTTGTCGATGCCGATCTCGCCGAATTCGTTGACGATGACGGCGTATTTGCGCCCGTGGTTCTCGCTGAGGATGCGGTTCAACAGCGTCGTCTTGCCGGCGCCGAGATATCCGGTGAGCACGGTGACGGGAATCGGCTTCTGCGGGGATGTTTCGGTCATGGGAACCTCTGGGATCTCGGGATGCGGGGAGCGGGCATCCATGTCGCGTTTCATATAGGAGATGCGGCGGCGATGCGCAAATGGCGAAGCCGATTTTGGCCACGCCTTTGCCGCCTCCGGGACGGGCGAACCGGGCAGCGATAACGCTCCTTTCATCAAAATCAGGGAGAGTTCGCGTCCTACCGAAGGGGTGCATGCGTGAAGACGATTTCCATCAACGGCCGGTTCCTGACTCAGCCGCTCACCGGCGTGCAGCGCTTTGCCCGCGAGATCACCCGCGCGCTCGATGCCCGCATTGCCGCGGGCGACGTGCCGCCGGCGCTGAAGGATGTGCGCTGGCGGTTGCTGGCTCCAGCGTCCGCGCCGGATGATCTGCCACTGTCGGCGATATCGATCGAGCGTTTCGGCTCAGGCCCGGGCCATCTCTGGGAGCAGGGGCCGCTCTATTGGCGGACGCGGCGCGATACGCTGGTCGGCCTCGGGGGCAGCGGACCGGTGCTGCATTCCGACCAAGTGGTGGTGATCCACGACGTCACGCTCTTCCGTCATCCGGCTTCCTTCGGGCGCGGCTACCGGCTGTTCCACGGCGCGCTCGGCTACATCCTGACGCGTCGCGCGAAGATCGGCACCGTTTCCTATTTTTCGCGCGGTGAACTGGCGGATGTCTTTCGCGTTCCAGCATCGGGTATTGACGTGATCTACAACGCCACAGATCACTTTTCCGACCTTCAGCCGGACCGGGAGATCGTTGCGAAGCTGGGGCTTGCCGAGACCCCCTTCTTCCTTCTCGTCGGCACACTGAAGCCCAACAAGAACGTCGAGTTTGCGGTGCGTGCCTTCGAAGCCCTGGGTGCTACCGGCAGCAAGCTCGTGGTCGTCGGCGGTACGGATCCCAGCGTTTTTCGCGACATCGCCCCGACGTCGCGGGGCAACCTGATCTTTCCCGGGCGGCTGACGGACGCCGAGATCGCCGGGCTGCAGCGCCACGCCACCGCCTTCCTGTTCCCGAGCCTCTATGAAGGGTTCGGTATCCCGCCGCTCGAGGCGATGACACAAGGGTGCCCGGTGCTGGCCGCTGACATACCCCCGGTCAGGGAAGCCTGCGGCGAGGCGGCTCTCTATTTCGATCCGGCGAAGGCGGAAACCCTCGTCGAGGTTATGCGGAAGATATCCGCCGATGATGCGCTTCGGCGACAGCTGGGGCGTTCGGGGCATGAAAATGCAATGCGGTTCTCATGGAACGCAAGCGCGGTCATTCTGCTCAACCTGCTGGTCGCAGGGCAGGGCTGACTAGCTTGCTTATTCGGAACTGAACGCGCGATTAGAGTTCGAGTGTGCGCAGCGGATCTATCCTGCCGCGTAGGAGATCTACGAGGGCGATAAGGTTTCCCTTAAGGCGGCCCCGTCTGTCGACAAGCCCCTGAGATTTCAGACTGCCGACGATGTTTGCGGCGATGTTGGAGCTCAAAAGCTTCAATGCCCAGCCCAGACCGACCGTGCCTTTGCGGAAAAGGTAGAGCGGGTTTGCCACCTGTGAGTAACCGAAGCGCAAACCCGAAGTACGTCCCCGTTTGTTGCCGAGATGGACGCCGCGCAGGGTGGCGCTGCGCACAATGCGGCCGTGGCGGGCGAGGCGGCGGCAGAAGTCGACATCCTCCTGCCAGCCGTAAAGCGGCAGGTTTTCGTCGAAGCGGGTGGCGTCGGCTTCAATGGCCGACACGCGAAAAACCATATTGCAGCCATAGGCGTTGTAAACGGGTTCGAGGGTGGCCTGTCTGCCCGTTGCCCGATCGCGCGCAAGGATTTCCAACCCTTCCTTGACCGGGATGCCCGGGCCATGAATGCCATCGGCCAGCACCAGGCCGGTCGCCACGGCAATGTCGGCCCTCTTCTCGAAGAGGGTTTCGACTTCAGCCAGAAAATCGCACTGGGGCAGGAAATCATCGTCGAAAAACACGATGATATCGGCGGTCCCCGTGTGGTCGAGGATGGCGTTGCGCTGCGCACAGGAGCCCTTGCTGCCCGTGACCAGGGTGATCTCCGATGCGAGCGTGCTGACAAAGTCGAGATCGACGTCCTGCGGCGACGAGGGGCAGACGAGGATCGCGTCCGCCTGGCGATCCTGCCGGCTCAGGTGCAGCAGTGTTTCGGACAGCACTTCGCGGCGACCCGCCGTGGCTATTCCGACAATGATCTTCATGGTGTTCTTCGCCTCTCGGTTTGCCCAGATCTAAACCGAAAGAGGTTCAGTTTTCCTTATCGCGCCCGGTTCACTATCGCGCCCGAGATCACGCGGCGGTTGACGCGCGCATGCCGAGCCGCAGGCGATTGAGCGCCAAGAGGCAGCAGACCCCACCAATGACAATCCCGGCGGCAGTAGCGACGGTGGCGGACCGGTAAGACAGCACGAAGGCGACAATGGTGACTCCAAGGCCGGCAGCGGCGAGGAGAACCGGCGACCAGGTGAAGTCGAAGGGCAAGGTCGCCATCAGGCGCAGGCCGATCAAGGATGCGAATATGGCGCCGAGCGCGCCGCCTGCCATCAGTGTGGCGGCGCTTGGCGCCAAAAGGAACGCGCTGGCAAGCGCGAAGAGATTGAGAAGCGCGCAGTCGATGGCCGCGAGCGCGAAGATCGCGGTCAGGCGCTGCTTCAAGTGCAGCGGTGTCGGCAGCATGATCTGGGTCAGAACGCGCGCGAGCGAAAGGATAATGACGAACGGGGCCGTCGCGAGGAAGCCGGCCTGCAGGTCAGGGCTGATGACCAGCCATGTCGCCGGCACCAGAACGGCGAAGATGCCTGCCGCCATCATCAGCGCGAAGCTGGTGAGCAGCGCGTAGTATTGTCCGAGCTCACGGCGAAGCGCCAGGGTATCGCCGCCCTTGTCGTGAGCAGCGACGATTTCGGGATACTGGATCGCCTGGAGGGCGGAGACGATCAGCACGAACGGGCGCTGCAGCAGATCGAGCGCCAGCAGCGCACCGGCAGCGCCGCCGGGGCCGAGGACCGAGGTGAATATCGCCTTCAGCGCAAGCGGTGCAAACATCGAGGCGCTGGCGGCACCCGCCGAAACGCTGCCATAGACGAGGTGCTTTCGCACGCGCGCCATGTCGAGCGAGGCGGAAGACCGCGGGCCTGATCTGCGCGAAAGTAGGGTTGCGAGCAGAGCGTAGAGAGCATAACCGCCAAGCAGGCCGGTGACCGTCGACAGGAAGGTTGGCGATACGAGCGCGCCGATCAACGTTCCCGCCGCCAGGATGGTGGCGCGAGATCCCTGGAGTACCGAGAAGGCGCGAAAATCCTGGCGGAAGCGCAGCATGGTCAGGTGCAGGTCGCTGCCGCCTTGCGCAACGGCAACGAGGCCGCCGACCAGCGCCACCAGCGGCGAGACGCCGAAGGCGAGCGACGCGGCCGCAGCGACAAGGCAGAAAAGCGCGCAGGCCGCTGCCTCCGCAACGATCGTTCGCCGCTCCGCCGCTTCGATTTCCGCCGTCTGGCCGGGATAGAAGCGCATGCAGGAGAAACGCACCCATTCGAAAGCGGCGATCGCGCCGAATTGGCTGAGCGAGATGAACAGCGAATAGGCGGCATAGTCGACTGGGGCCAGCCAGTGGGCGACGACGATCAGCAGGCCGAAGGCGATCAGGGCCTGGTAGAAATAGGCGCCGAGCGCGATGATCTTCGCCATGGGGTTCCGGCCTAGCGCCGCCTGTCGTCGTTTGCTGCTGTCCATGCTGATAGCGCAAAAGCACAAACAAAGTGTTTTGTCGGCGCGCCCTGCCGGTCCTTCAGGCGAATTCGGTCATGTCGAAGTCGGCGACATCGGTCAAAAGCTCGATCACGCCCGTAACCGCGTGGGCCAGCAACTGTTCGCCGCGCGCCGCGGTTGCCACCGAGGCATTGCCGGCAACACCGTCACGGTTGAGGTCGGACATCTTCCAGCCGAAGGCATGCGGGCCATAGGCGCGCAAATGCCGGAAGCGTCCGGCGTAGTCGCTCTGGCGCGAGGGGAAGGCGCGGGCTTTCGCCATCTCGACCTTTTCGGGATGGAGCGCCAGCATCACCGACGTCTCGATCTCGCCGCCGTGAATGTCGATCGCCTTGTCTTCGGGCGCGATCCAGCCATCTGGCTGGCCGAAACGGGTCCAGCTGGTCGCCACCGCCAGCATGCCGAAACGCACTCGCGCCTCAGTCGCAACGATCGTCATCAGCGGCGAATTGCCGCCATGGGCGTTCAGCATCACGAATTTGCTGAGGCCGAGACCGTGCAGGTTTTCGGCGATCCCAAGCCAGCGACGCACGGCTTCGTCGTAGCCGAGCGACCGGCTGCCGGCCACATCCATATGCTCGATCGAATAGCCGACGGGTTCGGTCGGCAGGAAAGTAACGGGCAAGTTCGCGGGCAGGGCGGCGATGCAGCGTTCGACAATACCCTCGGCAATCAGCGTGTCCGTATCGAAGGGCAGATGCGGTCCATGCTGCTCATGGGCGCCGAGCGGCAGCACGGCGATCCAGTCGCGGCGGGCCTGTTGCGGAAGATCGGTCGGATTGTCCTGCCATCGGGCTTGGGGCATCGACATCTCTCTTCGATCCTTCACGTCAATTGTCGTAAAAATGTTATTTGAGTCATACAGTTCGTAATCGCAAGCTGTATTGCTATAAATGTCTGAGGCGGGATTCGGCAGGAGGTCCAATGGGCAAGAAGAACAAGGCCGAAAAGAAGGGCAAGAACGGCAAGAAGAAGGACGATCTTCTCGCCGAACCGCACGATCTTGCCTCGATCCTTGTCCAGGCGGCGCGTTCGATGCGCACGGTGATGTCGCGCAATCTGCTCGAAAGCGGTCTCTATGCCGGCCAGGACGGTGTGATGCTGGCGCTTGCCGAAATGGACGGGCTGACGGCGGGCGGGCTTGCCGCCAAGCTCGGCGTCAAGGCGCCGACGATGACGCGCACGATCGGTCGCATGGAAGCGCAAGGTTTCCTCGAGCGGCGCCCTGATGATGACGATGCGCGGCTGACCAAGGTCTATCTCACCGAACCGGGGCGCAACCGGCTGCAGACGATCGCCGAGGCCGGCCAGCATTCGGAAAACCTTGCGACGCGCGGACTGACCGACAAGCAGGTGCGCACGCTGATGAAGCTTTTGCGGGCTGTCGACAGCAACCTGCAGGCGGCACGCGCAGCCGACTGAGCCTTGTTTCGCGGCATATTGCGGCGGCGATTTAAACAGTTTAAATAGGATTTAAATTTGAGGGTAGGCAACTAGGCTTAAACAGGGGGCATCGTGGCGCAAAAAGTCAAGCTTTCGACGATCGCGGAAACACTCGGTCTTTCGACGGCAACAGTATCCCTGGCATTGCGTGACAGCCCATTGGTGGCGACCCTCACACGCGATAAGATCAAGGAGCAGGCCCGCGCACTCGGTTATATCTATAACCGCCGCGCTGCCAGCCTCAGAACCTCCCGGTCCGGCATCATCGGCGTCGTCGTGCACGACATCATGAACCCGTTCTACGGGGAAATCCTGAAGGCGATCGAAGCGGAGCTCGACCGCGACAAGCAGACCTTCATCCTCTCCAACCATTACGATTCGGTCGACAAGCAGCGCGATTTTATCGAAACGCTGCTGCAGCTCGGCGGCGACGGCGTCATCATGTCGCCGGCGATCGGCACGCCGCCGGAAGATATCCAGCTTGCCGAGGACAACGGCATGCCGGCGATCCTGATCGCCCGTTCGATTGAGGGGCTCGACGTGCCGATCTTCCGCGGCGACGACGCCTATGGCATCTCGCTGGCGACCAACCATCTGATCGGCCTTGGCCATCGCTGCATCGCCATGGTCGGCGGCACCGACCAGACCTCGACCGGTCGCGACCGCTATCAGGGTTATGTCAACGCGCTGCGCAAGGCCAACATCGAGGTCGATCCGGAATTGCGCATTCCCGGCCCGCGCTCCAAGCAGGGCGGCTTCGAGGCGGCTGTGCATCTGCTGTCGCTGCCGCAGAAGCCGACCGCAGTCGTCTGCTGGAACGATCTGGTGGCGATCGGCATGATGAACGGCATCGCGCGTGCGGGCCTTGTTCCAGGCGTCGATATCTCCGTCACCGGCTATGACGACCTCGAGGAGGCCTCGATCGCGACACCGGCGCTGACCACCGTCTGGAACGGCCAGGCCGATGTCGGCCGCAGTGCGGCACGCGCACTTCTCGACAAGCTTTCCGGCAGCCACGAACCCGACGGCATCCACCTGATCAAGCCGGAAATGCGCATCCGCCAGTCGACAGGCCCGTTGCGCGTCACCGCCTGAAGAAATCCCTAATGCATGTCGCGCAAAAGTGTGCAGCGGTTTTGCGAAGGCGACATGCACAAAAGCAAGAACCTAAAGTGCGGCAAGCGAATCCTGGAGATCGCGACGCGCTTTAATACCAGGAGTGCCCATGTCCGCGAGCCTTCCCCGCATCCTCGTGCCCGGAAAAATCAACGAACAGGTGCTGCTGCGGTTGCCCGAGATGTTCGAGATCGTGCGGCTGGACCGTGCGGACCCTGACCTTGTGACGGCAGACATGGCCGATATCAGGGGTATCGCCGTCTCTGGCCGCGTTCCCGCCGGTCTGATGGATGCGCTGCCCGGTCTTGAGATCGTTGCCAATTTCGGTGTCGGTTATGACGGGGTCGACGTGAAACATGCCGCCTCCAAGGGCATCGTCGTCACCAACACGCCTGACGTTCTGAGCGAAGAGGTCGCCGATACCGCCATCGGCCTGCTCATCAACACGCTGCGCCTGCTGCCGCAGGCGGAACAGTGGCTGCGCCAGGGGCGTTGGGTGCGGGATGGCGCCTTTGCGCTTTCGCCCTTGTCATTGCGGGGTCGCACGGTCGGGCTTTACGGCCTCGGACGCATCGGGCTTGCCATTGCCAAGCGGCTCGAAGCCTTCGGCGTCTCGGTCGCCTACCATACGCGCAGCCCACGCGATGGGCTTGCCTATGCCTATCACCCGACGCTCGAACGGCTTGCCGCCGCCGTCGATACGCTTGTTGTCATTGTTCCGGGAACGGAGGCGACACGAAAGACGGTCAACGCCGCGGTGCTTTCGGCACTGGGAAGCAATGGCGTCCTGATCAATGTCGGGCGCGGCTCGACGGTTGACGAGGCAGTGCTGGTCTCAGCACTTCAGGCCGGTGTGATTGCGGGGGCGGGGCTCGACGTTTTCGACAACGAACCGCATGTGCCCGATGCGCTGCTGGGGTTGCCGAATGTTTCGCTGTTGCCGCATGTGGCGTCGGCTTCGGTTGTTACCCGCAACGCCATGGCGGATCTGGTGGTCGATAACCTCATGGCCTGGTTTTCGACCGGCAAGGCACTGACGCCAGTGCCGGAAACGCCGTTCACGCGCCGAGCCGGTTAAAGCGTTGCCGGTTCAGACGGAGGTGCAGAAACGCTCCATCTCTTTGTTTTTGCGCATTTGCTGATGGAAAACCGCTTCGCACTTTTCCTGGAAATGCCCTAGGCGGCCATGCGCCGCGCCGCGTAGGCGCGCACGGCATCGCCGAAAGCCCTGAACAGGCTCGCCGACGGTGCGTCCGTCCGCACCCAGTATTCCGGATGCCATTGCACGCCGACGGCGAACGCCTTGGCGCCAATCACCGAGACCGCCTCGATGGTGCCATCGTCGGCAACGGCTTCGACGGCGAGGCGCGGCGCCGTTGCGCCGATGGCCTGGCGATGCAGGGAATTGACGCGAACGCGACCGGCACCCAGCACCGGCGCAAGACAGCTGCCTTCCTTGACGATCACGTCCTGGCGGATGCCGTAGGCGACATCCAGCTCGGAAACGTCGGGCTTGCGGTGATCCCAGACACCCGGCTGCTCCTGGATTTCGCTTGCGAGCGTGCCACCGAGGGCAACGTTGAGCTCCTGGATGCCGCGGCAGATGGCAAACAGCGGAACGCCGCGCTCGAGCGCGCGCCGGATCAACGGCAGGCTGGTGGCATCGCGGCCAGGATCGAAGGGGCCGTCGGTGTCCTTGGCCTCGCGGCCGTAGAGCGAGGGATGAACGTTGGATCGGGCGCCGCTTGCCAGCACGCCGTCGACGCGATCGAGGATCTCGTCGATATCGTTGCCGGTCTCAAGCGCCGGAATGAGGAAGGGCATGACGCCGGCGCCTTCGACGGCGGCACGGACATACTGGTTGGCAACGACATGCCAAACATTGCCGTCGAATTCGCGGAAATCGCAGGGGATGGCAACGACAGGTTTCGACATCATCAGGCTCCGTATCTCGCTTTGCAAAGCCTTGCCGCCAGATGTGGCTGAAAGTCAACTGCGAAGCGCGCAGATGTGATGGTGATACCGGCCGCAACTAGGCTCGTATGTGCATGGCAGGAATTGATGCGTTTTCTTCAGCTTTGGGTAACCACATCCTGAGTGAATCGGTGGATATGATGTTTGCCAAGCAGAATTGCCTTAAATACAATGTCAGAAAGCAAAACGTGATTTTGTCTATGCATGGTTGTAGAAGGCATCCGCCGGCCGTTGGTTTCGCAATACTAGGTTGAGTTTGGGAAAAACTCCCATGGGGCACCGTTTGAATGTTGCAATACAAGGCTTGGAGGCGGTGTTTTCACGAAATCTTTCGTTAAATCATCGCCTCTAAAAATCCGGAAAACCGGAGCTATGGGTTCATGACGCGCAATGAACGGGGCGCTCTCCCGACGGATGTCTATCTGTCGTCCGTGAGCTCGCTCTACGAACATCGCAGGACTCTGCTGATCGGCATGCTTTCGCATGTCGTGACTTTCGTGCTCGTCTATTTCAAGACCACCGACCCGCTCTATCTCTTCTGCACGGCCGCCATCGTTGTGCTCTGGGGGCTGCGCAACCTCGACATGGCGCGCTTTGATCGCCAGGATTTCTCCAACGCCGACCGAGCGATGGTCCGGAAATGGGAGAATCGCTACATTCTCGGCGGCGTCAGCGTGACGCTCACCTGTGGTATTGCCTGCGGCTACGCGATCGCCGTCAGCCGGGATTCCTTCTCGGAACTGGCCTGCATCTCCGTCACGCTCGCGTCGATGATCTCGCTGGTCGGGCGAAACTACGGCTCCGAACGGGCGGTGCTGCTTCTGTCCTCGTCCGCCTGCCTGCCGATCGTGATCGGGCTGATCACGCTTCAGGATGGTTTCATGCTCATCCTGGCGGTTCTGATCCTGCCATTCATCTTTTCGACCTGGATGATGGCCAACAATGTGCGCGCGTTTCTCTACGAGAACGTGCTGGCCGCCCGAGAAATCGCAACGATCGCCGGCCAGTTCGACGCAGCACTCAACAACATGACGCACGGGCTGCTGATGCTCGACCGCGACAACCGGATCGTCGTTGCCAACGAGCGCGCCTGCGCGCTGCTGATGCTGGGCGACAAGGCCGACCTGAGGGATCGGCTGCTGGATGACGTCGTGCGCCGCGGCGTCCGGCGCATGTCGCTCAGTGTCGAAGAGACGCGCGCGATCTCGCGGCAGCTCGACCTTCTGATCAAGGGCAAGAAGACTCAGGTTCTGGTGCCGGTCACCGACAACCTCTTTCTCGAGTTTTCCGCTGGGCGACACGAGAACGGTGAGGTCGTGCTGATATTCGAGGACGTGACCGCACGCGTCCAGGCCGACAGACAGATCCTTCAGATGGTGCGCTTCGACACGCTGACCGGCTTGCCGAGCCGCGATTACTTCGCCGAACTTGCCCACAGCGCTGTGGCGCTCGAAGGCAAGGAGGACGTCGAGGTCGGGCTGATGGTGCTCGACGTTGCCGAGTTCAAGCATGTCAACGACATGCGCGGCCACATCGTCGGCGACAGGCTATTGCAGGCGATTGCCGGGCGGCTGAAGACACTGGTCGGCAATACGGCGATCGCCGCGCGCCTGATGGGCGACGAATTCGTCGTCTTCTTCCCCAACAGGATGCATCGGCCGGATCTCGAAGAGCAGATGCGCGCGGTTCACGCCGGGTTGCGCGGTGCCTATATGGCGAATGGCTTTACCTTCAACGTGACCATGAGCGCCGGCGTCGTTCTCGTGCCGAGCAGCGCCTTCCGGCTGGAAGAACTCCAGATCAAGGCCGATCTTGCGCTGTCGGAAACCAAGGCACGCAACAAGGGCGGCTGCACCGTATTCGAAGAAGAGATGGATGCCCGCTATCTCGACCGCCAGAAACTGAAGAGCGATCTGCGCGATGCGATCAATGCTGGTGCCCTGACGCTTTCCTACCAGCCGATGTTCACGCCGAACGGCGCGCGTCTCGAATGCTGCGAGGCTTTGGCGCGCTGGACGCATCCCGAGCGCGGCCCGGTACCGCCGAATGTCTTCATCCAGCTTGCCGAGGAACTGGGGCTCGTCACCGAGATCACCCGCTTCGTGCTGGAGCAGGCGTGCAAGGATTGCATGGGCTGGCCCGGCGAGGTTTCCGTTTCGGTCAATCTGTCGGTGCTCGACCTGCGCAGCAACGACATCGTCACGGTGGTGGCGGATACGCTGCGGGCCACCGGGCTCGATGCTTCGCGGCTGCATCTCGAAGTCACAGAGAGCTGCCTGATGGATGAGCCGGCCAAGGTGCAGGCCATTCTCGGCGAGCTGCGTGACAGCGGCATAACGATCGCCATCGACGATTTCGGCACAGGCTATTCCAGCCTCAGCTACCTGGATGCGCTGCCGGTCAACATCATCAAGATCGATCGCTCTTTCGTGCGCAACATCCGCGAGGACTCGCGCCGCTTCAAGCTGCTGCGCGGCACAGCCAACCTCGGTCGTGCTCTCGGCCTGAAGATCGTCGTCGAGGGTGTGGAGACGGCGGATCAATTGCAGCTGATCAACGACTACCACTGCGCCGATCTGATACAGGGTTTTGTGTTCGCGGCCCCGATGCCGGCGTCCGCCATCGCGGCCTTCTGCAAGAATGGTGTCCAGAAACCGGTCACCACGCCGTCAAGCAAGCGTATCGCCTGACAACTCGCCACGTCGCCCGTCATTTCCTCCGCGATCCGCGTCCTCCATCCTCTTCCTTGCTCCGCCGCTTGTCCAAGATGGTGAGGTGGCGGGCTTAACCAATCGTTAACCATAAAACTTTACGAAATATTAAGGTTAACAATAGGTTAATCGTAATGTGTGCCATTTTGTTGTTGCTGCTGTGCCGACCGTCAATAGGTTAACGATCTGTTAACCATGAGGGTCAGGAAATGGGTGAAGGTCTTCACCGGGCGGAGCCTGGGAGTTTTTCTGAGAAGCTGATGCTTCTTCTCGATCGCGTCGAATACCGGCGGGTCGAGACGGGCGAGGACATGGAGGATATCGCCCGGCTCCGCTACAAGGCCTACAAGGCCGTCAATCTGATGGAACTCACCGGCTCGACCTTGATCGACGATCTCGATTTCGACAGTCACGCCTATGTCTTCGGTATCTATCTCGACGAGAACCTGGTCAGCACGGTGCGTGTTCATCACGTGACGCCTGAGCACAGGGCGAGCACGTCTGGGCTGATCTTCGGGCCCGAGATCGACGTCTTTCTCGACGCGGGCATGGTGCTGGTCGACCCCGGCCGGTTGGCTGTCGACCCCGATGTCACCGGCGACGAGATGCGCGCGCTTCCCTACCTGACGCTGCGCCCGGTGGCGATGGCATGCGAATACTTCACCGCCGACCGGTGCCTGACCGCCTGCCGGCCGCGGCATGCGGCGTTCTACAAGCGCATTTTTGCGTCGGAGACCGTTGTCGCCAAGCGCGAGAACCTCGGCGTCTACAATGCCGACGGTGCGCTGCTGGTTGCGCAGGTGAGGGGGCAGCGGCCCTCGATCCTCGATCGCTATCCGATCTTCGATTCGGAGCCGTTCGAGCGTCGCCTGATGTTCGCGGGCCGACAGGAAGTGCCGTTCGCGCCTTTGACGATTCTGCCGACGGCGCGGATCGCACAGAACGGTTCCGGCCGTTCCTATCGCACATCCGTATTCCGCTAGAGACGCACGCGGCATATCGCCCCAGGTGACCGGGCGCAGCGGCGGGTTTTCGTTGCGCCCGGGCCTGGCATTGTGTATGGGCAGCTAAAGGGCTTCCGTGCGGTTTTCCGCCAAAGCCGTTTCGTGGATCAAGGTTGAAGGGCGGCGAGGGCCAAGGGTCGGGCCGCAGCATTCTGGGAGAATTGGACGATGGCTGAGCATCATTCTGGACCGGTCGAAATGGGCGCTCCGATGGATTATGCGGAACACGAGAAGACCTACAATTTCTTCCTCAGTGCAACGAAATACCTCACGCTGTTCTGCGTGGCTCTGCTGATCGCCATGGCTGCCGCCTTCTTCACCACGATGGGCTTCTTCAGCTCGCTGGTGCTGTTCATCCTTATCAACGTCGCTGGTTTCTTCTTCCTTCGTTAATCGGCACTACTGACACGACTTGCCAGGGACAGGCCGGGTGGAGGCTTGCCCTTGGCTGCCGGACTCAAGGTCCGGATTGAAGCCGCATGACATCGACCGGGAGCGTCGATGGTCTTGCTTCGGCTGATGAAAGTTCGCAGCGCCTTGAAGCGTTCGTTGGAGAACGCGCGGCGCTTATCCTCACTGCGTGAGGGGGAGAGTGGAGGACAGGCTGAGCCTGTCTCCAGGGGAATGTGTGCTTTGCACATGGGAGGGCGCCTGCTCGCATGAGCGGCCGCTTTGCAGTCGGACAGGATGCCCGCATTCCAGCCTTGGCTCGATTGCGGCCAGGGAGGGGACTTGTGAGCGAAATTGTCTTTATTGCCAAGGAAACGGATCCGAACGAGGGTCGCGTTGCGGCATCGCCGGATAGCGTGAAGAAACTGAAAGGGCTGGGCTTCGACGTCGTCGTCGAGACCGGCGCCGGGTTTCTGTCGCGTATTCCGGATACAGAATATGAGAAGGCTGGTGCCAGGATCGGTGCTGTTGCCGATGCGAAGACGGCGGATGTCGTCCTTCGGGTTCGCCGGCCGAACAGCGCCGAAATCGCCGGCTATAAGTCCGGCGCCATCGTCATCGCCATCATGGATCCCTACGGCAACGAGGATGCGGTCGCCGAAATGGCCAAGGCCGGCCTTAGCGCCTTTGCGATGGAGCTGATGCCGCGCATCACCCGCGCGCAGTCGATGGACGTGCTGTCGAGCCAGGCAAACCTTGCCGGCTACCAGGCGGTGATCGATGCGGCCTGCGAATATGACCGGGCGCTGCCGATGATGATGACGGCGGCCGGCACGGTTCCCGCGGCGAAGGTCTTCGTCATGGGTGCCGGCGTTGCCGGCTTGCAGGCAATCGCGACGGCCCGCCGTCTCGGCGCCATGGTTTCGGCGACCGACGTGCGTCCCGCCGCCAAGGAGCAGGTGGCCTCGCTCGGCGCCAAGTTCATCGCCGTCGAGGACGAGGAATTCAAGGCGGCCGAAACCGCCGGCGGCTACGCCAAGGAAATGTCCAAAGAGTATCAGGCGAAACAGGCGGCACTCGTCGCCGAGCACATCGCCAAGCAGGACATCGTCATCACCACGGCGCTGATCCCGGGCCGGCCGGCGCCGCGCCTCGTCACGCGCGAAATGTTGAAGGCGATGAAGCCTGGTTCCATTGCGGTCGACCTCGCTGTCGAGCGCGGCGGCAACGTCGAAGGCGCCGAGGCCGGCAGGGTCGCCGATGTCGAGGGCGTCAAGGTCATTGGCCACCTCAACGTGCCCGGTCGGATCGCCGCATCGGCTTCCGGTCTCTACGCCAAGAACCTCGTGACCTTCCTCGAGACCATGGTCTCCAAGGAAACGAAGGCGCTGGCGCTCAACATGGAGGACGAGCTCGTCAAGGCGACGGCGCTCACCCATGGCGGCGCCATCGTCAATGCGAATTTCGAGCCGAAGAAGAAGGGGGATCTTTGATGGCGAACGAAGCATTGGAAAAAGCGCTCGATGCGCTCGACAAGGCGGTTGCCGCTGTCCAGCAGGCAGCGCTGAACCTTCCCGATGCCGCGGAAGCTGCCGGCGCGCTCGCGCACGGCGCCACCGGCGGCGCAATTGATCCGTTCGTCTTCCGACTGGCGATCTTCGTCCTGTCGATTTTCGTCGGCTACTATGTCGTCTGGTCGGTGACGCCGGCCCTGCACACGCCGTTGATGGCGGTCACCAACGCGATCTCTTCGGTCATCGTCGTTGGTGCACTGCTCGCCGTCGGCATCTCGGCCTCCGGGCTTGCGACCGGTTTCGGTTTCATCGCGCTCGTGCTCGCCTCGGTCAACATCTTTGGCGGCTTCCTGGTCACCCAGCGCATGCTCGCCATGTACAAGAAAAAAGACAAGTGAGGCCGGCCGATGAACGCTAACTTCGCAGCCTTCCTCTATCTCGTCTCGGGCGTGCTCTTCATCACGGCGCTCCGCGGCCTGTCGCACCCGGCCACCAGCCGCAAGGGCAACACCTACGGCATGGTCGGCATGGGCATTGCCATCGTCACCACGCTGCTGCTGGCCAAGCCCACCTTCGGCGGCTTCCTCTTGATCGTGCTCGGCCTTGCCATCGGCGGCGGTGCCGGCGCGGTCATCGCCCGCCGCATCGCCATGACGTCGATGCCGCAGCTTGTCGCCGCCTTCCATTCGCTCGTCGGTCTGGCGGCGGTGATGGTCGCGGCCGCGGCGATGTATGCGCCCGAGAGCTTCGGCATCGGCACGCTCGGTGACATCCACGCCCAGGCGCTGGTCGAAATGTCGCTCGGTGTCGCCATCGGCGCGGTCACCTTTACCGGTTCGGTCATCGCCTTCCTCAAGCTCGACGGACGCATGTCCGGCAAGCCGATCCTGTTGACCGGCCGTCACTTCGTCAACGCTGGCCTGGCGATCGCGCTCGTCGTCCTGGTGATCATGCTGGTCTTCACCCAGAGCACGACCGTGTTCTGGCTGATCGTCGCCCTGTCGCTGGCGCTCGGCGTGCTGATCATCATCCCGATCGGCGGCGCCGACATGCCGGTGGTCGTCTCGATGCTCAACTCCTATTCGGGTTGGGCCGCGGCCGGCATCGGCTTCACGCTCGGCAACCTGGCGCTGATCATCACCGGCGCGCTCGTCGGCTCGTCGGGTGCGATCCTGTCCTATATCATGTGCAAGGGAATGAACCGCTCGTTCATCTCGGTCATCCTCGGCGGCTTCGGCGGCGAGGCGGCGGCAGCCGCTGTTGACGATGGCGTCCAGCGCACCGTCAAGCAGGGCGCGGCCGACGACGCGGCATTCCTGATGGCCAATGCCTCCAAGGTGATCATCGTCCCGGGCTACGGCATGGCCGTCGCCCAGGCGCAGCATGCGCTGCGTGAACTCGGTGATCAGCTGAAGGCGGCGGGCGTCGACGTGAAATACGCCATCCATCCGGTTGCCGGCCGCATGCCCGGTCATATGAACGTGCTGCTCGCGGAAGCAAACGTGCCCTATGACGAGGTGTTCGAGCTCGAAGACATCAACTCGGAATTCGCCCAGGCGGATGTCGCCTATGTCATCGGCGCCAACGACGTGACCAACCCGGCAGCCCGCGACGACCCGTCGTCGCCGATCTACGGCATGCCGATCCTCGACGTCGACAAGGCCAAGACCTGCCTGTTCGTCAAGCGCTCGCTCGGCTCCGGTTACGCCGGCATCGACAACACGCTGTTCTACAAGGACGGCACCATGATGCTGCTCGGCGACGCCAAGAAGGTGACGGAAGACATCGTCAAGGCCATGAACCACTGAGGTTCCTTGCCATTCGGGTGAGCGACACAAAGGCGTCTATCCGTTGGGTCAAATGTTGGAAAAGAAAACGCCCGCCACATGGCGGGCGTTTTCGTTTGATGCGTCGAACTGCCGGCGAAGGTCGTCTTGCCGACTTTTCGTCATCTCGCCTTATCAGCTAGCCGGGGCGAGCGTCAGTTCGTCGACGCCGATCGCGATGTTCAGTCCTTCCTGGACCTGCACGTTAACTGGCTGCAGCATGAAGGCCTTGTTGGTACCGCCGCCGATCACCTTGGCGCCGCCGCCAACGGCAAGGCTCGCGTCGGCGCCGATGCCGTAATATTCACCGGCAAGCGCGTATTTGGTGATCGGAGTACCTGTCTTGGCCAGGACATCCCAGACCATCGTGCTCTTGCCGGTCTTGCCGATGTCGATGCCGATCTTGCGAATGGTGCCGGCATAGCTTGCGGCCGGCGCGCCGTTGGCGGGCCTGAAGGTGCACAGCAGGTTCTTTGTCGAGGTCAGAATCTGCCCCGTGCCGCCGTCGGAGCCGCAGACAAGGCGGCCGAGCGCGACATAATTCTGCGCTGCGGACGGGCCGGCGCAAAGGGCTGCCAGGGCCAGTGTCGCGATGAAGGTTTTCTTGATCATTGGCTCAGTCTCCGTTTTTCGTTCCTGGGCAAACGGATGGTGGCCGGGAAGGTTCCGTTCGTCATTGGAGGAGCAAATGGCTAATTCCTTAAATCGACATCGATTTATGGACAAAATTACGCAGCAGGTTCAGGGCGTTACGGCGTCCTTTACGCGTCATGCCGGACGCGCGGCGCAACGACGTGACGAAAAAACGAAAACGGCCGCGAACCGGTCGCGGGCGTTGAAACGGGAGAAGTGCTTTTCTCTCCTAAGAGGCTAAGCGGCTTTCACGCGGGCGAGACCTGCGCGCGCCGGCTCGTATTTCGGGTCGAGCTGCAGTGCGTGCGAGTAGGACTTCGCTGCCTTGGCCTTGTCGCCCTTGCGCTCGTAGACCAGCGCCTGGTTTGCCCAGGATTCGGCAACCTTGCCGTCGAGCGTGATCGCGGTGTTGAAGTCGGAGAAGGCATTGTCGTCATCGCCCTGGGCGACGTAGGAGATGCCGCGGCCGTTATAGGGCTCCGGCGAGCTCGGCGACAGCGAGATCGCCGTCGAGAAGTCTTCGATCGCCTGGCCGTGCTGGTTGCGGGCCTGGTAGATCAGGCCGCGATTGTGGTAGGCGCGCGGGTCGGTGGTGTCGAGCTGGATCGCCTTGTTGAAATCGTTGAAGGCGGAATCGAGCTGGCCGGCCTGGCGATAGAGATTGCCGCGGCCGATATAGGCGACGTCGTAGTTGGGGTTCAGCTGCAGCGCCATGTTGTAGTCGGCAAGTGCGGCCTGGGTGTTGCCCATGTTGCGGTGAACGAGCGCGCGGTTGGCATATGCCTGGTAGAAGCGCGGGTTGAGCTGGATCGCCTGATCGAAATCGGCCAGGGCGCGTCGGTATTCGCCTGCACGGCCATAGGCGGAGCCGCGGACGTTATAGCCCTCGGGGTCGCTCGGGTTGGAGGCGATCACGCTCGACAGCGATGCGATATTTCCCTGGGAGCCCTGTTCGCGCTCGACCTTGGCCATCGATTCCGGCCCTTCGGTCTGGCATGCCGACAGAAGCAGAGCCGATCCGAGGAGGAACAGGGCCGCAAGCTTCGGCTTGCGCTGGTGGCGGCGGCGCGCCTCTTGGGTGGTGAAACCGGCGACGTCCGCAGTCATGGCAGCAAGTGTCAAAGGTCGATCCCTCAATGCGACTAGGTCCGAAAGCCAACGGCTTCCCGTTCAAGGAGGCCGGCGAATTTCGCGGGGCCCCACAGCCGAGGCTACCAGGGCCTGCGGCAAACCGTCCGGCGTCAAGCGCCGCGACCGGCTACCGTTGCCGGCTGCATTGTCACGCTAGCCCGACGACGGAAAAGATGTCCATACCAAAAGAAAGGCGGCGGCGATATTTCGCCCCCGCCACGACTTAGATCGAAAAGTGTCGAAAAATCGACAAATTAACGGGCCACGAGGCCTTCGCGCTGTGCACGCTTGCGCGCCAGCTTGCGAACGCGGCGAACGGCTTCAGCCTTTTCGCGGGCGCGCTTCTGGGACGGCTTTTCGTAGAAATCACGCATCTTCATTTCGCGGAAAATGCCTTCGCGCTGCATCTTCTTCTTGAGAGCGCGGAGCGCCTGGTCAACATTGTTATCGCGGACAAGTACCTGCACGTGAAATCCCGTTCCTTTGGTTGTTTCGAGTTGTTGCCTCACGTCAGGTGTCGGAGGCAAAAAAAGCTACGTTCGCTGAGCCGAAAGCTCGACGATTGAAGGTGCGGATACCAGATCGTCAGCGGAAAGTCCAGCGAGGACATGAGGCTGTGCTGAAAAATCCGCAATGACGCCACGCTATGTGTATCATCGCGCCGCAGATGGTGTGATGCAGCGATGTCGCAACTCCGCGCAAGTCCGCCCGTTTGCGTCGCAAAAGAAACGTTGCGCAGGCGTCGGATTTGCGATTTCTAACGCCAACGAGAATGATCACCGGGGTTCATGGAGTAACAGGCGGATGCGCAAATATTCAGTTTTTGCCGTGGCGCGCGAGGCTTTGCGCGGCCACAAGGGATGGGGTCCGCAATGGGCCTCGCCCGAGCCCCGCAAGGACTATGATGTGATCATCATTGGCGGTGGTGGCCATGGGCTGGGCGCTGCCTACTATCTTGCCAAGGAGCATGGCATCACCAATGTCGCGGTGCTCGAAAAGGGTTGGATCGGCGGCGGCAACACCGGCCGCAACACGACGATCATCCGGTCCAACTATCTCTATGAAGAGAGCATGGACATCTACGAGCATTCGCTGAAGCTCTGGGAAAACCTGTCGCAGGACCTCAACTACAACGTCATGTATTCGCCGCGCGGCGTCATGATGCTCTCGCACAACATCCACGACCAGCAGTCGTTCAAGCGCCATATCAACGCCAACCGCCTCTATGGCATCGACAATGAGTGGCTGACGCCGGAACAGGCCAAGGCCTACTGCCCGCCGCTCGATATCGCCAAGAACGCCCGCTACCCGATCAACGGCGCAGCGCTGCAGCGTCGCGGCGGTACGGCTCGGCATGACGCGGTTGCCTGGGGCTATGCCCGCGGCGCGTCCGACCGTGGCGTGCACATCATCCAGAATTGCGAAGTGACCGGCATCCGCCGTGACGAGAACGGCCGGGTGACCGGCGTCGACACCAGTCGCGGTTTCATCGGCGCCAAGAAGATCGGCGTTTCTGCCGCCGGCCACTCGTCGGTGCTGATGGAAATGGCCGACGTGCGCGTGCCGCTGCAGAGCCAGCCGCTGCAGGCGCTGGTCTCCGAGCCGCTGAAGCCGATGTTCCCCTGCGTCGTCATGTCGAACTCGGTGCATGCCTATATCTCGCAGTCCGACAAGGGCGAGCTCGTCATCGGCGCCGGCACCGACCAGTACAATTCCTACTCCCAGACGGGCGGCCTGCAGATCATCACCCATACGCTGGATGCGATCTGTGAACTCTTCCCGATGTTCCGCCGCGTCAAGATGATGCGGCAGTGGGGCGGCATCGTCGACGTGACACAGGACCGTTCGCCGATCCAGGGTGTCACCCCGGTTCCGGGCCTGTTCCTCAATGCCGGCTGGGGTACGGGTGGCTTCAAGGCGACGCCGGGTTCGGCCAACCTCTTTGCGCACCTCATTGCGAGGGGCGAGCCGCATCGGCTGGCTGCCGGGCTGACGCTCGACCGTTTCCGCACCGGCCGACTGATCGACGAGGCGGCAGCTGCCGCCGTTGCGCACTGATTGCCAAGGATTTCGAGATGCTTTTGATCTATTGCCCCTATTGCGAAGAAGAGCGCTCCGAGCTCGAATTCCGCAATGCCGGTGACGCCCACATCGTCCGCCCTGCCAACATTGCCGAGATCAGCGACGAGGAGTTCGAGGAATTCTTCTTCCTCCGGCAGAACCCCAAGGGCCTGATCTTCGAACGCTGGCGCCATATCCACGGCTGCGGCCGCTTCTTCAATGCCGCGCGCGATACGGTCAGCGACCGGTTCTACACCACCTACAAGGCGGGCGAACCAAAGCCCGATGTTGCCGCCATTCTGAACAGCGAGCAGGACAAGGGAGCGGCACGATGAGCGGCACCAACCGTATTGCAGGTGCCGGCCGTCTGACGCCGGCGCGTACCGCCCGCTTCACCTTCGACGGACGCACGCTGACGGCGCTCGAAGGCGATACCGTCGCCTCGGCATTGCTTGCCAACGGCATCCATCTCGTCGGCCGCTCGTTCAAGTATCACCGTCCGCGCGGCATTCTTTCCGCCGGAGCCGAGGAGCCGAACGCGCTGCTCGATATTTCGCGCGATGCGGCCCGCCGCCAGCCGAACGTGCGCGCGACGGTGCAGGAAGTCTTCGATGGCATGAAGGTGGAATCGCAGAACCGCTGGCCGTCGCTCGCCTTCGACGTCGGCGGGTTCAACGACCTGCTGTCGCCGTTCTTTGCCGCCGGCTTCTACTATAAGACCTTCATGTGGCCGAAGGCTGCCTGGCACGCGATCTACGAACCCTTCATCCGCCGTGCGGCCGGTCTCGGCGTCGCGCCGACGGAAGCCGACCCGGACCATTATGCCAGTCGCTATGCCCATTGCGACGTGCTGGTGATCGGCGCCGGTGCTGCCGGCCTCTCCGCAGCGCTTGCAGCAGCCAAGGCCGGTGCCAAGGTGATCGTCTGCGACGAGCAGCCGGAAGTCGGTGGCGCGCTGCGCTATGAAGGCGGCACGACGATCGACGGCAAGGACGGCTGGGACTGGGCGCAGGCGACAGCCAGGGCGCTTGCCGCGATGGACAACGTCACGGTGCTCACGCGCACCACCGGCTTTGGCTACTACAACCACAATTTCGTCGGCCTCGTCGAAAGGGTGACGGACCATCTGTCCGTGCTCGACAAGGCATTGCCGCGCGAGCGCCTCTGGCAGGTGCGGGCGAAGAAGGTGATCCTCGCCAACGGCTCGATCGAACGCCACATGGTGTTTGCCAACAACGACCGCCCGGGCATCATGCTCGCTTCGGCCGGACGTACCTATCTCAACCATTACGGCGTTGCCGTCGGCTCCAAGGTCGGCGTCTACACCGCGCATGATTCCGCCTATGAGGCGGCCTTCGATCTCAAGCGCGCCGGCGTTGCCGTTCCTGCCATCGTCGACTGCCGCGACAATCCCGGCGAAGCGGTGCTTGCGGAAGCCCGTCGCCTCGGTATCGAGGTGCTGACCGGCCACTTCGTCGTCAATGCCGGCGGCAAGCTGCGCGTCTCCTCGATCAGCGTTGCCCGCAATGGCGGCGGGTCGGCGCGCAAGATCGCGGTCGATGCGCTGCTGGTTTCATCCGGCTGGACGCCGTCGGTGCACCTGTTCTCGCAGTCACGCGGCAAGGTGAAGTTCGATGCGGCAACGCAGCGCTTCCTGCCGGGCACCTATCTGCAGGATTGCCTGTCGATCGGCGCCTGCAACGGCACCGACGACCTGCAGGCAACGATCGACGAGGCGTTGGCAGCCGGCGAACTGACCGCACGCGCGGCAGGCGCCGAAGGTGGCGCCCAGGTGACGCTCCACGGCGACAATGCCTTCAGCTGGACCGGCGGCATGATCGGCGCTGCCGAAGGGGCCGGACCCGACACCACCGTCAAGGCCTTCATCGACTTCCAGCATGATGTCTGCGCCAAGGATATCCGGCTTGCGGTGCGCGAAGGCATGCATTCGATCGAGCATATCAAGCGCTTCACCACCAACGGCATGGCGTCAGACCAGGGCAAGCTGTCCAACATGCATGGCCTTGCCATTGCCGCCGAAGCGCTTGGCAAGGACATTCCGCAGGTGGGTCTGACGACCTTCCGCCAGCCCTACACGCCGGTAACCTTCGGCACGATCGTCAACCATTCGCGTGGAAGCCTGTTCGATCCTGCCCGCAAGACGCCTGTTCATGCCTGGGAAGAGGCGCATGGCGCCGAGTTCGAGGATGTCGGCAACTGGAAACGTGCCTGGTTCTACCCGAAGGCGGGCGAGAGCATGCATGAGGCGGTCGCGCGCGAATGCAAGACAGTACGCGAGGTCGCCGGCCTGTTCGACGCCTCGACGCTCGGCAAGATCGAGGTGGTCGGCCCGGATGCGGCCCAGTTCCTCAACCTGATGTACACCAACGCCTGGGACACGCTGAAGCCCGGCCGCTGCCGCTACGGCATCATGCTGCGCGACGACGGCTTCGTTTATGACGACGGCGTGGTCGGCAGGCTTGCCGAGGACCGCTTCCACGTGACGACCACCACCGGCGGTGCGCCGCGGGTGATGCACCATATGGAAGACTACCTGCAGACGGAGTTCCCGCACTTGAAGGTCTGGCTGACGTCGACGACGGAACAATGGGCCGTTATCGCCGTGCAGGGTCCGAAGGCGCGCGAGATCATCGCTCCGCTCGTCGAAGGCATCGATCTTTCCAACGAGGCTTTCCCGCATATGAGCGTGACCGAGGGCAAGATCTGCGGCGTGCCGACCCGGCTGTTCCGCATGTCGTTTACCGGCGAGCTCGGCTTCGAAGTCAACGTGCCGGCCGATTATGGCCAGGCGGTCTGGGAAGCGATCTGGGAGCGGGCCGAACCCATGGGCGCCTGCGCCTACGGCACCGAGACCATGCACGTGCTGCGCGCCGAGAAAGGCTACATCATCGTCGGCCAGGATACCGACGGGACGCTGACGCCCGACGATGCTGCCCTGTCCTGGGCAGTCTCGAAGAAGAAGGCCGATTTTGTCGGCATCCGCGGTCTCAAGCGCCCTGACCTCGTCAAGGATGGTCGTAAGCAGCTGGTCGGGCTCCTGACCAAGGATCCGAAGGTGGTGCTGGAGGAGGGCGCACAGATCGTCGCCGATCCGAACCAGCCGAAGCCGATGACGATGCTTGGCCATGTGACGTCGTCCTACTGGTCGGAAAATTGCGGCCGTTCGATCGCGCTCGCCGTCGTTGCTGGTGGCCGCGCACGCCTCGGTCAGACGCTGTACGTGCCGATGGCCGACAGGACGATCGCCGTCGAGGTGAGCGACATGGTGTTCTTTGACAAGGAAGGGGGTCGCCTCCATGGCTGATCTGGCAACTGCAACCCGCAAGGCTGCTCTTACTGCCCGCGGCGGTTTCGCCGAGGTGGTCCTGACGCCGGCACCCGCCGCTTCGCGCCTGTCGCTGCGCGCCGGTGCCGATGCGCTCTCCGGTCTTTCGGCGGCACTCGGCGTGACCTTGCCGGCACGGCCGAAGACCTCGGCTTTGAGCGGCAAACGCCATGCGCTCTGGCTCGGGCCGGACGAGTGGCTGGTGATCGACGAGAGCGAAGGTGACCTGATGGCCGCGGCCGCATCGAGCGGCACGCTGCACTCGGCGGTCGATGTCTCCCATCGCAACGTCGCCGTCATCGTCAGCGGTCCGGGCGCCGAAGTCGCGATCAACAGCGGCTGCCCGCAGGACCTGTCGCTGCCGATCTTCCCGGTAGGCGCCTGCTCGCGCACCATCCTCGGAAAGGTCGAGATCGTATTGCTGCGCCTCGCCGAGGACACGTTCCGCGTCGAATGCTGGCGGTCGTTTTCCCCCTATGTCTTCGGCATGCTGTCCGAAGGAGCGGCGGACGCTGGCCACTAAAGCTTTTCCAGGAAAACTGCGAAGCGCTCTTTCGTCAGGAAATGCGTACAACAAAGAAATATAGCGTTTTCAGGCGTTAAGCTGGAAACGCTCTCGGGCCGGCAAATTGCTGCGCGATCTTCGGGATGCGCAACGCCCTGTGGCCGGGTCCGCAATCCGACCTTGCCGCCGGCCTTCTCCGGCGGCTAAGCTGCCCCCGTTTGCAAGCGGGAGGACATCTTGAAGACACGGGCAGCAGGGCAGCAGTGCTCAGGCACGCACCGGTCGAGCGGCCCTATGCCAGGTCGCGACCGCTCTCGATCGAGACCGTCGACCTCGACACACCGGGACCCGACGAACTGCTGGTTCGCATCGGCGCTGCCGGTCTCTGCCACTCCGATCTTTCGGTGATCAACGGCGACAGGCCACGGCCCGTGCCGATGGCGCTCGGGCATGAGGCGGCAGGCACGGTGGAGGCCGTCGGCAGCGCAGTGCGCGATCTCAAGCCCGGCGATCGGGTGGTGATGAGCTTCATGCCGAGCTGCGGCGACTGCCAGCCTTGTGCGGAAGGGCGTCCGGCGCTCTGCATTCCAGGTGCCGAGGCGAATGGCAGGGGAACGCTGCTTTCCGGCGAGCGCCGGATTCGTTGCGACGCTGTTCCAGTCCATCATCACCTCGGCGTTTCCGGCTTTGCCGACTATGCGGTCGTCTCGCGCCATTCGGCAGTGAAGATCGAGGCGGACCTGCCGCTGGTCGAGGCGGCACTCTTCGGCTGCGCGGTGCTGACCGGCGTCGGTGCGATCGTCAATACCTGCCGCGTCCAGGCGGGCCAGTCGGCCGCCGTCGTCGGTCTCGGTGGCGTCGGGCTTGCCGCGGTGCTCGGAGCGGTCGCGTCGGGCGCGGAGCGGGTCGTCGCGATCGATCTCTCAAAGGACAAGCTGGCGCTGGCACGCTCGCTTGGCGCGACCGACACTTTTGTCGCCACCGATCCGGATGTGGGGGATGCGATCCGCGAGGCGACGTCAGGCGGTGTCGATCATGCGCTGGAGGCGGCCGGTTCGGTCAAGGCGTTCGAGCTTGCCTATCGCATCACCCGCCGCGGCGGAGCGACCGCGTCGGCCGGCCTTGCCCATCCCTCAAGCCAGATTGCCATCCCAGCCGTCAGCCTGGTCGCCGAAGAACGCACGCTTCGCGGCAGCTACATGGGAAGCTGCGTGCCGAGCCGCGATATTCCGCGCTTCATCGGGCTTTATCGGCGTGGCAAGCTGCCGGTCGACAGGCTGCTATCGAGCACCGGTCCGCTCGAGGAGATCAACGAGGCCTTCGACCTGCTCGACCAGGGCAAGGTCATCCGGCACGTGATTGCGTTTTGATCAGAGCCGCGCCGTAGAGGGTGAGCTTGGGCTGCCATCGCAGGATTTAGGCATCGGCAGGGCGGTCCTTCGGATCGAACTGGATGATCGTCTGCCAGGTGGCCGTCAGTGCCGGTTTGCGTTCACCCTCGATTTCGACCGTGACCTCATAGGTGATCATCAACATGCTGCTGCCACGGAAGCGCGCGTCTGCGATGGTGAAGTGCCCGCGCACGCGGGTGCCGCTCTTCACCGGTGCGATGAAGCGCACCTTCTCGAAGCCGTAGTTGATGCCCATCGTCTGTTCGCGGATTTTGGGCAGGCAGCTGTAATTCATCGCCGACAACAGCGACAGCGACAGGAAGCCGTGGGCGATCGTGCCGCCGAACGGCGTCTCGGCGGCGGCGCGCACCGGGTCGACATGGATATACTGATAATCGCCGGTTGCCTCGGCGAACTTGTCGATCGTGTCCTGCGTGACCGTGATCCAGTCGGAGACGCCGATCTCGGTGCCGACCAGCGGTCTGATTTCGGAAAGTGAAATATCCTTCAGCATATGGCTGTCCTGAAAGTGGCCCCCCAACGAATCTATAGGACGGTCGGGTGAGTTCTAGCAAGTGGTGGGAATAGTTCAGAAATTTTCGACGAAGAAGGAAACGGAGCGAGGAGGGACAAAGGTGGGTGGGAGTTCTGCAGAAAGCGCATCTTGCCACTGGCCGTCGAGGCTTTCGGGCAGATGGATCGGGTGCGGCGCGTGGCTGCGATTGACGACGACGGCAAGCCGCGTCGATCGCGTCTTCTTGCCGTCGCGTGTGGCAAGCACCATCGTCAGGTTGTCCGTTGCCGGGTGCTCCCAATCGGTCACCGCCATCGGGCGACCATCGAGGCGCAGCCATTCGACATCGTCCTTGCCGGTAAAGAATGTCGTCTCGCCGAACACACCGAAGCGCTTCCTCAGCGACGAAAGCGCTGCCGTATGGGCGACCAGCGTCTCATCCATCGCGCTCCAGTCGATCCAGGTGATGGCGTTGTCCTGGCAATAGGCATTGTTGTTGCCACGTTGGCTGCGTCCGCCTTCGTCGCCGGCGGTCAGCATGATCGTGCCGCGGGACGCAAACAGGGTGCCGAGAAGCGCCGCCACGTCATGCCGGCGCGCAACCGTGATCTCGGGGTCGGTTGTCGCGCCCTCGGCGCCGTTGTTCCAGGAATGGTTCTCGTTGTGGCCGTCACGGTTCTCTTCGCCGTTGGCCTCGTTATGCTTGCCGGCATAGGCAACGATGTCGGCAAGCGCAAAACCGTCATGGGCGGCGATGAAGTTGACCGTTCGGGTGCCGGTGTCGCCCCAGCGGGAAAACGTATCCGAAGAGCCCGCAAGCGCTGTCGCAAGCGCACCGATCACGTGCCGGTCGCCGCGCCAGTAGAGCCTGACGTCGTCGCGCGCCCGGTCGTTCCATTCCAGAAACGGAGCGGGAAAATTGCCGAGCTGGTAACCGCCGGGGCCGACATCCCAGGGCTCGGCGATCAGCACGCGGTCGGCAAGCACCGGATCGGCTTGGATTGCCTCAAACAGGGGAGCGTTCCGATGGAAACCGGTCATGTCGCGGCCGAGGACAGAGGCGAGATCGAAACGGAAGCCATCGACGCCGGCGGCCAGCACGAAGTGGCGCAGGCTGTCGAGGATCAGCGCCTGGACGACAGGGTGGTCGCAGGCGATCGTGTTGCCGCAGCCGGTGTCGTTGATGAGATCGCCCGGCCTGTCGGTGACGTGGCGATAATAGGCGAGGTTGTCGAGCCCTCGCATCGACAGCGTCGTGCCGAGCCGATCGCTTTCCCCGGAATGGTTGAAGACCAGATCGAGGATGACGCCGATGCCGGCCTTGCGCAGTGCCTCGACAGTCTGGCGAAGTTCCTTCAACCCGCCCGGCACCAGCCGTGGATCGAGCGCCATCGGCGCGATCGGATTGTAGCCCCAGCCATTGCTGAGCCCCAGTAGCGGCAGGTGACGTTCGTCGATCCAGGCGACGATCGGCATCAGTTCGACGGCGGAAACGCCGAGCCGCTTCAAATGGTCGATGATGACGGGCTCGGCGAGCGCTGCGACAGTGCCGCGTTTCGCCTCGGGAATGCCTTGATGCAGCGCTGTGAAGGGTTTGACGGCGATCTCGTAGATCAACCCGCCCGCCCTGAAGATCGGCGGCTTCGGCTTGGCTGTCTTGACGTCCCTGACGATTGCCTTAGGCACCAGATCGGCGGTGTCCTCGCCGAAGATGGTGAGCCTCGGATCGTGCCGGAAAGGCCGGTCGAGTTCGATGGCGTAGGGGTCGACGAGCAGCTTCGCTGGATCGAACCAGAGGCCGTGGTCGGGCGAATAGACCCCATCAGCGCGAAAACCGTAGCGGGTTCCCTTCGGCGCATCGGCAACCATCAGGCTATGCACATCGCCGTCGCGCAACATCGGCAGCTGACGCAATGCCTTGGCGCCCGCCTTGTCGAACAGGCAGAGGTCGATGCACGCAGCATTGCGCGACCAGACGGCAAACCGTGTACCGTCAGGGGTAAGCGTGGCGCCGAGGGGTAACAATGCATCGGTCGGCATTAATCAGTCACCCCTCGGGTTTTCTTGCTATATCAGTCTCTTGCGCGCCCCTGATGGGCGCTCCGTCAGGTGATCACGCTCGGCTCGGTGCGGCCGGTGCGGGTCTTGATGCCGGCGATCTCATCGGCAACGAGGATCAGGTCGGCGAGCGCCTCCTGGGTGTCGATATCATGGCGGGCCGGATCCGGCTCGAAACGCTCGATGTAGACACGCAGCGTTGCGCCTGATGTGCCGGTGCCCGACAGGCGGAAGACGACGCGCGATCCGCCCTCGAACAGGATGCGGATACCCTGGTTCTTGCTGACGGAATGGTCGACCGGATCGTGATAGGAAAAGTCGTCTGATGTCGCGACCTTGAGCGCGCCGAAGGATTTCCCGGGCAGGGTCGCGAGCTGGTCGCGGAGCGCTGCCACTAGGCCGTTGGCGGCATCGCTGTCCACTTCTTCGTAGTCGTGGCGCGAGTAGTAGTTGCGGCCGTAGGTCGCCCAGTGCTTGCGGGCGATGTCGAGCGCGCTTTCCTTGCGCACGGCAAGGATGTTGAGCCACAGGAGGACCGCCCAGAGGCCGTCTTTTTCGCGGACGTGGTTGGAGCCGGTGCCGGCACTTTCCTCGCCGCAGATCGTTGCCATGCCTTCATCGAGAAGGTTGCCGAAGAACTTCCAGCCGGTCGGCGTTTCGTAGAGGCCGATGCCGAGTTTTTCGGCGACACGGTCGGCGGCGCCGCTTGTCGGCATCGAACGGGCGATACCGGCAAGTCCCTTGGCATAGCCCGGCGCCAGATGGGCGTTGGCGGCCAGCATCGCCAGACTGTCGGACGGGGTGATGAAGATGCCGCGGCCGATGACGAGGTTGCGGTCGCCGTCGCCGTCGGAGGCTGCGCCGAAATCGGGGGCGTTGGGCGCCATCATTGTCTCGTAGAGCGCGCGGGCGTGTACGAGGTTCGGGTCCGGGTGATGGCCGCCGAAGTCCGGCAGCGGAATGAAGTTCATGACCGAGCCCTTCGGCGCGCCCAGACGCTTCTCGATGATCTCCTTGGCGTAAGGCCCGGTGACCGCGCTCATTGCATCGAAGACGACGCGGAAGCCGCCCGAGATCAGCTTGCGGATAGCGCCGAAGTCGAACAGGCTTTCCATCAGCGCGGCGTAGTCGGCCACCGGGTCGATGACGGTCACAGTCATGCCGTCGATCTCCTGCGAGCTCTCGGCATCGAGGTTGACGTCGGCGACATCCGAGATCTTGTAGGTGTCGATCACCTGGCTGCAGGCATAGATCGCGTCGGTGACCTTCTCCGGTGCCGGACCGCCATTGCCGATATTGTACTTGATGCCGAAGTCTTCGGTCGGGCCGCCGGGGTTGTGGCTGGCGGAGAGCACGATGCCGCCGAAGGCTTCGTATTTGCGGATGACGTTGGAGGCGGCCGGCGTCGACAGAATGCCGCCGCGGCCGACGAGTACGCGGCCGAAGCCGTTGGCGGCCGCCATCTTGATGGCGATCTGAATGACTTCGCGGTTGTAGAAGCGGCCGTCGCCGCCGATCACCAGGGTCTGACCGGCAAAGCCTTCGAGCGCGTCGAAGATCGACTGGATGAAGTTCTCGGCATAGTTCTTCTGCTGGAACACCGGAACCTTCTTGCGCAGGCCCGACGTGCCGGGTTTCTGATCGCCATAGGGTGTGGTGGTGACTGTTCTTATCATTCTGACTTAGCCTTTCCCGAGAAGACCGGAATATAGTGAGACGTAACGCTCGGCACTTCTGGCCCAGGAAACGTCCGATTTCATGCCCTGGGTCTGCAGACGCGCCCAGACTTTCGGTTCGTTGTATGCACGGAAGACGCGCCGGATCGCAAGACGCAACCCGTCGGCGGTGACCGGCGTGAACTGGAATCCGGTCGCCACCTTGGCTGACAACCCGGCTTCGTTCGCGTCGATGATGGTGTCGGCGAGGCCGCCGGTACGGGCAACCACCGGCACGCAACCGTAGCGCAGGCCGTAGAGTTGGGTCAGCCCGCAGGGCTCGAAGCGCGACGGAATGAGGATTGCGTCGGATCCCGCCTGCATCAGGTGCGACAGCGGTTCGTTATAGCCGGTAACCATGCCGACATGGCCGCGATGGCGCGAGGCGGCGGCGAGAAGCGCGCCTTCGAGCGCCGTGTCACCGGAGCCGAGAACGATGAGCTTGCCGCCCATCGCGACGATCTCGTCGGTGACTTCGGCGAGAAGGTCCATACCCTTTTGCCAGGTCAGCCGGCTGATGACGCAGAAGATCGGGCCGTTACCCTGTTCGAGCCCGAAGCGTTCCTCCAGCGCCCGGCGGTTGGCGGCGCGCTGCTTCAATGTCGTCGCGCTGAAATGCTGGGCGATAAAGGGGTCGCTGGCCGGATCCCAGACGTCGGCGTCGATGCCGTTGACGATGCCGGAGAGGTCGGAAACCCTGCTCTTGAGCAGGCCTTCAAAACCCATGCCGAAGTCCGGAGTCAGGATCTCCTGCGCATAGGATGGGCTGACGGTGGTGATCGCATTTGCGGTCTGCAGGCCACCTTTGAGGAAGCCGACATCGCCGTAATATTCGACGAACTGCGTCGAGAAGGCTTCGGGCGGAAGTGCCAACTCGGCGAAGATTTCCGGCCCAAATTGCCCCTGGAAGGCGATGTTGTGGATCGTCAACACTGTCGGCGTCGAGGCGGCGCGGCCAAAGCGCATATAGACCGGCGTCAGTGCCGTCTGCCAGTCGTGCACATGGACGATATCGGGCTTCCAGCCGGACACGACATCGCCGGCGGCGATTTCGGCCGCAGCCAGCGACAGGGCGGCGAAGCGGCGAAAGTTGTCGACATAATCGCGGCCGGTGGCGTCGACATAGGGGCCGCCGTCGCGCTCGTAGAGGGCAGGCAGATCGAGCACCAGCAGGTCGAGGCCGTCAAGATCGGCCGCGAGAACCGAGGCCGGGCTGCCGAACAGATTGGCAAAACTGCCGACCTTCTTTTTCTTCTTCAGTTTCTGCAGCACCGCGGGATAGCCGGGCACCAGGGTGCGGGTGCGGATGCCGTGCGGCGACAGTGCGGCCGGCAGGGCGCCGACGACATCGGCGAGCCCCCCGGTCTTGACCAGCGGATACACTTCGGACGCAACGGAGAGGATGTTCATCAGCGGCGGACCTACATTCCCAGTTTGTCGATCATTGTCTGGGTGATCAGGCAAACGCCGTTTTCCGAACGGCGGAAGCGCTTCGCATCCAGTTCCGGGTCTTCACCGACGACGAGGCCCTCCGGAATGACCACGCGGCTGTCGATCACCACGTTGCTGAGCAGCGCGCGGCGACCGATCTTCACATCGGGCAGTATGACGGCATTTTCCAGTCGCGAATATGAATTTACTCTGACGCCGGTGAAAAGCAGGCTGCGATTGAGGGCAGCGCCCGAGATGATGCAGTCGCCCGACACCAGCGACGAGGTCGCGGAGCCGCGGCGGTTCTCGTCGTCATGCACGAACTTTGCCGGCGGCTTGATCTCGGCGAAGGTCCAGATCGGCCAGGTGCTGTCGTAGATGTCGAGTTCGGGCGTTACATGCGTCAGGTCGATATTGGCCTGCCAATAGGCATCGATCGTGCCGACGTCGCGCCAGTAGGCTTCGCGTTCGAAGTCCGAGCGCACACAGGACTGGTTGAAGCGGTGGGCGACCGCCTTACCGTTGTCGACGATATACGGGATGATGTCCTTGCCGAAGTCGCGGCTCGACTTCGGATCGGCCGCGTCGCGGCGCAACAGATCCATCAGGAACTTGGTGTGGAACACGTAGATGCCCATCGAGGCGAGCGCCATCTCGGGATTGCCGGGAATGCCCGGCGGATCGGCCGGCTTCTCGACAAAGGCGATAATGCGATCCTTGTCGTCGACATGCATCACACCGAAGCCGGTCGCTTCCATGCGCGGCACTTCGAGGCAGCCGATGGTGACGTCGGCGCCGGAATCGACGTGCTGCTGCAGCATCAGTTCGTAGTCCATCTTGTAGATGTGGTCGCCCGCCAGGATGACCATGTATTCGACGCCGTGATCCTCGATGATGTCGATGTTCTGGTAGACCGCGTCGGCGGTGCCTTCGTACCACTGCGTTTCGGAAACGCGCTGGCTTGCCGGCAGGATATCGAAACTTTCGTTTCGCTCGGGGCGGAAGAAGTTCCAGCCGCGCTGCAGGTGGCGGATCAGCGAATGGGCCTTGTACTGCGTGGCGACGCCGATGCGACGGATGCCGGAGTTGAGGGCGTTCGAGAGTGCGAAGTCGATGATGCGGGCCTTGCCGCCGAAATAGACGGCCGGCTTTGCCCGTCGGTCGGTCAATTCCTTCAGGCGGCTGCCGCGGCCGCCAGCGAGAACATAGGCCATGGCATCACGGGCCAAGGGTTGCGTACGCTTTTCCACCATTTGTCCTCCCCAAAATCATTGTTCTTCGGGATCGTCACGGCGACCTTTGGCGACGCCTTGCGGCCCTCGAAATTTCTTCTTGCACTCCCGCCGTCCGGTTCACCCCGTCGGGCTGGAACACTCTGCAGCGCCGCGCGTCTTATTAGACTTAGACGCGCAAAGGTCGCTGTAGCACTTTGAATTGCTGCATGTTTTTATCCTTAAATCGAATAGGATTTAAGGAAACATGCAGCAGCATTTCCGATTTGAACCAAGTCGAAGAAACGCTCTATCCCTTTGTTTTTGCGCATTTCCTGACGGAAAACCGCTTCGCACTTCCTGGAAATGCTCTAGAGCGCCGTGCGTTCAGATGAACGCACAAAGGACGCTCTAGCACTTTGATTCTAGAGCATCTTATCCGCTTTCAGTGATTCCACTTGAAAGCGGGATGCTCTAGTCCTGCTCCAGCATCAGCGTTGCCAAAGGCGGCAAGGTGATGGTGGCTGCTATTGCTCCTGTCTGATCCTTTTGTGCCTGAACGGCGCCGCCGTTGCCCTTGCCACTCCCCCCATAGATTTCCGCATCGGTGTTCAATATTTCCTTCCAGCGACCCGCGACCGGAAGCGGGATCGTGTAGTTTTCCCGATAGACGGGCGTGAAATTGGTGATGACGGCGACGAGCTTTTCACCCGGCGCCTTGCGCAGCCACGCAAAGACCGAGTTGTCCCGGTCGTCTGCGAGCAGCCATTCGAATCCGTCGCCTTCGCAGTCGCGCGCATGCAGCGCCGGCTTCGAGCGATAGGTGCCGTTGAGATCGCGCACCAGTCGGCGCATGCCCTCATGCAGGTGATATTCCAGCAGGTTCCAGTCGAGCGCGCGCTCCTCCGACCATTCGCGCCACTGCGCAAACTCCTGCCCCATGAACAGGAGCTTCTTGCCGGGGTAGCCCCACATGAAGCCGTAGTAGGCGCGCAGGTTGGCGAACTTCTGCCAATCGTCGCCGGTCATCTTGGCAATGAGCGAACCTTTGCCGTGCACGACCTCGTCATGGGACAGCGGCAGCACGAAGTTTTCGCTGAAGGCGTAGAGCAGCCCGAACGTCAGGTCGTTGTGGTGGTGGCGACGGTGGATCGGCTCGCGCGACATGTATTGCAGCGTGTCGTGCATGAAGCCCATGTTCCACTTGAAGCCGAAGCCGAGACCGCCGGCATGGACCGGATGGGACACCTTGGGCCAGGACGTCGATTCCTCGGCGATCGTCAGGATGCCTTTGTGGACGCCGTAGATTTCGGTGTTCATCGTCTGAAGGAAGCGGACCGCCTCCAGGTTCTCGTTGCCGCCGTATTCGTTCGGCACCCATTCGCCGTGTTTGCGCGAATAGTCGAGGTAAAGCATCGAGGCGACGGCATCGACGCGCAGCCCGTCGACGTGGAATTTCTCCGCCCAATAGAGCGCGTTGTTGACGAGGAACGACAGCACTTCCTGCCGACCGAAATTGTAGATCGCCGTATTCCAGTCGGGGTGGAAACCCTGGCGCGGATCCTCATGCTCGTAGAGCGCGGTGCCGTCGAACCAGCGCAGCCCGTGCTCGTCGGTCGGGAAATGCGCGGGCACCCAGTCGAGGATGACGCCGAGGCCGACTTTGTGGCAGCCGTTGACGAAACGCGCAAACCCTTCCGGCTCGCCGAAGCGTGCCGTCGGCGCATAGAGGCCTGTCGTCTGGTAGCCCCAGGAGGGATCGTAGGGGAATTCGGAGATCGGCAGGAATTCGATATGGGTGAAACCCATGTCGACGCAGTAGGGGATCAGCCGGTCGGCGAGCTCATCCCAGGACAGCATGTCGCCATTGTCGCGGCGCTGCCACGAGCCGGCGTGGACCTCGTAGATCGAGATCGGCTGGCGGCGGGCGTCAGTCGATGCCCAATGGGCGCGGTGCGCCTCGTCTTCCCACACCTGTGCGATCTCAGGCGTCGTCACCGAGGCGGTGTTGGGCCGAAGCTCCGAACGGCGTGCGAAGGGATCCGCCTTCAGCGGCAGCAGCGTACCTTGGCGGTCAAGGATTTCGTATTTGTAGGCAAGGCCCGCCTCGACACCGGGGATGAAGATTTCCCAGATGCCGGTGTCGGTCCGCAGCCGCATGACATGGCGCCGCCCGTCCCAGCCGTTGAACTGGCCGACCACCGACACGCGCTTGGCGTTCGGGGCCCAGACGGCGAAATGGTAGCCTTGAGCGCCTTCATGGTCGGTCGGATGGGCGCCCATCTTGTCGAACAGCCGGAGATGCGAGCCCTCGCGGATGTAGTAGTCGTCCATCGGTCCGAGTACGGGGCCGAAGCTGTAGGGATCGACGACGATCCACTCGCCGCCATCGTTGCGGGCGCGATAACGCACCGGCTGGATCTTGCGCAGCGAGACCGGTCCCTCGAAGAAGCCGGCGTCGTCGCGCCGCTCGAGGGTTCCGAGTTCCTTGCCCGCCAGCGTTTCCGCAACGACGCTAGCGGCATCCGGGATGAAGCAGCGGGCGACGTAGTTTTTTCCCGCCGGATGCACGCCAAGAACGGCAAAGGGATCGTCGTGCGTGCCCGAAAGAATGGCCGCAATGGCCGGCATTGACAGCAGGGCTGCGGCTGCGGGTTCCGGGTCCTTGCCGGCCGAAGGGGTCATCCGGCTCTCCAAATTTCCCCGGCATATTGCCGGATGGTCCGATCGGACGAGAACCAGCCCATGCGCGCGGTGTTGCGTACGGCCTGCGAATACCACGCCGACGGCGTCGTCCACAGCTGGTCGATTTCACGCTGCGCCCGGGCATAGGCTTCGAAGTCGGCCGCGACCATGAACCAGTCGTGATTGTAGAGGCCATCGACGAGGCTGGTGAAGCGGTTGCGGTCATCGGGCGAAAACACACCCGAAGCGATCGCCTGCAACGCCTGCGACAGCTCGCGCGACCCTTCGATGATGGCGCGCGGATTGTGGCCTTCGGCGCGGGCGTTGGTGACTTCCTCGGCCGTCAGGCCGAAGATCTTGATGTTTTCCTCGCCGACCCAGTCGCGCATTTCGACATTGGCGCCGTCGAGCGTGCCGATCGTCAGCGCACCGTTCAGCGCAAACTTCATGTTGCCGGTGCCGGAGGCCTCCATGCCGGCCGTCGAGATCTGCTCGGACAGGTCGGCTGCGGGGACCATGATCTCGGCCAGCGAGACGTTGTAGTTCGGTACGAAGACGATCTTCAGAAGACCGCGCACCGCCGGGTCGTTGTTGACCACGCGGGCGACGTCGTTGGCCAGTTTGATGATCAGCTTGGCGTTGTGGTAGCTCGGCGCCGCCTTGCCCGCGAACAGCTTGACGCGCGGCACCCAGTCGAGCTCGGGATGCGAGCGGATCTGGTCGTAGAGCGCCACCGCCTCGATGATATTGAGGAGCTGGCGCTTGTACTCATGGATGCGCTTGATCTGGATGTCGAACATCGCCGACGGGTCGAGCCTGAGGCCGAGGCGGCTTTGCACAAGCTGCGCCAGCTTCACCTTGTTGGCGCGCTTGACCGCGGCAAAACGCTCCTGGAAATCCGGTTTGTCGGCGAAGGCATCGAGTGCCTGCAGCGCCTCGGTATTGTCCATGAATTCGTCGCCGATCGCCTCGCGGATCAGGCTGAACAGGCCGGGATTGCACTGCATCAGCCAGCGGCGGGGGGTGATGCCGTTGGTCTTGTTGTTGATGCGATCTGGATAGAGCCTGTGCAGGTCGGCAAAGACCGTTTCCTTCATCAGCTCGGTGTGCAGCGCCGACACGCCGTTGATCGAATGGGAGCCGACAAACGCAAGGTTGCCCATGCGCACCCGGCGGTCGCCGCTTTCGTCGATCAGCGAGATGTTGCGGATTTCCTGGTCGGTGGCGCCCTTCTGCTTGCGCGCCTCGATCAGGATCTTGGCGTTGATCGCATAGACGATCTGCATGTGGCGCGGTAGCAGACGTTCGAAGAGCGGCACGGGCCAGCTTTCGAGCGCTTCGGGCAAAAGCGTGTGGTTAGTGTAGGAAATGGTCCGGCGGGTGATCTCCCAGGCCTGTTCGAAATCTAGGCCGTGCAGATCCGTCAGCAGCCGGATCAGTTCGGCAATCGAGACCGCCGGATGCGTATCGTTGAGCTGGATCGCGACGGCATCGGGCAGCGAGGTGAAGTCGGGATACTGCTGCAGGTGGCGGCGCAGGATGTCCTGCAGAGACGCGGACGAGAAGAAATATTCCTGGCGCAGGCGAAGCTCCTGGCCGGCGGGCGTCGCGTCGGCGGGGTAGAGCACGCGGGTCAGGCTTTCGGCCTTGTTGCTTTCGCGCAGCGCGCCGATGTGGTCGCCGGCATTGAAGGCATCGAGCAGGATCGGGTCGATCGGCTGCGCCGTCCAGAGCCTGAGCGTATTGACGCGCTTGGCGCGCCAGCCGACGGCAGGCGTGTCGAAAGCGGTGGCGATCACACGCTCGGCCGGCTTCCACACGAAGCGCTGGATCTCCTCGTCGACATTGGCGGTTTCGACAACGCCGCCGAAGCCGATCTCATAGGAGCTTTCGCGCCGCTCGAACTCCCAGGGATTGCCATGGGCAAGCCAGGTCTCCGGCAGCTCTACCTGCCAGCCATCGGCCATCTGCTGGCGGAACAGGCCGTGCATGTAGCGGATGCCGTAGCCATAGGCTGGAACGTCCACCGTCGCCATCGATTCCATGAAACAGGCTGCAAGACGGCCGAGACCACCATTGCCGAGTGCTGCGTCGGGCTCGAGCAGGGCGATGACATCGATATCGACACCGAGCGAGGCGAGCGCATCGCGCATCTCCTCCATCAGGCCGATATTGGTCATGGCATCGCGCATCAGGCGGCCGATAAGGAACTCCAGCGACAGATAATAGACGCGCTTGGCACCGGTCGCGTAGGTCTGGCGGGTCGAATCCATCCACTTGTCGGTGATGCGGTCGCGCACCACGAGGATAGCCGCGGTCAGCCAGTCATGCGGCTTGGCGACCTTCGGATCCTTACCGATACGATACTTCAGGCGTTCGAGAATTTCGACGGCAAGCTGATCGGGTTCGGAAGAACGAAGTGCGGGCTGCGGCAGTTCGTTGGCGGAAATCTTGTTCATCATCAGAACTGTCTTACCCTTTTGCGTTGGGAGGTCGCAGGCCGGAACCGACCGGGGATGGGCAATTTATGCATCGATCCGAAGCGCTTGCAACAGCTGTTTTTAAAAGGATTAGAATTGCCTGAATAGAAGGGATACGCGACGAAGAGCCATGGGCTTGACGATTGCGCGAACGAAAAATGCCGCCCGGCGGGACCGGGCGGCACAGTGGTGCGCGCTTTTGTTGTTTACTTGGTCAGGCGGGTCGCCATGGCCGAAGCCTTCTCGCCGATCGCCTTGAAGGCCGCGATCAGGTCGGCGGCTTCTTCCGCCTGGAAGTAGTTGGCGGTGGTGGTGGCGCAGGACTTGAGCAGTGCTTTGCCGCGGTCCGGTGCCATGAAGGCGACGGTATAGACCTGGATGTTGTTCTTGCGTGCCGTATCGCACCACGTCAGTGTCGTCGTGTCGTCGCTCGTGTTGTTGTTGTCGCCGTCGGTCATGAACACGATGTATTTTGTCGGTACCTGACCGTTCTTGGCCTTGTGCGCGGTATTTTCCGTCGCGGCAGTGACCTTGTTGTATGCGGTCTTAAAGGCATTGCCCGATGCTGTGCCGCCGGTTGCAACGAGGGCGTTGACATAGGTTGCCGTTCCCGTCGTGCCCCAATCGAGATTACCGGCCGTATCCTGCGCCGAATTGTAGGAAACGGCTGCCGTGCGGACATAGAGATCCTTCGGGTCGGCAATCTTCAACTGCGCGAGCAGATCCTTGACCGCGGTCTTGAGCGCATCGACCTTGGTGACGTAGCAGGGCTTGGTCGCCTTCAGGTTCGGATACTTGCTCCAGTTGTCCTCGGTGTAGTTGGCGCACGACGTTTTCGTCGTGTCCAACGCGTTGGTCTTCCAGGCCATCGAGCCGGAGCGATCGAGCACGAGATACATCGACAGCGCGTTCTTGGTTTCGGTTGCGCTGTCCGCGGTGGCCCGGGTTTCGAGCTGGGTCCATTTCCGCCCGAGCAGGCGGGTCATCGCGTTGAATTCGATCGTGTGCTTGTTGACGATCGAGACTTTGAAGGTCTTGCCCGTCGCGCCGTTGCTGCCCTCGATGATGTCGACGGTTGCCTCATCGACGGGCGGCTTGTCTTCTGCGGCCGGATCGGCGGCGGATTTGAACGATGCCGCAGTTCCGCCATTCTCGCCCCAGCCGTCAGTGGCACTGCCTGCGGCCGTGGACTGAGCCTTCAGGAAGTTCAATGCGATTTCCTTGGCCTCTTCCGGCGTAGGCGGAGTTTTCGACACCAGTGCAGACGCTGCGGCCAACGCTGCGGCGTCGGCCGCATCTTGCATCTGGTTCTTCATCGTCACCATGTTCGCCAGGTCGATGGCGACGCCACCGGCCGCAAGTATCAATGGCGTTGCCAAAGCCGCCATCATGCCGAAATTGCCGCCGCGGTCCTTCAGCATAGCCATGAAGGACCGGTTGATCGTGGATCGTTTTCCCATCTCTGCACACCCCAAGGAACGCGTTGCAAGCTTGAGGGGGACATTAGCGGGGGTGACTTACGATATCGTTCAGGCGATCGATTCAATTTTAGCGGAATGCAGGAAAACCAGTGGTTACAGCGGGTTCACGCGACACGGAGGCGTGCGAAAACGGGAACGTCGTGTCTCAAATCGGGTCAGGTGACCGGAATGACGTCAACGGCCTGTTCGGTCTTCTGCCCGCCATAGCTCTTCAGCACGCCGATGACGGGTGCAACGTCGCCGTAGTCGCGACCATGACCGACGACGATATGGTCGGTTCCAGCAGGGATATTGTTGGTCGGATCGAGTTCAAGCCAACCAGCGGTGGTGCCACACCAGATACGAACCCATGCGTGCATGGCGTCAGCCCCTTCCAGGCGCTCCTTGCCGGCGGGAGGAATCGTTCTCAAGAATCCGCTAACATACCCAGCGGGAATGCCGAGGCTCCTGAGCGCCACGATCATCACATGGGTGAAATCCTGGCAGACACCGCGTTTGAGTTCGAATGCTTCCGCCGGTGTGGTGCTTACCGTCGTCGCCTCGGCGTCGTAGACGAAGTCCCGGTGGATGCGGGCGCAGATTGCCGTTGCGATCTGGCGGATCGTCATCCCGGGAGTGACCACGGCTTGTGCGTAGGCCGCAATCTCCGGGACCTCCGTCAGAAGCGGACTGGGGCCGATGAAATGATGCGGCGCTTCCGGGTCGACGGACCACGAGGCGGCGAGCTCCGTCGGCAGGCGCGACAGATCGGCCGAAAAGTCGGCCGTCAGCGGCAACGGCTCCACCTGCACCCGCGCCTGCATGCGGATCACGAGGTCGTCATGGGCGGAGCGAAACAGGATCGCGGTGAAGGGATTGGCGAAGAAATCGACGCTTTCGGAGCGTTCCGCCGGCATCGGGTGACAACTGAGCGAGCCGACGACGAGCCGCTGCCGGCCGGGCAGCGTCGCCGGCATGACGCGCACGAGGTGGCGCCCGCCGGACACCGGCACTTCGTAGCCGTAGGTGATCTTCAGGCTGATATCATAGAGCATGGGTGTATCCTGCCGGTCAGCCGAGATAGGTGTTGGCGAGAATATTGGAGAGCGCTTCCAGGTCCCGCTCCAGCCTGTTGTAGACGCCGAGGTTCATCGCCTCCGGCGTCATGACCGCAAGGCCGGAATGCAGGCGCATCGCCTCGCGGTAGAAGGGCGACATCTGGCCGTTGACATAGGCGTTCGGCAGAAGCTCCACCTCGGTCTTGATCTCGTTCAGCTGGTAGAGCACCGAGCGTGGGTTGAGCGGGTCGAGCGCCAGCAGGTCGGTCACGGTGAGTGCCGCGGTGTTGACGTTGTAGCGCCGGCGGTGGGTCATGACGCTGTCGCCGATCTCAAGCAGCATGTCGTAGGCGCCATCGGGGGCGTCGGGGCCGGACATATGACCAAGCAGCCGCGTCATGTGCAGCCCACGTTCGATGTAGCGGCCGATCGACAGAAAGCGCCAGCCGGTAAAGCGATACATGTTTTCGTGCACGAGACCGGCAAACCCAGCGAGCTTGCGCAAAAGCACGGTCATGGCGCGGGTGGCATCGTCGCCCGACTGCACGGTCGCATGAAACTTTCGTGCCGTCTGCGACAGATCGTTGAGCGCCAGCCAGCCGTCCGGCGAGAAGCGGTCGCGGATGTTGCCGGCGCTGAAGAGCGCGCTTGCGATATTGGCCAGCAGGCTGTCGGGCACCGCCTGGCGGGTATCGATATCGAGGGCGGCAAGATAATCGGTGACGTCCTGAAGCAGCGGCAGGCTCGGGTCGGCAGTCTCGGCAAACCGGCCGTGCCAGGCGCGCAGGATGCGCAACGCCCCTTCCGCGCGCTCGATATAGCGGCCAAGCCAGAACAGGTTGTCGGCCGCCCGGCTCGGCAGGCTTCCCGGCATGTTGCGGGTGAAGCTTTCCTCGGCCGGCAGCAAGGTGGTGCGTTCGACCGGCCGGTCGCTGACGATCCAGACGTCGGCCGCCGTGCCGCCGGCCTGCATGGCGATCGCGGCAACATCGTCGCCGGATCCGATGCGGGCAAAGCCGCCGGGCATGATCTGCCAGCCATCGCGGGTGCGGGCGGCAAAAACGCGCAGGCTCATCGGGCGCGGCGTCAGGCGGCCGCGCACCCAGGCCGGCGTGGTCGACAGCGTGACCGCCTCCTGGCCGACAAGTTTTCCGGCCTCGGCATCGAGCCAATCGGAGATCGACGCCTTGTCCTTTTCGCCCAGTGACGCTCCGAGCACCGACTGGCCGTTGTCGTCGAAGAACGGGCGCGTCGCATAGGCCGGGCCGATGACCATGCGCTCGATATTGGCGGCGACCTGCGCACGCTCGGATGTCTGGCCGCACCACCAGGTGGCGATCGATGGCAGCTTCTGTTCCTCGCCGAGTAGATGCCGGCAGATGGCCGGCAGGAAGGCGAGGAAGGCGCGCGTTTCGACGATGCCGGAGCCGAGCGCGTTGACGATCGCGACGGAACCGGCCCGCAGAGCCTCGACGATGCCGGGGGTGCCGATGTGCGACGACTGGTTCAATTCCAGCGGATCGGCGAAGGCGGCGTCGAGGCGGCGCCAGAGCACGCCGACCGGCTTCAGCCCGGCGACCGTGCGCACCATCACCCGTCCGCCGACAACAGTCAGGTCTTCGCCTTCCAGAAGCATGAAGCCGAGATAGCGGGCGATATAGGCGTGCTCGAAATAGGTCTCGTTGGCGATCCCGGGCGAGAGCACGGCGATGCGATCGTCCGGATGCAGCTTGCGCGCCTGCAGCGTGTCGCGGAAGGCGCCGAAGAAGCCGGCGAGGCGATGCACATGCGTTTCGGCATAGAGATTGGAGAAGGCACGCGTGGTGGCGACCCGGTTTTCCAGCGCGAAGCCGGCACCGGACGGCGCCTCTGTGCGATCCGAGAGGACCCACCAGTTACCATCAGGCCCACGGCCGATCTCGAAGGAGATGAATTGCAGGAAATGGCCATCGGCCGGTTTGACGCTGACGAGCGGTCGGAGAAAATCGGGGTTGGAGGCGATCAATGCCGGCGGCAGCAGGCCTTCGCGCACCAGGCGGTTTTCGCCGTAGACGTCTGCGACGACCTTCTCCAGAAGTTCGGCACGCTGGACGAGGCCTTGCGAGACCGTCGCCCATTCGTGCTCGTCGATCAGGACCGGGATATGCGACAGCGGCCAGCTTCTCTCCGAGCTGTCCTTGCCGCCATAGACCCGATAGAAGACGCCGGCGTCGCGCAGATAGCGGTCGGCGCGTGCGAAGCGATTGACAAGGTCCGTTTCGTCGAGGCGGCCGAGCGTCGAAAGCAGCCGCTGCCAGACGGGCCGGACATTGCCGTGCGCGTCGAGCATTTCGTCGGCGATGCCTGGAAGTGCACGGTAGCCGAAGACCGGATCGTCATCGATGCCCAGCCGGCCTGCCGCTGCTGTCTGCTTCTTCGCCATTTACGCTCCTGGCGGACGCCTGAGATCAAGCGTCATCGGAAATTCCATCGACGGGCTTTCCGGATGAAGCAGGTAGCCTCCCGGGGTGTGGCCCCAGGGCTCGAACCGCGCCAGTCGCCGCGCTTCTGCCTCGTTGCCGTTGACCGGAAATGTCTCGTAACTGCGCCCGCCCGGATGGGCGACATGGTAGACGCATCCGCCAATCGCCCGATTCGACCATGTATCATAGATATCGAATGTAAGGGGAGTGTTCACGGGCAAAACCGGGTGAAGGCCAGCGGCCGGTTGCCAGGCCTTGTAGCGAACGCCGGCAACGGCGCTGCCATTGACACCCGTCTTGGCGAGAGGCACGGGACGGCCGTTGCAGGTGACGGTGTAGCGCTCGGGATTTGGCGTGTCGAGCCTGACCTGCAGCCGCTCGACGGAGCTGTCGACATAGCGCACGGTGCCGCCGATCGCCCCCTGTTCGCCCATGACATGCCAAGGCTCCAGTGCCTGACGGATTTCCAGCCTGCCGCCTTCGTATTCGACCTCTCCGCAGAAGGGGAAGCGGAATTCGAGCTGGGCCTCGAACCATTCCGGCCGAAGATCGAACCCATGGGCGCGCAGGTCGGCGAGCACTTCGAGGAAATCCTGCCAGACGTGATGCGGCAGCATGAAGCGGTCATGAAGTGCCGTGCCCCAGCGCACGAAGCGGCCGTCGAGTGGGTGCTTCCAGAAACGGGCGATGAGTGCGCGCACCAGCAGCTGCTGGGCAAGCGACATACGGGCATTGGGCGGCATCTCGAAGCCGCGGAATTCGACGAGGCCGAGGCGACCGGTCGGCCCGTCCGGCGAAAACAATTTGTCGATGCAGATTTCGGCACGGTGGGTGTTGCCGGTGACGTCTACGAGCAGGTTGCGGAACAGCCGGTCGACCAGCCAGGGCAGGGGCGGCGGTGTTGCGGAACCCGGCAGCGGGACCTGCGCGAGCGCAATCTCCAGCTCGTAGAGCTGATCGTGCCGAGCCTCGTCGATGCGCGGGGCCTGACTGGTCGGCCCAATGAACATGCCGGAGAACAGGTAGGAGAGCGACGGATGGCGCTGCCAATAGAGGACAATGCTCTTCAACAGGTCGGGCCGGCGCAGGAACGGGCTGTCATTGGGATTGGCGCCGCCGACGACGACGTGATTGCCGCCGCCAGTGCCGGTGTGGCGGCCGTCGATCATGAACTTGTCGGCGCCGAGCCGGCTTTGACGTGCCTCTTCGTAGATCGCGGTGGTGATATCGACGCACTCCTGCCAGCTGGCGGCCGGATGGATGTTGACCTCGATGACACCGGGATCGGGTGCCACGCGGATGACATTGATGCGCTCGTCGTGTGGCGGCGCGTAACCTTCTATGTGAAGCGGCAGGCCGAGTGCGGCGGCGGCCCGTTCGGTCGAAGCGATCAGGTCGAGATATTCCTCGATGCTCGTCGTCGGCGGCATGAAGACGCAGAGCCTGCCGTCGCGCGGCTCGACACTGATCGCCGTGCGCACCAGCCCGGCGATCTCGTCGCGTGGCTGGGGTTGCGGGGTTTCAGGCGCTTCCGAGGCCTGGAAGCGCGAATGCTGCGGGCGGGCGCTGGTTTCGGCGAAATCGGGCAGATCGTCGCGCGGAACGGTCGGGTCGACCGGATGGATATAGGGATAGGCGGACGGAGCGACATAGGGCAGGGCGCCGAGCGGCAGGCGATAGCCGACGGGGCTGTCGCCTGGAACGAGGAAGATGCGGCCGCGGCGGGTCTGCCACTTCTCGCTCATCCACCGCACGCCGGTGGCACGCGCATTCCAGGCCTGCACCGGCAGCACGTAGCCGGTCGGTGCCGTCAGGCCGCGCTCGAACACGCGGGCCATGCGGCTGCGTTCCTCTGGATCCTTCAGCTTGGAATTGGCCGGATCGACGTTGTCGGGAAGGTTTGCTTCCTTGAGCAGCCAATCGGCCGGGTCTTCGAAAGCCGGCACGACCATCTCAGTCGGCACGCTCAATTCGGCTGCCACCACATGCAGCAGGCGTTCGGCATCTTCTGCCGTCACGTCATGCTGGCCGTTCTCCTCGGCAATGAGATCGGCCTGACGCCAGATCGGCACGCCGTCCTTTCGCCAGTAGAGCGAGAAGGTCCAGCGCGGCAGGCTTTCGCCCGGATACCACTTGCCCTGGCCGTAATGCAGAAAACCGCCGGGCGCGAAGCGTTCGCGCAGCCGACGGATGAGGATATCCGCCTTCTCGCGCTTGGTCGGCCCGACAGCTTCGGTGTTCCATTCCTCTGCTTCGAAATCGTCGATCGATACGAAGGTCGGCTCGCCGCCCATCGTCAGGCGCACGTCGTTTTCGGACAGCACCTGGTCGACTTGCTCGCCGAGCGCGTTGAGGGCCTGCCAGCTTTCATCGGAGAACGGCTTGGTGATGCGCGGATGCTCGGCGACGCGCGAGACCTTCATGTCGAAGGCAAAGTCGGTACGAGTTTCAAGATCGCCGAAGAAGCCGCCGGAAATCGGGGCGGCGTTGCGGTAATGCGGCGTGGCGGCGAGCGGAATATGGCTTTCGCCGGTCAGAAGGCCGGAGGTCGGGTCAAGCCCGACCCAGCCGGCGCCGGGCAGATAAACCTCGGCCCAGGCATGCAGGTCGGTAAAATCGTGTTCGGTGCCGGACGGGCCGTCGAGCGCCTTGAGATCGGGCGCCAGCTGGATGAGGTAGCCCGAGACGAAGCGGGCGGCATAACCCAGATTGCGCAGGATCTGGACGAACAGCCAGCTCGAATCGCGGCACGACCCTCTGGCCGACGTCAGCGTTTCCTCCGGCGGCTGGACACCCGGCTCCATGCGGATGACGTAGCCGACGTCCTGCTGGAGCCGGGCATTGAGGCCGACGACCATGTCGATGGTCCGTTGCCTTGAGCGGTCGACGGTCGCCATGAACGCGGACACAGCCGGCCCCATCGGTTCCGGCGTCATGTAGATCTTCAGGTCGTCGATCAGGTCCTCAGGATAGGCGAAGGGCCAGTGCTCGGACTCTTCCTCGATGAAGAAGTCGAAGGGGTTGTAGACGGTCATGTCGGCGACGAGATCGACTTCGACCTTCAGTTCGGTCACCGGATCCGGAAAGACGTAACGGGCGAGATAGTTACCGTAGGGGTCCTGCTGCAGATTGACGAAGTGGTTGGCAGGCGAAACTTTCAGCGAGTGGCTGATGACCTTGGTCTTGGAGTGGGCCGCCGGTTTCAACCGGATGATCTGCGGTGAAAGCCTGATCGGGCGGTCATAGGTATAGTGGGTCAGGTGGTAGATACTTGCCTTGATCGACATACCGGATTTTGTCCCCTTGATGGCAAGTCTAGCGCCGCCATTCAAAGGAAGTTTGTGCAATGCGAAGGGAGAAAGCAAGCGCGAAAGACAGCGCCGGATTTCTCCGGCGCGTCGATCGGCGGGCGGAGGCGTTCACACTGCCGGCGGGTTCAGGCGGGCGAAGCCTTCCTGGAGGTGATAGGGGAAGTGCGGGTAGGTGGGCGTCTTCTGACTGGCCTTGTCGAGCCGTGCAATCTGGTCAGGTGTCAGCGACCAGCCGACGGCACCCAGGTTCTGGCGCAACTGCTCTTCATTGCGGGCGCCGATGATGACGCTCGACACCGTCGGGCGCTGCAGCAGCCAGTTGATGGCGATCTGCGGGATGGTCTTGCCGGTCTCAGCCGCCAGCTCGTCGAGCACGTCGACGATATCGTAGAGCTTGTCGTCATCGACCGGCGGGCCGAAGGAGGCGGTATCGTGCAGGCGGCTTCCTTCCGGCCAGGGCTGGCCACGTCTGATCTTGCCGGTCAGGCGGCCCCAACCGAGCGGGCTCCAGACGAGTGCGCCGACGCCCTGGTCGAGCCCAAGCGGCATCAGTTCCCATTCATAGTCGCGTCCGACCAGCGAGTAATAGACCTGATGGGCGACGTAGCGCGGATATCCTTGTTTTTCCGCCGCGGCGAGCGACTTCATAAGCTGCCACCCGGCGAAATTGGAAACGCCGACGTAGCGCAGCTTGCCGGCGCGCACCAAGGTATCGAGCGTCGAAAGCACCTCTTCGACCGGCGTGCCGGCATCGAAGGCGTGCAATTGCATCAGGTCGATGGTGTCGGTGCCGAGGCGGCGCAGGGCATCGTCGATCCCCTTGATCAACCGCGAGCGCGACGAACCGGCATCGTTCGGACCGTCGCCCATCGGCAGTGACATCTTGGTGGAGATCAGCACGTCGTTGCGCCGTCCCTTGATGGCTGCGCCGAGCACCTCTTCGGAGGCACCGTCGGAATAGACGTCTGCCGTGTCGAAAAGATTGACGCCGGCCTCGATGCAGATGTCGACAAGACGGCGTGCCTCGGCATTGTCGCTGTTGCCCCAGGCGCTGAAAAGCGGGCCCTTGCCGCCGAAGGTGCCGGCGCCGAAACTGAGCGCTGGAACCTTCAATCCTGATGAGCCAAGCCGTCTGTATTCCATCATTCTAACTCCTCGTTGCGTTCGTGCCTGCATTGGCAGGAGGAAGGTGGTGTCTCTGGCATTTGAGAGGTAGACCGTCTGCAGGAACATCATTTGTGAGTTGAAGTCACATGTCGCGAAATTCGATCAACCGATCCGGCGAAATGGCCGTCTTCGTCAGGGCTGTCGAGCTCGGCGGCTTCTCGGCGGCGGCACGCGAATGCTGCATGACGCCATCGGCGGTGAGCAAGCTGGTGCAGCGGCTGGAAGAAAGGCTCGGCGTTCGGCTGATCAACCGGTCGACGCGGCAACTGCAATTGACGCCGGAGGGCTGCGCCTTCCACGAGCGAGCGGCCCGCATTCTCGCCGATATCGATGACGCGGAGAGACAGGCGGCTGCTGGCGATGCACCGGCGGGCCGCGTTCGTCTCAACGCCAGCGCATCGTTTGCCACGCATGTGCTGATGCCGCTGCTGCCGGAATTTCTGAGCGCCTATCCGGAGCTTTCGGTTGACATCATCCAGACCGATGCCGTCGTCGACCTCATGGCGGAGCGCGTCGACATCGCAATCCGCGCCGGTCCGCTCAAAGCCTCGAGGCTGATTGCACGCAAGCTCGGCAGCACGTCGATGACCATCGTTGGGGCGCCGTCCTATCTCGAGCGCTGCGGCAGGCCCGAGAGCCTTGACGCGCTGATGGCGCACAATCGCCTAAGCCTCAGCTATATCAGGTCCGTCGACGGCTGGCCGCTATTGTCCAATGGCGAAGCGATATTGCTGCCGCCGAGCGAGAAGCTGCGCGTGAGCGACGGGGAGGGGTTGCGCCGGCTGGTGCTTGCCGGCGTTGGACTGGCACGGATGGCGACCTTTACCGTTAGGGATGACATCGATGCCGGCCGGCTGGTGCCGCTGGTCGAGCATCTCAATCCGGGGGACCGCGAGACCTTTCACGCCGTGTTTCAGGGCCAGGGCGGGGCGCTTCCGTCCCGCGTCAGGGTGATGCTCGATTTTCTGGCAGCGCGAGCACGGTTGTCCGGGTGACGAGGAGACGGGGTGTCCGGCTGTCGGGTCAGCCGCAGACGCGATTGCGTCCTTCGGATTTCGCGCGGTAGAGCTCGGTGTCGGCGCTTTCGATCAGGCCTTTCCAGCCCGGATTGGCGTCGGCCCCGGCGACGCCGAAGCTTGCGGTGACGTTCAGCTCCTTGCCGTCGGCAAAGGTGATTGGCGCGCGCGCAAGATTGGACCTGATGCGTTCGGCAAGGGCGCGCGCTGCCTCGAGATCGTCGCCTGGGGTAATGACGGCGAATTCCTCGCCGCCGAAACGCGCGACGAGATCGGACGAGCGCACGGAATAGCGGATGATGCGGGCGGTTTCCTTCAGCACGATGTCGCCGACAAGATGGCCGTGGGTGTCGTTGATCTGCTTGAAGTGATCGATGTCCATGAGGATCAGGCAGGCGTTCTTGTCGTTACCCGCCGCATCCTCGGCGCCGCCGATGAGTTCCAGCGCGCGACGGTTGAGCAGACCGGTCAGTTCGTCGGTCTCGGCCTGGCGTTCGAGGTGCTTCATCAGGAGCGTGCGCTCGTCGAGCCTCTGACGCAGCACGTCGATCGCATCGAACAGCCGTCCCATTTCGCCTTCGCCGCCCTTGCCGCTCAATCGGGCGATCGGGCGGTCATGGGCAAGCTCGATGATGCTGTGGCGCGCAAGCAGCAGCGGCTCGAAGACCAGCGATCGCGCGCGGCGCATGAGAACGAGAAGAACGATGAACAGGGCGAAGGTTGCGGTGGTGGCGATCGCCAGCTTGACCGAAGCCTGCGTCTTGCTGCTGGCGAGCCTCTCGACCGTGGCATCCATGAAATCGCGGCGAAGGATCTCGAGTGGCTTCATCTTCGGAACGTAGCGGTCGGTGAATTGCTCCGCTGTCATCGGGTAATGCCCGGTATGCCTGCCGACCGAAACGACGCTGTCGACGATGGCAAAACCTTCGCCGAAGAACTGGTGCTCGATCGCAGCGATATCGGCGATGTTCTTCGGCTTCAGCCCGGGCAATGCGCCCGGCTTGCCGACGACGGACCAGATTTCCTGCAGGCGACCGCGGGTTCGCTCGCTGTCGGCGATGTTCTTGGCTTCCAGCGGTCTTCCGACCGCGACCGGAGCCATGACCTGGGACGCGAGCCGACCGCCATCCTCGCGCAGATTGGCGAGCATATGGGCGGCGATGGCGATGCCCGCCAGATCTGGATCGGTGTTGGTCAAGCGCTGGATGTTCCAGTCGAAGGCGGGGCGCATTGCGTCGATCACCGCAAACATGCCTTCGATCGCCATCTGGATTTCCTTGAGGTCGCGGCGTTCCGGCGGCAGGGCGGCGATGCGATCGATCTCGGCACGGCCGAGCTGAAGGCGACGCTGGACTTCGGCAAGAATGGGAGAAAGTGCCGTCGCCGGCTCCGACCGGCTGCCATCGGTCGCGCCGGCGACGATCTCGGCAAGGGCTGCGTCGCTGCGCGCCCGAAACTCGACAAGGCGCGCCTGAACCGGAGAACCCGGGCCGACGCCGATGCCCATCACCCCATTCGACGGCCCACGCTCGGCCGAGAGATAGGTTGCCGTGTTCAGAACACGACAGAACGCGATGACTTCCGCAAGGTTGCGTCGAGCAACAACGAAGTCGGAATAGGACGCGGCGATGATTTCGGTGGCAAGCACACCCGTACAGGCGACCACGATGGCGATCAGCCACTGCAGTTTGCGGCGCAGCATCTTCGCTGAGCGAAGGTTGCGACCGTTCTCGCCGCGCTGGAGCTCATTGTTGGTGTGATTGGTCATTTGCGCGAAGTTGGTCCACCAATGCTACCGGCTATCGTGCCGGAGTCGCGACAATTTCTTGTCGCGGAGAAGGAATGCTTTCCGCGATCAGTGATACATGCCGCATGTACTATCGCATAAGGTGTTAAATATCCCTGAAATACCCTAAAATACCATGGGTTAAACCGCAACTGAGGGATGCGTGCGGCGCACGCCGGGCGCCGATTGCAGGGCGCCTGCCAGATGAGCGGTGATCATCGGCCTGCCTGGAGCCCATCGATGGACGTCAGGCAGGTCCGTTTCGATCGCGATTGCGTTCAGCCTCTCTGGCCGGCAAGAGCGAAGAGTGCGCCTTGCGGGTCGAGCGCCTGGATGATCCAGGCTCCGCCCGGTACTTCCAAGGGCTCAAGGACGATCTTGCCACCACCGGATTTGATACGCTCTATGGCCGTGTCGAGCGCTGCGACGTTGATGTAATAGAGCCAATAGGGGGACGGGATGTCCTTCGGCTTGGTCATCATGCCCCCGGCCTGCACGCCGTCGATTGCAAAGATCTGATAGGTGCCCATTTCCCCCATATCCATGGCGTGATCCTTGGTCCAGCCGAAGACCTCGGCATAGAAGGGGAAGGCCGTGTCGAGGTCGCCGGACATCAGTTCATGCCAGCCGATCTGGCCCGGCATCATTGGGTCAACGGCGGGCGGCGGGTCGCCGATGCCGGTAAACAGGGCGAAAACCGCGCCATGCGGGTCGGTGGCGATGGCGAAGCGGCCGATGCCGGGGATGTCGTCGGGCGCACGGTGGATCTTGCCGCCCTTGGCAGCAACCGTTGCCGCCGCCGCATCGACATCTTCGACACCGATATAGCCGAGCCATGCGGGGGGCACGTTCATCTCGAGCGCGCCTTCGGGCATGGTCATCAGGCCCGCGACTTGCCGCTCACCTTTCGTAAACAGGGTATAGCTGACGCCGGGCATGCCGGCGTCGCGGGCGTCCCACCCCACGACGTCCTTGTAGAAGGTTTCTGCCGCCTTGGTGTCCGTCGTCATCAGTTCGTACCAGACGAATTTGCCGTGATGGCCTGCCATCTTATGTCCTCCGGTTGCGATGTTGGAAGCCGGCGCCGAACGAGGCCGGCGAGGCCAAGCGATGTGTTTTAAATCCCCGTCAGAGGCGGCTGTACTCCGCCGTCATCAGTTCCTTCCAGGCCCCCTCAACCGTCCTGACATGGGCCGTCAACAGGCGCCGGGATTGGCCATGGTTATGGCGTCGCGATACCTGGCCTTCCTTCCTGGAGCGTCGAAGTCCGGGCCATCGCAATAGAGCGACAGCGTCAGCCCGTCAGGTTCGAGTTCGCCGTCATAGATCCACATGTGGGTCATCATCGAGCCGACCCAGGTTCCAACGAAGCGTCCGGTTTCGGGGCTGTAGCCAAGTGTCATCAAGGTCTGGCCGAAGCTGCCGTCTGGCATCGTGCCCTGGCCTTCGCAGACCGCCCAGAGCCCCTGAAGGCTGCGAACATGCTCTGTCCATGGGGTGCCTGTTTCCGGCGCGCCGGATGTGCGCACCTGCCAATCGCCGAGCAGTTGCTCGAGCCAGCGATGCGCTTCTTCCGGTTCTGCCTTCACCGAAGCTTCCTCTCCCCGGGACGCGTGAAAATCGATCAGAGATACGAGTGGATCAGAGATACAAGCGAAAAGAAACGCGCCCGGTGCCGAAAGGTTCCGTTCCGGGCGCAGTTGCCGGGAGGCTTAGCCGGCTTTGCGTCTGGGCATATCGCCATATTCGTCATGGCGGCGCACGAAACCCTGTGTGCCCTCCTCGTTTCGTCCCTTCGGCGCGCGGTCGAGAAGCATCAGCGTGCCGACCATTTCCTCAAGCCCGCGGGCATAGGTGGAATAGGTGTGGTAGACGGTGCCGTCGTCGGTCTTCTGAAAGGCGCTGAGGCCGGGCAGTTCCTCGTGTGCGTTGGCACTTTCCGTCTCGGTGAAGTTGTAGACGACCTTGCCCTGAGCGAGTTCGGCCGGCGTGAAGGCGACGTGAAAGTCGCTGTTGAAGCCGTTGCCCTCGGCCGAAGCCCAGGGGAAACGCCAGCCCATGCGTTTCTTGTAGGCTTCGAGCTTCGAGAGGGGCGCGTTGGAGACGGCGGTCAACGTCACGTCGTGGTGATTGAGGTGCGGCAGCATGCCGTCGAAATGGTCGACGAGGAACGAGCAGCCGGGGCAGCCGGCCTCCCAGGTCGGGCCGAACATGAAGTGATAGACGACGAGCTGGCTGCGCCCGTCGAAGAGTTCGGCCAGGGACTTCTGGCCATCAGGCGTGTCGAAGACGTAGGATTTTTCCATCTTCACCCAGGGCAAGGCGAGGCGTGCCGCGTTGACCTTGTCTCTGAGGTGGGTGTGTTCTTTTTCCAGATCCAGAAGCGCTTTTCGCGCTTTCAGCCATTCCTGCGACGATACGACTGCATGATCCTGTCTCATGCCCGCTCCTCCTTCCAACGTTGCACTTGACTAATTACGTTGATATCAACATTAATCAGTCATGTCAAAAGTACCCGTCATTCCGTTCGAGACCACATTGTTCGTGAAGGACACCTGCCTGTGCCTGCATGTCCAGCGCGCGGCCCGTGCGATCGCCCGCCAGTTCGACGATGCCTTGCGGCCGCTCGACATTACCAACGGCCAGTTTTCCCTGCTGATGTCGCTCAATCGTCCGGCGCCGCCGAACATGGGCGCGGTAGCGTCGCTGCTTGCCATGGATCGCACGACGCTGACGGCAGCGCTGAAGCCGCTGGAGCGGCGCAGGCTCGTCGAGATTTTCGCTGACGAAGAGGACCGACGGTCGCGTCGGCTGCGGTTGACGCCGGAGGGCGAGCGCCTGCTGGCACGGGCTGTCCCGATCTGGAAGGCGACCCACGCGATCGTGGGCGTGAGGCTCGGTGAGGGCGGGCCGGAGCGTCTGCGCTCCGATCTCCTGCAGTTTGCCTGATCGATCCTGCTTCTAGCCCGTCGCCTGGCGATCCCGCAGCAGGCCGATGGCTTCACCGATCAATGCGGTTGCTCGCTGCAACTGCTCCTCTCCGAGTTCCGCGCCAACGGCATTCGCCCAGACGGCCTGCCTGGCCTTGATTTCATCCAACACCTCCTCGCCGCGCGGCGTCGGTACCATCAGCTTTGCCCGCTGGTGTGCCGGATTGTCGCCATAGGCGATCAAGCCCTCTTCTTCGAGCAGGTCGGCGATGCGCTGTACGCCCTGTCGCGCAAGGCCAAGCGCGCGGGCGGCATCGGCAACTGACATCGGTGCGTGGCTTGCAGCCGCCAACACCTGCCAACGCGCACTGGTCTGGCCCGAGGGTTTGGCGAGCGTGTCGCCCGCCGCCGTCAACGGACCGGCCAGGCGAAGCACCGAGATGGCGAACTGGGCGAAGGCGTCGCCGGCAGGGGTGCGAACAGGGTCATTCATGTTGGAAGAGACTACCATTGCGCGATGGTGAATAATGACAGCATGTTGTCATGGAGGCGTCCTCGTCGCAAGCGTTTTGATAGTACGAAGGGAATCTTGCCTGCCCTGACGACCTCGACCCTTCGGCGCCGGCGGGGGCTCCCGTCGTCTATACGGACGGACGCAACGACAACTGGGCCAGTGCCCCTTCGGGGATCCGGCGTCTCTAAATTCGGTGCATCGTTTGAGTATCGTGCTCGGTCCGTCTGCTTTCCCTACTTTCAGCATTCCATCGTAGAGCGCAATTGACAATATGTTGTCATTGTGGGAGGGGTAAATGACAGTAAGTTGTCATGTTGGCGCCTTGAGAAGGCGCTGTTTTGGTCTGGGAGTATAGTCAATGAAAATGACCTATCGGGGAAGCTGCCATTGCGGAAAGATCCGCTATGAGGCCGACATCGATCTCGACGCCGGTACGGGCAAGTGCAACTGCTCGATCTGCTGGAAGAAGCGTTACTGGGGCGCGATCGTGAAGCCGGATGCGTTCCGGCTGCAGGCCGAAGAAGTCGATATCGCCGACTACCAGTTCGGCAGCGACAGCGTGCATCACCGCTTCTGCAAGACCTGCGGCATTGCTGCCTACGGGCATGGCTATATCGAGGAAATCGGCGGCGCCTACTATTCCGTCAATGTTGCAACGCTCGATGATCTCGATCCCGCCGTGCTTGCCGAAGCGCCGGTGAAGTACATGGACGGCCGCAACAACAACTGGTTCCACCCGCCGGCCGAGACACGCCACCTCTAGGCTGCTGCATCGGGCGTCATGCAATGCTCCTGCATCGATGGGCCCTGGTGGAACGGTCTTCAAACCTTGCGGAACTCAAGGTGATAGGTGACCTCTTCGCCGGTTGTTGGGTCGACGCCCGGCGCGCTGTGGATCACTAGCCGGTCGCCGTCCAGCATGAACGGCCGGATCAGGTCCGAAACGCCCCAGGCCGGGTTCCAGCTCGCCTCGACATGATGGATGACCTTGCCGTCCTCGAGCGTATAGGAGCCGGCATAGGCAAGCATCGAATCGAACAGTGCGACCTTTTCCTCGTCGGTGGGGGTTGCGCCGTTCGGCACGGGTCGATTGCGCTTGACCACGACCGCGGTCATGCGGCCATCCGGCTGGTAGGAGAGATAGCCGATGGGGTCCGGACCCATGGCATCGCTGATTTCGCCCGATACCACCGCCTTGCGGGTCCAGGAGAGCATTTTCCAGGTGCCGAGCAGGTTCGCCGCGTTTGTCATCGTCCACCCCTACAAAAATTAGATCAATCTAAAATAGCAGGTGAATTGTGTGCGTAACAGGCCGGCTGAGCCTGGTAGCGGCGCGTGTGGTCGCAAGGTCGCGACGCGCATGAAAAAGGCCCCCGCGAGCGGGAGCCTTCCGTCTCGTTAACCGTCGTCGGCTCAGAGATCGCCGAGGTCGCGAACAGCACCGCGGTCTGCGGAGGTGGCAAAGGCGGCGTAGGCCTTGAGGGCCGTCGTCACCTTGCGCTTGCGCACCTCGGTCGGCTTCCAGCCCTTGGCGTCCTGTTCGGCGCGGCGGCTGGCGAGTTCCGCCTCGTCGACGCGCAGGCTGATCGTGCGGTTGGGGATGTCGATGTCGATCATGTCGCCTTCGCGCACCAGGCCGATCATGCCGCCGTTCGCCGCTTCCGGCGAGACGTGGCCGATCGAAAGGCCCGAGGTGCCGCCGGAGAAGCGGCCGTCGGTGATCAGCGCGCAGGCTTTGCCAAGGCCCTTCGACTTCAGATAGCTCGTCGGATAGAGCATTTCCTGCATGCCCGGGCCGCCCTTCGGACCTTCGTAGCGGATGACGACGACGTCGCCGGCCTTGATCTCGTTGGCGAGAATGGCCTTGACCGATGCGTCCTGGCTTTCGAACACCCGTGCCGGACCGGAGAACTTCAGGATGCTCTCATCGACGCCGGCGGTCTTCACGATGCAGCCGTCGAGCGCAATGTTGCCCTTGAGCACGGCAAGGCCGCCGTCCTTGGAGAAGGGATGTTCGACCGAGCGGATGACGCCCTTTTCGCGGTCGGTGTCGAGCTCATCCCAGCGGGCTTCCTGGCTGAAGGCGACCTGGGTCGGAATGCCACCGGGGGCCGCGCGGAAGAAGTTGCGCACGGTTTCGCTCGTCGTGCGCGTGATGTCCCAGCGGTCGATGGCGTGGCCGAGGGTCTCGCTGTGCACCGTCGGGCAATCGCGGTTGATCAGCCCGCCTTTTTCTAGTTCGCCGAGGATCGACATGATGCCGCCGGCACGGTGCACGTCTTCCATGTGCACGTCGCTCTTGGCCGGAGCCACCTTGGACAGGCAGGGAACCTTGCGCGACAGCCGGTCGATGTCGGCCATGGTGAAATCGACCTCGCCTTCATGGGCGGCGGCGAGAATGTGCAGAACGGTGTTGGTCGAGCCACCCATGGCGATATCGAGCGCCATGGCGTTTTCAAAGGCCTGCTTCGAGGCGACGTTGCGCGGCAGCACACTGTCGTCATCCTGCTCGTAATGGCGGCGGGCGATGTCGACGATCAGGTGGCCAGCCTCGACGAACAGGCGCTTGCGGTCGGCATGCGTTGCGAGCGTCGAGCCGTTGCCCGGCAACGACAGGCCGAGCGCTTCCGTCAGACAGTTCATCGAATTGGCGGTGAACATGCCGGAACAGGAACCGCAGGTCGGGCAGGCCGAGCGCTCGATGACCTTGACGTCCTCGTCGGAGATGTTGTCGTCGGCGGCAGCGACCATGGCGTCGACCAGGTCGAGCGCATGCGTCTTGCCGTGCAGGACGACCTTGCCGGCCTCCATCGGGCCGCCGGACACGAAGACGGACGGGATGTTGAGGCGCAGTGCCGCCATCAGCATGCCGGGCGTGATCTTGTCGCAGTTGGAGATGCAGACCATGGCGTCGGCACAGTGGGCGTTGACCATGTATTCGACGCTGTCGGCGATGATCTCGCGCGACGGCAGCGAATAGAGCATGCCGTCATGGCCCATGGCGATGCCGTCATCGACGGCGATGGTGTTGAATTCCTTGGCGACGCCGCCGGCCGCTTCGATTTCGCGGGCGACGAGCTGGCCGAGGTCCTTGAGGTGGACGTGGCCCGGCACGAACTGCGTGAAGGAGTTGACCACCGCGATAATCGGCTTGCCGAAGTCGCCATCCTTCATGCCCGTCGCGCGCCAAAGGCCGCGGGCGCCGGCCATGTTGCGGCCGTGGGTGGTGGTGCGGGAGCGATAGGCAGGCATGGACGTTTTCCTTCAAGGACGAAATGTCATTGGCTGATGTGGCGGTCATCGACCGCCAGTGCAGGGGCTACCTAGCGCAAAATTGCGTGCACGTCATCTTTTGCGTCAGATTATTTCGACGCGACAATGCCTGCATTTCGGCCGGATATCGACCCCTTGCGCCAATCTAGCGCTGTACTCTTGCCTTGGACACCCGCCACGTGATCCCCTTATGAAAATCTTATGCCGGCCGATGCAAGTCGCAATCGAAACCGGACGCGGGGCAGGGGTAGCCTCCACTCATCGACAACGGGTGAGCATCATGACCCTTTACGATTTCAGCCTTCGCCATCGTTCCGATACGCCGGATCGCCAGCCCGGCATCAGCCCCTTTGAGGGAGCGGATCGCGCCGACGGCGGGCCGGATGCCTTGAAGCTCCTGCTTCTGCGCATCGCGGTGGTGCGCCGTCTGCGTGAACATCACGTCTGGGAGGCGGTACGGCTGCTCCGCGACAGGACTGAACTGGTCGCTGAAGACTGGCCGTCGCGCCGCTTCCGCAAACTCATGGCCGCTGATGCATTGGTCGATGCCGTGATCCAACTGACGACTTCGACCGAAGCCAAGCTCTGCCTGCGTACCCTCAGCCATGAATGCGGGGTGTGGACCTGCGCGCTTCGCTATGCGCCTGAGGGTGCCGGACGCGTGACATTCAGGGTGCGCCACGCCGATCTGGCGTCGGCGATCCTTTCGGCCTTCTTGCAATGCTGCCGCTTCCATCAGCTTTCCATCGAAGGCGACAGCACCCGCCGCGGCCATCTTCCAACCTGAAGGACATTTCCATGAGCGATCATTGGCTTCGCCTCGAAGGGGCGATCACGGCGTTGGTTACGCCATTCAAGGACGACAAGGTCGATACCGTCGGCCTGATGTCGCTGGTCGAATGGCAAATCCGCCACGGCATTTCCGGCATCGTCGCCTGCGGAACGACCGGCGAAGCGGCGACGCTTTCCCGCACTGAGCGTAGAGTAGTCATCGAACGGTGCGTCGAGGTCACTGAGCGGAAGATCCCTGTAATCGCCGGCACGGGTACGAACTCTACCGAAACGACGATCGAACTGACCGCGGAAGCTAAGGCGCTCGGCGCCGACACAGCCCTCATCGTTGCGCCCTACTATAGCAGGCCCTCCCAGGACGGGATCTATCGCCACTACGAGGCGGTGGTCCGGGCGGTCGATCTGCCTGTCATCGTCTACAACGTGCCCTCACGCACCGGCGTCGATATCGCGCCGCGCACGCTCGAGCGATTGGCGCAGTTGCCTGGGGTCGTCGGCATCAAGGACGCGACGGGAGACGTCGGCCGCTTTCTCGCATCGTCGCCATCGATCAAGGCGCAGCTCTGCCACTTCTCGGGCAACGACCAGACGGCGCTGCCGTTCAACCTTTGTGGCGGGCACGGCACGATTTCGGTGGCCGCAAATGTCGTGCCGAGGCTGATGGTGTCGTTGCATCATGCGATCACAACGGGCAACGCCCAAGCGGCTGTCGCCATCCATCAGCGGCTCCAACCTCTGTTTATCGCGCTCGAGCGCGAAACCAACCCGGGGCCGATCAAATACGCCTTGCATCTGGCACGAGGCTTAAGCCCCGACGTGCGGCTGCCGCTGACGACGGTGTCGCCGGAGACGGCAGCCGAGATCCGTTCAGCGCTCGAACCGCTGGCCGAGGTTCGCAGCGCCTCCCATGCCAGCCCGAGCTTGCCACTGGCGCTTGCGAGCTGAGGCCGCGTCGCGGCGATCAACGGACTTTTCCATATCATCGCAGATCGGACGGCTTTTGCCGCTGTGCGCGGCCGACACGGCGCGCGCTACACATCAAACACATCAAAGGAGACAGACCATGTCACGCTTTCCCCATCTTGCCGCGCAGGCGGAACAAAGACGCCGGTCGGAGGGCAGCGATAACTATGCCACCTCCAACAGTGTGGTTCGCGACGCCTTTCTCGGCATCGGCATCCGCCTCGGTATCGTGCTTGGGCTCGCCTATGCCATCCAGATGGTCATCCCCTGGTTTGTCGGCTGAGTCGCCGCACTCTTCATCAACGAGGACCATTCGATCATGGGCAGTATGCAGCAGGTACGGTGTGGCTTCCTGGCGCGCGCGCGTTTCGTCGTCGGGCGCGATAGTCATGGATGGTGGGTTGTCTCCGACCGCAAGGGACTGGTCGGAGGGCTCTTCACCAATGAGGCGGCGGCGATCCATTTCGCCATCGAAGCAAGCGATCGGCACCCCGAAGAGGTTTGCCGGGCGCCGGACGGCGCCGCCATCGATCTCGGTACCTTTGCGGGCAGGTCGTGCGTGCGCAGGCCGTCCCGCCGCCGCGCCCACCCCTGATTTCGAGGTCTTTGTTTCCGTCGGCCAAGGGCTCGCTTGGTCGACGGAGAGGAATGCAGAATGCCTCCCAAGGGCGCCATGGCGCGTCCTGTTCGTAACCTGTCAGTCTTTGAAATCTTAATTAGCGATTGCTTGCAAAGCCTTGCCGGCGGGTTCATTGTTTTGTGCACATTTTGTCCAAACGGCTCTGGATAGCATGCGGAGCACGGGGCCTCTTCGAAGGTTCGCCATTAATGAATTGTCGTGAGTGCGGTTGCGAGATCGAGGGGCGTTTTTCGTTTTGCCCGAGCTGCGGAGCCAAACAGCAGAGCCTGTGTCCGGGCTGTGGCGCGGACTGTCTGCCAGGTTTCGCCTTCTGCCCGAATTGTGGGACGCCGGTGGACAAGCCGACGGCGGCAAAGGTCCTGGCGTCCGGGCACACTGCCGTGATGCCCCAGCCTAGAGCGGTGCGGGACTCATCCCTGACGGTATCGAGCGACAACGAAAATGCCGACCGCCGCACGGCAACCATTCTTTTTGCCGATCTGTGCGGGTTTACCAGCCTTGGCGAACATATGGATCCGGAGATCCTGCAAACGTTTCAGAACGAACTTTTTGCAGAGCTCACCGAGGCGGTCGAAACCTATGGCGGCTTCGTCGACAAATTCATCGGCGATGCGCTGCTCGCGCTGTTTGGCGCCCCGGTGGCGCATGAGGATGATGCCGAGCGGGCCCTGCGTGCAGCGATCGACATGATCGCGCGCGGCAGCCTTGTCGGTGAGCGCTGGCAGGATCGCATCGGTGCGCCGGTCAGCCTGCATATCGGCTTGAATACCGGAACCGTGGTTGCCGGCGCCCTGGGCGCTGGAGACAGCAGATCCTATTCGGTCACTGGCGATGCCGTGAACACCGCGCAGCGCCTGCAGTCCATGGCAGGACCCGGCGAAATTCTCGTTGGACCGGTGACACACCGCGTGACCCGGCATGCCTTCGCCTACGAGGCGCTGGGTGCAACCGCATTGCGCGGCAAGGCCGGCATCATCGAGGTTTACCGTCTGATCAAGGTTCTTGACGCCCCTAGTGCCGCACGAGGTCTGGAGGCGTTGGGTCTGACTTCACCATTGGTCGGGCGCGATGCGGAAATGAAGCGACTGCTCGATTGCCTGGAACTCGCCTGTAACGGGGCGGCGCAACTGGTGCGTCTGTCCGGGGAGGCGGGGATGGGAAAATCGCGCCTCGTCGATACATTTCTTGCGCTGGTCGCCGTCGATCCGCGCTTCGGGCACGTTGTCGTTCGTCGCGCTAGCTCTTCTCCGCTCGGAGAACCTTCCTACGGTGTTCTGGCATCTGTTTTGCGCGGCGCCTATGGCATCTCGACCTTCGATACATTGGAGCGGACGACAGAGTTGCTCACAGCGGGGCTTGCCGAGATCGGCTTTGCGCCCGAAAAGCTTGAACAGCTCGTGCCGCTTTTCCTTCGCATCCTGGGGATGGGAACGCACGACGAAACCTTGCGCCATGTCGAGCCGGAACAGATGCGTCGCCAGCTCTTTGCGGCCGTGCGAGCCATCTTCGAGCGGCGCCTGTCGCGAACGCCGCTGCTGCTGGTGATCGAGGATCTGCATTGGGCCGATGCCGCGTCCCTCGATGCCATCGCCTTTATCCTCGACCGGATGGAGGGCAGTCCATTGATGATGCTGACGACGCAGCGCCCGGACGCGGCGGTCGATCGGCTGAAGCCTGGCCGAACGAGCCTCACGGCGTTGCGGCTCGCGCCGCTCACCGAGACCGAAGGGCGCAGGCTGCTTTCGGCCTTCTTCGGTACCGATGGCCTGCATCGGGGGCTGGCGGGCCGAATACTGGCGCGCGCCAGCGGAAATCCGCTGTTCATCGAGGAAATCGTACGTGGCCTGATCGAAGTCGATGCGCTGAAGCATTTCGGGGCCGCCTGGCGCGTGGTCGAGCGCGAGGCCACCGTCGATATTCCCGTAACCATCGAAGCCATGCTTTTGGGCAGGATCGACCGACTGCAACCGCGGTCGCGCAGACTGCTTCACCATGCGGCAGTCATCGGCCCGCGGTTTGATGTCGACTTGCTGCGTGTCGTTGCCGGCGATGAAGCCACGATCGATGCGGCGCTGGACAATCTGTGTGATGCCGAAATTATCGAGGAGACGCGGGAGGGACGCTTACAGGGCGCGCAGACCTACCGCTTCACCCAGACGCTGCTGCAGGAGGTGGTCTACAACAACCTGCTCCTGCGTCGGCGTGCGGAGATACATGCCGTTGTCGCCGACCAGCTTGAGCGCCGCTATGGAGCACAGACGACAAGGCTGGAGGAGATGGCGTTGCTTGGCCACCATTTCAGCCAGTCGGAGGATAGGTCGAAGGGCGCGCGCTATCTCATGGCGGCAGGAGAACGCGCGCAGGCGATCTATGCGAATGATGATGCCATACGGTTCTACAAGCAGGCCATGGCCGCCTGGGCGGCCGCTGGCGAGGAGGGGACCGAATGGCTTGCTGCCCGCGAGCGCGTTGCCGATCTGCTCGGCCCTTCCGGGCGGCGCGACGCGGCTGCTGGGCACTACGCTTCCCTGCTCGACGTCTATCATGCCACTGACGACCGGGTCTCAGCGGCCCGCATCCAGCGCAAGTACGGACATCTCCTGTGGGAGGCGGCCCGGCGCGACGAGGCGCTGGTGGCATTCGCGAACGCGGCCCAGCTTCTGGAAGACGCGGATGCGCCGATCGAAAGCGCCCATCTCTCCCAGGAACGGGGCCACCTTGCCTTTCGCATGGGCAACTATGCCGACGCTATCGTCTGGGCCGACGATGCCCTGAAGCGTGTCGGGGCGCTGGTGCCGCAAGCACCGGACGCTCGGCGCGAAATGGATCGGGTGACGGCGGAAGCCCTCAATACCAAAGGGGTGGCGCTGGCGCGCCTCAACCGCGGCACTGAGGCGATCGCAACGATCGAGCGCAGCGTCTCGGTCGCGGAGGCTGCCGACCTGCTCAATGCGGCCTGCCGGGGGTACACCAATCTTGCCGTCCTCTACACGATCATCGAGCCACGGCGGGCCATCGAGGTCTGCAAGTTCGGCTTCGGCATGGCCCACCGTATCGGCGACCTCAGCTTCCAGGCGCGGCTGCTTTCCAATCTGGCGGTGGCCTACTGCACCTTCACCGACCGCTGTGCTGCCGACGGCATTCCGGCTGCCGAACGGGCGATCGCGATCGACCGCGAGCTCGATCAGCGCGATCATCTGCCGGTGTCGTTGCTGGTGCTGGGACAGATCGATCAGTGCCACGGTCGCCCGGATGTCGCGCGCCGTCTGTATGAGGAGGCTCTCGAACTCGCTTTCGAAACGCGAGAGGCACAGCTGTTGTTTCCGTGCTATGATGGCTTGGCGACGCTCTGCCTTGATGCTGGTGACCTCGATGGTGCGGAAAGGCACTTCGCTTCGGCTCGCGACATATGCACACGGCACGGTCTTGATCCCGAAGCGTTGATGATACTGCCATTCCTCGACTAGGGGCGCTGCAGGGCAGGTCCGTCGAAGGTAAACACGACGATTCGGGTTCTACTGCATGTTTCCTTAGATCCTATTCGATTTAAGGATAAAAACATGCAGCCATTCAAAGTGCTACAGCGACCTTTGCGCGTCTAACAAGACGCGCGGCGCTGTAGGATTGGCCGCGAAAGGGCGCCCGAAATGTAGGCTTGTGTCGCCAAACCGGCTCTGCGTTCGACGCGATGGTCGCGTTTAGCGCACCGCGCGAGACGCGCTCCCCACATCTCCGTGACCCACGGTCGGCATAAGGAGAAAAGATTATGGTTGAACAGCACAATGGACCGTTGCAACCCGGTGACCGGGCACCGAACGTGGTTCTCGACGCCATCACCCAGGACGGTCAGATTTCCATCGACGATTTTCGCGGTCGCAAGCCGGTGCTGGTCGGCCTGTTCCGCGGTCTGCACTGCCCCTTCTGCCGACGCCAGATCGCGGCGATGGCGCAGCTCGACGAGGCACTGCGCGAAAAAGGTGTCGAGAGCCTGACGGTCGTCAACACGCCGATCGACCGGGCGCGCCTTTATTTCCGCTACCATCCGCTGCCACATCTGCTGGCGGCGTCCGATCCGGAACGGGTTTCTCACCGCGCGTTCGGCTTACCCAATCTTCAGTTCACCGAGGATGAGGACGATTGGCCTCACAAACTTGCCAAGAAAACCGTCATGGCAATGCTGGTTGACATGCCGGGCGAGCTGCCGGCCGCTATGGATCCTTGGGCGGCCTCGTCGTTTCTCGACAAGGCGGACGGCTATGAAATCACACATGACGACGAACGCATGATCGCGACGGGCGAAGGGCAACTCGTCGGCGAGTTCCTGCTCGATCGGGATGGCATCGTGCGATGGAGCTTTACCGAGGCCACGGCTGACGGACACAACATGTTCGGCGTGCCTCGCCGAGAGGAGCTGATGTCGGCCGCGTCGAACGTCGCCCATTGACCGCCGCCCGTGGACGATAGACGGCGGCACGTTTGGCCGGCGCCGGTGTTCGTCCCGCGAAGACGATGCTGCCCCGAAATGAAAATGTCGTTCGGGGCAGCCGGTGGCGCGACGCCCGACGTCAGGCGAGCGAGGCGACCGCTTCTTCGATCAGAGCGACGACCTCCGGGGCACGCGAGGCCAGCGACGCGTGGCTCGCGTCAAGCGTGATCGTCTTCTTCGCCTTGATGCGCTCCGCCATCCACTGTTCGGTTTCCGGCGGAATCATGTTGTCGCGGCTCGACACCTGATACCAACTGGGCTTCACCTTCCAGGCCGGCGGGCCGGACTTGTCTTCAAAGCAGCGTCCTGCAATCGGCTTCTGCGCGACGGCCATGACCAGCGCTTCGGTCTCGCCGAGATCCTGGCCGAAGCTCTGGCGGAACGTCGCCTGGTCGAGCCAGAGGAAACCATCCTTATCAGGCCGGATACTGCCGGCACCGGAAGGGGCGTCGCGGCGGGCGAAGATGCTGCCGAGACTGTCACCTTCGTCGGGCGCGAAAGCGGCGATATAGACCAAGCCGGCAACGTTCGGCGCGTGGCCGGCGCCGGTGATCACGGCACCGCCATAGGAATGGCCGACCAGCAATGTCGGCCCGTCCTGTGCGGCCACAAGTTTCGATGTCCGGTCGATGTCGTCGGCAAGTGACGTCAGCGGGTTCTGGACCGCTGCGACATTGTAGCCCTTGGCGTGCAGCGGCGGTATCACGTGGCGCCAATGCGAGGCGTCACCCCAGGCGCCATGGACCAGGACGATGTTCTTGATGGCTGGCATTGTCCGTTCCTTTCCTTCCCACTTCAGCGCCGCGCGTCTTATTAGACGCGCAAAGGTCGCTGTAACACTTTGAATTGCTGTATGTTTTATCCTTAGATCGAATACAGTCTAACGAAACATGCGGTAGGGCTCTCGAATCCTCGGCACTTTGCCGTCGACATGGCGCGTGCCTCCTGCCGGGCGGATGCGTTCAGGTCGCGAGAGCAAAGTAGGGCGGCGAGGCTGGCCGATCCATGAGCTACCCCGAATATTCCGCGCAGTGGCGGCCGCTGCGGTCGATGCCGTCACTCGGTGGCTTGCACGGCAATGCCGTCACGGTGGGCCGGTTGATCAGATCACAGGTAGGCAGACGATCGGCTTCATCGAAGCACGATCGCCGTTCCTCTCATCTATCGATCAAGTTCTCGATCGTGCCTTACTGTTTCTTGTAGGCGCCGTCGAACGAGGCAGAGTTGCCGCAGAAAACGCGGCAATCCTTGGGAGTGACATCGATCTGGGAACCTGTGATCTTCAAGTCGACCGTGCACTGACCGTCGGCGCCGATTTCCTCAGGCGTGAAAACGTGCTGCACCGCCTCCCCTTCAAGCGGGGCACGGAAGGTTACCGAGCAGGAGTCGTAGGAGGGAGCGCCGACATCGGTCGAGATGTTGACCAAGAGGTTGCCATCGGGAAACAACACGCTGTCGAGCACGCCGCGCGCGTTCCCGTACGTGCCTGTGAGATGTTTTTGGTCATAGGCGGAGCTGAGTTCGGCATAGCGGCCACGATAGCTGTCGATCAGGCAATTCATCACCTTCTCGTCCGAACCCTTGCAATGGTCTCGCTTTGCAAGCCAGGCGCGCTGGCTCGATTCCAGTGTGGCGGCATCCGCGCCTGGCGCAGCGCGGACGGCCTTGTACAGGTCGGCCATGGTCTGATCGATCCACCCCATTCCGGAATCTCCGCCGGAGCAAAGAACTTTTTCGACCTGGCTCTTGGCCTTTGAACAATCAAAGCTCGGCTCCTCCTGCGCCTGGACCAGAGATGGTGCAGTCGACATTGAGAAAAGACCAAGACCGAAAACGAAAAATCTGTTCATTGTACCGTCTCCTCGTGTGGCGTTGGACAACCCGTGAGAACTGTGCGTGCCGTTGGTTTCACAAATTCGATGGCAAGGGTCAGGGCCTGTTAAATTCATCCACTCTGTTCAGGACCATGGGATCGGATGGAAGGAAACAGGCGCAAGGCAAGACCCGAAGGTCTTGTCGAGCACTGTTTTCGATCAGACTGCCCATAGTCCTGATCACGAAGGGCGAGGCCGATTTTGCGCGTGGCTGCGTCGGAAGGATTTGAAAATGTTGGTGTATATCCTGCCGCTGTAGTGTGTGTGCAACAACGTAACGCTGCTTGAAATTAAGTTGTATCCTATTGAATACTGCAATCTTTGCGATTTTGCGTCAAGGTAAACGAGTAGCGATTCATGCCGCTTTCCATTTAGCGCAATCCGCAGTGTGCCGATGATCCGGCACGGATCGTCCCATGCTGTTCTGATCCTCTCCAATATCGCGCTTAGGCGTCATCGGCCGCAGGTTCGATGAACCTTGGAAGCAAAACGTAAAAAGGGCTTCCGGTTTCCCGAAAGCCCTTTTTATCAGAAACTTGGATGGTGGGCGTGACAGGGATTGAACCTGTGACCCCTACGATGTCAACGTAGTGCTCTCCCGCTGAGCTACACGCCCATCCGATGAGGCGCATAGACCATAGAACCCGCTCTCGCGTCAATAGGGTTTTCGAAGGTTTTTTGACTGAAATTTTGCTGGCGGTTTTCCGTCATCGTCTGCCGCCTGTGGCGGCTTGCCGGAAGTCCGAATTTCCGGGCTTTGCGCGTAAGTCACTGAAATAAAAAGACCGCCGGAGATCCCTGTGGATCGCGGCGGTCGATCTGAAGTCTGCGCCGATCCGGTCCAAGTGTCACGGACGGCGGCGGCAGCTGTGGAAAAAATGTCTGGCCTCAGGCGGCCAGCATCTTGTTGACCTCGTCGACCAGGTCGCGAAGGTGGAAGGGCTTCGACAGGACCTTGGCGTCCTTCGGAGCTTTCGAATCCGGGTTCAGCGCGACCGCGGCAAAGCCGGTGATAAACATCACCTTGAGATCCGGATCGAGTTCGGTCGCCCGACGGGCAAGCTCGATGCCGTCCATCTCGGGCATGACGATATCGGTCAGGAGAAGCGAGAAGGGCTCTTCGCGAAGGCGGTCGTAGGCGCTGGCGCCGTTGTCATAGGACATGACCTTGTAGCCAGCCTTTTCGAGCGCCTTCACAAGGAAGCGGCGCATATCGTTGTCGTCTTCGGCAAGAAGGATTTTCACAGTCATGAACTCGGCCGTTGCTTCTCTTTATTCATTGCGTATGGATTGCGGCGTTCTATCCAAACCGCAACGGGGTAAATATCTCGTGAACGCGACGCGTCAACTCCCCAGAAACCGGAGTGGGCGCACTATGGACACAGAGCCGACCAACTGGCAACATGATGGCAACAGCAAGAACCGCACATGGTAAAAAGGGTTCCGATGGGGGAGATGACGGAGAGGGAGCTGTTTGAGGTTCTGGAACCTGCAAGTCAGCGGATTCCCTTCGTATTCAACTCGCCGCATAGCGGCCGCTCTTATCCACAGGCCTTTCTCGATCAGTCCCGCCTCGATGCGCTGGCGATCCGTCGTTCCGAAGATCACTATGTCGACGAGCTGTTCCAGAACGCGACGTTCCTCGGCGCGCCGATGCTGCTGGCGCATTTCCCGCGGGCCTTCCTCGACGTCAACCGCGAGCCTTACGAACTCGACCCGCGCATGTTCGACGGGCCGGTGCCGCCGCATGCCAATATCAGTTCGATGCGGGTGGCAGGCGGCCTTGGAACCGTGCCGCGGCTTGTCGCCGAGAACATGGAAATCTATCGCGGCCGCTTCCCCGTCGAAGACGCGCTGGCGCGCATCGAGACGATCTACAAGCCCTACCACGCCACCTTGCGCAAGCTCATCGCCCGCACGCATGTCCAGTTCGGCCTGTCGGTCTTGATCGATTGCCACTCGATGCCCGGCAATGTGCATCTGCCGGGCAGCGCCCAGCGGCCGGACTTCATCATCGGCGATCGTTACGGCACCAGTGCCGCGGCGGAACTGTCGAGGATGGCCGTCGATCTGTTGGCTGAGCTCGGCTATACCGTCGCGCGCAACAAGCCCTATGCCGGCGGTTTCATCACCGAACATTACGGCCGACCGAGCCGCGGCCTGCATGCGCTGCAGATCGAGATCAATCGCGGGCTCTATGTCGATGAGACGACGCTGGTCCGCAAGCCCGGTTTCGGCGCGCTGGTCGCCGATCTCACCAGCTTCATCGCGTCGCTCGCGCGTCATGTCGAGGATTATGGCGCCTATCTGCCGCTTGCTGCGGAGTAGCGTCGGTTCCCTATGGCATGTTCCTTAAATCCTATTCGATTTAAGGATAAAAACATGCAGCAATTCAAAGCGCTACAGCGACCTTTGCGCGTCCAATAAGCCGCGCGGCGCTGTAGTAGACCTCAAAAAGAACCGCGCCGGTGGCGCGGTTAAGTCTAGGGAGGAAACACCCAAGGAGGGTATTTACAGTCACAAGTGACTGCACAAAAACCCTAATATTGCACTGCACAATTGTCAAGTTGAGAGAGTGAAAACTTTTGCAGTGCGGCAAAGGAATTTCACCGGATCGACGGCGCTGAAACGATCGGAACGGCCCACCGTCTTGGATCGCTGACAGCCGGTCGCTTGGCCGTTTGCCTTTCTGCAGATTTCGTCTATGCAGATTGGACCTTCCTGCTTCTTTCCCTAAAGAGAGTGACATGCTGCCCGACCGCTCCTTTTTCGATCGTCTCGCCGATGCCGCCAAGGCGGAAACCTTGCCGCGCTTTCGCATCGGCACGAGCGTCGTCAACAAGCTCGAGGGCGGTTTCGATCCGGTGACCGAGGCCGATCAGTCGGCTGAGGCCGCGATCCGCGCTCTGATCGAGGAGAATTTCCCCGGTCACGGTATCCTCGGCGAGGAGCATGGCAATGTCGGGCTCGATCGCGAATATGTCTGGGTGATCGATCCGATCGATGGCACGCGCGCCTTCATCTCCGGCCTGCCGGTCTGGGGCACGCTGATCGGTCTTTATCGCAACGGCGATGCGGTGATGGGCCTGATGGATCAGCCATTTACCGGCGAACGCTTCTTTGCCGACGGCAAGCAGGCGCTCTACCGTGGACCCGACGGCGACAAGGTGCTGTCGACCCGCACTTGCGACGCGCTTTCAGATGCCGTGCTGTTTACGACCTCGCCGCATCTCTACACCGGCGACAACAAGACCCGCTTCGAGGCGCTGCAGGACAAGGTGCGGCTGTTCCGCTACGGTTGTGATTGCTATGCCTTCGCGCTGCTTGCGGCCGGTCATGTCGACCTGGTCATCGAGTGCGGGCTCAAGCCCTATGACGTCGGCGGCCTTATCCCGTTGATCGAGCAGGCTGGCGGCATCGTCACCAACTGGCAGGGCGGCCCGGCGGAAATGGGTGGCGAAGTCATCGCTGCCGGCAGCGCCGAACTGCATGCGCAGGCGCTGGAAATTCTCAAAGGCTGAATTTTCTCAAAAGACTGAATTGTCTCAGGCCGCTTCGCCTTCGTCCTTGTCGTCCTTATCGGGAATGACGAAAGCAAGAATGGCCGCCATGGCCTGGGCGCGATAACGATCGGCCTCGTGCAGCAGTTCGTGGCGCGCACCGTCGATCGGGATCATGTGGGCGGCGCGGAAATTGCGCGCCAGCCACTCGACGGCGACATGCGGCACCAGCCGGTCTGCTGTCGGCGCCAGGATGATCGTCGGCAGGGTGATGCGGGTCAGATGTTCCCGTCGGGCGACGCGGCGCATTGCACGAAACGCTTCGGTCAACCAGCGCGCCGACGGCGGCCCAAGTCGCAATTCCGGATAGGCTTCGGTCAAGGCCAGGTTGCGCGCAAAGCGCCGGCGGTCGGCGGTCAGCACGTTGTTTTCAAAGGGGCGATTGCCTTTGTCGGCATGCAATGGCAGCCGCCCGAGACCGACCCAGCGCATCACCGTTGCCATGCTGGCGATGCTGCGTTCGCCAATTATCTGGCCACCGAGGCCGACAAAGGGGGCAAGCACCACCAGGCGATCAATGCGGCTCGAAAGCATGGGCGCGAGCGACAGCGCGACCAGCGCGCCCATGGAGTGGGCGACAATCGAAAACGGCAGCCGGGTATCCGGCAGCACGATCTGTTCGAGGAAGGTGGTCAGATCGCGCTCGTAATAGGAGAAGCGCTCGACATGGCCGCGCCCGGCCTCGGGCAAGAGCCGCTCCGAGCCCGCCTGGCCGCGCCAGTCGAAGGTTGCGACCCAGAGGCCGGCGGCGTTGAGTTCGGCGATGGTCTCGAAGTATTTCTCGATCGATTCGTTGCGGCCCTGCAGCAGCACCACGGTGCCGCGCGCAACCGGCGTCCTGGTCTTGAAGATGGCGTAGCGGATCTTGCGGCCACCGGCTCCATCGAAGAAGCCCGCCACGTGATTGTCCGGTAACGGATTATCCGGTGTGGAGCGGAGGATCGTGGTCATGACGGACGAAACCAGGCTGAAGACGCGTTGATCGGTATCATCAGGGATAGGCGGCGGGCTTGGCGCCGTCAAAGAAAAAAGCCGGAAACGGTGGGTGAAATCCGGACGATCACCGTTTCCGGCCGCTGAAGGGGAAGGGACATGTCACTTCAGCCCCAGGAGATTTCCTCCCAGTGTGGCCTTTGTAACGCCCCTGATCTGAACCACGGCCGAACCTGTCATTCATCCGCCATTCACCTCTTGGGAATCTTGAGGCGGCATGCCTTGAACTGACGAAATCGCATTCCCATCTCTTGCTCACGGACGCCGATAACGGGTCCGTTCACCGGTCGCGCCGCTGCCTGGATGGGGTGGCAGACCAGACATCGCAAACAGTTGCTCCCAGGAGGACACCATGCGTCACGTTGATTTTTCCCCCCTCTATCGCTCCACCGTCGGCTTCGACCGCCTCTTCACGATGCTCGACAGCCTCGGCCAGCCTGACCAGGCTCAGACCTATCCGCCCTATAACATCGAGCGCACCGGCGAAAACGCCTACCGCATCACCATGGCGGTTGCCGGCTTCGACGAAACCGAACTGTCGATCGAAGCGCGCGAACATACGCTGACAATCAAGGGCGAAAAGAGCGAGGACAAGGCCGAAGAAAACCAGTTCCTGCATCGCGGTATTGCCAAGCGCGCCTTCGAACGTCGCTTCCAGCTTGCCGACCATGTGGAGATCAAGTCCGCTTCGCTGAAGAATGGCCTGCTGCACATCGACCTCACCCGCGAGATCCCGGAAGCAGCCAAGCCGCGCCGGATCGACATTACGTCGGTCGCATCGCAGCCGAAGCAGATCGAGGCCCAGAACCTCTAATCCCTCCCTCCCAAGCTTGAAGAGGCGGCGCCCGAAAGGACGCCGCCTTTTTTTGGGATCGTTGTTTTCGCGTCTTCCCGGACAGGTTCTAGATCATTGAAATAACGCAATGCCGGACGGAAAACCGTTTCACACTTTTCCTGGAATTGCTTTAGGGGCGGACGGGTTCGGCGATGGCGTCCAGCTCTTTGCGGGCGGCGTAACGCTGGGCAATCACCGCGCAGGCCATCAGCTGGATCTGGTGGAAGAGCATGACCGGCAGCACGATCGCACCGATGTTCTGGCCGGCGAAGATGGCGCTTGCCATCGGGATGCCGCTCGCAAGGCTCTTCTTCGAGCCGCAGAAGGTAATGGCGATCTCGTCGGCGCGGTTGAAACCGAAGAGGCGGCTGCCGAACATGGTGACGGCGAGTACCAGCGCCAGCATGACGATCTCGATCGCGACCAGCACCCCGAGATCGGCAAGCGAAAAGGTCTGCCATAGCCCCGATGTGACGGCCTGGCTGAAGGCCAGATAGACGACCATGAGGATCGAACCGCGGTCGACGGGCGCAAGCAGGCCCTTGCGCGCCCGGATCCAGCCGCCGATCCACGGCTGCAACAATTGACCGGCGATGAACGGTGCCAGCAGCTGCAGCAGGATCTGCTCAAGGGCATCCAGCGACACACCGCCATGGCCGCCGGCGGAAAATAGGAGACCGACGAGAAGCGGCGTCAGGAACATGCCGAAGATGTTGGAGGCGGACGCTGAGCAGATTGCTGCCGGGACATTGCCGCCGGCAACCGACGTGAAGGCGATCGACGATTGCACGGTCGAGGGCAGGACGCAGAGGAAGAGGATGCCGGTATAGAGCGCCGGCGGCAGGACCGATGACGGTACGAAGCCGACGACGAGGCCGATCAGCGGGAACAGCACGAAGGTCGATGCCAGGATCGCCAGATGCAGCCGCCAATGCAGGAAGCCGGCGACGACGACATCGCGCGACAATCTTGCGCCATGCAGGAAGAAGACCAGGCCGACCGCCACCTTCGTTGCCATGGCGAACCAGGCCGTCGCCTCGCCATGGATCGGCAGCATCGATGCCAGAAGCACGGTGAGAAGCAGGAGCAGGGTGAAGGTGTCGGGAAGATAGCGGCCCATGTCTGTCACTGGCTCGATTGAGAAACGTCTTGCCGAGAAATGTCATTATGAAGCAGGATGCAAGGAATAACAGTTATCGCGAAATTGGATAATGCATGCTCGACCTCGTGCAACTGCGCAGCTTCGTTGCGCTCGAACAGATGGGCAGCTTCACCCTCGCGGCCGAGAGACTGGCGCTTGGCCAGTCGACGGTCAGTCAACATATTCAAAGGCTTGAGGCGTCGCTCGGGCGCAAGCTCGTTGCCCGCGACACGCACCGGGTCTCGTTGACGACGGATGGTCAGGCCCTGCTTGCCCATGCGCGTTCGATGCTGGCGATCGACGACGAGGTCAAGGCGCTGTTTGCCGAAAGCAGTCTGCGCGGACGATTACGGCTGGGCATGTCGGAGGATTTCGTCACCAGCCGGTTGCCGGGCGTGCTCGAAGATTTCGTTCGCGCCCATCCGTCGGTGGAGCTCGAATTGACGGTAGCACTCAGCGGCGTGCTCTACCATATGCAGGATGGTGGCGAGATCGATCTGGTGCTGGCAAAGCGGCGGCTGGGCGATCCGCGCGGCGAACTGGTCTATCGCGAGCCGCTGGTCTGGTTGGCGCGTGATCCCGAGCGTGTGAAGCGTGACAGGGTGCTGCCGTTGATCGCCTTTCCGCCGCCGAGCATCACGCGCAGCGTGGCGCTCGAGGTGCTCGACCGGCATCGGCTGCCATGGCGGATCGTCTGCACCTGCGGCAGCCTCAGCGGGCTGACGGCCGCCGCCCAAGCGGGCATGGGCGTGCTCGTCCAGCCGCGCAGTATGGCGCCGCAGGGCCTGCGGGAAATACCCACCGGCACCTTGCCGCCGCTGGAGGATGTCGAGTTCGTACTGGTTCCCAGCAAGGGCGCCGACCAGAAGCTGATCGCGGCGCTCTCGACCGAGATTTTGTCGAAGGTGAGGACGTTACAGGGCCAGGCGTGAGCCACAACACCGCGCGTGGCACGCGGTATTGTGGCTCTTTGAATTTGCTGCATAATTTTCTCCTCGGATCTATCCTGATCCAAGGAATTATGCAGTCGCCTCAGCAGGCTGCGACGAAGCGATCGACGTCGTCCATCTTGGTCGCAAAGCTCGTCACCAGGCGATAGAGGCCCTCGTCGGCCGCGAGGCTTCCGGCGAGTTCGTGCGGAACCGGCCAGTCGTAGAAAACGGCGCCTTGCTCCTGCAGTTTCGTCGCCACGTCCTTTTTCAGGATGACGAAGACCTCGTTGGCTTCGACCGGCCAACCGAGCCGGCTGTTGCGCGAAGCGGCGATGCCGTTGGCAAGACGCCGGGCCATGGCGTTGGAATGCCGGGCGAGGTCGAGCCAGAGACCGCCTTCGAGGTAGGCGTCGAACTGGGCCGAGACGAAGCGCGATTTCGAGAACAACTGAGCCGAGCGCTTGCGCAGGAAATGCATCTCGTGCGCCTTCGAAAGATCAAAGAGGACAAGGGCCTCGGCGCACCAGCAGCCGTTCTTCGTGCCGCCGAAGGAAACGAGATCGACGCCACGCTTCCAGGTCATCTCGGCCGGTGTGGCATCGAGGCTGACCAGCGCATTGGCAAAGCGGGCGCCGTCCATGTGCAGCGGCAGCTTGTGTGCATTGGCGACCGCGGCAATCGCCTCGATCTCATCGAGTGCGTAGACGGTGCCGCTTTCGGTCGCTTGCGTCAGCGTGACCGCCATCGGCTGACCGCCATGGACATTGTCGAGCGGGTAGCGGCGAATTTCCGCCTCAAGGCGCGATGCGTCCATCTTGCCATGTTTGCCGTCGACGGGCTTCAACCTCGATCCATGGGTGAAGAATTCCGGAGCGCCGCACTCGTCGGCCGTCACGTGCGCTTCGCGGTGGCAGAACGCGACGCCGCCGGCGCGGCTGGTGCTGGCGAGCGCCAGCGAATTGGCGGCCGTTCCCGTGCCGACGAAGAAGACTGCGACATCGCGCTCGAAAACCTCCGACAGTTTCCTCTCCACCTTCCGGTCGAGCTCACTGGTGCCGTAGGCGGAGGCGTAGCCGTCGGCATGGGTCACGAGGCTCTGGGCGATGGCAGGGTGGGCGCCAGCCCAGTTGTCAGAGGAAAAAATCATCACATATCGTCCTGTTTCACGGTCATATCGACGTCGTTCGGGCGACCATAACCCACCTGCCGGCCGGATCAATCACGGTCGCTGCTATGGAGGCCAACAGGATACCAGTTTGAAACCAAAATGAAGAAAACGTCCGTTTGTCGTAATTAAATTATAAAACCGGGAAATTTTCGGCAATGTTCGGCAAAATCCCTTCTATTATTTGCTCATATGCCCCTTGCGGAGGGGGGCGGTTTCTGGCATAGAGCGCATGAAATAGGACAGTCTTGCTGTCCTATTTCGGTCTAGGGACCGGAACAATCGCCGCAAGTGCCCAAAAAATCGGCAATCGGCGTGTGGCGCAGGGGGATCCGCCGGATTTCATCCGGTTGTTAACGCCTGCCATCAGGATGGTCACTGACATCAATGCCTGATGATGCCGTGCATTATTTGCGACCTGATCAGGATCATGAGACGATGAATGCCCCGGCTTTGGCGGCACGTGAATGCGTGCGACGAGAAGCCATGCGCGGGCGCAGGTATGCCCGGACATGCCGGGTTCAACAGGAGGGAAGACGATGACGGATCACACGCCATCACAGCAATCTGGGCTCAACCTCGCACACACTGTTGCGACGGCTGAAAAAACGCCCACATTCCCGTCCGGCCTGCCGCGAAAACAGGGTCTCTATGATCCGCGCAACGAACACGATGCCTGCGGCGTCGGCTTCGTCGCGCATCTGAAGGGTGAGAAGTCGCACCAGATCGTGCGCGACGGCCTCTTCATGCTCGAAAACCTGACGCACCGCGGTGCCGTCGGCGCCGACCCGCTGATGGGTGACGGCGCTGGCATCCTCGTGCAGATCCCCGACCGCTTCTTCCGCGAGGAAATGGCCAAGCAGGGCGTTACCCTGCCGAAGGCCGGCGAATATGGCGTCGGCTACCTCTTCATGCCGCGCGACGAAAAGCTGATTGCCCATTTCAAGGACGTGATCAGCGAAGTGGTCGCCGAGGAAGGCCAGCACGTGCTTGGCTTCCGCGACGTGCCGGTCGACAATTCGTCGCTTTCCAAGGCTCCTGATATCGCTGCGACCGAACCGCACCATGTGCAGGTGTTCATCGGTGCCGGCCGCGATGCCGCGACCAACGCCGAATTCGAGCGTCGCCTGTTCACGCTGCGCAAGGTGATCTCCAACCGCATCTATGCGGAAGCGGAAGGCGGCGATCTCGGCTTCTACGTCGTGTCGCTGTCGACGCAGACGATCGTCTACAAGGGCATGTTCCTGGCCTATCAGGTCGGCGCCTACTACAAGGACCTGGAGGACGAGCGCTTCCAGTCGGCCGTCGCCCTGGTTCACCAGCGCTTCTCGACCAACACGTTTCCGTCCTGGAAGCTCGCGCACCCCTATCGCATGGTCGCCCACAACGGCGAAATCAACACGCTGCGCGGCAACGTCAACTGGATGGCGGCGCGCCAGGCTTCCGTGTCCTCGCCGCTCTTCGGCGACGACATCTCCAAGCTCTGGCCGATCTCCTACGAGGGTCAGTCGGACACCGCCTGTTTCGACAACGCGCTCGAATTCCTGGTGCAGGGCGGTTACTCGCTTTCGCATGCGGTGATGATGCTGATCCCCGAAGCCTGGGCCGGCAACCAGCTGATGTCGCCCGAGCGCAAGGCGTTCTACGAATACCACGCAGCGCTGATGGAGCCGTGGGACGGACCGGCAGCCGTGGCCTTCACCGACGGCCGCCAGATCGGCGCGACGCTCGACCGCAACGGTCTGCGTCCGGCCCGCTATATCGTCACATCTGATGATCGCGTCATCCTCGCGTCTGAAGCCGGCGTGCTTCCGGTCGACGAAGAAAAGATCGTCAAGAAGTGGCGCCTGCAGCCGGGCAAGATGCTGCTCATCGACATGGAGCAGGGTCGCATCATCTCCGACGAGGAGGTGAAGTCTTCGCTCGCCGACAAGCATCCTTACCGCAAGTGGCTCGACGATACCCAGCTCATCCTCGAAGAGTTGAAGCCGGTCGAGCCGCGTGCGCTGCGCCGCGACGTTTCCCTGATCGACCGCCAGCAGGCCTTCGGCTACACGCTCGAAGACACCAAGATCCTGATGTCGCCAATGGCCACCACCGGCCAGGAAGCCATCGGCTCGATGGGCACCGACACGCCGATCTCGGCAATGTCCGACAAGCGCAAGCTGCTCTATACCTACTTCAAGCAGAACTTCGCGCAGGTCACCAACCCGCCGATCGACCCGATCCGCGAAGAGCTGGTGATGAGCCTCGTCTCGTTCATCGGCCCGCGCCCGAACCTGCTCGATCATGCCGGCATGGCGCATGCCAAGCGGCTGGAAGTGCGCCAGCCGATCCTGACCAACGGCGATCTGGAAAAGATCCGCTCGATCGGCCATACCGAGGACCGGTTCGACACCAAGACGCTCGACTTCACCTACGACATTTCGCGCGATGCCGAAGGCATGCCGGAAATGCTCGATCGCCTCTGCGAACGTGCGGAAGCGGCGGTCAAGGGTGGCTACAACATCATCGTGCTTTCCGACCGCCAGGTCGGTCCGGACCGCGTCGCGATCCCGGCGCTGCTGGCAACGGCCGCCGTGCACCACCACCTGATCCGCAAGGGCCTGCGCACCTCGGTCGGCATCGTGCTGGAATCCGGCGAACCGCGTGAAGTGCATCACTTCTGCCTGCTCGCCGGCTACGGCGCCGAAGCGATCAACCCGTATCTTGCCTTCGATACGCTGACCGACATGCACAAGCGCGGCGATTTCCCCAAGGAAGTCGACGGCAGCGAAGTGGTCTACCGCTATATCAAGGCGGTGGGTAAGGGCATCCTCAAGGTGATGTCCAAGATGGGCATCTCGACCTACCAGTCCTATTGCGGCGCGCAGATCTTCGATGCTGTCGGCCTGTCGTCGAAGCTGGTCGACCAGTTCTTCTTCGGGACTGCGACGACGATCGAAGGCATCGGCCTTGAAGAGATCGCGGCCGAAACCGTCGCCCGCCACAAGGCAGCCTTCGGTGCCGATCCGGTGCTTGCCAACACGCTCGATATCGGTGGCGAATATGCCTACCGCATGCGCGGCGAAAGCCACGCCTGGACGCCGGATGCGATCGCCTCGCTGCAGCATGCCGTGCGCGGCAATGCAGAGGATCGCTATCGCGAATTTGCCGAGATGGTGAACAACTCGGCGCTCAGGATGAACACGATCCGTGGCCTGTTCACCGTCAAGAGTGCGGAGGCTGCCGGCCGCAAGCCGATCTCCGTCGACGAGGTCGAGCCGGCCACCGACATCGTCAAGCGCTTCTCGACGGGCGCCATGTCCTTCGGCTCGATCAGCCGCGAGGCGCATACGACGCTGGCAATCGCCATGAACCGGATCGGCGGCAAGTCGAACACCGGCGAAGGCGGCGAGGAAAGCGACCGCTACCTGCCGCTGCCCGATGGCTCGACCAACCCGGAACGGTCGGCGATCAAGCAGATCGCCTCCGGCCGCTTCGGCGTGACCACCGAGTATCTTGTTAATGCCGACATGCTGCAGATCAAGGTGGCCCAGGGCGCCAAGCCCGGCGAGGGCGGGCAGCTGCCCGGCCATAAGGTGGATGCGACCGTCGCCAAGACCCGGCATTCGACGCCGGGCGTCGGCCTGATTTCGCCGCCGCCGCACCACGACATCTACTCGATCGAAGATCTGGCGCAGCTGATCTACGACCTGAAGAACGTCAACCCTGAAGCCGATGTTTCGGTCAAGCTGGTCTCGGAAGTGGGCGTCGGCACGGTTGCTGCCGGTGTCGCCAAGGCGCGCGCCGACCACATCACCGTTTCCGGTTTCGACGGCGGCACCGGCGCATCGCCGCTGACGTCGTTGAAACACGCCGGCAGCCCCTGGGAAATCGGCCTTGCCGAAACTCAGCAGACGCTGGTGCTGAACGGCCTTCGGTCGCGCGTTGCCCTTCAGGTCGATGGTGGCCTGAAGACCGGCCGCGACGTGATCATCGGCGCGCTTCTCGGCGCCGACGAGTTCGGTTTTGCCACCGCGCCGCTGATTGCGGCCGGCTGCATCATGATGCGCAAGTGCCACCTCAACACCTGTCCTGTCGGTGTCGCGACCCAGGATCCGGTGCTGCGCAAGCGCTTCAAGGGCACGGCCGAGCACGTCATCAACTACTTCTTCTTCGTTGCAGAGGAAGTGCGCGAGATCCTCGCCTCGCTCGGCGTGCGCAGGCTCGATGAAATCATCGGTGCTTCCGAACTCTTGGAGAAGGACGGCGCGCTCGCCCACTGGAAGGCCAACGGTCTCGATTTCTCGAAGATCTTCCACAAGGTCGACGCTCCGAAGGCGGAGACCTACTGGACCAGCCGCCAGAAGCACCCGATCGACGACGTGCTCGACCGAACGCTGATCGAGAAGGCCAAGATCGCCTTGGAAACCAAGGCGCCCGTCGCCTTCGAAGCCAAGATCAAGAACGTCGACCGGTCGGCCGGCGCCATGCTTTCGGGTGTGCTTGCCAAGCGCTGGGGCCACAAGGGCCTGAAGGACGATACGATCCACGTCACCCTCAAGGGTACGGCGGGCCAATCCTTCGCCGCCTTCCTGGCGCGCGGCATCACCTTCGACCTGGTGGGCGACGGCAACGACTATGTCGGCAAGGGGCTTTCCGGTGGCCGTATCATCGTCCGGCCGCCTGAAAACACCAAAATCGTGCCCGAAAACTCGATCATCGTCGGCAACACCGTGCTTTACGGCGCGATCTCCGGCGAATGCTACTTCAACGGTGTTGCCGGCGAACGCTTCGCCGTGCGCAATTCCGGTGCCATTGCGGTCGTCGAAGGCGTGGGCGACCACGGCTGCGAATACATGACCGGCGGTGTCGTCGTCGTTCTCGGCGCGACGGGCCGCAACTTCGCGGCCGGCATGTCCGGCGGTGTTGCCTATGTGCTGGACGAGGAAGGCGATTTCGCCCGCCGCTGCAACATGGCGATGGTCGAACTGCAGCCGGTGCCCGAAGAAGACGACATGCTCGAGAAGCTGCATCATCACGGCGGCGACATCATGCACAAGGGCATGGTCGACGTGTCCGGCGATATGACGCGCCACGACGAGGAGCGGCTCTATCAGCTGATCTCCAGCCACCTGCACCATACGGGCTCGCCCCGGGCAAAGGCGATCCTCGACCATTGGGCAGACTACCGGCCGAAATTCCGCAAGGTCATGCCGGTCGAATATCGTCGTGCGCTCGAAGACATGGAACGCATGAAAATGGCAGAGGCGGCCGAATAGAGGCCCCGGTGAAAAGGGCTCCCGGTTCCGAAAAGGGTTCGGGGGTTCATCACGCGCGCTTGTCTCAAGCGCCTGTTCAGACGCATAGCTATCAGGATGATACGATGGGTAAGGTAACTGGTTTTCTCGAGATCGACCGGCAAGTGGCAAAGTACCAGCCGGCGTCCGACCGCATCCGCCATTTCCGTGAATTCACCATTCCGATGTCGGAACCGGAGGTGCAGAAGCAGGCGGCACGCTGCATGGATTGCGGCATCCCCTACTGCCATGGGCCGACCGGGTGTCCGGTGCACAACCAGATCCCCGACTGGAACGATCTGGTCTACAACGGCAACTGGGAAGAGGCGATCCGCAACCTGCATTCGACCAACAACTTCCCGGAATTCACCGGCCGCGTCTGCCCCGCGCCGTGCGAGGAAGCGTGCACGCTGAACCTCGAGGATGCGCCGGTCGCGATCAAGACCGTCGAGCAGGCGATCGCCGACAAGGCCTATGAAATGGGTTACATCGTGCCGCAGCCGGCTGTTACCAAGACCGGCAAGAAGGTCGCCGTCATTGGTTCGGGTCCGGCCGGCATGGCCGCCGCCCAGCAGATGGCGCGCGCCGGTCACGAGGTTCACGTCTACGAGCGCGAGAGCAAGCCCGGCGGCCTGCTGCGCTACGGCATCCCCGACTTCAAGATGGAGAAGAACTTCATTGATCGCCGCGTCGAGCAGATGAAGGGCGAAGGCGTCACCTTCCATTGCGGCGTCAATGTCGGCGTCGACCTGCCGGCCGAGCAACTGATCGATCGCCACGATGCCGTGCTCTATTGCGGCGGCTCCGAAACGCCGCGCAATGCCGGCATCCCCGGTGTCGAATTCGCCGGCGTGCATGACGCCATGCCCTATCTCGTGCAGCAGAACCGCCGGGTCGGGCGTGAGAACATCGACAGCACCGGCTGGCCGTCAGCGCCTATCCTTGCCGGCGGCAAGCACATCGTCGTCGTCGGCGGTGGCGACACCGCCTCCGACTGCGTCGGCACGGCCTTCCGCCAGGGTGCCGTCAAGGTCACCCAGCTCGACATCCGCCCGCAGCCGCCGGAAAAGGAAGACAAGCTTGCCGTCTGGCCGTTCTGGGCGACCAAGATGCGCACCTCGTCCAGCCAGGCCGAAGGCGCGATCCGCGAGTTCCAGGTCGCGACGTTGGAGTTTGTCGGCGACGAGGACGGCAACCTCATCGGCGTCAAGTGCTGCCAGGTGGACGATCGCCGCAAGCCGATTGCCGGCACGGAGTTCATCATCAAGGCCGATCTCGCCTTCATCGCCATCGGCTTCAGCGGCCCGTTCACCGATAGCGTACTGAAGGATCTCGGCGACAAGCTGACGCTCAACACCGATCGTCGTGGCTCGACCAACGTCGTTGCCAACGACCGCGACTACAAGACTTCGGTCGACAAGTTCTGGACGGCCGGCGACGTTCGCCGCGGCCAGTCGCTCGTCGTCTGGGCGATCCGCGAAGGCCGCCAGGCGGCCCGCGCGATCGACGAGGCGCTGATGGGATCGTCGATCCTGCCGCGCTGACATCATTGCTCCCAAGTGCAAAAAGGGCTCCGCCGGTTCATCGTGGGGCCCCTTTTGCTTTAGGGAATTTCCAGGAAAAGTGCGAAGCGGCTTTCCGTCAGGAAATGCGTAAAAACAAAGAGATAGAGCATCTGTGCGCTTCCGTCCAAATCGGAAACGCTCTAGGCGAAGCGATCGCCGTGACGATGGTTGTCGCACGCAGCCGCTCGAAAAAGTGTTAGTTCCGGATCACCGGATTGCTGATGACCGTACTAGGCTTGGCGAGGCGGAAATCGTCGACACGGCCGGCAGGTGCCGCGGCAACATCCCCCTTGTCGACCAGTCGGTCGCGCGGGCTCTTGCCTGTGCCCTTGTTGGGTGCGGCATCGCCGAGCAGTGCTGCAGCGCCGTCGAGATCCGGATCGGTGAGGCCGATCGGCTGCGTCTTGACGATGTCCTCGTTGGCAAGCGGCGCGGTAACCACAAGGTCCTTCAGCCCATCGGCGCCCGGCACGTCCTTGTCGGTCGCCGCGGCATCCCCGAGCAGGCGGCGAATGTCCTTTTCCACGTAGAAGGCGAGCTTGCGTTTACCGGCTTTGGTCAGGTTGATCCCGTCGGCGCCGCGCAATCGAACCTGCTGGCCGTTGATGTCGGAGCCGGTCAGCACGAACTTGCCGCCTTCGTCGACGAAACCGTCCCAAATGTCGACGAACTGGCCACCGACCTTTTCGACTTCCTCGCGGTAGATGCCGTTGAACGTCACCATGTCGGCGGTCATCGCGGCGGACTGGAACGGCGGCATGCCGACCCACAGGACCGGCAGTTTTTCCTTGTGTGCCAACTCTGCTAGCGCATGGACACGTTTGCGGTATTCCTCGGTCCAAAGATCGGTGCGGTACTTTTCCTTGGTGCTGCCGATCTGCATCTGCTGACGATCGTTGGCGCCGAGGCTGATGATGATGACGGAAGGCTTGATCTCGCCCACATAGCTCGGCAGCGTCACCGGCCAGTTGAAATAGTCCTCGCGCACCAGCCCGGACGAGCCGCTTGCGCGCGTCTCGATGGTGATGCCGGGCGTCATCTCGAATGCGGTCTTCAGGCCATCGCCGAGGCTGCCGGCCATGAAGTCGCCGACGACCAGAACCTTCTTGGAGTCCGGCGCCTTTTCAACCGGCTGCGGCACCGGCGCCGCATCGGCAATGGCGGGCTTTGCCTTTTGCTGGCCCGGAGCCTTCTGTCGTTGCGGGGTTTGGCTTTGGCGGGCGCGCCTCGGGCGCGGCTGTTGCGGAAACTCGTACCGCTCGTCGATTACGCGGCGTTCGCGCGTGAGGCCGCCGAACAGCATCTGGAAGAGATTGCGTCGCTGCACCCTCTGCTGGGCTTCCGCATAACTTGCGGCAAAGCCGACGAACAGCATCGCGGCTGCGGCGATGATCATCGTCGCCGTCCTCCAGGGCATTGCGCCCCCTGTCATCCGGGCCTTGGTTTTCGCATGCATATCTGATCATCCATCGAACGGACGGCGGCCGCAAGGCCGCCGTCGCGTTTCGGGCGTGCGCGTCAGTTGCGCAGGGCGCGCAGCAGATGTTGTGTCGGCTCGCCGTCCGGCGCCAGGCCGTTCTTCGATTGGAACTCCTGGATCGCAGCCTTGGAGCCGGATCCGAAATTGCCGTCGACTTCGCCGCTGTAATAACCCAGTTCCTTCAGGCGGTTCTGCAATTCGAACTTCTCGCTGATATCGAGCGAACCGTCCGGTCGCGGCCAGCGCTGCTGCATTCCGGCATAACCGGCGATCTGGTCGGCAAGAAGACCGACGCCGAGCGCGTAACTGTCCGACGCGTTGTAGCGCTTGATGACGAAGAAGTTCTTGGTCATCAGGAAGCCTGGACCGTTACCGCCGCTCGGCAGCTTCAGTTCGGCCCGCGAATTGCCGTTGCGGAAGCCCTTGCCGTTCGGGCGGAGGAAACCGAGTGCTGCCCACTGGGCAAGCGTCTTCGTCTGTCCGGAATATTTCGCGGCGTTGGCCGGTGGTGCGACTTCGTAGCCCCAGGTCTCGCCCGCTTGCCAGCCGTTCTTCTTCAAAAGGTTGGCGGCGGTCGCAAGCGCGTCGGGCACCGAATTCCAGATGTCACGATGGCCGTTACCATCAGCGTCGACCGCGTAGAGCAGATAGCTGGTCGGGATGAATTGCGTGTGTCCCATGGCGCCGGCCCAGGAGCCGGTCAGTTCGCGCGGGGTGATGTCGCCGCTCTGCAGGATCTTGAGTGCGGCAATCAGCTGGGTCTTGGCGAATTTCGCGCGCTTGGGATCGGCATAGGCAAGGGTTGCGAGCGCCCGCGGCACGTAGTGCAGGCGGTCGTCCTTTTCGAGAACGGCGCCGTAGTTCGATTCCATCGACCAGATCGCCAGCAGGATCGTCTTGTCGACGCCGAAGTGCTTTTCGATCGAATTCAGCGTGCGGGCGTGCTTGGCGGCCATCTCCTGGCCGACGCGCTTGGTGTAGGGGTTGACGCGGGAATCGATGTATTCCCAGATCTTGTGCTTGAACTCAGGCTGGTAATTGGCCTTTTCGATCACGGTGGCGTCGGGTGTCTTCACGCCGGCAAAGGCCTTGCGATAGGTCGCCTGGGTGATGCCGCTCTTTGCAGCCGTGGCATAGAAGTTGTTGATCCAATTCTGGAATCCGGCATCGGCGCGCGCGGGGGAGGTGCCAAGCGCGACGGCGGATAGGACGAAGGCGGCTGCGATATGACGGAAAAACGTCCTGCGGTTTCTGATCATCAGCTGTCGGTTCCGTTTCTCTGCGGAGCCTCAGCCGTCATAGCCGGGACATTTCCGCATGGTGGCAGTCTGGAGCCAGCCTTGCGGTTCGGCGACCGCCGGCGGTTCCTGTTCTCGGATCCGGCCGCAGTCGATGCAGCGCCGGATTAAGGCGAATCTACAGAAACGTGGTCAACAAACCCTTTACCATGAAAAGGCCATTGCGTCTTCCGTGGAAGAAAATGCGAGTACCGTCCGTATCTGCATTTTTTTCGTCCCGGTTCAGCGTGCGTTCACATCGTTGCGTAGAGATTGCCGCCGCACTGCAAAGCGCTGCACGATTCCTTAAATTGATTTTGATTTAAGGATTTTAACAGCAACACTCAGGATTGAAATCCGAATGAAGGAGGTACCGATGACCGACAAGCGTAAAGTCCGCAAAGCCGTGTTCCCGGTCGCTGGTCTGGGCACGCGTTTCCTGCCGGCCACCAAGGCCGTGCCGAAGGAAATGCTGACGGTGGTGGACAAGCCGGTCATTCAATATGTGGTCGACGAGGCGATGGAAGCTGGTATCGAGCACCTGATCTTTGTCACCGGCCGCAGCAAGGCCGTGATCGAGGACTATTTCGATATCCAGGTCGAACTCGACCAGACCCTGCGCGAGCGCAACAAGAAGATCGAGATCGAGCTTCTCGACACCATTCTGCCGAAGGCCGGCACGACGAGCTTCACCCGCCAGCAGGCGCCGCTCGGCCTTGGCCATGCCGTGTGGTGCGCCCGCGAGCTGGTCGGCAACGAGCCTTTCGCGCTGTTGCTGCCCGACATGATCATGAAGGGCGAGAAGGGCTGCCTGAAGGGCATGGTCGAGCTCTACGAACAGAGCGGCGGCAACGTCATAGCAGTCGAGGAATGCGCACCGGACCAGGCCCACAAATACGGGATCGTCGGTGTCGGCGACAAGGTCGGCGACGGCTTCAAGATCACCAAGATGGTCGAGAAGCCCGCACCGGGAACGGCGCCGTCGAACTTCTTCATCAACGGCCGCTACATCCTGCAGCCGGAAATCTTCCCGATCCTGGAGAAACAGGAGCGTGGCGCCGGCAACGAGATCCAGTTGACCGACGGGATGCTGAAGCTTTCGGAGGTCCAGCAGTTCGCCGCCTATCATTTCCGCGGCGAGACCTACGACTGTGGCGCCAAGGATGGCTTCATCCTCGCCAACGTCGCCTTCGCGCTGGAGCGCGCCGATATCCGCCCGATCGTGGAGGGCCCGCTGAAGGCGCTTTTGAGCAGCTTGAAGTAATCCCGGTTCAACCGAAACGAAAAGGCCGCGTCCCCCACGGGCGCGGCCTTTTTCTTTGTATGGAAATGCGCATTGCCGCCCGGCCTTTATGCATGGCGGCCTCTCTGCTTTTACTCAACGCCGCAGCACAAGACCGACGCCGACGCGGGTGATGTCGGTCGTATCGCCGACGTCGGGCGTGGTGCGCTCATAGCTGACATCGCCGATTAGTGCGAGGTAACGGTTCATATCCCAGGTGAGGCCTGCGCCGGTGCGCCAGGTTGTCTCGTCGAGGGAACTGGAGTCTGACGGATATTTGCGGATGATCAGGGTGTTGGACAGTCGTGCAACCAGATCGGAGCGCATCTCGTGGGTGATGATGTTGGTCAAGGCATAGTCCATCGATCCGGAAACGCCCGCTGTCGTCGACGGGTCGAGACCGGTCGATAGCCCGAAGAGCACATCCGTACCGCGTTGCGGCGACCAGTTGAGGCGGCCGTCGACGGACAGGCCGCTGACGTCGCTGAGCCGGTCATCTTCGAAACGATAGGTCTCGTAGCCAAGGGCGATCTCGCCGTAGAGCTTCTCGCCAAGGTCGACCTCCAGACCGCCACGTGTCGCGTAGCTCTGGTAGGAGCGCTCGAAGCCGAGCGTGTCCTGGCGAAGATCGTAGATCGACCCGCCGACCGCGGCCTCGATGAACGGGATCAGTGCCGGTGACATTTCATAGCCGACGCGCGCCGTCAGGGTTCCGTTGTTGCGGTTTCGGTCTTCGACCGACATCGTCGTGCCGTTTTCCAGCTCGACGTCGCCATAGGTCTGCCGTTCGAATTCGAGCCCGACCGATCCGCGGATGAGGCCGAAGTCGCGCTCGATGGCAGCGCCGAGCCGATAGGTGTTGACGCCCGATTGTGTCTTGGCATTCGAGATCGCGTTCGGATCGTCGGCGTCCTCACGGTCGAAGCTGTAGCCTGCCCGAAGACGCGCAACGGTTTCATCTGAGAGATCGAGGCGCAGTTCCGCGTCGATGTCAGCGCGAGGCTCTTCCTCGCCCTCGCCGGAGATGTTGTTCTGCAACACGCCAGCGCCGATAACCGTCAGTTCGTGGCGGGACCAATCCGACGTCAGGGTGCCGCGGATGCCGGTTTCCAGATAACCGCGGTTCTGCTTGTTGTTGTTGCCGTTGTTGCGCCATTCATGGTTGATCGTCTCGCCGATTTCCGGCCGCAGCGTGAATGTGCCGATGCGAACGCCGGGTGCGCGGTCGTCTTCCGGCTCTATTCGCGTCCGCAATCCATCGATCGTTGGTTCGCGGCGGTTGAGACGGATGAGGTCTTCGTCCGAGGCCGGAGACAGATCGTCGGTGCTGACGGCGCCCGTCGTTTGCGGATCGGCGATCGCCGGTGCTGCGGTTGCTGTGCCGGGGGCAACGATGCCAGGGGTCGTCGGCACGGCGGCGTTCGTCACCGTTTGGGCATGCGCCGAAAGCGGAGCGGCCATCGCGGTGCCGGCCAGCAGCAACGCCACCAGCGTCAAACGCCGCGCGTCTCTTCCGATCGAGCGAGTGTTGTCTGGCACCATCTGCCGTTTGTCCGCGAGCCTGATTGCAATCCTTTCGCAATCGTAAAGCCGCGTGGTTAACCAATCGTTTCCAAACGGCAAAAACGCGTTAACGACATGCGCAAAAACAAGAGCTTAAAGCGCAGCACGCGCATCTGAACGGTCGCGGCGCTTTAGGCGCTCTCGACCGTCAGGTTGCGCCCGTGGCTGGCAACGATGCGAACGCGCGTACCGGCGGGCAGATCGGGCCCCTCGACGATCCAGATCGTATCGTCCAGACGCACGCGGCCGTGGCCCTCGGCAATCGGCTTTTCAAGCACGGCGGTTCGGCCGACGAGGCTTTGGGCCCGTTGGTTGAGCAGCGGTTCGTCCGTCTCCCTGGAAGACGAGGAGATGAAGTGCCGCCCAAGGAGAACGGCGACGATGGACAGAAGCGCGAAGACGACGAACTGAACCTGCCAGCCCCAGACGACAGTGTCCCACAGCAAGAGCGACAGAACGCCGGTGATGAGCGCGGCAATGGCGATCCAGACGAGGAAAACGCCGGGTGCGACGACTTCGGCCGCCAGCAGTGCAAGACCGAGAACCCACCAGCTCCAGGGGCCGAGTTCAAGGATGATGCGCTGGACCATCGCCTATTGTCCCTGAGGTTCAAACGGATCGGACGCCGGGCCGGTGCGCGGTGTCGTCGATTGGCGCTGCCGGGGGGCTGGCGCCTGGTTGTCGCCGAACACTTCCCTGGCAATTGCGCCAATGCCGCCGAGCGAGCCGATCAGCGCGGACGCTTCCATAGGCATCAGTATGATCTTCTGGTTGTTGGCAGTGCCGATCGCAGCAAGCGCTTCGGTGTATTTCTGGGCGACGAAGTAGTTGATCGCCTGGACGTCACCGGCAGCGATCGCCGCCGACACCATCTGTGTCGCTTTGGCCTCGGCCTCGGCCAGACGTTCGCGCGCCTCGGCGTCGCGGAAGGCGGCCTCGCGCTGGCCTTCGGCCTGCAGGATGGCCGACTGCTTGGCACCTTCGGCACGCAGGATCTGCGCGTTTCTCGACCCTTCCGCTTCCAGCACCTGGGCGCGCTTCTCGCGCTCGGCCTTCATCTGCCGAGCCATGGCGTCGACGAGATCCTTCGGCGGTGCGATGTCCTTGAGTTCGACGCGGGTGATCTTGATGCCCCAGGGGTTGGCGGCGTCATCGACCACGCGCAACAGCTTGTCGTTGATGGTGTCGCGGTTCGACAAAAGTTCGTCGAGGTCCATCGACCCCATGACCGAGCGGATGTTGGTCATGGTCAGGTTGAGAATGGCGTTTTGAAGATCGGACACCTGGTAGGCAGCCTGGGCGGCGTTGAGCACCTGGTAGAACGCGACGGCATCGGCCGACACGCTGGCGTTGTCCTTGGTGATGACTTCCTGGGTCGGAACGTCGAGGACCTGCTCCATCACGTTCATCCTGGCGCCGATCCGGTCGATGAACGGAATGATGATGTTGAGACCCGGTTCCATCGTCTTGGTGTAGCGGCCGAAGCGCTCCACCGTATAGCGATAGCCCTGCGGCACCGTCTTGACCATGGTGATGATCACAAAGATCACCAAGACCACCAATGCGATGACCGCAATATCAAATCCGCCCAAAGACACGTCCCCCATGATCACAACCCCAGTTTGAAGTGACACTCTAACCCAGACGTGGGCATCGGTCAGTCTATTTCAAGCGGTCGTCGCAGATTTCGGCTTCAAAGCCAGCCGCTTAGCTCCCGGCGGACGACATGCTCGAGAACCATCATGCCCTCGGCCCTGTCGTTGAGACAGGGGATATGTGCAAACTTCTCACCGCCATTGTGATGGAAGCTCTCGGCCGCCTGCTCGGCGATTTCCTCGAGCGTTTCCAGACAGTCGGAAACGAAGCCTGGGTTGATCACGGCGATGCGCTTGACGCCATCCTGCGCCAGCTTCTCGACCGTCTTGTCGGTATAGGGCTGCAGCCATTCTTCCGGCCCGAAGCGGGACTGGAAGGTTACCTGCAGCTTGTCCTTGGACCAGCCGAGCTTTTCGCGCAGCAGGCGCGCGGTCTTCTGGCACTGGCAATAGTAGGGGTCGCCTTTTTCGAAGTAGCTTTTCGGGATGCCGTGGAAGGAGGTCAGCACCACTTCCGGCTCCCAGTCGAGCGTCGCCAGATGCTGCGTGATCGAGGTCGCCAGCGCGTCGATATAGACGGGATCGTCATGATAGGGCGGGACGGTGCGCAGCGCCGGCTGCCAGCGCATCTTGAGCAGGGCTTCGAATGCCTTGTCGTTGACGGTGGCTGTCGTTGCCGCGGCGTATTGCGGATAGAGCGGGAATAGCAGGATGCGCTCGCATCCGGCCTTCTGCAGGGCCTCCATCCGCGAGGCGATCGACGGCTGGCCGTAGCGCATGCCCCAATCGACGACGATGTGCGGCTGCTCGGCGAAGGCTTCCGCCATCAAGGTCGCCTGGTTGCGGGTGTAGGTGCGCAGATAGCTCTCGTTCAGATCCTTGTTCCAGATCATTTCATAGGCCTTGCCGACCTTGCCGGGGCGGGTGTTGAGCACGATGCCGTAGAGGATTGGATACCAGAACAACCGCGACCATTCGATGACGCGGCGATCGCTCAGGAACTCCTTGAGATAGCGGCGCATCGAGGTGTAGTCGGTGCCATCGGGCGTGCCGAGATTGACCAGCAGAACGCCGACCTTTCCGGATTTAACGGTCGGGTGATCGCTTTGGGCGGTCGCGGCGGGCGCGTTGGTCATCTCGGTCCTCGTGGTCACGTATAAGCAGGTGCATGCACTTTTCGTCACGTCCTTCTAAGAAGAAAAGCCGGCGCGGGGAAGCCCGCGCCGGCTCTCGAAGGAGAGGCAAATTGTCTTACTTTGCCGGAATCTCCAGTTCGGTTCCGACATGCAGGTGGCGCGGAGCCGGCTTGCCGTTGGCCGCCGAGATCTTTGCCCAGAGTGCGCCATCGCCGTAGAACGCCTTGGCGAGATCCCAAAGCGTGTCGCCCTTGGCGATGACGTGCTTCTGCGGACCGGAGGCCGTCGTGCTCGCGGCGGCGTCGGCTGCAGGCTGCGTTGCCGGTTCGGCAGTCGTGGCGCCGGCGGCTGCAGCAACTTCGGTGATGCGGCCATCCGTGTAGGGTTTGAACGGCTGGTGCGCGGCGAGATAGTCGGCCAGAACGGTTTCGAGGCCCGGACCGTAGTCGTAGGCGTTCTCACCCTTGTCCTTGAAGATTGCGTAGCCGTCGCCGCCATTGCGCATGTAGTTGTTGGTGACGATCGAATAAGTCTTTGCCGGATCGAGCGGCACGAAGCCTTCGCCTTCCTTTACCTCGACCGAGACGACGCGGCTGCCCACTTCCTTCGACTTGTCGAACGAATATTTCATGCCGGCCACCTGCGGGAAACGGCCGCCGGGTTCTTCAAGCTTGCTAAGACCGTTCTCAAGCGCGGCACGGATGCCGTCACCCTTGAGCTGGAAGGTCGCAACCGTGTTCTGGAACGGCAGCACGGTGATGGCTTCGCCCATCGAAACGTCGCCGGCATCGATGGAGGCGCGCAGGCCGCCGCCATTGGTGATGGCGATCGTCACGCCCTGGCCTTTGACGCGGTCGAGCATGGCGTCGGCAACGAGGCTGCCCATTTCGCATTCCCTGGCCCGGCAATTGTCACGCGAACCGTCGATCGGGGCCTCGGTCTTGCCGATGATCTTGGAGCGCAGCTCCTCGATCGGCTTGGCGAGTTCGGCCACGCGCGTCAAAACGGACTGATCCGGCTTGATGGAAGAATCGACCAGGATCGGATCGCCCTTGGCAGCCTTCACCACGCCCTTGTCGTCGAAGGTGACGACGAGATCGCCGAGGTACTTGCTATAGGAGGCGGCCTGGACGACCGGAACCTTGTAGCCACCCGGGTTGTCGACCATCGTCGGGTAGGGGCCTTCGGCCTTTGCGTCGGTGTTCGACAGCAGGCTGTGGGAGTGGCCGCCGACGACGACGTCGACATCGGGGATCTTTGCGATCGCGGCGAGGTCACGCGGGTAGCCGACATGGGTGAGCGCGATGATCTTGTCGACGCCCTGCTTCTTCAGCTCTTCGACCGCGGCGGTCGTGGTGGCGACGTCGTCACCGATCAGGATGTCCGGGCCGGGGGAGGAGAGTTCGGGCGTGTCGTTGGCGACGGCGCCGACGATGCCGATCTTCTGGCCGCCGACTTCGAGAACGATCGACGGCTTGATGCGGTCGCCGATCTTCGACTTGTGACTGGGCAATACGTTGGCGGTGACGACGGGGAACTCGATCTTATCGAGGAAGCCGACAAGGCCATCTTCGCTCTCGTCGAATTCATGGTTGCCGACCGTCATCGCGTCGAACTTCATCAGGTTGAGGAATTCGGCTTCGGCCAGACCCTTGTAGGTGGTGAAGAACAGCGAACCCTGGAAGTTGTCGCCGGCATTCAACAGCAAGACGTTCTTGCCGGACAGATCCTGGCGTTTCTGGTCGATCAGAGACTTCAGGCGGGCGACGCCACCGAAGCACTCGTTCTTGCCTTCCTCTTCGGCCGAGCAGGTCGAATCGAACTTGTTGATCGATTCGATACGGGAGTGGAGATCGTTGATGTGCAGGATGTTCAGTTCATAATCGGCGAAGGCTGCGCCCGAGGAGAGGGCAAGAATGGACGCGGTCATCAGGCCGGTCCGTATGTGTCTGATCATGATGTTCTCCTGTTTTGCCTGTTGTTTGCCGGCCGCTTTCAGACCCGCCGAAGCGGGTCCGGTCCCCGCGGCCGGGGTGGCTTTGCCGGTGCGAATGTTTTCATCACTTCAGGGCGACTTCAAGCACTAAAACCATCCTCCGGTTGCCGGATCTGCAACCACAGCGCCGCGCGCCTTTTCAGGCGCGCAAAGGTCGCTGTAGCGCTTTGAATTGCTGCATGTTTTTCCCCCTAAATCGGCTTCGATTTAGGGAAACATGCAGTAGGGTTAAGTCATACGAATGCACAAAAAAAGCCCCCTTGCGGGAGCTTTGATCCGTGCTCGAAGCTTGTCTCAGCCGCGTCGCGCCAGCGAGAACTGGGCGCCGGCATCGGTGGTGCAATTGAGCTGGCTCTGTGTGACCAGCGCGCAATTGACCTTGGACTGGGTATTGCGCACCAGCGAGGTCATGTTGATCTCGACGAGTGTCGGGCTGAGCTTCACGTAGTTGCCGGAAGCCAGCAGCTGGTTGCTGTCGGTGGTGCGGGTCGAGAAGGTTCCGCCTGCAAAGGTCGAAACGATGCCGTTCGGATCCGTCCATGAGCCTTCGACACCCGTTGCCTGGCGAGCGGGCTGTGCCCCTCCGGCTTCCCGGGGCGACGACTGGCAGGAGGCCAGGGTCGCGGCGGTCGCGAGAAGGGTCAGAATTGCGAATGGCTTCATTGGCGATTTCCCTCGCTTTGTGCCGAGCGTCCGTTTCATTTCGCCGAACCATGCCGCGATCAAGAGTTGAAAGCAAGAGTGGTCGGGCCGGCGCGCCGGGCTTTTCCCATATGAACAAAAAAAGCCCGGGGCAGAAATGCCCCGGGCCGGATGCTTCGCAATGTCAGCGGTTTAGCGAACGAGGATGTTCTTGAACTGCCAGGGATCCTTCGTGTCGATGTCTTCCGGGAACAGGCCCGGGCGACCGTCGAGCGGGGTCCAGTCGGTGTAGTGTCCTTCGACCGGGCCGAGATAGGGCAGCTGCACTTCGAGGCAGCGCTTGTAGTCCATCTCGTCGGCTTCGACGATGCCGGCCTTCGGGTTTTCGAGCGCCCAGACCATGCCCGCGAGCACGGCAGAGGTGACCTGCATGCCGGTGGCGTTCTGGTAGGGGGCGATGCGGCGGGTCTCTTCCAGCGACAGGCGCGAACCGAACCAGTAGGCATTCTTGTCATGGCCGTAGAGCAGGACGCCCAGTTCGTCGACGCCTTCAACGAGTTCCTTCTCGTCAAGAACATGATGGACTGGCTGCGAATTGCCGCCGTTGCCGAACATTTCGTGCAGCGAAAGGACGGCGTCATTGGCCGGATGGTAGGCGTAGTGGCAGGTCGGGCGATAGGTAACTTCGCCGTCCTTGTCGCGGACGGTGAAGAAGTCGGCGATCGAGATCGACTCGTTGTGGGTGACGAGGAAGCCGTATTGCGGGCCAGGCGTCGGGCACCAGGTGCGCACGCGGGTGTTGGCACCCGGCTGCTCCAGATAGATGGCCGCCTTGCAGCCCTTCTTGTGCTTCTTGGCGTTCTTCGGCATCCAGTTCTCATGGGTGCCCCAGCCGAGTTCAGCCGGCTGCAGACCTTCGGAGATGAAACCTTCGACCGACCAGGTGTTCCAGAAGACGTTGAGCGGCTTCGGCTTCTTGGTCAGCTGGGTGTCGCGCTCGGCGATGTGCACGCCCTTGACGCCGACCTTCTTCATCAGCTTCGCCCAGCCTTCGCGGTCGTCCTGATGTGGTTCGTCGTATTTCACGCCGAGGTCGTTGGCGAGGTTGAGGAGTCCCTGCTTGACGAACCACGAGACCATGCCCGGGTTGGCGCCGCAGGTCGAAACGGCCGTGGTGCCGCCCGGGTTCTTTTCCTTTTCCTTGCGCATGGTTTCGCGCAGGGCATAGTTGGTGCGCGAGGCGTTGTCCATTTCGGCATCGAAGTAGAAGCCGAGCCACGGTTCGACGACGGTGTCGATGTAGAGAACGTCGAGCTTGCGGCACATCTTGATCAGGTCGAGCGAGCCGGTATCGACCGACAGGTTGACGCAGAAGCCCTGGCCTTCGCCTTCGGTCAGGAGCGGCTTCAGCAGCTCCTTATAGTTGTCCTTCGTCACATGGGCGCGAACGTGGCGGACGCCATGACGCTCGAAGATCTCGTTGTCGGCAGCATCCTCACGCGGCTCGACCACGATCAACCGGTTCTTGTCGTATTTGAAGTGGCGCTCGATCAACGGCAAGGTGCCGCGGCCGATCGAACCGAAGCCGATCATGACGATCGGGCCGGTGATCTCGCCGTAAACCGGATAGGTGGTGTCTGCCATTTTGGTCTTAACTCCTGAGGAAACTTTCCCAGTGACGGTGTTGAAAGTGTCTGAAAATGAGGCTCGCGCCGTGTGATAGGCCCTAGAGCATAGTTTGCTGTCACAATAAAGGGCCGCCGGGTCAACGCTGATCTGCGATATTGTTTAACCAGCGATGGAAATGAGGGCCGAATTGAGAGCGTCCCGCTTGCTGACGAGGCCCTTGTAGGCCGCCTGCGGCAGGTCGAGAGAGCGCAATTGCTCGATGAAGGAAAGGGCCAAAATCCCCGCATCCGCCCGCTGTCGCAACAGCGCCAAGGGATCGGAATAGATCCGGATGGTGAAGACGATCGCGCCGCTTCGCGGCAGCTTGCGCAACGTCTGGCGCTCGATGCGGATGAAGGTGCGCTCTTCGGTCAGCTCGATCGCGCCGGCCGACACCCCTTCCGATTTGGACTTCGGCAGATGCAGGGAGCCGTCGACATTGACGGCCCAGTTGAAGCGTTCGACGAAGCGGCCAGGCGGCAGGTTATCGAACATGCGGCTGATGAGTTCGGCGTTGCGCGTGCCGTCTCCGAAGCCGGGGACCGGGGCGTGGATCTCGTCCATCGTGCGCCCGAACTTTTCGGCGAGCGACCAGGACGAGGGGAAGGCGATGTAGGCGGCGCCAAGGCGCCAGCCGCGGTCGTCGCGCTGCATGATCGCCAGGTCGTCCTGAACGAGCGAGCCCGCTAGCACAAGCGCGTCGTCGCCGGACAAGGGTACCCGTCGCCCGCCGACCATCATTGTTTCGTCCTGCCGACTGTAGATGTCGGGATACCGTGTCGGCAGATAGTCGGAGAGGATCTGCAGCAGCTCGCTTTGCGCATCCTGCGTCCGGTCGTCGGCGGCAAAAACCACGTCGCGGGACTGTGCGAGCAACTGGGCCTTCTGGTCGAGATAGTGCTGCAGCTGGTCGTCCGGCTCGATCCAGCGATCGGGATCGAGCTGCGTGAGGCCGATGGTAAAGGGCTTGGAGGAGCCGTCGTAGGGCGTGTGTTTCATGCGGGATGACCGGATCATTCTCGCGATTTAACCATATTCCCTTTCGTTTCGCATGGGCCGAAGCTTGTCACAAGGACTTCGTGCTATAGCTTTGATACAATCATCCGCTACGCGCCATGATTGTTGTTTCCTTCCCCGACCTGGAGGCGTCGCAGACTGAACGTGACCGGCGACCATATAAAGACCTTGATGGGCCTGCAGGCCCAAACACCCGTGCTGATGGCGCTCTACGATCAGCACGACCGGCTGCAATTTGCCAATGATGCCTTTCGCGCCGCCTATTTCATCGAGTCGGACGAGGCGCCGACCTGGGCGGAAATCATGCGGCGCAACCATGCCGCCGGTCGCGGAACCGTGCTCTCGACCAGCGACATCAATGCCTGGATAGCCTCAACGATCAATCGGCGCGGCAAGATCCCGTTTCGCGCGATGGAGACCGACCTGCATGACGGCCGCTGGCTGTGGATGACGGAAACGGTCGATGCCAGGGGATGGATGCTGTGCGTCGCCGTCGACATCACCACCATTCGCGTCGAGGAGCGCGCGCTGCGGCAGGATCGCGATTTCGCGCTGCGCGCCTCGCAGGTCGATGAACTCACCAATGTGCCCAACCGGCGCTACACCATGGGGCGGCTCGGCGAATTCATCGCCAATTGCGCCCAGAACCCGCATATGTGGGGCTGTGTCGCCATCATCGACATCGACTATTTCAAGGCGATCAACGATCGCTATGGTCACCATCAGGGCGATGAGGTCCTGCTCGACTTCGCCCGCCAGATGCAGGAGTTCGTGCGTCGCTCCGATTGCTTCGGCCGCATCGGTGGCGAGGAGTTCATGCTGATCCTGCCAGACACCACGATCAGCGAAGGCAACATGATCCTCGACCGCTTGCTCGACAAGGTGCGCAGCGCCAGGCCGCTCGCGAGTATCCCGGAGTTCTACTACACCTGTTCGGTGGGGCTGGCCGAGTATCGGGAAGGCGACGGCGTCAAGGACATTTATGCCCGCGCCGACGAGGCGCTCTATCTCGCCAAGCGCGACGGGCGCGACCGGGTGAAGCGGTACACCTTGCCGGGTTCAGACCCAGAGCTTCGCCCGGATCAGGCCCCGTAGCGAATTCCCGACATAGAGCTCGCCTTTTGCCAGATCGTCGAGCGACAGGCGGGCGGCGCGCGCCCGTCGCTGGCAGATGAGTTCGGTTCGGAGCACGCCGGCCAGAAGCCCGCAGGCGATCGGCGGCGTTTTCAGCGTCCCGCTGCCATCGTCGAGGAAGATTGAGGTGATCGTTCCCTCGCAGACCTCGCCCTTTTCGTTGAGGAGAAGAACTTCGTCGACCTCGGTTGCCGGGTATTCAGCGCGTGCCGTCTCGTAGATGTCGCGCCGGGTGGTCTTCACCCGCACCAGCTTGTCTTCGGAAGAGAGCCGCGTTTCCGCAAAACGCACGCGCCAGACAGTGTCTTCTGCAAGGGGCGTGAAAGTCGCCGTGGTCACGGCGACGGCGCCGTTGCGGTCAAGCGTCAGGCGGACACGCAGCGGGCCTGTTGCACCCTGGACGGCGGCTTGCAGCTCAGCCTGCGCCCGCTCGGCGCCGGCAAATCCCAATCTTCGCGCCGATCGTTTCAACCGGGCGAGATGTAACCTCAAGCGAACGAATCCAATATCGGGTTCGTAGCGCAGGGTCTCGATCAGGGAAAAATCCGTCATCGGGCGATCTCGGCATCGCCGATGGCAAAGCGCGCCTTGAGCAGGCATTCGTCATATTCGGACTGGGCGCCGGAATCAAAGACGATGCCGCCGCCGACATTGAAGACGGCTTCGCCGTCGGCAAACAGCGAGATGGTGCGGATCGCCACGCTGAAGCGCATGATGCCGTTCGGCGCGATAAAGCCGATTGCGCCGCAATAGGCGTCGCGCGGACCGTCTTCGAGATCGTGCAGGATTTCCATCGCCCGCATCTTCGGCGCGCCGGTGATCGAGCCGCAGGGAAAGAGTGCGGCGAAAATATCGGTGATGCCGACATCCGGCCGCAGCTTGGCCCTGACATGGCTGACCATCTGGTGAACGGTCGGATAGGTCTCGATGTCGAACAGTTTCGGGACGTCGAGCGTTCCGACCTCGGTGATGCGCGAGATGTCGTTGCGCAAGAGGTCGACGATCATGCGGTTTTCGGCCTGGGTCTTCTCGTCAGTGCGCATGGCAGCAATGATCTCGGCGTCCTCCTCAGCCGACGCGCCGCGCTTTGCGGTGCCCTTCATCGGATGCGTCTCAATCCATCGGTCAGCGTCGACCCGGAAGAAGAGCTCGGGCGAGCGCGAGACGAGGAACGGACCATCCAGCGCGACGAGCGCGCCGTATTTTACCGGTTGCCGTTCGATCAGTGACCAGAAGGCGGCGCGCGGATCGCCGGTCCAGCGGGCGCGGATCGGCATTGTCAGGTTCGCCTGATAACAATCGCCCTGGCGCAGATGCTGATGCAGGCGGTCGAACCGCTCGCGATAGGTGGGAAAATCCCAGGCGGCACGCGGCTCGGCAAGGAAAGGCTCGTTCTCCATCCGACGTTGCGGCTCGCCAAGCGGATGGTCGTCGCTCGGTGCGTCGAAGATGCCGAAGGACATCAGCGGCGTTTCGCGCCCCTCCTCGGCAAAGGGGCTCAGCTTCTCTTCGAAGATATGGCCCGCCTCATATGCCATGAAGCCGGCAATCCATTTGCCGGCCGCATGTGCACGCTCAAGCTCGGCGAGGCCGCGGCGGAATTCGGCTTTGGTCCGCGCCGTGACGACGCGCTCCGGATCAGTGAAAACCGTGGTCCGATTTTCGCTGTCGTCCCGGAAAAGCACAAAAGGTGCGTTTTCGTTCATCGATGCCGCTTCGCACTTTTCCTTGAAAGTCTCTGGAGCGCGGGCTCGGCCCGCGCCGGATCACGCCTTATCAAGCGCCTCGAGTTCGTCGATCAGCCCCTCGATCATCGACAGACCCTGTGCCCAGAACGACGGATCGGTGGCATCGAGGCCGAAGGGAGTGAGCAATTCCGAATGGTGCTTGGTGCCGCCGGCTTTCAGCAGCTCGAAATACTTTGCCTGGAAGCCCTTTTCGGCGTTCTGGTAGACGGCATAGAGCGAGTTGACCAGGCAATCGCCGAAAGCATAGGCATAGACGTAGAACGGCGAGTGGATGAAGTGCGGGATATAGGCCCAGTAGGTCTCGTAGCCCTCGGAAATCCGGATCGCCGGCCCGAGGCTTTCCGCCTGCACCGAAAGCCACAGATTGCCGATATCCTCGGCGGTCAGTTCGCCTTCCTTGCGGGCCGTGTGCAGCTTGCGCTCGAATTCGTAGAAGGCGATCTGGCGCACGACCGTATTGATCATGTCCTCGACCTTCTGGGCGAGCATGGCCTTGCGCTCGCGCTTGTCTTTGGTCTGGTCGAGAAGCGCACGGAAGGTCAGCATTTCGCCGAACACCGATGCCGTCTCGGCGAGGGTCAGCGGCGTGGAAGCCATCAGCGCGCCCTGCTCGCCGGCGAGCACCTGGTGCACGCCGTGACCGAGTTCGTGGGCAAGCGTCATTACGTCGCGCGGCTTGCCCATATAATTGACGAGCACATAGGGGTGCGCGGAGGGAACGGTCGGGTGGGCGAAGGCGCCGGGGGCCTTGCCGGGGCGCACCGGCGCATCGATCCAGCGGTCATCGAAGAAGCGGCGGGCAATTGCGGCCATCTCTGGGGCGAAGGCATGGTAGGCCGAAAGCACCGTATCCTTCGCCTGGTTCCACGAGATCAGCGCATTCGGCGTTTCCGGCAGCGGCGCGTTGCGATCCCAGAACTCCATCTGTTCCATGCCGAGCCACTTCGCCTTCATGGCATAGTAGCGGTGCGAAAGGCGCGGATAAGCTGACTTCACCGCTTCCGCGAGCGCATCGACGACCTCGCGCTCGACGCGGTTGGCGAGGTGCCGGCTGTCGGCGATATCCTCGAAACCGCGCCAGCGATCCGAGATTTCCTTGTCCTTGGCGAGCGTATTGGTGATCAGCGTGAAGGTGCGGATATTGGCCCTGAAGGTTTCGGCAAGCGCCATCGCCGCCTTCTTGCGCACCTCGGTCGAGGGATCCTGCAGCAGGTTCAGGGCCATTTCGAGCGGCATCGTCTCGCCGTCGACGGTGAAGGTCAGCGACGTCATGGTCTCGTCGAACAGGCGGTTGAAGGCGGCTGGCCCGGTCATCGATTTCTCGAGGAACAGCTGCTCGAGCTTGTCATCAAGCTGGTAGGGCTTGTCCTTGCGCAGGTCGAGTAGCCAGGGCTTGTAGTGCGCCGCCAGGCCGTCGTTGGTAAGCGCTGCGTCGATCACCGCATCGTCGATGCGGTTGAGTTCGAGCGAGAAGAACAGGAGATGCGCCGACATATCGGTCAGCTTCGACTGCACGTCGCCGTAGAGCTTGCCGTTTTCCGGCTTGGAGGTGTCGGAGAAATAGGTCAGGCCGGCAAAGGACGCGATGCGCCCCATGATGTCTTCCAGCGCTTCGAATTCTTTCACGGCAGCACCGATGCCTTCGTCGCCGGCCTTCGTCGCGGCGGCGGCAAGCTTGCCTTTCCACTTGGCCTCAAACGCAATCGAATCCGCCTCGGCCTTCTTCATGTCGGAACGGAAGGCGTCAGAGGTTGCGGACGGATAGAGATCCTCCAGCCGCCAGGAGGGCAGATCGCCGAGCTCGGCCACAGCGCCTTGGGCGGGGCCGGTGGCGGCACGGACGATGGTTTTCTCGAGGGCGAAGGTGCGGAAGGTCATCGTCGGATTTCTCTCGTTCGTGGCAGGAAGAGGCAAGCGATACGGGTTCCATTGCTATCGCCGCCAATGGATAAAATGCAAGCATTTCTCAAAAGATGATGTTCAGCCCTTTATGGCACAGATGCCTGACGTGATTTGGCACATGACGTTGGCCAAAAAGTACCGCGTGTCCAAAGCAGGAGGCTTCCGTGACATCACACATTCTTGTCATCGATGACGATCCGGTGCAGCGCCGGTTGCTGACGAACATGATCGAGCGTCTCGGTCATGTCGCGCATCTCGCCGACAATGGCCGCAGTGGCCTGGAGCTGCTCGAGCGCAAGGGCGGCATCATCAACGTCATCCTTCTCGATCTGCTGATGCCCGAAATGAACGGCCACGGCTTTCTCGATGCGCTGGCGGAACGGGGCGTCGATACGCCCGTCATCGTGCAGACGGGGCAGGGCGGTATCGAAACCGTCGTCCATGCGATGCAGGCCGGTGCCTTCGACTTCCTGGTCAAGCCGGTTTCTCCGGAGCGGCTGTCGGTGGCGCTCGGCAACGCGCTGAAGATGGCGAGCCGCGACGGCAAGGTCAAAACCTCGCGCCGCCCGCGCGGCGGTGCCGTCGGTTTCGATGACGTCGTTTCGGCCAGCCCGGCGATGATCCGGGTGATCGATCTCGCTCGCCGGGCTGCGCAGTCCAACATTCCGATCGTGCTCGAGGGTGAATCCGGCGTCGGCAAGGAAATGGTGGCGCGGGCGATCCAGTCGGCCAGCGACCGTTCGGGCAAGCCGTTCATCACCGTCAACTGTGGCGCCATCCCGCACAATCTGGTCGAGAGCATTCTCTTCGGCCACGAGAAGGGCGCCTTTACCGGTGCCACCGAAAAGCACAGCGGCAAGTTCGTCGACGCCGACGGCGGCACCCTGTTCCTCGACGAGATCGGCGACCTGCCGCTCGAAGTGCAGGTGAAGCTGCTGCGTGCGGTCCAGCAGGGCGAGATCGAGACGATCGGCGCGCGCCATCCGCATCGGGTCAACGTGCGATTGATCTCGGCCACCAACAAGGACCTCATCAACGAGGTGCGCGAAGGCCGGTTCCGCGAGGATCTCTATTACCGCCTCAACGTCTTCCCGATCACCATTCCGGCGCTGCGCCGGCGCAAGGAGGACGTCCCGGTCCTGGTGCGCTCGTTCGTCGACCGGTTTGCGTCCGAGCAGAGGCTCAGCACGCCGCTCACCGTTTCGAGCGGTGCGATGGCGCTGCTCACCGCCTATGACTGGCCGGGCAACATCCGCCAGCTGGAGAACGCGATCTTTCGTGCGGTCGTTCTGGCCGACGGCAACGAGCTGACGGTCAAGGACTTCCCGCAGATCGCCACGCAGATCCCCGGCTACGTCGTTTCCGACCGCAGCGGTTTCTCCTGGGGCGATGCCGGCCCCGAGCGCACCGCCGCTGCCGATCCGGCCGCAAGCGTCTATCCCGATTTTGCCAGCACGGCGAAATCGATGGAGGCCGATGCCACGCATGATGGCCGTATGGAGAACGCAATTGCCAGCGTCGACGAGGGCGGAGACGTGCGCAAACTCGCCGAAGTCGAGGAGGAACTGATTCGTTTTGCGCTGAAATTCTATCGGGGCCAGATGAGCCAGGTGGCGCGCAAACTCGGCATTGGCCGGTCGACGCTCTACCGCAAACTCAAGGATTACGGCATAGATCCGGACAATCCCTTGCGCGAGGCGGCATAAAATCGACGCATTCACGCCTCACTAGCCGTGCGATTCCGTCACCGCCGTTTAGACCTTGTTAGTGAAGTGTTCACTATATTATAAGGGGCGGTGACGACTGTGGCATATATGCCATCCTGTCACCTTATTTGACAGTCATCTGAGACAGCGAAGCACGGTTGTCCGTCGGACGGGGATTGAATGCCAAATTTGTTCAGTTTTAAGAAGCCTCTCGGCTCCTTAGCTAGCAGACTCTGCTCGGCGATGACCCGTAAGGTGCCGCAGGTTCTGACATCCATCGCCCTTGCGGTGTCTCTGGTTACGCCTGGCATGGCACCTCCCGTCGAGGCCGCCGGCCAGACGCGTACGCTCAAGCTCTATTTCATCCACACGCAGGAAAAGGCGCAGATCACCTTCAAGCGCAACGGCCGCTATGACCCGAAGGGCCTGCAGCAGATCAACCGGTTCCTGCGCGACTGGCGTCGCAACGAGCCGACCAAGATGGATCCGCGCCTGCTCGACCTCGTGTGGGAAGTCTACACCAAGAGTGGCTCGCGCGATTATATCCACGTCGTTTCGGCCTATCGTTCGCCGGCCACCAACGGCATGCTGCGTTCGCGTTCCAAGGGCGTTGCCAAGAAGAGCCAGCACATGCTCGGCAAGGCGATGGACTTCTACATTCCCGACGTGAAGCTGAAGACGGTGCGCGAAATCGGCATGAAATTCCAGGTCGGTGGCGTCGGCTACTACCCGACCTCAGGCTCTCCGTTCGTTCACATGGATGTCGGCGGCGTTCGCGCCTGGCCGCGCATGACCCGCAACGAACTGGCCCGTCTCTTCCCCGACGGCAAGACCATGCACGTTCCGTCCGACGGCAAGCCGCTACCGGGCTATAACCAGGCTGTTGCCGACTACAAGCGTCGCGTCGGCGCCTCGGCGATCGAAGTTGCCGGTGGTGGTGCCAAGGGTGCGGGCGATGCCGAGGGCGGCAAGCGCCGCGGTAACCTGTTCGCCATGCTCTTTGGCGGTGGCGGCGACGAGGATGAAGAACCCTCGGCAATCGCGGCCGGCCCCGGCGATGAAGAAGCCGCTCCGGCAAAGGTCCAGACGGCGTCGGCTCCTGCCGCCCAGGAAGCACTTCCGGGTGTTGCCGGTTCGGTCGCAGCCGAGACCACCACAGCCGAGACCACCACAGCCGATCAGAACATCAATGCTCCGGTTCCGGCCGTTCGTCCGGCCTTCAAGGATGCGCCTGAAAATGGCGGCGTAGCCGTGGCCCTGGTCGCGCCGCAGAAGAACGCGGCCCAGGACGCGCTTGCTGCCGCCCTGCCGCAGACGCCGGAAATGCCGAGCGAATTTGCGGATCTGACCTCGGTCAAGGTGCCGGTCCCGCAGATGCTCGATCGGGGTGGCGTGAACGCTGCTGCCGGCGAGACGCTTGTGGCATCGGTCGATCCGCTGGCAACGGACATGCAGGCGCTTGGCTTCGTGCCGGTTCCGGCCATGCGCCCGGCGGGTGATGCGGCTCTTGCCGCTGTCGCGGATGCCAAGGTTGCCGTGCCTGCCTTTGCAGAGCGCCCGGTTCTGGCTTCGGCCGAGCCGCCGCGTGACACCACGGCTCAGGCATCGACACGCGTCGCGCTTGCCGCGCCGACACAGGCAGAGCGCGAGCCAGTCGCCCAGCCAGTCGAAATGGCCGCCTATGCGCCGCAGGCCTCGACGAATGGCCGCGCCAATGCCTTTGATGGCGCCTTCGACACCCAGGCCGAAGCCCCGGCAAAAGGTGGTCGTCCGAAGAAGCATGATGCCGACGCCGCGACCCGTTCGTCGGTTCGCACCGAGCCGAAGCTGACGCAGAAGATCATCTCCGAATGGGCCCTTTCTGCCGGCCGCGTCGCGACGCTTTCCAAGCCCGTGAAGGCACCGCGCTTCGTCAGCAAGACGCTGCGCACGGCCCCGACGACTGTTTATGCTGCGGGCTTCAACAGCACGGCCGGAACAACGGTCGATACGGCCCGCTTCAGCGGCAACGCCGTCAACTTCATGGAAGTGAAGAAGTTCAGCACCAACTGAGTTTCGAGCAAATAAGACTCAACACAAAAAAAGCCCGCCGGTGATACCGGCGGGCTTTTTGCTGTCTATGGCAGGAGAAATTATTCTTCTTCAGCCGCGGCCGGGATCATGCCGAGCGCCTGCAGGTAGGTGTCGAGGATCGCTTCCTGTTCCATGCGCTCATCGGCGTCCTGCTTGCGAATGGAGATGACCTTCCGCAGGATCTTGGCATCGAAGCCGGTGGACTTGGCTTCGCCGTAGACGTCCTTGATGTCGTCGGCGATGGTCTTCTTTTCTTCTTCCAGGCGCTCGATCCGTTCGATGAAAGCGCGGAGTTGGTCGCGTGCGACGCCGTGTGCATCTGACATGGTCTTCTCCTTTTGCGGGGAATGAAATTCTTGGGTGCCGTGACGTGCCGCGAACGGCGGCCAAGGTCAAGGGCCATTGCGCAACAACGCTGGCATTTCCGTGGCGGTGGCCCGGCGCAGAGGTTTATTCCTTGGGGCGGTTGGTTTCGAAGGCGGCTTTCTGCTCGCTCGAGGCTTCCCTCTGATGCAGCGCCCGCCATTCCTCATAGGGCATGCCGTAGACGATCTCGCGGGATTGCTCCTTGTCGAGTGTCATGCCGGCCTCGTTGGCCGCGTCCCGATACCAGTTGGACAGGCAGTTGCGGCAGAAGCCGGCAAGGTTCATCAGGTCGATGTTCTGCACGTCGCTGCGCTCGCGCAAGTGCGCGACCAGACGCCGGAAGGCGGCGGCCTCGAAGGCGGTCTGCTGGTCCGGGGTGAGCTCGGTCATGATCTTGTCTTTCCTGGTCTCAAATGTCGTAGGCGCCGGTGCGCGACGGGTGCTGCTCATAGCGATGCAGGTCGGGCCGGGTATTGAGATCAGCAAGGATCGGGGCGAGCCGATCGGCCCATGCGGCGACGCCCGCCTCGTCTGCGATCAGATCCTGTCGAACCTCGATCAGGGCATGGGGAATGCCCGGTGCCATGCAGTGCCGGAACATCGTATCCCCGCGCAGCGCCCCGTCATAGGGCTCGTTGTTGCCGACGACGATATCGCCCGATGCTTCGAGCTTTTCGATCAGCGGCAGCACCGCGCGCGGGTCGTTGTCCCAGAGCACGGCCGCGTGCCACGGACGGACGGCACCCTTCCAGGCGGGCGTAAAGGAATGGATGGAGATGACCAGCGGGGCGCTGCCCGTGGCCACGGCACTGCGCTCCAGTGTCTCGGCGACTGCGCGGTGATAGGGCCGATGGAAACGGTTCAGCCGGTTGTCCCATTCCTCCTCGCTGATCGGGTGGTTTCCCGGAATGATCGCGCCGTCGGAAATCTTCATGATCAGGGTCGGATCGTCCTCGCCGCGATTGGGGTCGATCAAAAGTCGCGAGAAGCACCCTAGAACTGCCGGTGCGTCGAGTGCGGCCGAGAGCCGGCGGACGAGATGTTCGACGCCGATGTCATAGGCGATGTGACGTTGAAACGCGGCTGCCGACAGGCCGAGGCTGCCATATTCTTCCGGCAGGCGGTTCATGGCGTGGTCGGCGAGTAGTACGAGGCCGGTTGTGGGGTTGGCTTCGATAATCTCATAGGGCGAATAGTGCTGCATGCCGTTCCAGTCTGCTTTTGGGGGGGGGTATGCTTTTGATTGCACGCGTCGGCGACATTCACAAGAAAAACGCAACTGTTTTGCGCAATCGACACCTAATTAGCCCGATGTAATCGATTAGAGTTACGTTGACTTTCCGGGCTGGTCGTCGCAAGAAAGGCCACGCAAATCAAAACGGAGTTCCATCGGAAACCGTGTCCAGATATCCATTTTCCAAAGCGAAGCCGGGGCTGTCGACATTGGGGGGGATCCTCCTGTTTTCCCTGGCTATTTCAGGCTCATTTCTATTTGCCGGTGAGGCTCGCGCCGATTTTCGCGTCTGCAATGGCACGCAAAATCTGGTCGGCGTGGCGATCGGTTACCGCGCCAAGGAAGGCTGGGTAACCGAGGGGTGGTGGCAGGTTCCCGCGACCACCTGTGCGACCCTGATCGAGGGCGAGCTCGAATCGCGATACTATTATCTCTACGCTGAAGACGCGGCCCGGGGTGGCCGTTGGACCGGCGACGTCAACATGTGCGTCGCCGAAAACGAATTCAAGGTTTCGGGCGTGCAGGACTGCTTTGCCCGCGGCTTCCAGCGGATGGGATTCAAGGAATATGACACGGGGCGACAAGGAAGCTGGATGGTTCAGCTCTCCGATACGCCCGGCACGCAGGAAAGCCAGAATTGATGAAGCGGAACAGAAAAGTCAAAATCCTCGCCACGCTCGGACCGGCGTCTGCCGACGAGCAGATGATCCAGAAGCTGCACGAGGCGGGGGCTGATCTGTTCCGTATCAACATGAGCCACGCAAGCCACGAAGTGATGCGCACGCTGGTGCAGCGCATCCGCGCGGTCGAAGCGCGCTGTGGCCGCCCGATCGGCATTCTCGGCGACCTGCAGGGTCCGAAGCTGCGCGTCGGCAAGTTTGCCGAAGGCAAGGTCGACCTCAAGGTCGGTCAGACCTTTACCCTCGACAACAAGGACGAGCCTGGCGACAGCACCCGTGTGTTTCTGCCCCATCCGGAAATCCTCGAAGCGGTCAAGCCTGGCCATCGCCTGCTGATCGATGACGGCAAATTGCACCTGCGCGCCGAAAAGACCGACGGCAAGAGCATCGTCACAACGGTTGTTGCCGGCACGAAGATTTCCGACCGCAAGGGCGTCAGCCTGCCCGACACGCTGCTGGCCGTCGGCGTCCTGACCGACAAGGACCGCTCGGACCTCGATGCGATTCTGGCAACCGGAGAGTTCGACTGGGTGGCGCTGTCCTTCGTCCAGCGTCCCGAGGACCTGGCCGAGGTTCGCAAGATCGCCCGCGGCCGCGTCGGTCTGATGTCCAAGATCGAGAAGCCGCAGGCGCTCGAGCGCATCGACGAGATCATCGAGCTCTCCGACGCGCTGATGGTTGCACGCGGCGACCTTGGCGTCGAAATGCCGCTCGAATCTGTGCCTGGCCTGCAGAAGCAGCTGACGCGCGCCTGTCGCCGCGCCGGCAAACCGGTGGTCGTGGCCACGCAGATGCTGGAATCGATGATCTCCGCGCCGGTGCCGACGCGCGCTGAAGTCTCCGACGTGGCGACTGCCGTCTTCGAAGGCGCCGACGCCATCATGCTGTCGGCTGAATCCGCCTCCGGCGAGTATCCGGTGGAAGCCGTCTCGACCATGGCGTCGATCGCCAGCAGCGTCGAGCGCGACCCGCACTATTCCAGCATCATCTACGCGCAGCGCACGCCGCCCGAGGCGACCGGTGCCGACGCGATTTCGCTGGCCGCCCACCAGATCGCCGAGACGCTGCGGTTGTCTGCAATCGTCTGCTACACCTCGTCCGGCACAACGGGCCTTCGCGCCGCGCGCGAGCGCCCGCAGGTTCCGATCATCGCGCTGTCGCCGATCGTCCAGACGGCTCGCCGGCTTTCGGTCGTCTGGGGCCTGCATTGCGTCGTCACCGAGGATGCGACCGATCTCGACGACATGGTCAACCGTGCCTGCCGCATCGTTGCTCATGAGGGTTTCGGCAAGCCCGGCGAACGGGTCATCATCTCGGCCGGTGTGCCGCTCGGCACCCCCGGCGCCACCAACATGCTGCGCATCGCCTATATCGGCTCGGACGGCCTGAGCGGTATCTGAGGCTCGCCGCTCGTTTCAGAATGCCAGGAGGCCATGGGAGCAGTGAACCTGCTCCCGTGGCCTCTGTCTTTCTATTGGGCCAGGCCGATCTGCTTCATGAAGCCCTGAGTGTCCCAAAAGAGGTATTCCTCATCCATCACGCCTTCCTTGGTCCAGTGACCTGTTCACAGAGCCGGGCCAACTCTTCTACGAACGTGCCCGGCAGATACTCGCCGACATCAGCGAGGCCGAGGCGCTGGTGGGCGAACACGTGACCGTGCCCACCGGGCTGCTGCGCATCAGCGCGCCGCTCTCCTATGGGATCGGGCCGCTCGCCCGCGTCTTGCCGGGCTTCCGGGCGAAGCATCCCGGCCTGCGTCTCGACATCGATTTGACCGACATGCTCGTCGATCTCGCCCACTCCGGTGTCGATGTCGCCTTGCGTATTGCCCGCGCGCCCAGCGCCAGCCTTATCGCGCGTGAAATCGCACCGGTGCGGATGATCGTTTGTGCTTCGCCAGATTACCTCGCGCGCCGCGGCACGCCGCAGCAACCGTCCGATCTCGGCGGCCATGAAACGTTTAGCTATTCCTATCTCTCGCTCGGGGATAGCTGGATGTTTTCCGATGTCGAGGGGCGCGAGACGCAGGTTCGGATTCATCCGGTCGTGCATGCCACCAATGGCGATCTGCTGCGCGCGCTGGCACTCGTCGGCGGCGGGGTCATCGTACAGCCGGACTTCATCGTCGGAGACGATATCGCCTCCGGTCGGTTGGTCCCCTTGCTGGAAAGCTGGCATATGAGCGCGTTCAACCTCTATGCCGTCTACCTCAGCCGACGTCACCTTTCGCCCAAGGTTCGCGTGTTCATCGATTATCTCGTCGAGACGCTGGGAAGGCCGACGGCTCAGGTCGGTTGAGATAAAACTTCCGCTCCTATCAATGCGCCTTGCCGTCGGTGAGCCTCTCTTCGGCGAGCTTCACCGCTGCGCGGAGATCGCCGGGTTTGCCCACCAGTTTCTCCACTGCGGCGACAATCACGTCGGTGACGACATAATCGGGCTTGTGGCCGAGGTTGCCGATCCACAGCAGTTCCGATCCGGCAATGTCGCGCGCCAGGCTGCGCGAGTGAATATCGGCCAGCACGATGTCGTCGCTGTCGCCGCTGACGATGATCGTTGGTGCGGCGATCTCCTGATATCGCGGCGCGACCTCGGTGACATAGGCATGCAGATTTGCGACATCGACGGCGTTGTTGCGGAAGGCCAGCGGCCGCAGCACGAGGTGCGGCGCGGTCTTGTCGATATAGTCGGCAGGCCGCGGATTGGGATGGAAGACCGAACGCGTGCCGCTTTCGATGCGTCTCAGTCCGACCGGTGCGGCAACCGTATGCGCGAACAGCCAGCCGACATAGGGCAGGGCCGTTAGCCGATAGTACCAGTCGATGCCGCCCGGCCAGGGATGGGTCGCGGGCGCCAGCAGGATGAGGCCCGCCGTCTTCGCCGGATGGCGAAGAGCGAAGCTCGCGGCGATCGCGCCACCGAAGGAATGGCCGACGATGATCGCCCGGGTTATGCTTCTCTTCTCCATCAGCTTTGCAATCGCATCCGCCTGGCCATCGGGGCGATCATTCGCCCGCCCGCCGCGCTCGGAGTATCCGTGGCCCGGCCGGTCGACGAAAAGCATCTCTGCGCGGCCTTCGAAGACAGGAGCAAAGGCATGCATCTGATCGAGCAGGTTGCCGCTCGCACCGTGGATGAAGACGAGAGGAGCTAGGTCGGCCCCGGCTGTCGCCTGCAGGTGGACGCTGTTCATGCGGAAGCCGCCGACGTCGATCAGTTCGCCTGTGTTCGGGAACCGCGCGCTGATGTTTTGTGCGCTACGCAGGCTGTAGGCAATACCTGCGAGGGTGAGGGCAACGATCAACACGACGGCTAGAACCATTGTCTCGGCGGCTCCTCTTACTCGGCAGTGTACACGAACATCCCAGGGATAGGGTCAATGGTCTTCTGCTATTGCAGAGCCATCGTGGCCAGATTTCGTTCAGCGCGCGCTGACGGGTCAGAATGAACTCAGGCAATGCAGTGACGCGGTCGCCCTTGCCGTAGCGGCGATCGTGTCGATCGACGATGTGCACGGGCGGAGCGCCGAACTGGTCGGCCGTAATATCGACGATGACGTTGCCGCACTCGACCCGGGCGTGGCTTTGCCAGCCGGCGTCGCCAAGGAAGCCGAAATCGCCCAATTCCGGCCCGGAAGATGACAGGCGGGGCGTGCCGCTTGCCCATGAAGCCTCGAAACCTTCAGCCGCCAGGGCACGCGACAGAAACAGACTTGTGCGCCCGCATGTCCATTGAGAGGGCGTGACCGGCGCATCGCCGTTCCAGGCGCTATGCCATTCCAGCCAGATCGGCTCCATGAACTGGCGCGCTGCCGTGGCAAGGTTGCGGATAGCGGCCAGTTCCGTGGGAGGCGTCATCGCGGGGCCTGCGCTTGCTTCGGCATCCGGCCGGTTTACGTCTTGCTGCCCGCGAGCTTTTCGGTCAGCTCGCCCAGTTGCTCCTGTGCCTTGCGATCGGCTGGATAGATTGCCAGGAACTGCTCCCAGGCCCTGAGCGCCAGCTCGTCCTTGCCGGCGGAGCCGAGGATTGCGGCCATGCCGGCGAGCGCGCCGAAATGCCGAGGCTCGAGCGACAGGACATGATTGATGTCCGACATCGACTTGCGATAGTTGCCCATCGTGTAGTGCAGGGTCGCGCGGCGGTTCCAGCCTTCGACGTAGCTCGGGGCCAGCGTGATCACCTGGTCGAGGATATCGAGGGCTGCCGCCGGCTTATTGTCGGTGATGGACTTGTCGGCCCACTGCATCAGCAGGTTGACCGTCGCGCTGCCGGAATCCTGCCATTCCAGGCGGATCTGGTTGGCGAGTTCGCGCGCCTTGTCGGCGTCCCGTTCCTTCTTGAGGTCGGAGAACAGGGCGTCGAGGCGTTGCTTTGGGGTGGTGAGGCTGGCGGCCTCGGTTTCCGGTGCCGTCTCTGCGGCGAAAGTCAGGGTGCCGGCTCCAACTGAGGCGGCGAGAAGGGCGGAACACGCCAGAATCAAGGGTACAAAAACTCGCATGGCGAGCATGTTAGCTCGCCACGGAATAAGATCAAAATCAATTTTGGGACATCGCCGAAGCGAGACGCCAAACAGAAACCAGTCTGGGCCTCAGCCCTGACGTGCCTTGAAGCGCGGGTTCTGCTTATTGATGATGTAGATACGGCCCTTGCGACGAACCAGACGGTTTTCGCGATGGCGGGTCTTCAGCGACTTGAGCGAATTCTTGATCTTCATTTTCCTGATCCGCAGGTTTCGGGGAAACAAAATTCGCCCGGTATTTCTAACAATCAAAAGCGCGCCATTCAGCGCGCTCCATAAGGTGGGATGGCAAATACCGTGTCACCCCTGTTGTGTCAACCGCAAGACACCGGATTTTGGCGCCTTGCCCCGCATTTCTGTGGCTTTGAGGCTCACGTCAAGCGGGTGAGGTGACCCATCTTGCGGCCCGGTCGCGCTTCCGTCTTGCCGTAGAGATGGACGAAAACGTTATCCTTGGCAAGCCAGGCCGGCACATCGTCGATGTCGTCGCCGATCAGGTTCTGCATCACGCAGTCGGAGTGGCGAACGGGATTGCCGAGCGGCAGGCCGGCCACGGCGCGAATGTGCTGCTCGAATTGCGAGACGATGCAGGCCGCCTCCGTCCAGTGGCCGGAATTATGCACGCGCGGCGCCATTTCATTGGCGACGAGGCTACCGTCGGCAAGCACGAAGAACTCCACGCCGATGACGCCGACATAGCCGAGCGCATCGAGGATCGCCTTGGCCGCAGTGCGCGCGGTCTCGGCGGTGGCAGGGCCAATGGCGGCGGGTACGGTGGAGGTATGCAGAATGCCGTTGCGGTGAACGTTCTCTGCCGGATCGAAGCAGGCGACGGCGCCATCAACCGAGCGGGCAGCAATGATGGAGATTTCCCGTTCGAACGGCACGAAGCTTTCGAGGATCAGCGGCACGGAGCCGAGCGCCGCGAAGGCGCCTTGCGGGTTGTCCTGCCCGGAGCGGAACACGCGTTGGCCCTTGCCGTCATAGCCGAGGCGGCGGGTCTTCAGGACGCCGGAACCGCCGAAATCGGCAAGTGCTGCTTCAAGATCGGCCTGGCTGTCGACGGCATGGAAACGGGCGGTGACGATGCCGCTGTCGTTGAGGAAGCGTTTTTCGACCAGGCGGTCCTGGGCGGCTTCCAGTGCCTTCGGCGGCGGGAAGACAGGTCGGGCACGGGCGAGCCTCTCGGCGGCCGCAACCGGCACATTCTCGAATTCGTAGGTGACGATGTCGCAGGCGGCCGCCAGCGCATCGAGCGCGCGCTCATCGTCATAGGCGGCAACGATCTGTTCGTTTGCCAGCTGCGCTGCCGGACAGTCGGACTGCGGCTCGAGGATGATGGTGCGGAAGTTCAGCCGTGCAGCAGACATGGCCAGCATGCGGCCGAGCTGGCCGCCGCCAATGATGCCAATGGTTGTCATGCGTCGTCCACCGGATACTCGGCGACGGCGACGGTCTGCTGTTCGCGCCAGTCGTCGAGACGGTCGGCAAGGTCGTTGTCGCTGAGCGCCAGTACGGCTGCGGCGAGTAGTGCCGCGTTGACCGCGCCGGCGCGTCCGATCGCCAGTGTTCCGACGGGAATGCCGGCCGGCATCTGGACGATCGACAGCAGGCTGTCCTGCCCGGACAGTGCCTTCGACTGCACCGGCACGCCGAACACCGGCAACGGCGTCATCGAGGCGCACATGCCCGGCAGATGGGCGGCACCGCCGGCACCGGCGATGATGACCTTGAAGCCTTCGTCGCGCGCGCCCTTGGCGAAGCTTACCAGCCGATCAGGTGTGCGGTGTGCAGAAACGATGCGAGCCTCATAGGCAATGTCGAGCGCGTCGAGCGTATCGGCGGCGTTCTTCATCGTCTCCCAGTCGGACTGGCTTCCCATGATGATGGCGACGGGTGGGGTCGTGGTGTCGAGCACGTCTTTAAAGTTCCGCTTCAGGCGATGATGTCGGGGATGATCTGGTCTTCGAGCTTGGTGATTTTGTCCTTGATGACCAGCTTCTTCTTCTTCATGCGCTGAATTCTCAGCGCATCGCAGCCGGTCTGAATCATGGCGTTGATCGCAGCATCATAATCTTCATGTTCCTGCCTCAGCCGCGCGGCGGTCAATCTGAGTTCGGCCTGGTCCTGGTCCGGCATGCAAAGCGATCCCCATCAGCCCGGTTGCGAAGTCCTCCTCGAACCGGAATTTCATGCGCCGCTCTATCACATCTTGGGCGGTAACGGGAAGTTATCCGTCGTCATCATTTCGCCTTCGACAAATGAAAAATGGCATGGCACAGTAGTAAGGTTACAACCATGGAACATCCGGCATTTACCTGCCGGATGCAAGCAAAAGGAAGGGACTGCCAATGACCATTGAGGCTCATCTTGCAACGCTTGAGAAAAAACATGGCGCACTGGAGCAGGAGCTCCATGCAGCAATGAACCAGCCGTCCATCGAGGACGAAATGATCAGCGACATCAAGCGAAGGAAGCTGCGCATCAGGGACGAAATCGAAAGGATTCGCTCCTCGACTCACTGATTATAAACGGTATTTCCCAGTAACAACGGGAGGTGTCCTCTCCGCGGAGACGACGCAACAAGGTTCACAACCAATCCCCTCAACGGAAGATACGGATCGCTCGACCGGGTTTGAGACCCGGTCGATTTGTGTCAGGCCGCGGTTACGCTTCCGTCCGGCTGTCAGGCCCAGAATTGATCCAACCATAGGTTGAGCCTGTCGAAGCCAGGGCGGTTGATCGCATATATCCGCCGCGTACCGTTGGCCGAAACCGAAACCAGATTGCAGTCGAGCAGGGCCTTCAGGTGCTGTGATACCGCGGGCCGGCTGATCGGCAATCCTTCGGCCAGTTCGTTGACCGTTTTCGGCGCGCGCCGCAGTTCCTCCAGCAGGTAACGCCGGTTGGGATCCGCGATGGCATCGAAAGGGTCCGCAATGGTCATGACCGGACGTTAAGCGAAATCACCGCGGGCGGCAAGAAATTTGTGCGCTGCGGCATTTTCGTTTTGCTTTGCAATATGATCGATCGCTTGAATGCAGTCAGGCGCCGGCCAGCAGGCTGTTGAGGCTGTCCCACAGCAGCTTCAGCCCGGCGATGAAAGCCATGCTATACATGAACGGATAGAAGATCTGCGGCTTCATGCGGCGAACGATGAAGGCACCGCAGACGGTGGCAACGATCGCCAGCGGAAACAGCGTCGCGGAGATCTTGAGATTGCTCATGTCGAGCTGGCCAAGCGCGAAATAGGGAATGAGCTTGACGGCATTGAGGATGGCGAAGAAGCGCACGATGGTGCCGGTGTATTCGCGCGGATCGAGCTGAAGCGGCAGGGCGTAGATCTGAAAAGGCGGGCCGCCGGCGTGGGCGACAAAGCTGCCATAGCCGGCAAACGAGCCCCAGAGTGTTGCGGGACCAGCCCGCTGCTGCTTGGGCGTGATCGTTATTCCGTTGCGCATGCGCCAGACATTGTAGACATAGCGCAGGACGAACAGCACGGTGATGAGGCCGATGATCAGGCGCAGATAGTCGCGCGAGACATAGGCCGACGTCGCCCAGCCGATGAGAATGCCGGCGATGGCGCCGGGCAGGAGCATGAACAGGGTTTTGCGATCGCCGTGCTTGCGCCACATCCAGAGCGAGACGAGGTCCATCGCGATCAGGATCGGTAAAAGCAGCGCGGCCGCCTGAACCGGCGAGACGGCCATCGACAGGATCGGCACGCCCATCAACGAAAGGGCCTCGCCCATGCCGCCCTTGCTGAGGCCAACGAGAAGAACCGCCGGGATGGCGATGAGATAGAAGTCCAGGTCGGGAAGCATCGGTGGCGGTTGATCCTTTTGACGTCTCCGTCTATCGGTTTTCCCAAACGAAATCGAGCGCTGGTTTCCGCCGACATGCGGGCACAGCTAGAAATGGATGTCATGAGCAACACAATAGAACGCTGCCGCCTGGTGCTGATTGCGCCGGATATCGCTGATCCGGCGGATCGCGCCAAGGTGCTTGCCGACGCCTTGAAGGGCGGCGACGTCGCTTCGGTGATCGTGCCGCAATATGGCCTCGATGACGCCGAGTTCCAGAAACACGCCGAGCGCCTCGTGCCGATCATCCAGGAGGCTGGAGCCGCTGCGCTGATCGAGGGCGATTCCCGGGTCGCCGGACGCGCCAGGGCCGATGGCCTGCATATTTCCGGCAATGCCGAAGCACTTGGCGAGGCGGTCGAGAAGCACACGCCGAAGCTTATCGTCGGCGGCGGCAATGCGGCCGATCGCCATCACGCGCTTCAAATCGGCGAAGTGCGTCCGGACTACGTGTTCTTCGGCAAGACGGATGGCGACATCAAGCCGGATGCGCATCCGAAGAACCTGGCGCTCGCCGAATGGTGGGCCTCGATGATCGAGATCCCCTGCATCGTCATGGGTGGCACGGATCCGCAGTCCGCATTGGCGGCGGCCGAGACCGGCGCCGAATTCGTGGCGCTTCGCCTGGCCGTCTTCGGCGAGCCCGAGCAGGCGCCGTCGGTGGTCGCCGCCGTCAACGCGCTTCTTGACGAAAAAGCGCCACGGTTTGAAGCTTAAGACGTGTCGATGTTGAACCGCCTGTCGTCAAAGCTCAGTTGGGGCGTTGCCCTCCTTGCCGCCACCGCTGCCGTGGCGACGCCGGTGCGCGCGCAGGAAAAGCCGGCTCCAGTGCCGGAGCTGGGCGTCAACGCCGATGATAGTGGCGCTGCAAAGCGCGGCCGCATCACCCCCTTCAATGGCGCGGCGCTGCCTGAAGAAGGCACTGGCAAGCCTGGGGCCAAGCCGGCTCATCCGGCGGACAAGAAGAAGGCTGGTGATGGCACGGTGCCTTCGCAGGGCGTCAATGTCTTTGACCGCATGGGCGCCGAACTGCCGGCACTACCTGCGGAAAAGCCATTCGCCGGCAAGGTCGACGACGCCTACGGCGCTTTCCAGCGCGGCTATTATCTGACGGCGATGGATCTCGCACTTCCGCGCGCGCAGCTCGGCGATCCTGCCGCGCAAACGCTTGTTGCCGAAATCCTGCAGCAGGGCCTCGGCGTGGTGCGCAATGCCAAGCAGGCGGCGTTCTGGTACGGACAGGCGGCTGAAAACGGCGACCCGGCCGCCATGTTCAAATACGCGCTGATCCTGATGGAGGGGCGCTACGTCAAGCGCGACCGCAAGAAGTCCGAAGAACTGATGAAGAAGGCGGCCGATCTCGGCAATGGGTCGGCCCAGTTCAACTATGGCCAGACGCTCGTGGCCGACAGCCCCGGACCGAAGGGTCTGAAGGCCGCTATGCCCTACTACGAAAAATCGGCCGAGCAGGGGATCGCCGACGCGCAATATGCGCTGTCGCAGATCTATCTCAACGTCGATGGCATTGACGAAGGCAAGCGGGCGCGGGCCAGGGAATGGCTGCTTCGGGCGGCCCATGCCGGCTACGATACGGCGCAGCTTGATATCGCCATCTGGATGATCGAAGGCATTGCCGGCGATCGCAACCTGGAGGACGGTTTCGGCTGGATGAAGCGGGCGGCGGAAGGCGGCAATGTCGTGGCGCAGAACCGGCTGTCGCATCTCTATGTCAACGCCATCGGCACCCGGCCCAATCCGGTCGAGGCGGCGAAGTGGTATGTGCTGTCGCGCCGGGCCGGCCTCAAGGACGATGCGCTGGAAGACTTCTACCTCGGTCTCAACGAGCAGCAGCAGAAGGCGGCACTCAGCGCAGCCAACAAGTTCCGCTCGAGCTGACCGGCATTCCACTGCATGTATCCTTAAATCCTATTCGATTTAAGGATAAAAACATGCAGCAAAAATCAAAGTGCTACAGCGACCTTTGCGCGTCTAATAAGACGCGCGCCGCTGTAGGCGCCTGAATCTCGGCTGTTCGGCCGAGCCAGGCGCTATTTCTCTTGAACTTCCGGGATTTTTGTGGTCTTGAAGCCCCGGTTTTTGCCCCTGGCGCCATGGTTTTCCGGCACGCCCCGGGCGGAGTGATCTTCACTCGGTTTTTTGACGATGGGACTCGATGACAGGCATTGCCCGATCGGCAGGTGCTATCCCCGTGTTCCGTCACACAGGTTCAATGTCCGATCGAGAAGGCTCGATCGGCCTTCGCTTCACAAGGATCGCCAGATGGCCCGTTCAGCTCTCCTCAATGTCATGGTCCAGGCCGCCTTCAAGGCCGGCAAGTCGCTGGCGCGCGATTTCGGTGAAGTCCAGAACCTGCAGGTCTCGCTCAAGGGACCGGGCGACTACGTGTCCCAGGCCGACCGCAAGGCCGAAAAGCTCATCCGCGAAGAACTGCTGAAGGCGCGTCCGACCTATGGCTTCCTCGGCGAGGAAGGCGAGGAGATCATCGGCACCGATGGCGCCCATCGCTGGATCGTCGATCCGCTCGACGGCACCACCAACTTTCTGCACGGCATTCCGCATTTTGCTGTCTCGATTGCGCTAGAGCGCCAGGGCGAGATCGTCGGCGCTGTCGTGTTCAACCCGGCAACCGACGAACTGTATACCGCCGAGCGTGGTGGCGGCGCCTTCCTCAATGACCGTCGCCTGCGCGTCGCTGCGCGCAAGGCCTTATCGGATGCAGTGATCGCCACCGGCACGCCGCATCTCGGTCGTGGCAATCACGGCAAATACCTGATCGAACTGCGCCACGTGATGGGCGAAGTCGCCGGCATCCGCCGCATGGGCTCGGCGGCACTCGATCTCGCCTATGTTGCAGCCGGCCGTTTCGACGGCTACTGGGAGCGCGACTTGGCCGCCTGGGACATTGCGGCCGGTGTGCTTCTGATCCGCGAAGCCGGTGGCTGGTCGACGGATATCGATGGCGGAGCCAAGCCGGTCGACGAGGGTTCGATCGTTTGCGGCAACGAATACATCACCAAGGCGCTGCGCGACGTCGTTCACCGTCCGATCCCGTCGAAATAATCGACGGCCCGTCCGTTTCCTGCTTGCCAAGCCTCCGGCGCTCCATGTGTCGGAGGCTTTTTGTTTTTTCCTTCAATTCGGCGCAAAGCTCCACTACAGCGCCACACGTTAAACAGGACGCGCGATGGATGCTGCAGCGCGTTAACTTGCTGCATAACTTTCTCTTAAATCGATTCCGATTTGAGGAATTATGCAGTAGGCTCCGACGCGTCGCGGCACCGTTCCGCCAAATGCAACCGGGAGAATGGTATACCCATGACGAAACTGCATCTGTCCGGGTGGGACGGTCGGGAAGGGGTGGAAGCAGACTACAATCCGCATAAGCTTTCGAGCCCCATGCATTTTTTCTGGACCATGGTGATTTTCCTGATCATCGTCGGTTTCGTCGGCGCGATCCTCTTTCGGCAGGCACACAATGCCTTCCTCGCCAATCCCGGCCTGAACGGCCTGATCCTCGGGGTGCTGCTGATCGGCATCCTGCTGGCGTTCAACCATGTGCTCGGGCTTCGTCCAGAGGTGCGCTGGTTCAATTCTTTCCGCGCCGCCGGCAGCGCCGACAAGGTCGGGCGGGATCCGGTCCTGCTGTCGCCGATGCGCGCGCTGATCGGTGGCCGCCAGACGGCGATCTCGACGACGGCGCTGCGGTCGATCCTGGATTCGATTGCAACACGGCTGGATGAATCGCGCGACACGACGCGGTATCTGACCGGTCTGCTCGTCTTCCTCGGCCTGCTCGGCACCTTCTGGGGTCTGCTCGGCACGATCGGCTCCATCAACACCGTCATCCAGTCGCTGGATGCCGGTTCCGGCAGCACCGAGGACGTGCTGGGCGCTCTCAAGAACGGCCTGTCGGCGCCGCTGACCGGCATGGGAACGGCGTTCTCGACGTCGCTCTTCGGCCTTTCCGGCTCGCTGATCCTCGGCTTTCTCGATCTGCAGGCGGGTCGGGCTCAGAACCGTTTCTATACCGAGCTTGAAAACTGGCTCTCCTCCGTCACCGATGTCGGATCGGAACTCTCGATTGCCGGCGACCTGTCGACCGGCGCGCCGGTCGAGGAGCTGAAGCGCCTGACGGACCAGCTCGTCCGCCTCAACCATGAAGGCGGTTCCAACCAGCGCACGACGGCGGCAATGGCGAGCCTGGCTGAAGGTATTCAGGGTCTGGTCAAGAACATGCGCGGCGAGCAGCAGATGCTGCGCGACTGGATCGAGGCGCAGCAGGAAGAGGCGAAGGCGATGCGCAAGACGCTGGACAAGCTCACGACGCGCATCGGCCACTCCGAGCGCATTTCAGTGAACAGCGAGAAGTCCGGATCGCAGGCCAAGCTCAGCCATGCGGACGATACCGGAGGGGAATGATCCATGGCGCTTGCCCGAAAAGGCCGTTCACAGCGCACGATCGACTATTGGCCCGGTTTCGTCGACGCATTGTCGACCCTGCTCCTGTCGATCATGTTCCTGCTCAGCGTCTTCGTGCTGGCGCAGTTCCTGCTCAGCCGCGAAATCAGCGGCAAGGACGAGGTTCTGACCCGGCTGAACAGCCAGATCAACGAGCTGACACAGCTGCTCGCGCTCGAAAAGAGCGGCAAGCAGGATCTGGAGGATTCACTCGCCAATCTCCAGGCCTCCCTCTCCCAGTCGGAAGGCGAGCGTTCTCGCCTGAAAGCCTTGCTCGACCAGGGCGCCGGCAGCACGGATGCCGCCAACGAGAAGCTTGGGCGTGTCGGTGCCGAGCTTGACGCCGAACGCCAGACCAGCGCCCGTGCCATGAGCCAGATCGAGCTTCTCAACCAGCAGATCGCGGCGCTGCGCAGCCAGATCGCGGCGATCGAAGAGGCATTGCAGGCGTCGGAAGCCAAGGACCAGTCTTCGCAGACGAAGATCGCCGATCTCGGTCGCCGGCTGAATGTCGCGCTGGCGCAGCGGGTGCAGGAACTAAACCGCTATCGTTCCGATTTCTTCGGACGGCTGCGCGAAATCCTGTCCGATCGCGAAAACATCCGCATCGTCGGCGACCGCTTCGTCTTCCAGTCGGAAGTGCTTTTCCCCTCCGGCGGCAACGAACTCAATCCTGAGGGCCAGACTGAAATGGCCAAGCTCGCCTCGGCGCTGCTCGACCTTGCCAAGGAAATTCCGGCGGAGATCAACTGGGTGCTGCGCGTCGACGGGCACACGGACAATGTACAGCTTTCAGGCACCGGCCGTTTTGCCGACAACTGGGAGCTTTCGTCCGCCCGTGCCACATCCGTCGTCAAGTTCCTGATCTCCAAGGGCGTGCCGGCCGACAGGCTGGTCGCCGCCGGTTTCGGCGAGTATCAGCCGATCGCCGAGGGCGAGAGCGTCGAAGCGCGGTCGCAGAACCGTCGTATCGAGCTGAAGCTGACCGAGAAATAGGCTCAAGGATAGCCCTCGGTCCGACGCCCTTGAATTGACCTTGACGTGCGCGTAACACTTGCATCCACAACATGCAGGGGGAAGCTTGCATCTTGGCGGATGCAGGGGAGGGCGCCGTTAATGGATTGCGATGTACTGGTCGTCGGTGCTGGGCTTGCCGGTCTTGTGGCCGCGTCTGAGGCAGCAGCGCTTGGCCGCAAGGTGATCGTTCTCGATCAGGAGGGGGAGCAGAACCTCGGCGGTCAGGCCTTCTGGTCGCTAGGCGGTCTCTTTTTCGTCGACAGTCCCGAGCAGCGGCGCATGGGTATCAAGGACAGTCGCCAGCTCGCCCGCCAGGACTGGATGGGCTCGTCGCAATTCGATCGTCCCGAGGACCACTGGCCGCGATTGTGGGCCGATGCCTATCTCGATTTCGCTGCCGGCGAGAAGCGCAGCTGGCTGCATTCGCTCGGCATGCGCTGGTTCCCCGTCGTCGGCTGGGCCGAGCGCGGTGGCGGCCTTGCGCATGGGCATGGCAATTCTGTTCCGCGCTTCCACGTCACCTGGGGCACCGGCCCGGCTGTTATCGAGCCGTTCGTGCGGCTGACGCGCGAGGCGGAAAGCCGCGGCCTCGTGCGTTTTCGCTTCCGCCACCGCGTCGACGAACTGGTGACGACGGATGGGGCGGTCACCGGCGCGCGCGGTTCGGTGCTCAAGGCCGATCCGGTCGGCCGCGGCCAGCGCAGCTCGCGTGATGTCGCCGGCGATTTCGAGATTTCGGCGGGCGCGGTGATCGTGACATCGGGCGGCATCGGCGGCAACCATGAGCTGGTACGGCGCAACTGGCCACGCAAGCGGCTGGGCCAGCCGCCGGCGACGATGGTCTGCGGCGTGCCGCATCATGTCGATGGCCGCATGCTGGAGATTGCCGGCCGCGCCCGCGGCTCGGTCATCAATTCCGATCGCATGTGGCACTACACCGAAGGCCTGAAGAATTTCGATCCGATCTGGCCGGATCACGGCATCCGCATCCTGCCCGGTCCGTCGTCCTTCTGGTGCGATGCTGACGGCAATCGCTTTTCAGCGCCAGCGATGCCCGGCTTCGATACGCTCGGCACCTTGCAGGCCATCCGCGAAAGCGGCCATGACTACAGCTGGTTCATCCTGACGCGGGCGATCATCAAGAAGGAATTTGCCCTATCCGGTTCCGAACAGAACCCTGATCTGACCGGCAAAAGCATCTCTCTCCTGCTCAAGCGGCTGGGCAAGAACCCGCCCGGACCGGTGCAGGCTTTCATGGACAGGGGAGAGGATTTCATCGTTCGCGATCGGCTCGACGATCTCGTGCCGGCGATGAATGCGCTGACGGCTGAGAACCGGCTGTCGGTCGATCACCTGCGCGAGCAGATCGAGGCGCGCGACCGCGAGATCACCAATCCCTTCTCGAAGGATGCGCAGGTGACGGCGATCCGCGGGGCACGGTCCTACCGCGGTGACCGGCTGCTGCGTACCGCCAAACCGCACCGCCTGCTCGACCCCAAGGCCGGGCCGCTGATTGCCGTCAGGCTGCATATCCTGACGCGCAAGACGCTCGGCGGCCTGCAGACCAACCTGGCCGGCCAGGTGCTGGAGCAGTCGGGCGAACCGGTGCCGGGCCTTTACGCTGCAGGTGAAGTCGCAGGCTTCGGCGGCGGCGGCATGCATGGCTACAACGCGCTGGAAGGCACGTTTCTCGGCGGCTGCATCTATTCCGGCCGTGTCGCCGGGAGGCATGCGGGTGCGGTCTAAGCGGGCTGAATCGGCTATCGTTGTCCGCGTGTCGGGCCCCTCACCCTAGCCCTCTCCCCGCAAGCGGGGAGAGGGGACGCATGCTGCAGTCGGCCCAGCGCTTGTTATGGCCAGAGCTTCCCGGAAAAGTGCGAAGCGGTTTCGGCCAGGGAATGCGAAATACATGAGCGTTTTGATGGCCCCGCCTAAGACGGAGACGCTCGAGATCGGCGAGCGCGTGCCACATATCCCTTCTCCCCGCAGGCGGGGAGAAGGCGGCGGCAGCCGGATAGGGGCCGATCCGGCAGATGGGGTCAAGTAACTCTGATCAATCCATCTGGATGTTGGCGTCGCGAACGACAGGCGTCCATTTTGCGAGCTCGGCCTTCACATGCGCGGCAAGCTCCTGCGGCGTAGAGCCGACGATGGTTGCGCTGAATTCCTTCATCCGCTCGACCACGGCCGGGTCCGCAAGCGCTTTGTTGGCGGCTTCGTTCAGGCGGGCGACAACCGGCTCGGGCGTGTTGGCCGGTGCAAACAGCGCGTTCCAGGTATAGGTTTCGTAGCCCGGAATGCCTGCCTCCGCGACCGTCGGAACGTCGGGGAAGGATGGCGCGCGTTCGGCGGTCGTTACCGCAAGCGCCCGCAAGGTGCCGGCCTTGATGTGGCTGGAGGAGGACGGCAGGTTGTCGAACATGATCGGCACCTGGTTGCCGATGACGTCGTTGAGCGCCGGTCCGGCGCCCTTGTAGGGGATATGCTGCATGTTGACGCCGGCCATCTTCTTGAAGAGCTCGCCGGAGAGGTGCAGCGGCGTGCCATTGCCGGAAGAAGCGTAGGCATATTCATCGGGCTTGGCCTTGAGCAGTGCCAGAAGCTCCTCGACGGTCTTGGCCGGCAGCTCCGGATTGACCACCAGCACGTTCGGAACGACGACCAGAAGCGAGATCGGAGCGAAGTCCTTTTCCGGGTCATAGGGCTTGGTCTTGAGGATCAGCGGGTTGAGGGCGTGCGTCGCCACCGTGCCCATGAGGATCGTATAGCCGTCCGGGTCGGCGCGCGCGACATTGTCGGCACCGAGGTTGCCACCGGCGCCGGCGACATTCTGGACGATGACCTGCTGGCCGAGATCCTCCGACATCTTCTGCGCCACGATCCGCGCGACCACGTCGGTCGAGCCGCCGGCGGCAAAGGGAACGACAAGGGTGATTGCGCGATCCGGAAAGTCCTGGGCATTCGCCTGGATGCCGGAGCCGAGAACGGTGAGTGCGGTGAAGCCGAGGGCAAGCGCCGCCCGGCGGGTCAACTTCGAAAATGTCATTAGGTTCCTCCCTGAACAATCCACATCGGTCGTGGCGGCCGAAAAAAGCCGGCACCTATAGAATAGGGTCCGGCTTTCCAGCTGCAATGGCATGCCGGACATGCCGGCATGCGACTATGGTAGTGGTCGTCTTACTTCCCCGGGTTCAGGAACAGCTCCTCGGCGCCGTGGTTGAACTGCAAACGGGCCAGCTTGGCATAGAGCCCGTCCTGCCGGATCAGCGAGGCATGGGTTCCCTCTTCGACGATCCGGCCGTGTTCCATCACGAGGATGCGGTCGGCCTTCAAGACGGTTGCGAGCCGGTGGGCGATGACAACAGTCGTGCGTTCATGCAGCAAGCCTTCGAGTGCCTTCTGCACCAGTGTCTCGCTTTCGGCGTCGAGCGCCGAGGTCGCCTCGTCGAGCAAAAGGATCGGCGCGTTGCGCAGGATGGCGCGGGCAATGGCGATGCGCTGGCGCTGGCCGCCCGAGAGCGTGATGCCACGCTCGCCGACAAGCGTGTCGTAGCCCTTCTCCATCCGGCCGATGAATTCGTCGGCCTGGGCGGCGACGGCAGCGGCGCGCACCGCCTCACGGCTTGCACCCGGCAGGCCGAAGGCAATGTTGTCGTGGACGGAGGAGGCGAAGATGGTGACGTCCTGCGGCACGATCGCCAGGCGGTCGCGCAGATCCTTCGGGTCCACGGTGCGGATATCGACGCCATCGACCGTGATGGCACCCTTTGCCGGATCGTAGAACCGCAGCAGCATCGAAAAGACGGTGCTCTTGCCCGCGCCGGATGGGCCGACAATGGCGACGGTTTCACCCGGTTTGATCGCAAAGCTCAGGCCGTTCAGGCTCTTGTAATCAGGGCGCGCGGGATAGGCGAAATAGACTTCGTCGAAGCTGATGGCGCCGAGCGCCGGCGCCGGCATGGCGACGGGGGTTTCGGGCGCCTCGATTTCCGGGACTTCGGTCAAGAGCTCGTTCAACCGCTCGGCGGCACCGGCTGCCTGCGAGAGCTCGCCCCAGACCTCCGATAGCGATCCGAGGCTACCGGCGGCGAAGACCGAATAAAGCAGGAACTGGCTGAGGGTTCCGGCCGAGAGATTGTCCGCCAGCACGTCGCGCGCGCCGAACCACAGGACGGCGACAACGCTGCCAAACACCATGGTGATGGCGAAGGCTGTCAGCACCGAGCGGGCCTTGATGGCCGCGCGTGCCGCGCCGAAGGCATCTTCGACGGCGTTGCCGAAGCGGTTGTTGGCGATGTCCTCGCTGTTGAAGGCCTGAACCGTGCGCGAGGCGGCGATCGCCTCGCCGGCATAGGCCGATGCCATCGCCAGGGTGTCCTGTGCCTCGCGCGAGCGGCGGCGGACGGAGCGGCCGAAGCCGACCAGCGGAAACACGATCACCGGGATTGCCGCCAGCACCAGGCTCGACAGCTTCGGGCTGGTATAGACCATCATGCCGATGGCGCCGAGACACAGGATCAGGTTGCGAAGTGCTACCGATGCCGTCGCGCCGACGGCGGACTTCAGCTGCGTGGTATCGGCGGTCAGCCGCGAGACGATCTCGCCCGACTGGTTCACGTCGAAGAACGACGCGGAAAGGCGGGTGACGTGCTGGAAGACGTTGCGCCGGAGATCCGCGACAATGCGCTCGCCAAGGGTGATGACGAAATAGTAGCGGGCCGCACTGGCCAAAGCCAGGATGATGGCGAGCATCATCAGCATCGAGAAATAGGTATTGATGAAGCCGCTGTCGGAATTGGAGAAGCCGTTGTCGACCATGCGCCTGACGGCGAGCGGCAGCGTCAGGGTCGTCACCGCAGCGATAACGAGCGAAATCCCGGCGCCGATGACCAGATGGCGGTAGCGCTTGAGGTAGGGCAGCAGCGTGGCGAGAGGGCGAATGGATTTACGCGCTGGTGACTGGTTTGCTCGTTCGGACACATGACCCCCGTTCGCCAATCACGGAGGGGGCGGGTTTGCCCATGAGTCTTCCGCGCGGCACTTGTTATCCCGCGGACCTTGATGTATAGGCACGGCATCGAATTGGGAAGCCGTGGCCCATCAGCCGGTCCGCGGCTTCATTTACGTGTTCGGTCTCGAAGTCGCAATGCCTTGCGACAATTGGACCCTGGAACTCTAGGAAGATCGTTATGAAGGCAGACATCCATCCCGACTATCACCTGATCAAGGTGGTCATGACTGACGGCACCGAATACGAAACCCGCTCGACCTGGGGTTCGGCAGGCGCCACCATGAACCTGGAAATCGACCCGAAGTCGCACCCGGCTTGGACGGGCGGCAACCAGCAGCTCATGGACCGCGGCGGCCGCGTCTCCAAGTTCAAGAAGCGTTTCGAAGGCCTCGGCCTCTAATCGCACGCTCTCTTGGCGCGTTTTCGAAGCCCGGCTCTGCCGGGCTTTTTGTTGTGCGGATTTCCGTTCCGACTTAAGGCCGATCTTTGATCGTGCGAGCCGGCTCAAGCCGCGCATGAAAAAACCCGGCTAGAGGCCGGGTTCGTTTCGTTGGCAGCGAACTGCCGAATATCTTGAAATCAGTTGGTGCCGAAGGCCGTCTGCAAGAGCTTAATCTGCGCCTTGACGCCGTTCTGGTTATCAGGAACGAAGGTCGAGGCTTCCTGCGGACGGTAGATCTCGCGATCGAGCAGGGCGACGCGGTTCTGCAGGCGCAGTGAGCGCTCGATGAGGTCGCGGAATGCTTCCGGCAGCTCACTCCAGCCGGGCGCGCTGCGGTCGACGTTGAAGCTGTCGAGGCGAACCTTGCTCTTTTCCGACAGCACCTGGTCGCGGCTCATCTCGCCGTTGTTGACAGCGCGTTGAAGCAGGAGCCATGATGCCATCTGCATGAGACGCGTGGTCAGACGCATGGATTCTGCTGCATAGAGGACCGATGCCATGCGCGGCAGGACCTTGGAGGCCAGGCGACCGGGGCCGTCGAGATAGCTCGCGGTTTCTTCGACCAGACCCATGCCTTCCGAATAGAGCGCCTTGAACTGCGCCGACGCCGCCGCGTGTCCCGCGAAACTGACGGTATTCAATCCTCTTTCGGACATGACCTGTTTTCCCTGGTTCAAACGCATCACGACAGTCGGGTAACGGGCGGTTTTGGGAAAAGTTTCCTTGCCGCCTCTATGCCTGAAGAATGATGCCATAGCGCATTTCGCGCAAGAGCATTCTTAAGAAAGGGTTAATCTCCACAATTCTTTGCAGCGACATATATCAAAACAAAAAAAGAGCCGCGGAAAGCGGCTCTCAAGGTAAAACAGGGAGAAAAATCAGACCCATTCGCCAGTCGGAGAAATTGTCTGAGTCCGGAAAGCTCCGGATAAACAGACAATCGCAGAGAATGCTTAATATACCGTTAAGAAAGCGCCGTTTCGGGCCGTTTGTCCTTGTGCGATCGTCAGCGGAACAGGCCTTCGGCCGCAGATCGGCTTGCGGATTTGCGCTCGCGCTCCGCCTCGAGCCGGGCGATTTCCTCCTTCAGCAGCGCGATGCGCTGTGTGAGCTCGTCGACGGACAGAAGCGACAGGTCGCTGCCGATCTCATGCGCCAGCTTCTTCTTGGGTTGGTCTTCGTCAAACAGGCCCATTCGACTTCTCCTCCTGTTCGGGGTCGATATCGCCGTCGTCGTCATCATGTGTTTCATCGAACGGTGCTGCGCGCGGCGAGAGCTGCAAGCTCTCGGGCGTCATCGCCGTTCCGGCGTTGATCGGCGAGAAGGCATCGCGCTCGGCGACCGGAACCGGCGCGCGCATGCGGCTGCGGATGATGGCGTAGGCGGTGATGAGGATATGGGCGCAGGCGGTGATCATGAACAGCCCGTAGGGGCCGGTCGCAGTCATCACCGGGCCGCCGATGGTCGGGCCGATAATGGTGCCGATGCCGTAGAGCAGCAGCAATCCGCCGGAAACCTTGACGAAATCCTCTGCCGTCGCAAAGTCGTTGGCATGCGAAACGGCGATCGGGTAGAGCGCGTTGGCCGCCGCGCCATAGATCGCAATCAGGGTAAGCACGATCCAGACCTGGCTCGGTTCGACCAGAAAGATCAGGAGCCCCGCCAGCGCACCGACACCGGCAAGGGCGGCAAGCACGTAACGCCGGTCGATGCGATCGGACAGGCGCCCGGCCGGCAGCTGCATCACCGCGCCGGCAAAGATCGCCACGCTCATCATCGCCGCGACAGTGCTGTCGGAGAGGCCCGCCTGGCGGCCGAAGACGGCGCCGAGCGTGCCGAAAGCGCCGTTGGCGATGCCGACGAGCAGGATGCCGAGGAACGAGACCGGGGAATTGCGATAGAGCCCGCGCAGGTCGAGCTGGACCTGCTTCAGCGGCTGCGGCGAGGCGGCCTTCGAGAGCAGGGTCGGCAGCATAGCGACGCAATAGAGAATACCGCAGATCATGAAGAGGGTGCTGGTGGAGGTATCGCCGAACGGGATCATCATCTGGCCGCCGACGACGCCGAAGAGCGTGATGGCGATATAGAGGGAAAAGATGACGCCGCGGCTCTCATTGGTGGCGCGCTCGTTGAGCCAGCTTTCGATGATCATCGAGGTGCCGGCAGTGGAAAAACCGGTCAGCGCACGCAGGATCAGCCACCAGGTCGGGTCGATCAGGATGCCGGTCATCAACGCGACGATGGCAATCATCGAGGTAAAGACGCTGAAGGCGCGCACATGGCCGATGCGCTTGACGACATTAGGTGCAAAGAAGCAGCCAAGCACGAAGCCGGCCGCCCAGGACGTGCCGATCAGGCCAAGGATGGTGGTGGGATAGCCCTCGGCCGTGCCTCTGACCGGCAAAAGCAGGCCCTGCAGGCCGTTGCCCAGGAAGAGAAACAGCGTGCCCAGCAGGAGCGAGGCGACGGGGAGCAGGTTTTTTCTCATCATCCATCCGAAAATCGTTCTGCCGTCAGCAAGTTAGGGCGGTGTGCCCGGAATTGCCAGCCGGATTCTGTCCGGCCGGTCATTGCAAATCGGCGGCGGAAACAATAGCCCTCTAATGCATCATCCCAAGAATCGATATCGAATTTCGGGATCATAAGCAGTTGCGCGTGCTGACGGCCTGCGCTGCTACGACGACAAGGTGACGGCGGCGTGACAGTTCCGCCGAGTTGCGGGAATTTACCCGGGGATAGGCTGGATATGTCGAAGGCGCTGGCGCTCATTCTGCTTCTGGCGATGGCCATCCAGCTGATCTGGCCGATCGGCCTGCCCGGTCTGAGGCAGCGTCGCGATTTCTGGAAGATCGCAGTGTTTGCGATCGTCATGATGATGATCACGGTTCTTATTCGACCGTGATACGGCGAACGAAGTAATCCCATAGTGTTAGGATGGTGGTTTCCTTGGAAACTTCGCCATCTGGCCTAGTGTGTTATCCGGTTCTTCGGTCATTCGTCGTACCCAGAAAAGCGCGCAGGACAGATGATGAAGAACGCGCTAGATTGTATACTTCACCCAGGAGATGAAATCGGGGGTTACTTGGAACGCCGCCTTGCTGCCATCCTTGCTGCCGATGTCGTGGGCTACAGCCGCCTCATAGGCGCTGATGAGACCGGCACGCTGGCCGCCATGAAGCGGCACAAGAACGAGCTGGTCGATCCCAAGGTCAGCCGACACAAGGGTCGGATTGTCAAACTGACCGGCGACGGCATTCTGGTCGAGTTCGCGAGTGTCGTGAACGCGGTTGCTTGTGCCGTCGACATTCAGCGCGGCATGCTTATCCGCAACGAAGACGTGCCGCAGTTGAAGCGTATCGAACTGCGCATCGGCGTGCATCTGGGCGACGTGATCGTCGAGGACGGCGATATCTTCGGCGACGGCGTCAATGTCGCAGCCCGGCTCGAAGGCCTGGCCGAGCCCTCCGGCATTGCCGTCTCCGCCTCCGTTCGCGACCATGTCGGCTCGAGGCTGGATGTCGGCTTCGTCGACAAGGGACAGCACGCGCTGAAGAACATCGCAGCGGGTGTGCATGTCTATTCGGTGGCGCTGGGGGCGCCGACCAAGATCGCCAAGGTGTTGAATGGGTCCCATACGGTAACGGTGGACGATGGTTACGGGCTTTCCGTCGCCGTGCTGCCCTTCACCAATATGAGCCATGACCCGGAGCAGGAATATTTCTCCGACGGCATCACCGAAGACATCATCACCGACCTGTCGAAGATCTCGCAGTTGCACGTGGTCGCCCGCAACACGGTCTTTACCTACAAGGGACGGTCTGTCCGGGTCAAAACCGTGGCGCAGGAACTGGGCGTTCGGTTCATCCTCGAAGGCAGTGTGCGCAAGGCCGGCGCGCGGGTGCGCATCACCGGGCAGCTGATCGATGCGCTGACAGGCACGCATCTTTGGGCCGACCGCTACGACCGCGATCTCACCGATATCTTCGCCATCCAGGACGAGATCACTCACGCCATCGTCGACCAATTGCGCATCAAGCTGTTGCCTGAGGAGAAGAAGGCGATCGAGAGCGATCCGACGACGAGCGTCGAGGCCTACACTTACTATCTGCGCGGGCGGCGATTCTCGCACGCCTGGACCCGTTCCTATCTGCTGCTCGCCCGACGGATGTTCCTGAAGGCCGTCGAGCTCGACCCGAATTTTGCCCGCGCCTATGCCGGCATCGCCGATTGCGAATCCGCTCTTCGCGACTGGCACGAGCACGAATTCCCGCTCGAGAGCATTCTGAGCACGAGCGAGCGGGCGCTGGCGCTCGATCCGAACCTGGCGGAAGCGCACGCTTCCCGGGGATTGGTCCTGCACCAGGACGGGCAAAGCGAAGAGGCCGTTGCCGAGTTTGAGCGCGCCTTGACGCTTGATCCGCAGCTCTACGAGGCAAACTTTCACTATGGCCGCTTTCTCTTCATGCGCGGCGAGTTCGAGACGGCGATCCAGTTCTTCAAGCGGGCCGCGGAAATCAGCCCGGATGACTATCTCTCGCCGATCCACCTGATGAGCGCCTACAAGTCGCTGGGCCAGGAAACCGAGCGGGGACACTGGGCGAAGATTGGTATTTCCCGGGCCGAGCGGGCGCTGGAGCTGCATCCGGAGAATTCCGGTCCGGCCCATCGCGGCGCCCTGGCGCTGGCCCATATGGGCGAAGCAGAGCGCGCGCGTGAATGGGCGGCGTGTGCGATCGCCATCGATCCGGATGATGTTGTCGCACGCTACAACACGGCCTGCGTCCATTCGATCCTCGGCGATGTCGACACGGCGCTCGACATGCTCGAGAGCCTGTTGCCGCAAAGTTCCTGTTACCAGCTGCTTTGGTTCAAGCAGGACTCCGACCTGGACGCCGTTCGCCACCATGTGCGTTTCGAGGCGATGGTGGCAGCGATCGCCCAGTGCGAGGCAGCAAAGCACTGACCACCTGAAATCAGTGCGCCCGGTAGGACCCGACCGGCGCGACTGCACGTTTCCTTAAATCGCATTCGATTTAAGGATAAAGACATGCAGCAATTCAAAGTGCTACGGCGAACTTTGCGCGTCTAATAAGACGCGCGGCGTTGTAGGCGATTGCCGCGCGTAAACCACCAGATGCCGGCGCCGGTGGCAAACAGGAGGCCTGTTGCCAAAAGGACGACGGCGACGAACGCCTTCTCGAAGGCCGCTTTGGCGAGTGCCACTAGATTTTCGGCATCATTCGACGACAGTTTTTCCGCCAATATCAACGCCTCGTCCAGGCTGTCGCGTGCGATTGCCGATATGCCCGCCCCTTCCGGCAGCATGACGAAGGCGGTGTAGACCGCCGACATCACGCTGCCGAGCACGGCGATGCCGATGGCGCCGCCAAGTTCGAAGGAAACCTCCTCGATGGAGGCGGCCATGCCGGCGCGTTCCGGCGCGGCGTTGGACATGATGGCGCTGGAGGCTGCCGTCATCGAAGCGCCAATGCCAAGGCCGAGCACGATGAGGCTGACGATCTGAGCGAGCACGCCGGCTTCGTGCACGGCAAGAAACGCGCCGAGGCCGGCGGCTGCGGTGATAAGGCCGGTGCGCAGCACCATCTCGGCGCCGAGGCGCGGCAGCATCATGCCGGTAAGCGGACCGGCGACGAAGGCCGCAAGCGGGATCGGCAGGATGAAAATGCCGGCGTCAAGCGGCGAATACCCGGCGACAAGCTGCAGCCGCTGGCTGAGCACGAGCTCGGCGCCGACGATGGCCGCGGATGCGACAAGGGCTGCGGCGACGCCCGAGGAGAAGGCGGCGTTGCGGAACAGGCCGAAGTCGATCATCGGGTGCGGGCTGCGCCTCTGTCTGCGCACAAAGAGGAGAAGCGCTACGACGCCGATGGCGGCGGCGATGAGCCCGGCTTCAGCCGAGGGTTCGCGCTTGCTCATCTCCTTGATGGCATAGGCAAGCCCGACCAGGCCGACCATGATCTGGACGGAGCCGAGCGGATCCCACGGGTGATCCTTGTTGCCCTTGCTGTCGGGAAGCACGACAACGCCGAGCAGCAAGGCCACGGCGACGATCGGCACGTTGATGAGAAAGACCGAGCCCCACCAGAAGTATTCGAGCAGGAACCCGCCGAGCACCGGGCCGATCGCCGCGCCACCCGAGGCGATGGCAGCCCAGACGCCGATCGCCAGCGCCCGCTCACGTTCGTCGGTGAAGGTCAGCCGGATGATCGAAAGCGTTGCCGGCATCATCAGCGCGGCGCCGACGGCAAGAAGCACGCGGCCGGTAATCAGGATCGACGGGTTCGAGGCATAGGCCGCCAGCAGTGAAGCGAGGCCGAAGACGGCAAGACCGGCAATGAACGGCCGCTTGTGGCCGAGCCGGTCGCCGAGCGTGCCGAGCCCCGGCAGCAGGCCGGCAACGACCAGCGCATAGGCATTGACGATCCAGAGCTTTTCCGACGCGGACGCGCCAAGATCGTGGGTCAGCCGGGGCAGCGCCGTGTAAAGCACGGTCATATCGACAACGATCAGCAGCAGCGCGCTCGACACGATGGCAAGAATGAGCCAGCGATTATGCGGGGACATGGTACACCTCTGTGGCCGACCCTGCCTGCGGGACCTTTGGCCTTGTTGACGTCAGAGCGATTATATAAATACATACGTATGGAATTGAAAGTGGGAATCTGAAATGGGACGACGCCGGACGATCGATCGCGACAAGGTGCTGGATGCGGCGGAGGCGACCGTCAGCGCCATCGGTGCTGCCGGCCTGACGATCGACGCGGTGGCCAAGGCGGCGGGCATCACCAAGGGCGGGGTTCAATATTGCTTCGGTAACAAGGACGGCCTGATCGACGCGATGATGGAACGCTGGTTCAACGAGTTCGACAGCGCGGTCGCCGCCGAAGTCGGAGACGAGACGGATCCGGTAACGGCGATGCGTGCGCACGCGGAGGTGACAGCGCGCATGAACACGGCGGAGAATGCCCGCACGTCCGGGATGATGGCAGCGCTCCTGCAGCGCGAAGACCATATGGAAAAGAACCGGGCCTGGTATCGCGGGCGCCTCGACAGCCTCGATCTGTCGACCGAGGAGGGGCGCCGGGCGCGTCTTGCCTTTCTCGCAACGGAAGGCGCCTTCCTGCTGCGCAGTTTCGGTTTTGCCGAAATGGACGATACCGAATGGCAGGATATTTTTGCCGATATCGTTGCCCTGGTGCCGAAAGAAAACGCCTGACTGCGACCCCTCGACCGCCGGGCACGATCCGGCAAGCGACAGGGCTTCGAGCAAAGGGAAGAGCATGCCGACGCTGGTCGAAGTCATCGCCTACGACGATGCGTGGCCGCAGGCGTTTGCGGAGATGTCGAAGCATCTGGCGAGCCTGCTTGGCTCCGCCACGATCGCAATCGACCATATCGGCAGCACTGCAGTTCCCGGGCTCATCGCCAAGCCGATCATCGATATCGATGTGACGCTGTGCAGGCCGGAAGCGATTGCCGCCGGCGGCGCGGCGCTCGTCGCCGACGGCTTTATGTCACGGGGGAACAGATATGACGATGGTGTCTGGGCATTCGCCAAGCAGGGATCGCCGGGACAGCGCGTCTATCTCTGTCCGCCACACAACGACACCCATCGCCGTCGCCTGATCTTTCGTGATCAGCTTCGTCAAAGCCGCGAGACGGTCGACGCCTACGCAGCGCTGAAGCGAAGCCTTGCCGCGACATTTGCCTTCGATGGCGACGGCTATACCGCGGCCAAGACGCAGTTTATCGAGCAGGTGGTCGAGTGCGCCGGCCGGAGTTGAACGGCCCTCTCCCCCTCGCGTGGCGTCAGCTACGGGCTGCCGCCAGTTGGGCAAGGTGGCCGGGCAGGTCGGTCCCGCGACCGGCGGCGTTGATCGTTTCGAAATAGTCGTGCCAGCCGGCCGCCGCGATGCCCGAGACCAGGGCATCAAGCGCTGCTTCATCGGGGAAGCGTCAGATGGCGAAATAGGACTGCGATGCGGCATGAAGCTTGCCGGCATCCACCTCGCCAAAGGCGATAGGCTCGACCCCGAGATCCGATAACTTGGCCATGCCATGGCCGACGGTCTCGAAAAACTGCTGCCGCGCGACGGCGTCAAGCGACAGCCATGTTCGCTTCGAGGTATAGAGTTCGCTCAGATAGTGGGGCATGCATTCTCTTTTCAGGATCAATCGATGGACCGAAGTGCGCGCTTGCAGATCCGGGCGGTGGCGGCGCTGTCTTGCTTGCGTTGCCAGGAGGCGCAGAGATCGCGAACCCAGTCGGGCCGGTCCTTGGCCGCGTCGTTCAGCCAGTTGCCGACGGAGTCCTGAACGTAGCGCGAGGGGTCGGCGTTCAACGGTTCGAGGATGATTAGTGCCATTTCCGGATTGTCTTTGAGCGTCGGGATATGGCTGCACCAGACCCCGCGGGGGCGCGTCGCTTCGCTTGCAAACCGGCGCAGACGGTCGGAGCGGGAGGCGGTCCAGCGGCCAAGAAGCGTTATCGCCGCTTTGAGATCGGCGGCGAGATGCGGCCGCACGGCCATCCAGGCCCATTCACGCACGCCGAAGTGCGGGTCGTCGGCAAGCGGCCGGATCGCTTCGAGGCGTTGTTCAAGCGTGAGCGCTGGATTTGCGCCGATCACGAAGCACGCCCAGCCCCTGACCGTGTCGGACTGGTGTTGCTGCAGCCTTGTCACTGCGCCATCGCCAAGCCGGCCGCGGATCAATCCTGCTGCGAGCGCCATGCGTTTGGAAATGCCGGTGCCGGCTATGGCGCCGATGCTGGCGAGTGCATCGTCGCCGACTTCCGGTACGGCCGACCGCATCAGCGCCGCGAAATCGACCGCGAGGCATTGGGTCAGCGTCGAGGTTTGCGCCGCTCCCGCATTCAACAGCGCGAGCCGTTGCGGGTCGATATCCTGCACGCGCCGTGGGGCAGGGCTCACGGCTCGATCTCGCTTCCAGCCGTCGTCAATACGGCCTTTCGGCCGGCGTCGGTGTTGCGCCACGCGCGCTGGATGAGCGTACTTAGCGTCTGTCGGTCGCGCTCGTCGAAACCGGCAAACAGCGATGCAATCCAGCGCGTGTGCGTGTCGAACAGCTCGCGCGCTGCATGCTCGCCCTTCGGCGACAACTGCACCAGCACCTTTCGGCGATCGTCCTTGCTCTGCTGCCTCGCGAGAAAGCCGTCCCGCTCCAGCCCGTCCAGAAGTCCGGTAACGGTTGCGCGTGTGACGCCGGCCCGATCGGCAAGCTCATATGGTGACAATCCCTGCGGCAGCTGGTGCAGCAGGAAAAGCAGAACGAACTTTCCCTCTGAGAGATTGTGTGGCGCGAGGCGCGCAGCACAGTCGCGATCGATGGCGGCGGCAAGTGCCATGACTTCGAAGCACAGACGCAGGTTGGCGGTTGGTAGGTGTCCGCGCTGTTCGGCTTCGGTGATCAGGGCGAGGTGCTTTTGCTCAAGTATATCCATAAGGCGCCATATAGTATGGCGCCAAATTAAGAGTCAATGGGTTCGCCGAAGGCACGCATGCGGGTTCGCTCGCGCCGCCGGTCAGCGTCTTGCGGGTGTTTAGAGCGCGATGGAACCGCGCATCGCAGTCATGCAGGCGCCGGCAATGCTGGTTTTGCCTACGGTGCCGCGTTGCTTGCTGACGCTGACCTCGATGATGCTTCGGCGCCCCATCTCGAAGCCTTGCTCGATCGTCAGATCGACGTCGATGGTCTCCTCGGGCAGAAGCGAGACGAGATAGGCGCCAAGGGCGGCTGAGGCGCTGCCGGTCGCCGGGTCCTCAATGACGTTGTCGAGCGGCGCAAACATGCGGGCGCGCAGCTGCCATGGATTTTCGGCCGAGCGGGCATAGAGGAACAGGCTGAAGCTGTCTTCGTCTGGCTTGTAGCGCCGATTGGCGGCCTCGAAGGCGGTGACGTTGGGACGCGCCGCCGACAGCGCGGCTACGTCTTTCAGTTCCGCGACCGCGAAGGGCAGGCCAACGGAAACGCGCACCGGTGCATGGTTGGCGGTGCTGACGACATCGGGTGCGACCATGGCGCAGGCGGCGATCGTCTCGACATCGATGCTGGGTCCGATGCTCAAGGCGCGCGGCACGACGATACGCGCCTCCTTCACCGCGCCATCGGCGCGCGACAGGGCGACCTCGACCAGGCCGGCGAGCTCTTCAAACCGCAGGTGATCGCCGGGCGCCCGGCCGAAAATCTCCGCCTGCTGGCCGAGCACGAAGGCGGTGCCGACATTCGGGTGTCCGGCGAAGGGGATCTCCATCGTCGGCGTGAAAATGCGCACCCGCGCGCTGTTGGCAGGATCCTCCGGCGGCAGCACGAAGGTGACTTCGGAATAGCCGAACTCGGTTGCGATCGCCTGCATCTGCGCATCGTTTAAACCCCGTGCGTCCGGGATGACGGCAAGCTGGTTGCCGGCGAAACGATTTTCAGTGAAGACGTCGACGGTGATGTAGTCGACGGAGTGCACGGGGGCAAAAGAAGTCATGAACGCTCGCTTCCGCTGGATGCGGCGGCGATCAGCGCCGCCTGATGGCCTGGATCGAAAGGCTTAAGGCAGGCGGCGAAACCGGCAAAGACACCAACTTGTCTTGGTGACAAGATCGGCATTTACACTCTACGGCGAGCGGCAAACCATGCGGGGGCCGCACGAAAAGGGGCCAATAAATGGCCCCTTGCGTCGTCTTCGACTTGGCTGACGGCGGCGCTCAGGCGGCCTTCTCCAGGTCCTTCTTCCAGCTGCCCTTGGCGGCCAGGCTGCACATTTCGGCGCGGTGCGAGAAGGCCCGCTGGCCGGCAGCGACGTTCTCGGCCTTGCCGTTCCAGGCGGACAGCGCTTCCTGCTGCAGGGCGCGGCCGTAGGAGAAGGTGAGCTTCCAGGGCAGATTGTGGGTCGCATTCATGGCCGAGAGATGGGCCGTCGCCTCCTCGGTCGTCTGGCCACCGGAAAGGAAGGCGATGCCGGGAACGGCTGATGGCACCGTGCGTCGCAGCACCTTGATCGTGCGTTCGGCGACTTCGGCGACGGACGCCTTGCGCGCCTTCTTGCCATCGATGACCATGCTCGGCTTCAGGATCATGCCTTCGAGCTTTACACGCATCTCGGCGAGCGCCTCGAAAGTGACGCGCAGCGTCCATTCGGTGACCTCCTGCGACCGGTCGATCGAGTGATCGCCCGGCGCGCCATCCATCAGCACCTCCGGCTCGACGATCGGAACGATGCCGGCTTCCTGGCAAAGGGCGGCGTAGCGCGCGAGCGCATGGGCGTTAGCCCTGACGGCACCTGGGCTCGGCAACGTGTCCGAAATGGCAATCACGCCACGCCATTTGGCAAAGCGGGCACCGGCCTCGTAATATTTCGTCAGGCGTTGTGCGAGCCCGTCGAGACCTTCGGTGATCGTTTCCGCCGGAAAATTGGTCATCGGCTTGGCACCGGCATCGACCTTGATGCCCGGGATCGACCCGGCGGCGCGGATGACGTCCACCAGCGGCGTGCCGTCGGCCGCCTTCTGGAACAGTGTCTCTTCGTAGAGAATGACGCCGGAAATGTACTTGCGCATCGCCTCGTCGGCGCGAACGAGCATTTCGCGATAGTCGCGCCGCGATGTCTCGGTCGATTCCAGACCGATGCCGTCGAAGCGCTTCTTGATCGTCGCCGTGGACTCGTCGGCGGCAAGCAGACCCCGGCCGTTTGCGACCATGGCAACTGCGATGTCTTCCAGTCTTTCGCTCATGTTTTTCTCCCTAGGTCACGATGATTTGGGCCGGGCCGGACCAAATCATAACCGTGATCGTTCCCAATAAGTAGAGCGGGATACGGACGGAAAAAGCAGGCGTTTTCCTCATCCCGCTCAGCGCCGATCAGCAAGGATCAGGCAACCACTGAAACCGTTTCGGGGCAATCGGTGCGCACGTGACCGCCACGCCCCCAAACAGGGCGTGAGTAACAGGGGAAATTGTCCGGGAAAAAGGCAGGAAAAGCGACTGAAACGATTTAAATAATTTTAATCGTTTGAATTATCTTGGTTTTTTCTGTGTCTCAGGCGCGCGGGTAACCCGCGCGCCTGAGCGCCTGACTTACTTCTGCTGCTTGAGGATGTCGACGCCCGGCAGCGGCTTGCCTTCCATCCACTCGAGGAAGGCGCCGCCGGCGGTCGAGACATAGCTGAAATCGTCCGTGACTTCGGCGTGGTTGAGGGCTGCAACCGTATCGCCGCCGCCGGCGACCGACACGAGCGATCCCTGGCGGGTGCGGGCAGCCGCATGCTTGGCAACGGCGACCGTCGCCTTGTCGAAGGGGGCGATTTCGAAGGCGCCGAGCGGACCGTTCCAGACCAGTGTCTCGGCCTTGGAGATCCAGTCGTTGACCGCAGCGATCGACTTCGGACCGACGTCCAGCATCATCGCATCCGCCGGGATGGCGTTGATCTCCACCACTTCATTGTCGGCGCCGGCCTTGAATTCGCGGGCGACAACGCCGTCTTCCGGCAGGACGATGGCGCAACCGGCTTCAGCCGCTGCAGTGATGATCGCCTTGGCGGTATCGGCGAGATCGTGCTCGCAGAGCGACTTGCCAACATTGACGCCCTTTGCGGCGATGAAGGTATTGGCCATGCCGCCACCGATGACGAGGGCGTCGACCTTCTTCACGAGGTTCTGCAGCAGATCGATCTTGGTCGAGACCTTGGCGCCGCCGACGATGGCAACGACCGGGCGCTTCGGCTGGCCGAGACCCTTTTCAAGTGCCTCGAGCTCGGCCTGCATCGTGCGGCCGGCATAGGCCGGCAGGTGGTGGGCAAGGCCCTCGGTCGAGGCGTGGGCGCGGTGCGCGGCCGAGAAGGCATCGTTGACATAGATGTCGCCGTTGGTGGCGAGTGCCTTGACGAAGTCTGGTTCGTTCTTCTCTTCGCCCTTGTGGAAGCGGGTGTTTTCGAGCAGCAGCACGTCGCCGTCGTTCATCTCGGCAATGGCGTTTGCGGCCTTGTCGCCGATGCAGTCGGCGGCAAAGTGAACGCGCTGGTCGAGGATGTCTTCCACTGCCGGTGCAATGGTCTTCAGCGACATTTCGGCGACCGGCTCACCCTTCGGGCGGCCGAAATGCGCCAGCAGAATGACCTTGGCGCCCTTTTCCGACAGTTCGCGGATAGTCGGCGCGACGCGTTCGATGCGGGTTGCGTCGGTGACCACGCCGTCCTTGACCGGCACGTTGAGGTCGACACGCACAAGCACGCGCTTGCCGGCAATGTCGGTCAGGTCGTCGAGGGTCTTGAAAGTCATCAGATTGTCTCCGGTGATAGTCTCTGGAAAAGGGTGGGGTAGTCGATGACGAGGCCGTCCTCGTCCACGGGCAGGTCTGCGGCAAAGCTGCGGTCCTCGGCCCCGTAGCGATAGAGCCTGCCATCATCGAAGCAGGTATAGTGCTGGCCGTCGACCACCGGTTCAAAGGTGTCGAACGGCACGTACAGCATTTTCAGCCGCGCCTTGCCGGCCTTGCAATCAAGGCCGAGACGGCGGATCGGCAGGGTGTTGGTGAAGGGCGTGCCGGCAAGGTCGATGTCGATGCATCCGTCGAATTCGGGCAGCGCCGTGCCTCCCGACGTCGCCCATTGGCCCGGAGCATCCGAGCGCAGATGAAGGCTCCGGCCATCGGTCGTATCGACCATGAGCTTTCGAACCAGCCATCCGGCATCGCAATCGATCCGGTAGCGCACACCGTAGGGCGTGCCGCCGCGGTTGCCGATCAGAACGCCAACGGCGCGGATGACCGCGCCGTTGGCTGTGTCGATTTGCGTCAGCGTCAGATGTTCGAGCCCTTCCCCCTCCAGCGGACGCCAGCGGACCGTCGTTTGGGAAAGGGCGCGAAACATCGGAGTTAGATGAGCTTGCTGAGCGCAACCGCAGTGTCGGACATGCGGTTGGAGAAGCCCCACTCGTTGTCGTACCAGGTCAGGATCGACACGAACTTGCCTTCCATCACCTTGGTCTGGTCCATGTGGAAGACCGAGGAATGCGGGTCGTGGTTGAAGTCGATCGAGACGTTCGGAGCGAGCGTGTAGCCGAGGATGCCCTTGAGCGGGCCGTCAGCAGCTGCCTTGATCGCAGCGTTGATCTCTTCCTTGGTGGTTTCGCGCTTGGCGACGAACTTGAGGTCGACGACCGAGACGTTCGGGGTCGGAACGCGCATGGCGAAGCCGTCGAGCTTGCCCTTCAGTTCCGGCAGAACCAGGCCAACGGCCTTGGCAGCACCGGTCGAGGTCGGGATCATCGACAGGGCTGCAGCGCGAGCGCGGTACAGATCCTTGTGCATCTGGTCGAGCGACGGCTGGTCGTTGGTGTAGGAGTGGATCGTCGTCATCATGCCGTGGTCGATGCCGATGACGTCGTTCAGGACCTTGGCGACCGGTGCAAGGCAGTTGGTCGTGCACGATGCGTTGGAGATGACGAGGTGATCCTTCGTCAGCTTGTCGTGGTTGACGCCGTAAACGACGGTGAGATCGGCGCCCTCGGCCGGAGCCGAAACGATGACGCGCTTGGCGCCGGCTTCCAGGTGTGCGGCTGCCTTGTCGCGGGCGGTGAAGATGCCGGTGCATTCCATCGCGACGTCGACGCCGAGTTCCTTGTGCGGCAGTTCGGCCGGGTTGCGGATCGCGGTGACCTTGATCGGCTTGCCGCCGTTGATGATGATCGCATCGCCTTCGACCTTCACATCAGCCGGGAAACGGCCGTGGATGGAATCGAAACGCAGCAGGTGTGCGTTGGTCTCGACCGGGCCGAGGTCGTTGATGGCAACGACTTCAATATCCTTGCGGCCGGATTCAACGATGGCGCGCAGCACGTTGCGGCCGATGCGGCCAAAACCGTTAATGGCGACTTTCACTGTCATATCGGGTCTCTCCCTGTCTGAATGGCATGGTCGGAAAAAAGCGGGGCGCGCTTTCACGCGCGCCCCGCGGCTTGATCAGGAAAGCTTGGCTTCCGCAGCGGCGACGACCGCCTCAGGCGTGATGCCGAAGTGCTTGTAGAGTTCCTTGTAGGGACCGGAAGCACCGAAGGACGACATGCCGATGAAGGCACCGTCGCTGCCGATGAAATGATCCCAACCCTGGCGGATGCCGGCTTCGACGGCGATCTTGACCGGCGAGTTGCCGATGATCGCCTGCTGGTAGTCTTCGCTCTGCTCGGCAAAGAGTTCGAAGCAGGGGACCGAGACGACGCGGGTCGCGATGCCCTTGGCGGTCAGCGCCTGGCAGGCCTTGACGGCGATTTCGACTTCCGAACCAGTGGCGAAGATCGTCACCTTGGCGTCGCTTGCCGAGATCAGGTCGTAGGCGCCGCGAGCGCAGAGGTTCTCTTCCTCATACTCGGTGCGCACGGCCATCAGGTTCTGGCGGGTGAGCGCGATGCCGGACGGACGGTTGTGGCTTTCAAGCGCCAGCTGCCAGCACTCGGCCGTTTCCGTGGCGTCGGCCGGGCGGAACATCAGGAGGTTCGGGATGGCGCGCAGCGCCGCCATGTGCTCGACCGGCTGATGCGTCGGGCCGTCTTCGCCAAGGCCGATGGAATCATGCGTCAGCACGTGGATGACGCGGATGCCCATCAGGGCGGCCAGGCGGATCGACGGACGGCAGTAGTCCGAGAAGATCAGGAAGCCGCCGGAGTAGGGGATGATGCCGCCATGCAGTGCCATGCCGTTCATCGCTGCCGCCATGCCGTGCTCGCGCACGCCGTAGTGGATGTAGCGGCCGGAGAAATCGTCCGGGGTGATCGACTTGGTCTGGCTGGTCTTGGTGTTGTTGGAGCCGGTCAGGTCGGCCGAGCCGCCGATCGTTTCGGCCAGAACGCCGTTGATGACTTCGAGCGCGTCTTCGGAAGCCTTGCGGGTTGCCGGCGACGGCTTGGTCTCGGCCAGCTTGCGCTTGTAGTCGTCGATGGCCGACGACAGGCGGCCTTCGAGTTCGCCGGAGAAGCGGCGAACGAACTGTGCCTTCTTCTCGGCGTCGCTCTTGTCGAGGCGCTCTTCCCAGTCCTTGCGGGTCTTGGTCGAACGCAGGCCGGCCAGGCGCCAGGCGTCGAGCACGTCGGACGGAACGACGAAGGCTTCGGATTCCCAGTTCAGTGCCTTGCGGGTGGCGGCGATTTCCTCGGCGCCGAGCGGCGAACCGTGAACCTTGTGGGTGCCGGCCTTGTTCGGCGCGCCGAAACCGATCGTCGTCTTGCACGCGATCATGGTCGGCTTGTCGGACTTCTGCGCCTGTTCGATCGCAGCGGCAATGGCTTCCGGATCATGGCCGTCGACGGCAATGGTGTTCCAGTTCGAGGCGCGGAAGCGGGCGTGCTGGTCGGTCGAGTCGGCGATCGAGATCGGGCCGTCGATCGAAATGTTGTTGTCGTCCCAGAAGACGATCAGCTTGTTGAGCTTGAGGTGGCCGGCAAGCGAAATCGCTTCCTGGCTGATGCCTTCCATGAGGCAGCCGTCGCCCGCGAGCGCATAGGTGTAGTGCTCCATCAGGTCGGCGCCGAACTCGTCGCGCAGCTTGCGCTCGGCGATCGCCATGCCGACGGCATTGGCAATGCCCTGGCCGAGCGGGCCGGTGGTCGTCTCGATGCCGGCGGCGTGGCCATATTCCGGGTGACCGGCGGTGCGGGCGCCGAGTTGGCGGAAATTCTTGATCTCTTCGATGGAGATGTCTTCGTAGCCCGTCAAATAGAGCAGCGAATAAAGCAGCATCGAGCCGTGACCGGCCGACAGCACGAAGCGGTCGCGGTTCGGCCAGGAGGGGTTTTTGGGATCGAAGCTGAGGAAGCGCGTGAAGAGGACTGTCGCTATGTCAGCCGCACCCATGGGCAGGCCGGGGTGACCTGAATTTGCCTTCTCGACGGCGTCCATGGAGAGGAAACGGATCGCATTCGCCATCCGGTCGTGTTTTTCGCGAGAGATCATGACTGTTCCGTTTTGAGTTCGGTGGTCAGGGGACGGTCTCTATCCTCCAAAGACCGTGCAAGAAGCGGCAGACAAATAGCATCTGCGCCGCGCGAGTCAACAAATACAGGCCTTTTGCGGCCATTGGCAGCATGGTTTTCAAGGGGTGATATCGCGTCGCAGCAGAGTTTTTGCGCTGCGGCCGGATGAGCCGGCTATACAAACCATCCACAGCTTCCGTAATGCTTTGCTACAGTTGGCATTGTTGAGATTTGCGTAATAGGTTTAAAAAGGAGTGAGCCGAAGCGGCGGACGGGATGCTGGCGATTCGGCCTCACGGGCGAGGTATCGAAAAACATGCCGGCAAAGACGGTCAAAGCGGCGATCGACGAACTGAAGAACGCGGTTCAGTCCCTGGAAAACGCGATCGACAGCCGTTTTGACAGGGAACGCGATCTCGGCGAGTTCGAGGGCGAGGTCCGGCGGGTCAATTCGGACCGGTCGCGACTGGCACAGGAACTCGACCAATCCCAATTCCGGGCAAACCGACTTGAAGAGGTCAACCGCGAGGTTTCCCGACGCCTCGTGACGGCGATGGAAACCATTCGAGCGGTGCTCGACCGCTGAGGTTTAAGCGACATGGCGCAGGTGACAGTATCGATCGACGGCAAGGCCTATCGCATGGCCTGCGAAGAGGGACAGGAAGATCATCTGATCGAACTGGCCACCAACTTCGATCAGTATGTCGGTCATTTGAAGACGCAGTTCGGCGAGATCGGCGATCTGCGGCTGACGGTCATGGCCGGCATCATGGTCATGGACGAACTCAGCGAAGTGAACCGCCGGCTGAAGGCGCTCGAAGCGGAAGTCGACACCCTCAAGCGGGGGCGCGACAGTACCCTCACCGACCAGGCAAGAAGCGAGGAGCTCCTGGCCTCGGCGCTGAGCGAAGTCACCTCGCAAATCCACACCATTGCCGCCAAGCTCAATGGCCGGGCAACGTCTTCGACAAACTGAGCTCTTTCGTCGGGCTGCCACTGGCGCGAAGCAGGGATAGGCTCTATATGTCGGATGCGGTCTGCGCTTCCCGACAGGATCCACAATCCCCGGGGCCTTACTCGATCTCAAGGGAGCTGTCCCTGGCCGGGCTTGTGGGCTCGGACATATGGCGCCCACCTACTTTGTAGGCACCCGGGATCGTAAAATATCCATCGGTTGGGTGGATCGCACCTCTTCCCTCTTCTCCATCAGTCTTAACCGGCGGCAAAAGCGCTGCGGATGGCGTCGGCCATCGCGTCGACGGTCTGCGAGCGCTTGCCGGGTCGGGTGCGCAGTACGACGTTGGAAAAATCGATGACGCTGAAGCCGTCTTCTTCGGTCAGTTCGCGGCAACCGGCCGGTATGGCGCTGCGCGACAACGGCGCAATGGCAAGCCCCGAGATCACGGCGGCGATCAGGCCGTTGCTGGTCCGGCTCGCATAGGCGACGCGGCTTTCGTGCCCACGATTCCACAGGCTCTTCATCGCAAGGTCATCGCACCACCCTCCTGCCAGATAGGTATAGGTGGCGATCGGCAGGGGCTGGCGTTCATGGGCCGCGTGCTGGTCCGAGGTCACCCATACAGTGGGATCGATCATGAGGACTTCGTTTTTCGTCGGTCCGCCAGGCTCGAAAACCACGGCGATGTCGATTTCGCCGGCAGCAAGGGCGTTGACGTTCGACATCGACACACCCTGCTGTACCGTCACCTCCACGCCGGGATGAACGGCGGCGAAGGCGCCCAAGGCTTTCGGAAGCGTGGAGTTGATGTATTCCTCGGAGATGCCAATCCTGACCGTTCCGTCGAGCGCCGGCTGGCGCATCGATGCCGCGGTATCGTCGAGCAGAGCCACGATCCGCCGGGCGTTGTCGACGAGACGCAAGCCCTGCGCCGTCGGCACCACGCCGCGCGAATGACGCTCGAACAGCGGGTCGCCGAGCATGTCCTCGAGTTTCTTGAGTTGCATGCTGACGGCGGACTGTGTGCGGCCGATGCTGTCGGCGGCGCGTGTCAGATTGCCGGCGTCGGCAACGGCGAGAAAGGTTCTGAGCAGATCGCTGTCGAGGGGGACGGACATTGTCTCTACCATCAGAGTTTCTGATGGCAGTCATGCTTGCAATTCGTTTGTCAGATGTCAACGAGGCGAGGACAATTAGCCGGTCCTATAGACATCAAGGCTGTCCCCGATGAGCGTTCTTGCTCTTGTCTTCTTCTCCGATCTTCACACCACCATCCGTGCCCGGCTCGTGTCATCAAGTCGCTGGATGCTAATAGCCGCTTCCGTGGAGCCGCGGCCTGCGATCCCACGCGACAAGCCGCATCTGCTGCACGATGCAGGGCGCCGTGAGCTGCGGTTCGACGACCGCTGGCGGGAGGGTTTGGGCAGGGATGCGGTCTATCGGTCGCTCTGGATGTTATGAAATAATATCGAGACGGGCGGCGCGGAAAATCGCTTCTGCAAGATTGCCCGCCTGCAGCTTGCGCATGGCGTCCTGCAAGGCCCTGTCGATGCGGTCGAGGGGAATGTCGGTCTCGCGCATCATGTCCTGACGGGTGCGGCCGCGGGCGGCCAGCGTCAGGCAACGCAATTCCAACGGATCGAGTTCGATCATCTGGTCCTTCATGGACGTCGGCTTTTCCACTGCTGCCTGCAGGAGCGCGTCCATACATCGAACGCGGGCATTAGTTCCTGCTAATTATTTGAAATCACGACTGTATTTGCACGCGGCCCCACTCATGAGAAAGCGGAACCGTTGTCCATGATGAACGGAACGCTAACTCTGTGCCGTTGCGGGAATGCGCTGTTCGACTGTCGCAAACTGTTGCAAAACCGGCGGTGACGTGGTTCGAGCTAAAGGCCGCAACGCGCTATGCCACAGGCGTCGAGGCGGGAAATCGATCGGTCCACGATGTTCTGTTTCATTTTGGGAAAAGAATGTGCGGGCGGTCGAATATTTGCGCGCAGTCTGTCGGAGGGGAATGATGTCACCAAAGGATCTGAAGGCCGCTCTGCGCAAGGAGAAGCTGGCGCTTCGCGACGCGATGGCGCCGGAGAGCCGCATCGAGGCAAGCCTGACCATGGCCGATCACGCTGGCGACGTCATTGCGCTCGATCCCGGCCATATCGTTGCCGGCTTTTGGCCGATCCGTTCCGAGATGGACATCCGGCCGCTGATGGCGCGCCTTCGGGATCGCGGCGCGCGGCTCTGCCTGCCCGTAATCATCGACAAGAAGACGATCGTGTTCCGCGAATTGCTCAATGGCGCTTCCGTCATCGAGACCGGTTTCGGCACGACGGGGCCTGGCCCGGATGCGCCGGAACTCGACCCCGATATCATGCTCGTGCCACTGTCGGCCTTCGATGCGACCGGTCATCGCATCGGCTACGGCGCCGGATATTACGACCGCGCCATCGACAAACTGCGCAACAAAGGGCATCTGCCGAAGCTGATCGGGATTGCATTTGACTGCCAGGAAGTGGCATCAGTGCCCGCTGAACCGCACGACGTCGCGCTGGACGCCGTCCTCACGGAGAGCGGATTTCGACATTTCTAGAGGGTTTCAGGCAATCTACGGATTCGTGGAAACGCTCTATCTCTTTGTTGTTTTACGCAGTTCCGGACGCAAAACCTCCTGGAACTGCTCTGGTGGGATTGAACGGGCATGAGGCTTTTGTTTCTGGGAGATATGGTTGGCAAGACGGGCCGCACGGCGGTCTGGGAGCGTCTTCCGGGGCTGGTCGGTGACCTCAAGCTGGACTTCGTCATCGTCAACGGCGAGAACGCCGCCGGCGGCTTCGGCATCACCGAAGATATCTTTCTCGAGACGATCAATGCCGGTGCCGATGTCGTCACCACAGGCAACCATGTCTGGGACCAGAAGGAGGCGGTCGTCTTCTGCGAGCGGCATGACCAGTTTTTACGGCCGGCCAACTATCCGGCGGGCACGCCCGGGCGCGGATCGAACCTGTTCTTTGCCCGCAACGGCGCACGCGTGCTGGTTGCCAATGTCATGGGTCGCGTCTTCATGCACCCCGAACTCGACGATCCCTTCAAATCGGCCGAAGCGATCCTCGATGCCTGCCCGCTCGGCGAGCAGGCGGATGCCATCGTCTTCGACTTTCATGCCGAGGCGACGAGCGAGAAGCAGTGTTTCGGCCATTTCGTCGACGGACGGGCAAGCCTCGTCGTCGGCACCCACACCCATGTACCGACGGCCGATCATCAGATCCTCAACGGCGGCACCGCCTATATGAGTGACGCCGGCATGTGCGGCGACTATGATTCCTCGCTCGGCATGGACAAGGAAGAACCGCTGAACCGGTTTATTTCGAAGATGCCGAAGGGGCGTTTCGAGGCGGCATCGGGGCCGGCGACCATCTGCGGCCTCGGCGTCGAGATTTCCGACCGCACCGGCCTTGCCGAAAAGATCGCGCCGCTGCGCCTCGGTCCGAGATTGACCGAAACGATCCCGGATTTCTGGGCCTGAGCCATCCTCAGGTTGACGATTTTTGGTTGCCTGATCGTCTCGCCCGCGCCTGACCAAGGCGCGGGTTTGCACACGTATCACCTTCCCGGAATTGATTTTTTTCAAGGTGACAAGCCGGCGAAATGATGGCAGGGTAACGCCACGTCAGCGCCGTTCGGACACGGCTGACGCTCGCAAGTCTTCCATACTGAGTACCATCCGCAGCACAGGATTGCGGGTTCGAAATGTCGCCGCAGGTACTCGGACGACCAATGTCCCGTGCCGGGCGTTCTCGATTTTACTGCATAATTCCTTGGATCGGCGTCGATTTGAGGAGCAAATTATGCGGCGAGTTTCAAGCGTGACAGCGTCCTTTTGCGCTTCATATATGACGCGCGGCGCTGTCGGTGCATTCGGAGAGCGTGCATGTATTCAAGATGGCATTTGCCGATGATTTTCGGCGTTTCGATTTCCCTTTTCTCTGCAGCCAACGTCGTCGCGCAGGATGCGCAGCTTCCCACCGTCACTGCCGCCAAGCCGGTCGTTCGCGATGTGATCGACAGCGACGAGTTCATCGGTCGCTTCGAGGCAGTCGATGAAGTTTCCGTCCGCGCCCGCGTCGGGGGCTATCTCGACGAGGTCAACTTCACCGACGGTGCCCTGGTGAAGAAGGGCGACAAGCTCTTCGTCATTGACCAACGCCCCTATCGCACCGCGCTATCGCAGGCGGAGGCGACGCTCGAGTCGACGCGTTCGTCTCTCGCCTTTGCCGAGACACAGTTCAAGCGCACGGAATCCCTGACTGGAACCGGCACGCTCTCCGTCTCGACGCTCGATGACCACCGCCGGGAATTGCTTTCGGCGCAAGCCGCCGTGCGCGGAGCGGAAGCCGCGGCCGAGCGCGCCAAGCTCGATCTCGACTATACGACGATCATCGCACCGCTGACCGGCCGCGTCGATCGCCGCCTGATCTCGACCGGCAACCTCGTTCAAGCGGACCAGACCGTGCTGACGACGATCGTTTCGCTCGATCCGATCGACTTCTATTTCGACGTCGATGAGCGTCGCCTGCTTTCCTATGCGCGTGTTGCTCGCGAACGCGGCAGCGCACTTCAGGAGGGCGGCGGCGCGCTCGATGTCATGGTCACCATCGCTGATTCCAACGAGGCGCCGTTCAAGGGCAAGCTCGATTTCGCCGAGAACCGGCTGGACCAGGCAAGCGGCACGATGCGGGTGCGTGCGCGCTTCGACAATCCCAACTACGTGCTGCAGCCGGGTCTCTTCGGTCGCGCCGAACTCGAGGGCTCGAACACCTACAAGGCTGTGCTCATTCCTGATGAAGCGATCGGCGCCGACCAGAACGAACGCATCGTTTATGAGGTGCGCGAAGACGGCACCGTTGCGACCAAGCCGGTGCGGCTCGGACCGAAGCTTCATGGCTATCGTGTCATCCGCAGCGGCATGACCGGCGACGAAACCATCGTGGTCAACGGCTTGATGCGGGCACGTCCGGGCACGAAGGTGAAGCCCGAGATCGTTGAACTGCCTCCTGAAGCTCAAGCGGCGGGGAGCGCTCAATGAGGTTTGCCCATTTCTTCGTAGACCGCCCGATCTTCGCATCGGTGCTTTCGATCGTGTTGCTGATCGTCGGCAGCATCGCCTACTTCCAGCTGCCGGTGGCGCAGTATCCGGAAATCGCACCGCCGACCATCGTCGTTCGCGCCGCCTATCCGGGCGCTGATGCCGAAACCATCGCCAACACGGTGGCAACGCCACTGGAACAGGAAATCAACGGCGTCGAGAACATGCTCTACATGTCCTCCTATTCGACCGCCGACGGTTCGATGGCGCTGACCATCACCTTCAAGCTCGGAACGGACCTCGATCAGGCCCAGGTTCTCGTGCAGAACCGCGTGTCCATCGCCGAACCGCGCCTGCCCGAAGATGTCCGGCGCATCGGCATCACTACGGCGAAAAGTTCACCCGACCTGATGATGGTCGTGCATCTGCTGTCGCCGAACGAACGTTACGACCAGCTCTACGTCTCGAACTATGCCCGCACCCGCATCCGCGACCTGCTGGTCCGTCTCGACGGCGTCGGTGACGTCATCCTGTTCGGCGAGCGTGAATATGCGCTGCGCGTCTGGCTCGATCCGGAAAAGCTCTCGGCCTACGGAATGACGGCAGGCGACGTCGTGCAGGCGCTGCGCGAGCAGAACGTGCAGGTCTCGGGCGGTTCGATCGGCGCACCGCCGACACCGGGCGACAGCGCGTTCCAATATACTGTTACCACCGACGGCCGCTTCAGCGATGCCCGCCAGTTCCGCTACGTCATCGTCAAGGCGACGGAGAGCGGACGGCTGGTGCAGCTGCAGGACGTGGCGCGCATCGAACTCGGCGCCCGCGAATACGTCAACAACAGCTATCTGGACGGCAGCCCGGCCGTGGCGCTCGGCATCTTCTCGCGGCCGGGTACCAACGCGCTCGACGCGGCCGACGCGATCCAGAAGGTGATGACGGACGTTTCGAAGGACTTTCCGGAGGGCCTCGAATACCGGATCGTCTACAATCCGACCGAGTTCATCTCCGAATCGATCAACGAGGTCTACAAGACGATCGGCGAAGCCGCCATTCTGGTGGCGCTCGTGGTTCTCATCTTCCTGCAATCCTGGCGCACGGCGATCATCCCGATCGTGGCGATCCCGGTGTCGCTTGTCGGCACCTTCGCATTCCTTTACGCCTTCGGCTTCTCGCTCAACATGCTGACACTGTTCGGCCTGGTGCTGGCGATCGGCATCGTCGTCGACGATGCCATCGTCGTGGTCGAGAACGTCGAACGAAACCTGGCGCGCGGCATGACCCCGCGCGAGGCGTCGCACGTGACCATGGACGAAGTGGGGGCAGCGGTCATCGCGATCTCGCTGGTGCTGACCGCCGTCTTCATCCCGACGGCCTTCATCCCGGGTATTGCCGGCCAGTTCTATCTGCAGTTCGCCGTCACGATTTCAGTGGCGACGGTGATTTCCGCCTTCAATTCGCTGACGCTGTCGCCGGCGCTCGCGGCAATCCTGTTGAAACCGCACGAGAACAATCACCACGAAAGCGGCAACCCGCTCACCCGGTTTGGTCGGTCGCTGGCAAACGGCTTCAACAACGGTTTCGACCGCATGGCTGAAGGCTACGCCTGGATCGTGCGCAAGCTGATTTCGACAAAAACGGCGCTCGCTGCGGCGCTCGTCGTCTTCGTCGGCCTGCTTGGCGCCACCTGGTACATGGCGCAGATCGTGCCGAGCGGCTTCGTACCGACCATGGACCAGGGTTATGCCATCGTCGTCATCCAGCTTCCCGACGGCGCGTCGCTCGATCGGACCGATGCGGTGGTCAAGCGCGCTTCGAAGATCATCCAGGAAGTGCCCGGCGTGAAAAACGCCGTCGCCTTCGCCGGTTTCAACGGCGCGACCTTCACCAATGCGTCCAATGCCGGTGTCATCTTCGCGTCCTTCAAGAGCTTCGAGGAGCGGCTCAAGCACGGCGAGAGCGCCAACCAGATCATCGGCCAACTCTATGGCAGCCTGCAAAGTATCCAGGAGGCCTTCATCATCGCCGTTCCCCCGCCGTCGGTGCGTGGCATCGGCAACTCCGGCGGCTTCAAAATGCAGATTGTCGACCGGCAGAGTGCCGACATGCGCCGCGTGCTGGGGCTGGCCTACCAGATGATGGGTGCTGCCAACCAGACCGAGGGGCTGACCGGCGTCTTCACGACGTTCTCGGCGTCGAGCCCGCAATACTTCCTGGCGATCGATCGCGACAAGGCGAGGACCTTGAACGTGCCGATCCCGAATATCTTCGAGGCACTGTCGATCAATCTCGGCACGTCCTATGTCAACGACTTCAATGCCTTTGGCCGCGTCTATCAGGTGCGGGCACAGGCCGACCAGCAGTACCGTCTGGAGCGCGACGACATCCTGGCGCTGAAGGTCCGCTCTGCCACCGGCGCACTGGTGCCCATGGGCACGCTGGTCGAGATTCGCGACACTGCGGGTCCCGCCCTGGTGCAGCGATACAATATGTATGTCTCGGTACCGTTGCAGGGCAACCCGGCGCCGGGTGTCTCGACCGGCACGAGCCTCGACAAGATGGAGGTGCTTGCGGCCCAGATGCTGCCACAAGGCACATCGTTCGAGTGGACGGAACTCGCCTTCCAGGAGCGCCAGACGGGCAACACCGCGGTCTTCATCTTCGCGCTGTCGGTCGTCTTTGTGTTCCTGGCGCTGGCAGCGCAGTATGAAAGCTGGGTCCTGCCGCTGGCGATCATCCTGATCGTGCCGCTCGGTGTGCTCTCGGCACTCATCGGCGTTTTCCTACGGGGGCTCGACAACAACGTGCTGACCCAGATCGGGTTGATCGTGCTGATCGGGCTTGCGGCGAAGAACGCGATCCTGATTGTCGAGTTCGCCCGCCAGGGCGAGGATGAGGGGAAAACACCGATCGAAGCGGCGGTCGAGGCCAGCCAGTTGCGTCTGCGGCCGATCCTGATGACTGCCTTCGCCTTCATCCTCGGCGTCGTGCCGCTGATGATCGCCACGGGACCCGGTGCCGAAATGCGCCAGTCGCTCGGAACGGCGGTGTTCTCCGGCATGCTCGGCGTGACCTTCCTTGGCCTGTTCCTGACGCCGGTCTTCTACGTTACGCTGCGTTCGTTCCGCCGGCGCAAGCCGGTTGCGGCGACCGAGCCGATGGCGACGCCGGCCGAGTAACACGAGCGCTGTTGCTTGTGATCCAACGCCCCGGTGGCAGCGCCGGGGCGTTTCGCTGTGAACAGGACGCGCGACGCTGTTCGCAATGCCAGCACAATGACGCAAACGTGAGTGCTTGACGCAGCTTTGTCGCTGGACGTTACGGCGCGCTTGCACAATCCTCCTTTCGCCCGTGACGGCAGCGTTTCTCGAATTGACGTGTTCGCTGCCGATACTCTCAAACGGCCGCATGACCTGTACCCAAGCCGAATGGGCTTGAGCACAGGTCATGCGTGCGCGGTGTGAAAGGTGATGGATGATGCTCCGCTACCTTGCCTACACTTTTGCCGCCATCTGGCTTCTGCATGCCTTCTGGCCGTCGGCCGCGCATGCACAGGCAGCGCCCGCACAAGTGAGCCAATGCCAGGCGATCGCCGAGGCGTTGCCTCAGACCGCGTTCGCCAGTTTTACACCGGCCGCCGCAACGAAGGGGCAGACGGCCGCTGGTGAAGTGACGATCAGCTATCTCGGCCACTCGACCTTTCTGATCGAGACGCCGGGCGGCGTGTCGATCGCCACGGACTATAATGGCTGGTTCCGTCCGTCGGCGCCGCCGACCGTGGTGACGATGAACAAGGCGCATTCCAGCCACTACACATTGACGCCGGATCCGGCGATCCGCACGGTGCTGCATGGTTGGGGTGAAGACGGCGAGCCGGCGCGGCACGACCTCGTCGTCGGCGATGCCTATATCCGCAATGTCACCACGGACATCCGCTCCGGCGCCGTGACGATGGAGCATGATGGCAATTCCATCTTCATCTTCGAGGTGGCGGGTCTGTGCATCGGCCATCTCGGCCATCTGCACCACGAGCTCGATGACAGCCACTACCGGCAGATCGGCAGGCTCGATGTGCTGATGGTGCCGGTCGATGGCGGGCTGACGATGGGGGCCGAAAGCATGAGCCGCGTCGTTTCGCGGCTGCGCGCGGCGCTTATCCTGCCGATGCATCGGCGCGGTCCCCCGATCGACGCCTTCCTCGACATGTTCGGCGACGATTTCGACAAGAGCTTCGCGACCGGAGCGAGCGTCAAAGTCTCGCTGCGTTCCTTGCCAAGCAAACCGCTGATTTATATCCTCCAGGGCGTCTGAACATCGGGATTGCCCAATGAGATCGTTTGCAGCCGGCGTCGTTGCGTTTCTGTCCTTTTCAACAATGGTTTTGGTAACGGCGGCTCTGGCTGGAGGCGCGCCTGCGCCGCGCATGCCGCCTCCCGACACCCAGCACCCGCAAGCTGTTCCCCAGGCGACTGTCGCGCCCGTTGCCGAGCAGGAAGAGTTCGTGATGCCATCGGGCAATATCGGCTGCATCTACACACCCCCGGGCGGCACGCCGACCTATCAGCCTGCCGACGGCGGGCCGGAGCTCGCCTGCGATATCATCGCGCCGCGTTACGTCAGGGCAACGCTCGGACGGGCCGGCGCGGCAACGATCAATCGCGAGGTCGGAGATCCGAGCTGCTGTTCGGCCGGGCCGATCCTCGAATATAGGGCGACATGGCAGGGCGGGCCCTTTTCCTGCATCTCGGAACGAACGGGCCTTTCCTGCCGCCGCGAGGACGGCCATGCCTTCGTTCTCAGTCGCGGGCGCATCTCCGCCAACTGAAAAGAAACGCCCCCTGCTGGACGGAAAGCGGCAATAAAACTATAAGGCGCCCCATTCCATTCAAATTCATGCATGCAGAGGGTGCCATGGCTGGCCATTCACAGTTCAAGAACATCATGCACCGCAAGGGCCGTCAGGATGCGGTGCGCTCGAAAATGTTTTCCAAGCTCGCGCGCGAAATCACGGTTGCGGCGAAGACCGGCATGCCCGATCCGTCGATGAACGCGCGCCTGCGTCTGGCGATCCAGAACGCCAAGGCGCAATCGATGCCGAAGGACAACATCGAACGTGCGATCAAGAAGGCCTCCGGCGGCGACGCGGAGAACTACGAAGAAGTCCGTTACGAAGGTTATGGCCCGGGCGGCGTCGCTGTTATCGTCGAGGCGTTGACCGACAACCGCAACCGTACCGCCTCCAACGTCCGCTCGACCTTCACCAAGGCCGGTGGCGCGCTTGGTGAAACCGGTTCGGTTTCCTTCTCCTTCGACCGTGTCGGCGAGATCACCTACAAGCTTTCGGTCGGCGACGCCGACAAGGTGATGGAAGCGGCGATCGAAGCCGGTGCCGACGACGTGACCACCGACGAGGACGGCCACACGATCATCTGCGGCTTCGAAGCGATCGGCGAAGTCTCCAAGGCTCTGGAAGACACGCTCGGCGAAGCCGAAACCGTCAATGCGATCTGGAAAGCCCAGAACACCGTGCCTGTTGACGAGGAGAAGGCGCAGTCGCTGATGAAGCTCATCGACATTCTTGAAGACGACGACGACGTGCAGAACGTCTATTCGAACTTCGAAGTGTCCGATGAGGTCATGGCGAAGCTTTCGGCCTGATCCGGATTTTTTCAGGCCTACTGCATGTCTCCTTAAGTCCCATCCGATTTAGGGACAAAAACATGCAGCAATTCAAAGTGCTACAGCGACCTTTGCGCGTCCAATCGGACGCACTGCGCTGTAGACGTCTTGATCTACCCGTGTCCTAAAGGGCACGGGTTTTTCTTTGGGCGTCACCGATGGGATGTGACTGATGACGTATGAGTTCGCGATCTTCGACTTCGACGGTACACTCGCCGATACGGCGGAGCTGTTCATGGCGGCGAGCAACCTTGCCGCCGCGCGCTTTGGGTTTCGCCAGCTCACGGTCGAGGAGTTCAAGGGGCTGCGCGCCATGGGCAGTCGCGAGATCATCGCGCATCTCGGCGTACCGATGTGGAAACTGCCGCAGATCGCCACTTTCATGCGGCAGGAAATGGCCGCCCAGGCTCGGGCCATTCAGCTTTTCCCCGGCGTTTCGGGCATGCTGACGGCGCTGAAGTCGGCTGGCATCGGCATCGCGGTCGTCAGTTCGAATGGCGAAGCGGCCGTTCGCAAGGCGCTGGGCGAGACCGCTGGCGCTATCGACCTGTTCGAATGCGGCGCCACACTGTTCGGCAAGGCGCAGCATTTCAAGAGGGTCGTCAAGTTTGCCGGCATCGATCCTTCGCGGATGCTTGCGATCGGCGACGAGGCTCGCGACATCGAGGCAGCCCGCAAAGTACGCATTGCGGCGGGCGCCGTCGGCTGGGGCTACGCCGATCCGGCGTTCCTGAAATCGCTCGGGCCGGATCGTTTCTTCGATCGCATCGACGAGATCCTGCCGGCCTTTCGGGTCGCGGGGCGGGGCTGACCAACTGATCAGGCCGCCTTGGCAAGCTCCTGCTGCGCCTCGGCGAAAAGCCGAAGCGACTTGAGCCGGGCATCCATGTCGAAGATCGGCATCGAGATGATCAGTTCGTCCGCCTTCGTTTGGTCAAGGAACGTTTCGATCTTTCTGCGGATGGTCTCCGGTCCACCGACGATGGCATAGGACATCGCGTGATCGACAAAGATCTTCTCATCCGAACTCCATAGCCCATCCATGGACGCCACCGGCGCCGGGAACCGGCCGCGGGCGTTGCGCCGCAGGGCGACGAAGGATTGCTGCATCGACGTGAAGAGGTAGTTCGCCTCCTCGTCGGTGGCAGCTGCCACGCCCATGACGCCGACCATCACGTGCGGCTTGTTGAGCGTCTGCGAAGGCGTGAAGCGCTCGCGATAGATCTCAAGCGCCGACAGCAGCATGTCGGGCGCGAAATGCGAGGCAAAGGCAAAGGGCAAACCGAGCATGCCGGCGAGATGGGCGCTGTAGTGGCTCGATCCGAGCAGCCAGATCGGCACATTGGTGTCGGAACCCGGAACCGCGATGATCTTCTGATCCTCGGCGACGGGGCCGAGCAGTGCCTGCAGTTCGACGACGTCATTGGGGAAGTTGTTGGCGCTCGCCTCCATATTGCGGCGAAGCGCCTGGGCGGTGCGCATGTCGGTGCCCGGCGCGCGGCCGAGCCCGAGATCGATGCGGCCGGGATAGAGGGCGGCAAGTGTGCCGAACTGCTCGGCAATCACCAGCGGCGAATGGTTCGGTAGCATGATACCGCCGGAGCCGACGCGGATCGTCTTCGTTCCTGCGGCGACGTGGGAAATGACGATCGAGGTCGCCGCGCTGGCAATGCCCTTCATGCCGTGATGTTCGGCCAGCCAGAAGCGCTTGTAGCCGTTTTCTTCGGCCGCCTGCGCCAAGAGCCTCGAGTTTTCGAGCGATTGGGCGACACTGCCGCCTTCGGTGATCGGGGAGAGATCGAGGACGGAGAAAGTCGCCATGAGCCAGGCCTTTATTGAGCGAAATTGATTGAATGGCTATGTAAGGTCAAAATTCCTCAATCCAAGGGTAGCGCTTGAGATTTCCGACAGCCGCGCTTGCCTCATGTGGATGTTTTTGTTTTGTTCACTTTTTGCTGGCAGCGTCCGGACACGCAGCATAGGGTGAAATTCATGCAAACCACGATTCGCATCATCGGCATCGATCCGGGCCTCCGCCGTACCGGCTGGGGCATCATCGAAACGCTTGGCAATTCGCTGCGTTTCGTCGCCTCCGGCACGGTGACATCCGATGGCGACATGGATCTCGCTTCGCGGCTCTGCCAGCTGCATGATGGCCTGGCGGAAGTCGTGCACAGTTATCAGCCAGACGAGGCCGCGGTGGAGCAGACCTTCGTCAACAAGGATGCAACGGCGACGCTGAAGCTCGGGCAGGCGCGCGGCATCGCCATGCTGGTGCCGGCGCGCGCGGGCTTGAGGGTTGCCGAATATGCGCCGAACGCGGTCAAGAAGGCCGTCATCGGTGTCGGCCACGGTGAAAAGCAGCAAATCCACATGATGCTGAAAGTCCTGATGCCGAAGGCCGAGTTCAAGGGCAACGATGCTGCCGACGCGCTCGCGATTGCCATTTGCCACGCGCACAACCGCCTGTCGGTGACCAGCCGGCTTGCGGCCCTGATGGGGTAGTTGCGCTGGTGCCGTTAATTTCCGATGGTCGGTCCGATCATCCCGCAATCCATCCATGAGAGACGACGCCACATGATCGGCAAATTGAAGGGTACTATCGACGAAATCGGCGAGGATCATGTCGTTCTCGACGTGCATGGCGTCGGCTATGTCGCCCATTGTTCGGCGCGCACATTGTCGAAGCTCGGTTCGGCGGGAGAGGCGGCGGTGCTGTTTATCGAGACCTATGTGCGCGAGGACCAGTTGAAGCTGTTCGGCTTCCTGACGGCGCTGGAGCGCGAGTGGTTCCGGCTGTTGCAGAGCGTCCAGGGGGTGGGCTCCAAGGTGGCGCTCGCTCTTTTGTCGACGCTGACGCCGGGCGAGCTTGCAAACGCGATTGCGCTACAGGACAAGACCTCGGTGTCGCGCGCGCCGGGTGTCGGCCCGAAGGTGGCGGTGCGCATCGTCACCGAACTGAAAAACAAGGCACCGGCGTTTGCCGGCGAAATGTCCGGCACGATCGGCCTCAAGCAGGAGCTTGGCGAGGGTGTTGCCTCGGCGCCGGTTTCAGACGCGGTGTCGGCGTTGACCAACCTCGGCTATTCCCGCGACCAGGCTGCAAATGCGGTTGCCGCGGCGCTGAAGAACGGCGGCGAGGACGCCGACAGCGCCAAGCTGATCCGGCTTGGCCTCAAGGAGCTGGCGCGATGATTCCTTGCGTTGTCGTGCCGGCCGATGCAAAACGGGCATTCTCTTTAACACCACGCGCAAGAATGCCCGATCGATTGGAACGGATGGATGACTGAAGCCGCACGCCTGATAACGCCGGAAAAGCGCGGCGAAGATCTCGATGCGACGATGCGTCCGCAGTCTCTGGACGAATTCACCGGCCAGGCGGAAGCCCGCGCCAACCTGAAGATCTTCATCGAAGCGGCGAAGAACCGCGGCGAAGCGCTCGATCACGTGCTGTTCGTCGGGCCGCCCGGTCTCGGCAAGACGACGCTGGCGCAGATCATGGCCAAGGAGCTGGGCGTCAACTTCCGCTCGACCTCCGGGCCTGTTATCGCCAAGGCGGGCGATCTGGCAGCGCTCCTGACCAATCTCGAAGAGCGCGACGTTCTGTTCATCGACGAAATCCACCGGCTCAACCCGGCGGTCGAGGAAATCCTCTATCCGGCGATGGAAGACTTCCAGCTCGATCTGATCATCGGCGAGGGACCGGCGGCGCGATCGGTGAAGATCGATCTGTCGAAGTTCACGCTGGTCGCTGCAACCACCCGTCTCGGCCTGCTGACGACGCCGCTGCGCGACCGCTTCGGTATTCCGGTGCGGCTCAATTTCTATACGGTCGAGGAACTGGAATCGATCGTGCGCCGCGGCTCCCGGCTGATGGGGCTCGGCATGACCGACGACGGCGCACGCGAGATTGCGCGGCGCGCACGGGGAACGCCGCGGATCGCCGGCCGCCTGCTGCGTCGCGTGCGTGATTTTGCCGAAGTGGCCCGGGCCGAAGCGGTGACCAAGCAGATCGCCGACGAGGCGCTGACGCGGCTTCTCGTCGACAATATGGGGCTCGACCAGCTCGACCGGCGCTATCTCTTCATGATCGCCCAGAATTTCGCTGGCGGGCCTGTCGGCATCGAGACCATTGCCGCCGGGCTTTCCGAACCGCGCGATGCGATCGAAGACATCATCGAACCCTATCTGATCCAGCAGGGTTTCATCCAGCGCACGCCGCGCGGCCGCATATTGACCGCCAATGCCTGGAAACATATCGGCCTCAATCCGCCAAAAGAGGTCGAGGCGACCCAGTTTCGATTGACGCTCGAGGACGAGTAAATGATCACGCGCCGTGGGCTTCTGAAGTTTCTCGGCGGCGGGATTGCCAGCATGGCGGCGCTTGGCGGCTATGCCTTTGCCATCGAGCCGCTCGCCCGGCTGAGCGTGACGCGTTATGCGCTGACGCCGCCGGGCTGGTCGCCGGGCTTGAAGCTGCGGGTGGTGGCACTTGCGGACATCCACGCCTGTGAGCCATGGATGTCCGCCAACCGCATCGCCTCGATCTGCCGGCAGGCCAATGCGCTTGGTGGCGATATCACCGTCCTTCTCGGCGACTATGCCGCCGGCATGAACCTGGTGACACGCTATGTGCATTCCAGCGAATGGTCGAAGGCGCTCGCGACGCTTGAGGCGCCGCTCGGCGTGCATGCGATCATGGGCAATCACGACTGGTGGGAGGACAGGACCGCGCAGAAGAACAGCGGCGGCCTCACCTTCGGTCACAAGGCGCTCGCCGACGTCGGCATCAACGTCTACAGCAATCGCGCCATCCGCCTGGAAAAGGATGGCCTCGGCTTCTGGCTCGCCGGCCTCGAAGACCAACTCGCGTTGGTGCCGGGCAAGAAATGGATGCGCAAGCATATGCAGGGCCTCGACGCTCTCGATGGCACGCTGGCACAAGTAGAAGACGACGCGCCGGTGATCCTGCTTGCCCATGAGCCCGACATTTTTCCGAAAGTGCCTTCGCGCGTTGCCTTGACGCTCTCGGGCCACACCCATGGTGGGCAGGTCCGGTTTCTCGGTCATGCTCCCGTCTTACCCTCGCGCTTCGGCGATCGGTATGCGTATGGTCATATGGTTGAAGACGATCGCAGCCTGATCGTTTCCGGCGGGCTCGGCTGCTCGATCGCGCCGGTCCGCTTCGGCGTGCCGCCGGAGATCGTCGTCATCGACCTCGGCTGAGGGGATTCCGGCCGCATGGCTTAGGCGCGCGGCCAAATGGCGTATTTCGGCGTGGCGGCGGGCTCGCTATGATCCGCGACAGCGCCACGCGTCTCATGAGACGCGCAGAGGTCGCTGTAGCACTTTGAATTGCTGCATGTTTCCTTGAACCGGATACGATTTAAGGAAACATGCAGTAGGGAAAGAGCCGGCCGTCGACGTTGGACGAGCGCTTTCCATTACCTGCATCGCCTCGATGAAGGTGGCAGGCGGCTTGGCGTCCATCCATTGAAGGGAAGAGTGAATGCTGGCGCGGCGCGGGTTCCTCAAGCTTCTCGGCGGGCTGGTGATGGCTGGGTTTGGCACCAGCGCCTATGCGGTGGGGGTCGAGCCGTTGCAGCGGCCGCTGGTGACGTCCTACGCTTTGCGGCCTGCCAACTGGCCGCCAGGCCTCAAGCTCAGGGTCGTCGTCCTGGCCGATATCCACGCCTGCGAACCCTGGATGCCTGTGCACCGGATTGCCGGCATCTGCGATCAGGCCAGTGCGCTTGGTGGCGACATCATCCTCCTTCTCGGCGACTATATGAGCAGCCTGCGCCTGACCGGTTTCATCGAACCCGCCCGTTGGGCCGAGGCATTGGCGCGGCTGAAAGCGCCTCTCGGGGTCCACGCGATCATAGGCAATCACGACTGGCTCAACGATCCGGTCGCCCGTCTGGCCGGGCATGGTCCGACGCTAGCCCACAGGGCGCTTGCCGGCGTTGGCATCCCGGTCTACGACAATCGTGCGCTGCGGCTCGAAAAGGACGGACGATCCTTCTGGCTCGCCGGTCTGGCCGATCAACTCGAGCCAACCTACCTGGCTCCCGACGGCTCAGGCATGATCCCCGGGCTCGATGACCTGCCCGGCACGATGGCCGGCATGGATGGTGACGATCCGATCATCCTGATGGCCCACGAGCCGGACATCTTTGTCGACGTGCCCCGGCGTGTATCGTTGACACTCGCCGGCCATACCCATGGCGGGCAGGTCAGGATTCTCGGCTATGCGCCGCTTGTCCCGTCGCGATACGGCAACCGCTATGCCTACGGCCACGTCGTCGAGGACGGTCGTCACATGATCGTCTCCGGTGGATTGGGTCTTTCGAATTTGCCGATCCGGATCGGATCGCCGCCGGAAATCGTTGCCATCGATATCGGCTAATGACAGCGTCGACTCAAGCAACGGGCTCGGTGATCTTGCCGAAGGTGAAGATGCAGATCGGCCGCTTGCTGATGGAAGGCATGTCGACCAAGCAGCGCAGCACCTTCCTCGTCTCCGGTGTAATATCGGCAACCTCCTGGTGCGTGCCGTTGATGCTCGGCGCATTGCCACAGCTCAATTTCGTCGTTCCGATGATGGTGATCCTGATGGCCTATGGCCTGCTGCTTGCCGCCGCGATCGTTGTCTCGCACAGCCTTCTCTTCGTGCTTCCGGCGGATAAAACCGGCAAATTCGATGAAAGCGCGGATCGAGCCGATGATGGGCCTGCTGTCGGTGGCTTGAGTTGGGGGATCACGGGTCTGGTTTGACCCGTGATCAGAAGGAAAGGCCCGTGACCTGAGACCCTGAACTTCCTCCAAATTTTGGTAGAGTCCGTCACATTGAGGAGACGGACGGAATGAAGCGTGCACGGTTCACGGAACAGCAGATCATCGGGATACTGAACGAGCAGGAGAGTGGCCAGAAGACGGCCGATGTCTGCCGCAGGCATGGGATATCGGAGGCAACCTTTTACAAATACAAGGCGAAGTATGGCGGCATGGATGTTTCCGACGCCAGGAAGCTAAAGGCTTTGGAAGATGAGAATGCCAAGCTGAAGAAACTGCTCGCCGAAGCAATGCTGGACAACGCGATCCTGAAGGACGTCGCATCAAAAAAATGGTGACGCCCGATGTGAAGCGAGATGCGGTGGCTCATGTCTGCAAGGAGCATGGTGTGAGCCAGCGTCGGGCGTGCGAGGTTTTGTCCATTGACCGGTCGAGCATGCGATATCGCAGTATTCGGCCTGATGACGCCCATATCCGGGATGCCATGAAGAAGGTAGCGTCAGAGCGCCGCCGTTTCGGCTATCGGCGCATCCACGTGATGTTGGATCGGCAGGGTATCGTCATGAACCTGAAGAAGCTCAGGCGGCTCTATCGGGAAGAGAAGCTGACCGTCCGCAAACGCGGCGGGCGCAAGCGTGCCCTGGGAACCAGGCGGTCGTTGGCATTGCCATCGCGTCCCAATGAGCGCTGGAGCCTGGACTTCGTTAGCGACGCCTTCACCGATGGTCGCCGCTTCCGCGTCCTGGCCGTTGTCGACGACTTCACCCGTGAGTGCTTGGCGCTAGTCGCCGACACGTCACTCTCAGGGCTGCGGCTTGCTCGGGAGTTGGATACGATCATCGCACGGCGCGGAAAGCCAAGGACCATTGTCTCTGACAATGGCACGGAAATGACCAGCATGGCCGTTCTCAAGTGGTGCCAGGGCACACACGTCGAATGGCATTACATCGCACCTGGCAAGCCGATGCAGAACGGTTTCGTTGAAAGCTTCAATGGCAGCTTCCGCGACGAATGCCTCAACGAAACCCTCTTCTCATCGCTGACACAGGCGCGGACGGACATCACAGCGTGGAAGGAGGACTACAACCGAAACAGACCACACTCATCGCTCGGAAATATCACACCCAGCGAATTCGCAATGAAAATGGCTATGGAAAAACAGGCCGCTTGAAGTCAGATTGAAACCAACGACTCTCCTGAAAAATGGAGGGAAGATGGGTCTCAGGTCACCCGGCGTCGAGCGCGACGCCGGGCCTTTCTGTTTATGGGTGTTGAGCAAACCGCGTCAGGCGGCCTTGCCGAAGAGATTTTGTAGAGCGCTACGCAAGCCGGGTACGACTTCATAGGTGTCGGTTACCAGAAGCAAACCATCCGCGCACTCGAACCAATCTCCTGCCATCCCCGCGATCCCTTTGATTGATGTGCTGAGCTTGGCAACCTCGATCGAGTTGGGCGGGGTGCTGATGACCCGCTCTGCAATCCAGGCGTCAAGCCAGCTTTGGTTCGCGGGTGAGACAGCCTCCAGCGCGGTTTGTGGGTGTTTGTCGAAATAGTCCTGAATAGCGATATTGGTCGGTGCGATGACGATCTGGTCGAGATTGCTGTCCCCGAAGGCATCGATGACGCGTGAGCGTTCAAGCGCCATCAGGAAGGTATCGGTCTTGCCGTCCCGGCCGGTTGTCGCCGCGAGAGAGCGTAGCGTCTCCAGTATCGTCGGAAGCTGTTGTTCCTGTTGCGCGTCGTCGGCGCCGGTCTTGATGAGGGACTGATAAACGAGGTCGATGCCGGGGGTGAACGACCGCTTGCGGATGCCGCGTGTCCAATTGTATTCGAAATCCACTTCGAAGCGACCTTTGAGATTGGGCACTGCGCCCTGCGGCACCTCGATGATCACGGCTGGGTTCCAGATATAGCCGGCATAGGATGGGCGGCCGGGATTTGCCGGCATTCCCGACGACACCCAGCCGACATGCGGCAAGCTGGTGTGCCACTCGATTGATCGCGATTCCGGGCGGGCCGCGAACGAGACCTCGGAAGCGGTGAAGCTGACGCCGACATTGGCGCTGAGCGAAGCGCCCGCCTTCGGGCCTTCCGAACTATACTCGGCGCTCAGTTCGCCGCCGATCGAGAAGCTGATGGTTGCCTGCTCGACCGTGCTGTTCGGCCCGAACGTCAAGAGACGTGCCTGTGCCGAGGTCGTTTCAATGCGCAGATTCATGTGGTTGGCATAAAAGCCGACCGAGACCCAATTGGACGACGGCTTGGACGGCGAGCCCTGAATGCCGTGGTAGACATCGCCGGCAACGAGATAATAGTCGCGCGTCAGATTCTGATCGCCGTGTATCAGCTTGTAGACCGATAGCAAGGCGTTCGCGGTCAGGGTTTGCGATGAGGTTTTGACCGTACCCCATCCAAAATCCTTACCGCCGTTCGTTCTCCATTCACCGTTCAAAGTGCCGACAAGCTTCCAGACTTCAGGATTCAACGTCTCGATAGGCATCGTTTTGTTTCCTTCGAAGCGCCGTCGATCGACGGGAGGTTGAGCTGTGGAGCGAGACCGGAACCGGCCCGCGCAGCCACCTTAACGCAGATATTCGAAGACAACCTAAGGTAATTATTTGTGCATTAAAGCTCTTTAAACGAGTCCTAAAATTAGACAAGCAGGACTCTGGTCCTATGCGCTTGCGGCGTCAGGCAAGCAGCGTTCTGACCGTTGCCCGCAATCGCTCCAGCCCACCCGGCTGCCAGCCAAGTGCCCGGATCTTCTCGCTATTCATGGCGTTGAAGGCAGTCAGGGTGGCCGGGCGCGGAAGGGCGTGCTTGGATCCGGTGATCTGCTGAACGATTGCCAGAATGGCACGGTTGTCGACGAGGACATCGGAGATATTGAACACGCGGCTCGTCAGGCGGTCGAGCGGTGCTTCGAGGGTGAGGCGAACGGCGGCGGCCACATCATCGCCATGAACTTCCGTGCCGGCGCGTGGCGCAATCTCTCGGCCCGCGAGATAGTCATCGAAAAGCGGCTGCCATTTGTGAGCGGCACCTGTGCCGGACCGTCCGTAGACGCCGGTCACACGCAGGCTCACCGCCTTGAATGCGTTCGTGCCTAGTGCGGCCAGTGCATTTTCGGCTTCCAGCTTGAGGCTGCCATAGAGGCTTTCGGGATGGCAGGGCGTATCTTCAAACAGTTCTACGCCCGGCAGTTCGTCGCCATAGACGGCGCGGCTCGACAGGAAGACGCAACGCTTCACGCCGTGGTCGCGGGCGGTTCGAAACAGGCGGACGGAGCCGTCCAGATTGCTGCGGCGGAACCCTTCCGGGTCATCGCCTTCGCCGCCCCGATAACGCCCGGCGACATGCTGGAAGGCGGCATGGACGAAGTGGTCGACGTCACGGAAGGCGACGCTCTGATCGATATCCGGGTCGAGAGCGAGCGGAACGAAAGCGACAGGCTTCGAGAAGAAGGCGGGAGCGGGCGGAGTGCGGCCGCCGGCAACAACGTCATACCCGGCGGCCATCAGATGTTCGACGATGAAGCGGCCGACGAAACCGGTGCCACCGGAGACGAGCACGCGCGTCATGACTGAGCCGGATTCGCAAGGGTTGCTATGTCTGGAATATTCTCGCCGGTTAGGTAGGCGGACCAGAGGTCGATCAACGGACGAAGCTGCTTGGTGCGGGGATGGTCCTTCTCCCACGGCTTTTCGTACTGGTAGTGCAACACGCCGATCGACGACCAGTCCCAGAGTTCTGGCAAATTGAACCAGACATATTGCAGCATGTTCATGGTCACCGGCAGGCCATGCCATTCGGGAAAAAAGCTCTGCAGGAAGGTCTGGTCGGTGCGGGGCCAGAAGGCTTCGGGCGCGTCGAGCCTTTCGACCATGGCGCGGAACGTCGCGATGGATGGCTCGGCAACGAAGACGCCGGAATTCAAACGGTGAAAATCGGCAAGACCTTCATAGACATTCGGCGCGGCGGAAAACTCCGGATAGCCAAACAGCCGGTCGATGTTTCTGAGAACGATCGCATCGGCGTCGATGAACACGCAGCGGCGATATTCTGTCAGCTGCCAGAGCCGCAGCTTGCAGAAATTGTCGAGCGGCGAATGAAAAGCCGGCTTGCGCCCCTTGGTGAAGGGCGCTTTGTCGTGGACGTTGCGCTTGCCGTGGCGCTCGTTGAAGGCTTCCGAGAGCGGCAGCAGCTCCGTTTCGATGAGGCGGCAGCCGAAGGTTGAGATTGGCGCAAGGACGTCGGCGGCAACACCGCCGGTGTGGAGAACGACGATATCGGCCAGGGTGTTCGTCAGGCGGATCGAGCGGACGAGCGCGCGGGCGCCGAGCGCATAGTCGGCATTGGTCACGAGCGTCACGAATGCATGATCGGACGAGGCAGGGGAGGAGGGGCGGAGCCCCTCCGGGTGATCGTCAAGTGATGTCATGAAACGGATTTCAGCCGCTTGCCCTCAGGGTCGTGGTTGATGCGCATCGCGATATCCTTGGTCCAGGCGGAGACGGCCGGAACGCGCGAGCGATCGACGCGATAGGCAAATTTCCTGGCGACATCGACGATTTCGGAAAGCAGACCATCTCTGAGACGGATCGGATCGAGGCCGAGCCCCAGGAACTTTTCGTTGTGCACAACGAGTTCATTTTCCGCCGCTTCCTTGCGCGGGTTGGGCAGCCAGGCAATCTGCGAACCGGAGATCGTGGCGATCATTTCGGCGAGGTCCCGCACCCGGTGGGTTTCCGTCATCTGGTTAAAAATTTCGACGCGGCTGCCACGGGCCGGCGGGTTCTTCAGCGCCAGTTCGATGCAGCGCACGGAATCCTGGATATGGATGAAGGCGCGTGTCTGGCCGCCGGTACCATGCACGGTCAGCGGATAGCCGATCGCCGCCTGGATGAGGAAACGGTTCAGCACGGTGCCATAGTCGCCGTCATAGTCGAAACGGTTGATCAACTGAGCGTGCCTGCGGGTCTGCTCCGTGTGGGTGCCCCAGACGATGCCCTGGTGCAGGTCGGTGATCCTGAGGCCATCGTTCTTGGCGTAGAACTGGAAAAGCAGCTGATCCAGGCACTTGGTCATGTGGTAGATCGAGCCGGGATTCGAGGGATAGAGGATGTCCTGGGTCACGGTTTTGCCCGCCATCGTCTCGATGCCAACAGGCAAATAGCCCTCGGGGATCGCCGCGCCGACGGTGGAATAGCCATAGACGCCCATGGTGCCGAGATGCACCAGATGTGCATCGAGTTCGAGTTCGACGAGGGCGTTCAGCAGATTATGCGTGGCATTGACGTTGTTGTTGACGGTGTAGTTCTTGTGCCGGTCGCTCTTCATCGAATAGGGCGCTGCGCGCTGTTCGGCGAAATGCACGATCGCGTCGGGGCGGTGTTCCGTAAGCCAGTTCTTCAAAAGCTCGTAGTCGCGGGCAAGATCGATCAGGTTGAAATGAATGCGACGGCCGGTTTCGGCATGCCAGATGCGGGTACGCTCCTGGATCGAATCCATCGGGGTCAGAGACTGCACGCCGAGCTCGGTATCAATCCAGCGGCGTGAGAGATTGTCGAGAATATGGATGTCATGACCGGCGTCGGACAGGTGAAGGGCCGTTGGCCAGCCGATGAAACCATCACCGCCGAGGATCGCAATCTTCATGCACGGTTCTCCTGATCAGGAAGGAAAGCTGTGTCACGTGTAGGATAGGTTTGTGACAAAGCTGCAATGCTTGCAAATGCCTTTTTGTTCCTGCACAGGATTTGGGAAATTCTTGTCGGAGAGAAGCATGTCCCTGATCTCGATTGCAGGCGAACTGACCGAAGGCGGCCATCGACTGGTCCAGCGCGTTTATTACGAAGACACCGATTTTTCCGGCGTCGTTTATCACGCCCGCTACTTGCATTTCATGGAGCGCGCCCGCACGGATTTCCTGCGGCTGCTCGGCGTCGAGCAGGCGACGCTGGCGATCGAGGGGGACAGCGAGGGTCTCGTCTTTGTCGTGCATCGCATGGAGATCGACTTCAAGGCGCCGGCGCGCATGGACGACATCCTGACGATCGGCACGGTGACGGAGAAAGCGGGCGGTGCCAAGATGGTGCTGCTGCAGGAGATCCGCCGTGATGGGCAATTGCTGATCGCCGCCAAGGTGATTATCGCGGTGATCAACGGCCAGGGCCGTCCCCGCCGCCTGCCCGAAGCGCTGGCGACGAAATTCACACAGGCAAGGCAAAGCGTGGGTTAAGCCGGCACGTGCTGTTGCATGCATCGAAGCGTCCTTTCTGAAGGGCGCTTTTTTCGTTGCCAGGAGGTTAGTTGCAACCCGTACCGCTTGTGCAGCTGACGATCATGCGGACGTACGTATGGATCGAGGGCCTGCGGCAGGTGGCGGCCTAGCCGCCCCGCTTATTCGGCCAGCGTATCCAGTATCTTCTTGGTCAGGGACTGCCTTGTATCGCCAAGCTCAGACCAGGGTTCCATTCCATTTTCGATGCGCTGGAGGATATCGGCGATATGGAAACCGTTGGCTGCGTCGAGGTTGGAAAGCTCGCTCCAGCTGACGGGCGTTGCCACCGGTCCACCTGCGCGGGCTCGGGTGGAATAGGGAGCGATCGCTGTCGCGCCGCGTTCGTTCCTCAGCCAGTCGATGAAGATCCTGCCCTGGCGCTTTGCCTTCGACATGGTGGCAATGAAATTATCCGGATCGCGGTCGGCAAAGCCCTGCGCGAACGACTTGGCGAAGCGTTTCGCGTCCTCCCATGGTGCGCGTGGCGCCAGCGGAACGATGACATGCACGCCCTTGCCGCCGGTAACCATGGGAACCGATTGGAGGCCGATGTCGTCGAGCGCGTCTCGAAGGCGGAGTGCGGCGTCCTTGACGGTTGAAAAATCGACGCTTGGGTCGGGGTCGAGGTCGAACACCAATCGGTCCGGCGTCTCGATCTTGTCGACCGGCGATCCCCAGATGTGAAATTCCAGCGTTCCCATCTGGACCGCCGCAACAAGACCCTTGGCATCACGCACATACATGTAGTTCTCGGTGTCGCCGGAGGATTCCTTCACCGGTGTATCGCGGATCTCGGCCGGAAAACCCTCGCTGGCATGCTTCTGGTAAAAGCATTGGCCGCGTCCGCCCTGCGGGCACCGCATCAGCGACAGCAGGTGACCGCTGGCAAAGGGCAGCATCTTGTCCGCCACGACGGCGTAGTAGCGGGCGAGATCGAGCTTGGTGATGCGCTCTCCCTCGAACAGCTCGCGCTCCGGATGGGTGATGCGAACGCCGAGAACGGTGTCGTCCGTAACCGAATTCGCCGCGCTCGGCGTTTCGCGCGAGGCACGCTTCGCGTTGCCCTGCGCACGCACTGCTTGGTTCGGCGCACGTTTCGCATCGGGTTCGGGCTCCTTCGTCATCTTCGGTCTTTCCTGTGTCACGGCCTTGGCCTCCTTGTCGCGGCGCAGCCCTTCGAAGCGCCGTGGCGAATGTGTCCATCGTCAGAGAACTCGGCTAAGTCGAACTAGGCCACCAGATCCGGCGTGTGCCGGCGGGGCCCATGCCGTCGAGCAATGCTTGCAGCTCGTGCCGTCGCTTGATGAGCGGGTTCTTGCGCAGGTCAGCGTTCTCCGTTCAGCGGTTTGGTGCCTGACGCGCGGACTGCGTCTTGGGCGAGGGCCTGCTCGATGCCCGCGATATCTTCGCTGGTGATGGCAGGGATCGGATCGGAGATGATTGCCTGAAGCACCTCGCTGGATAGGACGCCGTTGGCGAGTGCCTCTTCCAGCGCGGCGCGGGTTTCCCGCTCGGCCTTCAACTGCGCGTAGAGTGCCAGGATCAAGCGATCGCGCTGATCGAAGTGCTGCGGGGTGGACCGCCGGTCGCGATGTCGTGTCGTTTGCGTGGTCATGGCGAGAAAACGCCCGCCGACGAGGGAAGTTCCGTGATGGGCGCTTGGCCTCAAGGTGCGGCCGGAAAGACACAGCGCGGTAACACTCCCTTAACCATAATGGTGTCTTAATCAGCCCATCAGGATTTGTGCAGTGCACGTCATCCTTTGACCAAAATTGACGGCAAGAAGGCAACCATAAGCTAATAAAGGTCGCGATGGTGCGACCAGCGGCGGCGCCGGGGCATTCTTGCAACAGGACGTTTGGGCTACCCGGTCACGAGCATGAGCCGCTCTTGCCGGGTGTTTGGATTCGGGGACTGAAAACGATGGAACAGGTTGGATTGGCCGCTGCGACGCACGATGTGACCCTCTGGTCGCTGTTCATGCAAGCGGGCTTTGTCGTGAAGTTGGTCATGCTGGGGCTGATTGCAGCTTCGGTGTGGACATGGGCGATCGTCGTCGACAAGACGCTGAACTACGGCCGTGTCCGTCGCCAGCTCGACGGCTTCGAGCAGGTGTTCTGGTCGGGCCAATCGCTCGAAGAGCTGTACCGCACGCTCTCCGACCGTCAGACGGCGGGCATGGGTGCGATCTTCGTCTCGGCGATGCGCGAATGGAAGAAAAGCTTCGAGCGTGGCGCGCGTTCGCCAATCGGTCTGCAGATGCGTATAGACCGGGCCATGGACGTGACGCTTGCGCGTGAATCGGAATCGCTGGAAGCGCGCCTCGGTTCGCTCGCGACCATCGGTTCGGCGGCACCCTTCATCGGCCTCTTCGGTACCGTCGTCGGTATCATGACCTCGTTCCAGGCGATCGCCGGTTCGAAGTCGACCAACCTTGCAGTTGTGGCCCCCGGTATCGCCGAAGCGCTGCTGGCAACGGCCATCGGCCTGCTCGCCGCTATTCCCGCGGTTATCGCCTACAACAAGTTTTCCGCTGACGCCGGCAAGCTGTCGGCGCGTATGGAAGCCTTCGCCGACGAGTTTTCCGCGATCCTGTCGCGGCAGATCGACGAGAAACTGCAGAACCCGCGCCAGGCCGCGCAGTAATCGCCAGAGAGCACGGAGACCACGCTGATGGGTATGTCGGTTGGCGGAGCCAAGGGGTCGGGCGGCGGTCGCCGCCGCCGCGGCGGCAAGAAAGCGATCATGAGCGAAATCAACGTCACGCCCTTTGTGGACGTGATGCTGGTGCTGCTGATCATCTTCATGGTCGCCGCACCGATGATGACGGTCGGCGTGCCGATCGACCTGCCGGAAACGCAGGCCAAGGCGCTTAATTCCGATACGCAGCCGATCACCGTTTCGGTCAACCCCGCCGGTGAGATCTTCCTGCAGGAAACGCCGATCGCGATCGAAGAGGTCGTGCCCAAGCTCGAGGCGATTGCCACCACCGGCTACAACGAACGCATCTACGTGCGCGGTGACACCAATGCCGACTATGGCACGGTGATGAAGGTCATGGCGCGCATCTCGGCTGCAGGGTTCAAGAACCTCGGCCTCGTGACGCTGCAAGAACAGGAAAAGTGATCCTTGGCCATGAAGGGCAGTCTCGCCACATCTGGTCTGCTTCACGCTCTGGTTCTGACCTGGGCGCTGGTTTCGCTCGGCAGCCCGGCTGACTTCCAGGTCGCCGACGTCGAAGCCTTGCCTGTCGATATCGTACCCTATTCGGAAATGACCCAGGTCCAGCAGGGCGACAAGAAGGCACCGAAGAAGGAAACATCGTCGCCGGTTCCGACCAAACGTCCGGAAACGAGCCAGCCGGCCGAGAACATCGGCGACAACGACACGGACCTGAAAACGCCGCCGACGCCGAACGCCAAGCCGTCGAAGAGCGAGGCCACGGCCTCGCCGGAAAAGAACGAGAAGCCCGAACCGACGCCCGATCCGGTCGAGCAGGAAATCAAGAAGGTCGAGGAGACGAAGCCTGCTTCCGAACCGGCGACCGAAGTCGCGGCACTGCCGGAAGCCAAGCAGGAAGTAAAGCCCGAAACCAAGCCGGAACCGGCGCCGGCCGAAGAAAAGCCGGCCGAAAATCCGGAAGCCGAAGCGTTGCCCGAAAAGGTGCCGACGCCGGCTGCCAAGCCCAAGGTCGAAAAACCGGCACAGTCGGCAAAGACACCTGACCGCAAGAACGAGCAGACGCCGAAGGAACAGAAGAAGGCGGCCTCCACTGAGGAGAGCAAGTTTAACGCTGACGAAATTGCCGCCCTTCTCAACCGGCAAGATCCCTCTGCCGGTGGCGCCAAGCGCTCGACGCAGGAGGCGGCTCTCGGTGGCAAGAAGACCATCGGCGTGGGCTTGAGCGCCAACGAGATCGACGGTGTGAAGGGTCAGATCCAGGACAAATGGTCGCTGATGGCCGGTCTCACAGGCGTCGAGGAAGTGCGCGTCTCGATCCGGGTGCAACTGGATCCCTCGGGCAACATCGTCGGTGAGCCGGAGGTGACCGCCACGGGGGGGCCGGAAGGAACGCGCCGCGCCGTCGAGAGCAGCACGCTGCGCGCGCTCCGCCGCTCGGCACCGCTACAGAACCTGCCGCCTGAAAAATATGACGGCGAAAAAGGATGGAATACCCTCGTGCTGAACTTCGACCCCTCGGATTTCGCACTCTAGAGCTGCCGGGATTGGAATCATGCCGGATAGCAAACCAACCCTGCAAACCCTTCGTACTAAGCTGAAAGGCTTGTCTCTATGATCAAGAGCTCTTTTTTCCGCGCCCTGATGGTGGCAGCGGGTCTGCTGGCCGCCTTCGTGGCGGCGACGCCGGCGAATGCGGTCGTTGAAATCAACATCAACAAGGGCAATGTCGAACCGTTGCCGATCGCGATCACCGACTTCCTGCAGGGTGAACTCGGCAAGAAGATTTCGGACGTGGTCGCAGCCGACCTCAAGCGGTCGGGCCTGTTTAAGCCGATCGACCGCGGTGCCTTCATCGAAAAGATCAGCAACCCCGACGCCGCGCCGCGGTTCGAGGACTGGAAGGTCATCAACGCCCAGGCGCTCGTCACCGGTCGCGTGACGCAGGAGGCGGACGGTCGCCTGAAGGCCGAGTTCCGGCTTTGGGACACGTTTGCCGGCACGCAGATGACCGGGCAGCAGTTCTTCACCCAGCCTGAAAACTGGCGTCGTGTTGCCCATATCATCGCCGATGCGATCTATGAGCGCATCACCGGCGAAAAGGGCTACTTCGATACGCGTGTCGTCTACGTTGCCGAAAGCGGCCCGAAGACCGCCCGCAAGCGCCAGCTTGCGATCATGGACCAGGATGGCGCAAATCCACGACCGCTCACCAACTCCAACGACATCGTTCTGACGCCGCGCTTCTCGCCGAACCGTCAGGAAGTCACCTACATGTCGTTCGAAAACCAGCAGCCGCGGGTCTACCTGCTGCAGCTGGAGACCGGACAGCGGGAGGTTGTCGGCAACTTTCCGGGCATGACCTTCTCGCCGCGCTTCTCGCCCGATGGCCAGCGCGTCATCATGAGCCTGCAGCAGGACGGCAACGCCAACATCTACACGATGGACCTGCGCTCGCGCACGACGACACGGCTCACCAGCACGCCGGCGATCGATACGGCACCGTCCTATTCGCCGGATGGTGGCCAGATCGCCTTTGAAAGCGACCGCGGCGGACGTCAGCAGATCTACGTCATGGGTGCCGATGGCTCCGGTCAGCGTCGTATCTCCTTCGGCGACGGTTCCTATTCGACGCCGGTCTGGTCTCCGCGTGGCGACCTCATCGCCTTCACCAAGCAGTCGGGCGGCAAGTTCTCGATCGGCGTGATGAAGCCGGACGGTTCGGGTGAGCGCATCCTGACCACAGGCTTCCACAATGAAGGCCCGACCTGGGCGCCGAACGGCCGCGTTTTGATGTTCTTCCGCCAGAACGCCGGTGCCGGCGGACCGCAGCTCTACTCGATCGATCTGACCGGTTACAACGAGCAGGCCGTCCCGACACAGGGCTTTGCCTCGGACCCGGCCTGGTCGCCGCGGCTTGAATAGCAGGCTCGCCTTTGCGGCGGGGATTGTGGCGACGATGCCGCTTTCTCGCCGCAAAGTGCTGGTCTAGCAGGCGCCGAGCTTAAATTATCGATTTGTTAACCATAACTGTTGAATAGCGATTAACCGCTTCCGGTTACAGTCTGGCAACCGTGAATTCAGACACTTCTCAAGGAGACCGGCGCATGAGCCGAATTGACACCCCGGCCGCAGGCCGCATGCAGACCATCGCTCGCAACCCGGTCATGATCGCACTTGTCATGACCCTTGCCATCGCTGGCTGCGCCTCGAAGAAGAACATGCCGAACAATGCCAACGAGCTTGGTCTCGGCGCCGGCGCTGCAACGCCGGGTTCGCAGCAGGACTTCACCGTCAATGTCGGCGACCGTATCTTCTTCGACACGGACTCGACCTCGATCCGCGCCGACGCCCAGCAGACGCTCGACCGTCAGGCTCAGTGGCTGGCCAAGTACCCGAACTACGCCGTCACCGTCGAAGGCCATGCCGACGAACGCGGCACCCGCGAATACAACCTGGCACTCGGCGCTCGCCGCGCTGCTTCCACCAAGGACTATCTGATTTCGCGCGGCGTTCCGGCCAACCGCCTGAAGACGATCTCCTACGGCAAGGAAAAGCCGGTTGCCGTTTGCGACGACATCTCGTGCTGGTCGCAGAACCGCCGCGCCGTGACCGTTCTCGGTGGCGCCGGCATGTGATCTTCCGATCACGCATCGCTAAATTATAAGGGCGGCCTTGTGCCGCCCTTTGCTTTTTTACCACACTTTGGCCGAACTCCGTTGCTTTTTCAGGGTAATTGGAAAACTGTGCGGCAATCATCCAGATGAATCGGCGAGATGTATTGCGGGGCCCGATTCCAGGGTGGGAAAACCGGTATTCGAACAGGACAAATGAAATGAAGAAATTTGTCGTGGCTGGACTGCTTGGTCTCGCGGCCCTTTCGGGCCTGGGCCAGACAGTAAACGCCATGCCGCTTTCCGGGCTCATGGCCCGAACGACACACGCCGACACGGCAGGGGCGCACAGTCTTCCCGTCGTGAAGGTACAGGCGTCCGAAACCACACGGGTCGGCCAACTTGAAGAACAGATCCGCTCGCTCAACGGGCGTATCGAGGAAATGAGCTTCCAACTCCTGCAGATGCAGGAGCAGATCCGGAAGTTCCAGGAGGACAACGAGTTCCGCTTCCAGGATCTGGAAAGCGGCAAGGCCTCCCCGAAGAAGAGCGGCGCATTGCAGACGCCGAAGTCCAGCGATCAGGCGTCCGTCACCCCTCAGGTGACGGATAGCCAGACGATGGCGCCTGTCGATCCCGGCACCGGCATGGCCGCATCGGGTGCCAATCAGGGCACGACCGGTGCGGCACCGCCGACGACACTCGGCCAGATCGTCTTCGACGAGAGCGGCAATCCGATTTCGACGACGACAGACGCACAGCCTGGCGCCAACGCCACGCCTCCCGGTGTCGATCCCGGCGTAGCACTTCCGGGCACCGATGGCGGGCTCAACGCCAATCCGGATAGCCAGCGGCAGACGGCAGCGCTCGACAACCCCGGCGACCTCTACCAGTCGGCCTATGGGCACGTGCTTTCCGGCGACTACAGCACCGCCGAGCAGGAGTTCCGCGACTATCTCGACGTCTTCCCGCAGGGCGAAAAGGCGGCCGATGCCAGTTTCTGGATGGGCGAGGCGCAGTATTCGCAGGGCAAGTACAGCGAAGCTGCCAAGACGTTCCTCAATGCACACCAGGCGCACGCCAAATCGCCGAAGGCTCCGGAAATGCTGCTGAAACTCGGCATGTCGCTTGGCGCGCTCGACAACAAGGAAACTGCCTGCGCCACGTTGCGTGAGGTGAACAAGCGCTATCCGAAGGCCTCGCCGGCCGTGCGCGCAAAGGTGACGAGCGAGCAAAGCCGCTTTGGCTGCTGAGACGCCGGGGCACCTGGCCGTTCTCGAAACGGCGAAACGATTTCTTTCATTCTTCCATCGGCCCGCCCGACTGCTCGTAGCTGTCTCAGGCGGTAGCGATTCCAAGGGACTGCTTCTTGCCCTGCACCGGGCGATCGAGGCAACCGGCAAAGCCGACCTTTCCCTTGCCGCCTGCACGGTCGACCATGCCCTGAGGCCCGGCTCCGCCGATGAAGCGGAGGCGATCGCCGCCTTCTGCGCCAGCCTCGGCATTGCACATATGGTCAAACGCTGGGACGGCCACAAGCCGACGGCGGGAATTCAGGCCGCGGCACGTAACAAGCGCTATCAACTGCTGGCGAGCGCTGCCGATGAACTCGGGGCCACCTGCATCGTCACCGGGCACACCCTCGATGACCAGCGCGAGACGATCCTGATGCGGTCCGAGCGCGGGCAGGGGCCCGGTGGCGCCGGAATGGCCGACGCAACGCTCTACGACAAGCGCTTCTGGGTGTTGCGCCCGTTTCTCGGCCTTCGCCGCGCCGACATACGCGCTTTTCTGAGCGCGGAGGGCGTTGGCTGGTTCGACGATCCGAGCAACATGAATATGCGCTTTGAGCGTGTGCGCACCCGCGAGCGCCTCGCCGAAACGGGCGACGAAGTGGCTGCCGCATGGGATGCTGCGTCGCGGGCGCGCTCCTCGGCAAGGGCCGCCGCCTGGCTGAAGCTTCATGCGCGCGTTCACGAAAACCTCGTGGTGAGCTTTGCCGGCGCTGCTGTCGCCAGATGCGTCGACGCCGACTGCCGCCGCGCGCTTCTGGCAATGGCTGCTGTCGTCGGTGGCAGGACGCATCCACTGGCCGCGGAAACGGTGACGCGACTGATGGCGTTTCTCGAGCGGGACGAACCCGGACGGCTGACGGCGGGACGCGTCGTGTTCGACAGGCGTGCGACCGACCTTTACCTTTATCGCGAAACGCGCGATCTGCCGCTTCTGGCGCTGAGGCCTGGCGAGGCCGGCATCTGGGATGGCCGCTTTACGGTTCGAAATGTCGGAAATGGCATGGTGCAGATCGGCGCCACCAACGATGGCGGCCTGCAACAACAGAGACTTATTGCCGCAGGACTGCCACCGGGCGTTGCCAAGCGGGCGTCGGTTTCCGCGCCTTGTGTTGTATCCACAGACGACAATTGCGTCGCGAAGACCGACGTTGAGCCGCGCATAGGCCCCTACGACACCTTTTTGCCGGGTTTCGACCTGATCATGGCGGAGATGATTGCCGGATTGTTCGGGCGTCAGCCCTATGTTCGGTCGCCGGTTCACGATCTGTTGACAGAAATGGAACGGTAGTTGGCGGTTTGCCTTGGCAAGGCGTCGCCAGAACCCTATGTTAGGGGCAAGAAAGCGGCCCGGCGAAATGTGCGGGTCGTGACAGGTTCCGGGGAGTTCGATGAACCCTAATTTTCGTAATTTTGCCCTTTGGGCAATCATAGCGCTTTTGCTGATCGCGCTGTTTAGCATGTTTCAGCAACCGACCGAGCGCACCGGCTCGCGCGAGATTCCGTTCTCGCAGTTCCTCAAGGACGTCGATGCGAGCCGCGTCAAGGAAGTCGTGATCACCGGCTCCAAGGTCATCGGCAGCTATTCTGAAAGCGGCGCGACGTTCCAGACTTATGCACCTTCGGTTGACACCGCGCTCACCGAGCGTCTGGAAGCCAAGGACGTGACGGTAACCGTTCGTCCGGAAACCGATGGCTCCTCCGGGTTCCTGAGCTATATCGGCACGCTGCTGCCAATGCTTTTGATCCTCGGCGTCTGGCTGTTCTTCATGCGTCAGATGCAGGGCGGTTCGCGAGGCGCCATGGGCTTTGGCAAATCCAAGGCCAAGCTTCTGACGGAAGCGCATGGCCGCGTCACCTTTGACGACGTTGCCGGTGTCGATGAAGCCAAGCAGGATCTGGAAGAAATCGTCGAATTCCTGCGCGACCCGCAGAAGTTCCAGCGGCTCGGCGGACGTATTCCGCGCGGCGTGCTGCTCGTCGGCCCTCCCGGTACCGGTAAGACGCTGCTTGCCCGCTCGGTCGCAGGTGAAGCCAACGTTCCCTTCTTCACCATCTCCGGTTCGGACTTCGTCGAAATGTTCGTCGGCGTCGGCGCAAGCCGTGTGCGCGACATGTTCGAACAGGCCAAGAAGAATGCGCCCTGCATCATCTTCATCGACGAAATCGACGCCGTCGGTCGCCATCGCGGCGCCGGTCTCGGCGGCGGCAACGACGAACGCGAGCAGACGCTGAACCAGTTGCTGGTCGAGATGGACGGCTTTGAGGCCAATGAAGGCATCATCCTGATCGCGGCGACCAACCGTCCCGACGTTCTCGATCCGGCCCTTCTGCGCCCGGGCCGTTTCGACCGCCAGGTCGTGGTGCCGAACCCGGATATCAACGGCCGCGAACGCATCCTCAAGGTGCACGTTCGCAACGTGCCGCTGGCGCCGAATGTCGACCTCAAGGTTCTGGCCCGCGGCACGCCCGGCTTTTCCGGTGCCGACCTGATGAACCTCGTCAACGAAGCTGCCCTGATGGCCGCGCGCCGCAACAAGCGCGTCGTCACCATGCTCGAGTTCGAAGACGCCAAGGACAAGATCATGATGGGTGCGGAGCGCCGCTCCTCCGCCATGACCGAAGCCGAAAAGAAGCTGACCGCCTACCACGAAGCCGGACACGCAATCCTGGCGCTCAACGTTCCCTCGGCCGATCCGCTGCACAAGGCGACTATCATTCCGCGTGGACGAGCGCTTGGCATGGTGATGCAGCTGCCGGAAGGCGACCGCTATTCCATGAGCTACAAGTGGATGGTCTCGCGGCTCGCCATCATGATGGGCGGACGCGTCGCCGAAGAACTGACTTTTGGCAAGGAGAACATCACCTCCGGCGCTTCATCCGACATCGAGCAGGCAACCAAGCTTGCTCGAGCGATGGTGACGCAGTGGGGCTTCTCCGACCAGCTCGGCCAGGTTTCCTACGGCGAGAACCAGCAGGAAGTCTTCCTTGGTCACTCCGTTGCGCAGCAGAAGAACGTTTCGGAAGCGACCGCTCAGAAGATCGACAACGAAATCCGTCGTCTGATCGATGAGGCCTACGAGACCGCCCGCAAGATCCTCACCGACAAGAACCACGAGTTCGTGGCTTTGGCGGAAGGGCTGCTCGAGTACGAAACCCTGACCGGCGAAGAGATCAAGGCGCTGATCCGCGGCGAAAAGCCGGCGCGCGACCTCGGCGACGACACCCCGCCGCATCGCGGCTCCGCCGTGCCTTCCGCTGGCGTGAAGAAAGAGGGTTCGTCGGGTAACAAGGGCGAAGAATCCGAAGGTGGGTTCGAGCCGCAGCCGCAATAGCGGTTTTGGTTTCAGACGCTTAACTCAGAAGCCGCCGCGCCGGAGGGTGCGGCGGCTTTTTGTTGCTACTGCACGTTTTCCTTAAATCGCATTCGATTTAAGGATAAAAACATGCAGTAATTCAAAGTGCTACAGCGACCTTTGCGCGTCCAATAAGACGCGCGGCGCTGTACGTGCAGGATTGCACTTGGTAACGCGTTGTAATGATTTCTGATGCTATCGTCGCTGCCGTTTGCATTGGTTTTGTGTCAAAGAAGAAACGAAATACTCTCGGCCTTTGCTTCGGCATCAATGTCGCGGGGGCCACGGCAACAGCCGGAATGATATGAGGTCTGGTCAATGAAACCCAGTCGCGGAGCACGCAGACAGGTGAAGCAGGCAAAGCCTGCATTGACCCAGCAGAACGATGGAGTTCTTATGAAGCGCAAGTATTTCGGCACGGACGGTATCCGCGGTCAGTCCAATATCTTTCCAATGACGCCGGATCTCGCCATGCGGGTCGGCATTGCAGTCGGTACGATCTTCCGCAATGGCGCCCATCGCCACCGGGTGGTGATCGGCAAGGACACGCGCCTCTCCGGCTATATGCTTGAAAACGCCATGGTTGCCGGTTTTACGGCTGCGGGTCTCGACGTGTTCCTGCTCGGACCGATCCCGACCCCCGGCGTTGCCATGCTGACGCGCTCGCTGCGCGCTGATATCGGTGTGATGATTTCCGCGTCGCACAATCCGTTCCAGGACAACGGCATCAAGCTGTTCGGCCCTGATGGCTATAAGCTCTCCGACGATATCGAAGCCAAGATCGAAGCGCTGCTCGATCAGGATCTGTCCGGCCAGCTCGCCAAGGCGGAAGACATCGGCCGCGCCAAGCGCGTCGACGGCGACATTTATCGTTATCTCGAACACGCCAAGCGCACCCTGCCGCGCGACGTCACCCTTCAGGGCCTGCGGATCGCCATCGATTGCGCCAACGGCGCCGCCTACAAGGTTGCACCCCAGGCGCTTTGGGAACTCGGCGCCGAGGTGGTGTCGATCGGGACCGAGCCGAATGGTGTCAATATCAACCTCGATTGCGGCTCGACCCATCCGGCGGCCCTTTCCAGGAAGGTGCATGAGGTGCGCGCCGACATCGGTATCGCGCTTGATGGCGACGCCGACCGGGTTCTGATCGTCGATGAGAACGGCACTGTGATCGATGGCGACCAACTGATGGCTGTTATCGCCGACAGCTGGGCCGAGGATGGCACGCTGCGTGGCGGCGCGATCGCCGCAACCGTCATGTCCAACCTGGGGCTGGAGCGTTACCTCAAGGGCCGTGGTATCGAGCTGCGCCGCACCAAGGTCGGCGACCGCTACGTTGTCGAGCAGATGCGCCAGGACGGCCTGAATGTCGGTGGCGAGCAGTCCGGCCACATCGTGCTGTCGGACTTCGGCACGACCGGTGACGGTCTCGTGGCCGCCCTGCAGATCCTTGCGGTCGTCAAGCGCCTGGGCAAGCCGGTGAGCGAGGTCTGCCACCGTTTCGAGCCGGTGCCACAGGTCTTGAAGAATGTGCGCGTGTCCGCCGGCAAGCCGCTCGAGGATGCAGCCGTGCGCCAGGCGATTGCCGATGCGGAAGCCGAGCTTGCCAAGTCCGGCCGCCTGCTGATCCGTCCGTCGGGTACAGAGCCTTTGATCCGGGTCATGGCCGAGGGCGATGACCGCGGCCAGGTCGAGCGGATCGTCGACGGGCTGATCAATGTCATCGGCAGCGCGCGTAACGCTGCTTAAAAGCGTACCTTCAGAAGTTTCCTCCAGGGCCGGTGACAATCACCGGCCTTTTCTTTGCTCGCCAAAGAACAAGTTGCCGCAGCCCGGAGTATTAACGTTCCTTAATGCACACGGTAAACGTTTGTAGTTAATCGGAGTTTAACCTTTCCCCCTCATTATCCATAACCAACGTCAGGATTTGGACACCACTTTCATGGTGCACCAAGCAACCGAATGTATTGGAGTGGGCCATGAAGAGAATTTTGAGTGGCGTTGTTGCAGTCTTGCTCAGCGGCACGGCAGCTTTTGCTGCCGACATTTACCAACCGCCTGTCGAAGCGCCTATCGTCGAGCCAGTGATCCAGACCAGCGGCTGGTATCTGCGCGGCGACGTCGGCTACGCCTGGAACGACCTGCGCGGCGCGAATTACTACCAGGGAGGCCCGGGCGGCTCTATCGCTGAGTTCGCCTCGGCCGATATCGATGACTCCTGGGTCATTGGCGGCGGTGTCGGTTACCAGTTCAACAACTATCTGCGCACCGACGTCACGCTCGACTACTGGGGCGGTGGCGACTTCAACGGCTCGACCTTGGGCGGCTGCGGGATCGTCGCGGGTCCCTGCGTGTCAAGTGACACAAGCTCGGTTTCCGCCTGGAGCTTGATGGCCAACGCCTATGTCGACATCGGCACCTACGGCGCCTTCACCCCCTATGTCGGTGCCGGTATCGGTGCCACGCACGTGAAATGGGACGGACTGCGCAACACCAGCTGCAGTGTCAGCAATCCGGCAGATTGCGACCCGACGACGGATCACGGTGGCGAGAGCGATTGGCGCTTCACCTACGCGCTCATGGCCGGTACTGCGATCGACCTGACCTGCAATCTCAAGGCAGACGTTGGCTACCGCTTCCGCCAGGTCGATGATGGCGACATGTTCGGCTACAACAACGGCGGCGGCCCGGGCTTCGACGAGGGTTTCTACATCCACGAGGCACGCGCTGGTCTGCGCTACTCCTTCGGCAATGTCTGCGAAGTTCCCTACGAGCCGGAGCCGATCGTCTACAAGTAAGACATATGACGCTGAAATCATGAAGGCCGCCCCCGGGGCGGCCTTTGTCGTTTCGCCCAAAGCTTTGCCCAAATCCCAACGGGCATGGTTAACCGCGAGTTAACCTCCGTCTGCAATAGTTAACGCTGAACGAAGCAGCTGGTGGGTGGATCCTATTCGGCGACGGCAATGGCAGCGAAAGGGCATGGGCATGGAATGGCGAAACGGGATCTGCGGAGCCGCGTTCGGTGTCGGCCTGTTGCTTTCCGGTCCGGCAGTTGCCGCAGACGAGACCCTGATCGACGCCCCCGAAATCACGATTGCCCAGGAAGCAACCGGCAGCAGCGGCCTCTACCTGCGCGGCGACATCGGTTACGCCGGCTGGCGCGACGAAGGCGATCCTAGCTACCGCACCTTCGATCAGGGGACCGGTTACAGCAATATTCCGTTCGACGGTGCACGCTTCGATAAACCGCTTTCGGGCACCATCGGCCTCGGCTACCAGATCACCGACACTTTCCGCGCTGACCTCACGGTCGATTATTTCGAGGGTCGTTTCGACGGCTCGTCGCTGACCGCAAGCCCCTGCGCGGGGCAGGGTGCCGGCACGTCCTGCGCCTTTGCCGCGACGGCGGATTTTTCCGCGCTGGGCCTGATGGCGAACGCCTATGTCGATTTCGGAACGCTCGCCGGCTTCACGCCCTATCTCGGCGCCGGTATCGGCGCGACCAATCTGCGTTGGAATACCGCCTTTGCCAGTGAGAGCTGCGTTGCCGGCGGCGGCGCCTGTGCCGGCGCTCCGGCCACAACCTCATTTGACGGTCGCGACAGCTGGCGCTTCACCTATGCGCTGATGACCGGCGTCTCCTACGACCTCAGCGATCGTCTGAAGCTCGATGTCGGCTACCGTTACTCGCATATCGGCGACGGCGAGATGTTCGGCTTCGGTGCCGAGGCACTGGCGGGTGCGAGCGGGGCAAAGGGTTTCGACGATGGACTTTCCCGTCACGAGATCAGAGCCGGCCTGCGCTTCTCGTTCTGGTAACATTCGGTCGGCAGGCGCAGCCTCATCTTTGCTGATATTGCCTGCGACGCCATAAATATTCTCGATTGCGACACAAGTCGCTTGACTTCCTTCCGGACCCGCAATATTTCCGACGGCGGGACACCCTTCCCCAACGAAGGGCTATCTATCTGGAAGGATAGCACATGACGAAGCCTGCCAAGCCGGACATCCGTCCGAACAACACCCATTTTTCTTCTGGCCCTTGCTCGAAGCGCCCCGGTTGGTCGCTCGATGCTCTCTCCGACGCTCCGCTCGGTCGTTCGCACCGCGCCAAGGTCGGCAAGACGAAGCTCAAGCAGGCCATCGATCTTACCCGTGACATTCTTGACGTGCCGGCCGATTACCGCATCGGCATCGTGCCCGCTTCCGATACCGGCGCCGTCGAAATGGCGCTCTGGTCGATGCTCGGCCAGCGTGGCGTCGACATGGTCGCCTGGGAAAGCTTTGGCGCCGGCTGGGTGACCGATGTGGTCAAGCAGCTGAAGCTCGCCGATGTACGCAAGTTCGAAGCCGGTTACGGCGAACTTCCCGATCTCTCCAAGGTCGATTTCGATCGTGACGTCGTCTTCACCTGGAACGGCACGACCTCGGGTGTGCGCGTTCCGAATGCCGACTTCATTCCGGCCGACCGCAAGGGCCTGACCATTTGCGACGCGACGTCTGCCGCCTTTGCGCAGAACCTCGATTTCGCCAAGCTCGATGTCGTCACCTTCTCCTGGCAGAAGGTTCTGGGCGGCGAGGGCGCACACGGCGTCATCATTCTTTCGCCGCGTGCCGTCGAACGCCTGCTGACCTATGTGCCGGCCTGGCCGCTGCCGAAGATCTTCCGCATGACCTCCGGCGGCAAGCTGATCGAAGGCATCTTCACCGGCGAGACCATCAACACGCCTTCGATGCTCTGCGTCGAAGACTACATCGATGCGCTCGTCTGGGCTGAGAAGGTCGGTGGGCTCAAGGGCCTGATGGCGCGTGCCGACGCCAATGCCAAGGTGATCTTCGACTTCGTTGCAGCCAACGGCTGGATCGCCAATCTGGCGGTCAAGGACGAAACCCGCTCCAATACGTCGGTCTGCCTGAAGATCGTCGACACGGACGTCGCCGCACTGGATGCGGATGGACAGGCAGCCTTTGCCAAGGGCGTTGTCGCCCTGCTCGAAAAAGAAGGTGTCGCGTTCGACATCGGCCATTATCGCGATGCACCGTCCGGTCTCAGAATTTGGGCCGGTGCCACGATTGAGGCATCCGACATGGCAGCTCTGATGCCGTGGCTGACCTGGGCTTTTGAGACCCAGAAGGCGACGCTGTCGCTGGCAGCGGCCTAACCCAAGCGTTTGCTTCGCTCCCGATGGGGGAGCGAAGCCCTTGTACCGCATTCCCGTTCAGACCTGATCTTCTCAAGGAGGCCATCATGGCACCTCGCGTTCTCGTATCCGACGAACTGTCGGAAACCGCCGTCCAGATCTTCCGCGACCGCGGCGTTGAAGTCGATTTCCAGCCGAAGCTCGGCAAGGACAAGGACAAGCTCGCCGAAATCATCGGCAACTATGACGGTCTTGCCATTCGCTCGGCCACCAAGGCGACCGAGAAGCTGATCGCCGCTGCGACCAATCTCAAGGTCATTGGCCGTGCCGGCATCGGCGTCGACAATGTCGATATTCCGGCCGCTTCGCGCCGCGGTATCATTGTCATGAACACGCCCTTCGGCAATTCGATCACCACGGCCGAACACGCCATCGCGCTGCTTTTTGCCGTTGCCCGCCAGCTTCCGGCCGCCGACACCTCGACGCAGGCCGGCAAGTGGGAGAAGTCCCGCTTCATGGGTGTCGAAATCACCGGCAAGACGCTTGGCGTCATCGGCGCCGGCAACATCGGCTCGATCGTCTGCTCGCGCGCCATCGGCCTCAAGATGCATGTGCTTGCCTATGACCCGTTCCTGTCGAAGGAGCGCGCCGAAGAAATGGGCGTCACCAAGGTCGAGCTCGACGAGCTGCTGGCCCAGGCCGACTTCATCACCCTGCACGTGCCGCTGACGGACAAGACCCGCAGCATCCTCAATGCCGAAGCTCTGGCCAAGACCAAGCCGGGCGTGCGCATCATCAACTGCGCCCGCGGCGGCCTCGTCGACGAGAAGGCGCTGGCCGACGCGATCAAGTCCGGCCACGTTGCCGGCGCCGGCTTTGACGTGTTCGAGGTCGAGCCTGCGACGGAAAGCCCGCTCTTCGGCCTGGCGAACGTCGTCTGCACGCCGCATCTCGGTGCGTCGACCACGGAAGCACAGGAAAACGTCGCCCTGCAGGTCGCCGAACAGATGTCGGACTATCTCGTCAAGGGTGCCGTTTCCAACGCCATCAACATGCCCTCGATCACCGCCGAAGAAGCCCCGATCCTCAAGCCCTTCATCCGGCTTGCCGACGTGCTTGGCGCCTTCGTCGGCCAGGTGACGGAAAGCGCGATCAAGGAAATCGAGATCCTCTACGATGGCGCGACCGCAGCGATGAACACCAAGGCGTTGACCAGTGCCGTGCTCGCCGGTCTCATCCGGCCGCAGGTGGCCGATGTCAACATGGTTTCGGCTCCGATCATGATCAAGGAAAAGGGCGTCATTCTTTCCGAGGTCAAGCGTGACAAGACCGGCGTCTTCGACGGCTACATCAAGCTGACGGTCAAGACCGCCAACCAGACCCGCTCGGTCGCCGGTACGGTGTTCTCCGACGGCAAGCCGCGCTTTATCCAGATCAAGGGCATCAACCTTGATGCGGATGTCGGCAGCCACATGGTCTACATCACCAACACCGACGTACCCGGCATGATCGGCTTCATCGGCATGACCCTCGGCGATGCCGGCGTCAACATCGCCAACTTCCAGCTTGGTCGCGAGAAGGAAGCCGGCGACGCCATCGCGTTGCTCTATGTCGACGGCCCGGTTTCCGATGACGTGCTCGACAAGCTGCGCGCCAACGGCGCGATCCGCCAGGCAAAACCGCTGGTGTTCAACATCGATTGATCATGGATGCAGCAGCCTTGCGCACCGCCTGGTGCGCAAGGCTGAAGGGCGCAAATCGGCCATGATTTTGTGACCCATGCGCCAGCGAATGGCCGGCTCGCCAAGGCGGGCAGATGATTGAATTCGAGAACGACCAGGAACGCATCGGACAAGCCGGTGCGTTCTTTCGGTTTGAAACATTGATGACGGCAATGACACGACAGGCATTCCGCTGGCGCGAGGCCAGCCTTCCCGATCTCGTTTCGGTCTCCGAAATCCAGCTGGTGGTTCACGAGGCATTCCCCGAGGACGATCACGTGCTTGCCGATCGGCTGGAATTGAGCCCCGAGGGCTGCTTCATGCTGGAGGTCGGCGGCGTCGCCCAAGGCTATGTCTTGAGCCATCCCTGGCTCCGCCGTGCGCCGCCTTCGCTGAACGCGGTGCTGGGCGAGATCCCAGAAACCGCCGACACCTGGTACATTCACGATCTGGCGCTTTTGCCTGAGACCCGCGGATCCGGGGCAGGGGGCAACGTCGTGCCGCTGCTCGCCGTTATCGCCCGGTCGGAAGGCTACCACTCGATGTCGCTGGTGTCGGTCAACGGTTCGCGCGGCTTCTGGGAGCGGCAGGGGTTTTCCGTCCGCATGGACAAGCGGCTGGCAAGCAAGCTTGCAAGCTACGGCGAGGATGCGCTCTACATGGAGCGGTTGCTCGCCTGAAAGAGCGCCGGCTCGGCCGGAAGAGGTCAATATCCGTGCGGGTTGGTATTAGTGTTTCGGGCGGCCCTTCTCGGCAATGGCGATGCCGCCGAGAACAAGCAGCAGGGCGATGAAATGGAAGGTGTGGAAGGTCTCGCCGACCAGCATGACCGACAGCAGCGTGCCGAAGACCGGGATGGCATTGATGAAGAGCCCGGCACGGTTGGCGCCGATCATCTCGACGCCGCGGACATAGAGCACCTGCGACATCAATGACGGGAAGATGGCGGCGTAGAGCACGATGATCCAGCCGGTCGTGTCAGGAAAGATCGCCGTGCCGTTGCCGATCTCCCAGAAGAGCAGTGGAATGGCGCTGAGCAGGGCGCCGAAGGCGGGTGCGGCGATGAAACTCTGCCAATGCATCGTGGGCTTCCAGCGCAGTGCCACGGTATAGGCGGCGTAAACGATGCAGGCGGCGATCATCAGGGCGTCGCCGAAGTTGAACTCCAGTTGCAGCAGGCTGGCGATGTCGCCGTGCGCGGCGGTGATCAGCACGCCGATCAGCGTCACGGTGAAGCCGATCACCTGTGCGATCGAGGCGCGGGTTCGAAACAGCATGAAATTGAACAGGAAGATCAGCATGGGGATGCCGGCCTGCAGGATGACCGCGTTGATCGCGCTGGTATATTTCAGCGCAGAATAGAGCAGGGCGTTGAAGGTGGTGAAACCGATGACGCCATAGGCCAGCAGCTGCAGCCAATGCTGCTTGATCTTCTGCCAATCGCGGCGGATCTGCGGCGTCATTAGCACCAGGATGATGAGAAGCGCAAACACCCAGCGAAGGGTGGTGAGCATCATCGGACTGACATGCCCGACGGCCATTTTTCCGGCGACCGAATTGCCGCCCCAGAAGAGTGCGGTGACGCAGAGATAGAAATAAGCCCTGGAATTCACGATGCTGCAACCTGCTGGGATGACGGGGATTGATTGCCGCAAGGGCGGGAGAGACGCAAGATATAGGCGCTAAATCCAGCGCTTGTCATGCAAAAAGGGCGGAACGCCCGTCATAACGGGGTCGCTTTCCCGGTGACAACACAGTATAGATGCGCGGGTTTTGAGAACAGCGCAACCCTACTTGCGCGCGTCAACAGGAAGAGAATTATGACGAATGTCGTGGTGGTCGGATCCCAGTGGGGTGATGAAGGCAAAGGCAAGATTGTAGATTGGCTCTCGGAACGCGCGGATATCGTCGTGCGCTTTCAGGGCGGTCACAACGCCGGCCATACCCTGGTGATCGACGGCGTCAGCTACAAGCTGTCGCTGCTTCCGTCCGGCGTCGTGCGTCCCGGCAAGCTCGCCGTCATCGGCAACGGCGTGGTCATCGACCCGCATGCGCTGATCGCTGAAATCGACAAGCTCGGCAAGCAGGGCGTGACGATCACCCCGGAGAACCTGCGCGTTGCCGACAACGCCACGCTCATTCTTTCGCTGCACCGCGAACTCGACGGCTTCCGCGAAGACGCTGCCTCCAACAGCGGCACCAAGATCGGCACCACCCGCCGCGGCATCGGCCCGGCCTATGAAGACAAGGTCGGCCGTCGTGCGATCCGCGTGATGGACCTTGCCGATCTCGAAACCCTGCCGGCCAAGGTCGATCGCCTG